>JAIKWV010000019.1 GCA_024684435.1 Clostridiales bacterium
ATGATTATGGGGAAGTAATTTCTAAGGATGGCGGAACCGACTTTACTGAATCTGTATCTTTTTCTACGCCAGGTACTTATTATATAACCGTTTCTTCCTGTAATAATTATGGATCTACGACGGGAAACTACGTTGTTGTTAATGTCGGAGAGCAAACTGTTACTTTTAACCCCAACGGCGGTACTGTGTCACCAGCGTCAAAAAGCGTAACCTATGGATCAACATACGGCTCATTGCCAACCCCAACCAGAACCGGTTACACCTTTGATGGATGGTATAATTATATTTTTAATGGAGGTACATTTGAAAACGCCCAAGTGGACGGTAGTTTTGTATCACTTGGCAGAGACTATATGTTTACGGATAAAATCGCCTTGCACGTTGAGGCTTACCAAAGCGATTGGAGTACCTTCAGCGGGCAGTTGATCTCCTGCACCGAAGGCGGCGGTTGGGGCATGGGTTATTTTGCAGACTCCAACGGCGCTGGCCCGGGCGCAGACGTTTTTATTGAAGGAGTTGGCTACAAACACGTCACATTTGGTTACAGATCTTTACCGAGCGGCTGGCATACTTTTGATTTGGTATTTGATGGCAGCAATCTGATCGGTTATGTTGACGGTGCGGAAAAAGATCGCGTTGCCACAGGTGGCACAAAAATCCATTACAATGCAAGCAATGGAATCTTTATTGGGGCAGAAGCCGGGACTGACACAACCACTCCAATTTCGAATTATTTCACCGGTAAGATTGGTTGTGTATTAATCAGCCATGCCGACACAATCTGCGGTCAGATAACTGACAGAAGCGTAGTAAATGCTGCAAGCGATCATTCATTATATGCAAAATGGACGAAAAATACATACACTCTTACTTACAACCCCAACGGCGGCAGTGGCGCACCAGCAAGCCAAACGGGCAATGGCACAGTAACACTTTCAAAAACAACGCCCACAAGAAGCGGCTATACCTTTAAAAACTGGAATACTAAAGCGGACGGCGGCGGAACAGGCTACGCCCCAGGCGCAAGCTACGATCTCACGGCAGACGTAACTTTGTACGCTCAGTGGACGCCCATAACCCTTTCAAGCATAGCGGTCAAGACCCTGCCCACCAAGACCACATACGAAATCGGCGAGAGCTTTAACCAGAACGGTTTGACCCTGACAGCGACCTACTCAGACGGCAGTACAAAGGTGATTACAAGCGGTTTCATCTGTTCAGGTTTCAGTTCAACAACAGCAGGCACAAAGACCGTAACTGTTACCTATGAGGGCAAGACGACAACGTTCACCGTAACCGTAAATCCCGCACCCGTGACCCTTTCAAGCATAGCGGTCAAGACCCTGCCCACTAAGACCACATATAATATTGGCGAGAGTTTCAACCCAAGCGGTTTGACCCTGACAGCGACCTACTCAGACGGCAGTACAAAGACGATCTCCAGCGGCTTTACCTGCTCAGGTTTCAGCTCAACAACTGCGGGGACAAAAACCATAACGGTTACTTATGAAGGCAAGACGACGACGTTCACAGTAACCGTCACTTCCCCTCAGGTAAATCCTGAACCCACTGTCAACATCCGTAACTTCACCGCCAACAAGACGGTTGACTACAAGGCGACCGTTACATTTACCGCTGAGGTCAAGAACGCCGTGAGCGGTGCGGCTGTCCACTGGTTCGTCGATGGCAAGGATGCGTGTACAGGCGACAAATATACCGTTACCAAGGCTAAAAAGTCCTACACTGTTCAGGTGAAGTACATCAAGGATGGCAAGGTGCTTGCGGAGTCCGGTGTTGAATCGGTCGACGTCAAGACAGGCTTTTTCGCAAAACTTACCGCGTTCTTCCGTTCGATTTTCGGAGCTTTGCCCAAGGTGGTACAAGGTTATTTCGGGGTCGAAGTTATAGACAAAATGCTACCATAAAAATTTCCTGCGGTCCGGATTCCGGGCCGCAGGGATTTTATGTCAGGCTGTTTTTATTGATTTCCGGCGGGATCTGTGATAAAATATTTATGATAATTTTTAAATTTGTGAGGCGAAAATGGAAAGGATCGTTTGGTTGATAATCATGATACCCCTCAGCGTGTTCTTTACCGGCATAGGCATATTCGCGTGGAAAAGGGAAAAGCCCATGTGGTTCTGGTCGGGGAGCGAGGTCAGTGAGAGGGAGATCTCCGACGTGCCGGCATACAACAGGGCGAACGGCATAATGTGGATCGTTTATTCCCTGATCTTCTGGGTCAGCACCGTTCTGGGACTGTTTCAGGTTGGCGCCGCCGGATTGGTGGTGGGGATCGGAAGCGTAGCCGGGCTGCCGTTTTTGATAATTGCGTACAACAGGATATATAACAGATATAAAAAATGACAGGCATGAAAAATCCCTCGGTGCAAATTCCACCGAGGGTGATTTTATATAAAGAAGAGAATGGGTGCTGTTTTTTATGACAATCCCTCAGTTTCGTCGCGAAGCTCCTCAACAGCTCCCTTTACACAAGGGAGCCGAATCGGGAAATGTGTTTACAAGTTTTTATTTCAGAACCAAACGGAAACGAGGCTTTTGCCGTCCTGCCCCGCGGCGGCGTAGTCGGTCAGGATCAGCTGACCCTTGTCGGTTTCCGCGGACAGACGGAGCTGTTCTCCTCTTTCGGGTGACAGCATTTTATATTTGATCTTTCCGCTCTCATCCCTTGCAAATTCGAGCTTCTGCCCAGGAACGTAAACCGCCGATTTAGCCTGATCGGCGGCAAGGACCCAGCCCGCGTAATTGAGGGAAAGCTTGCTGTTGATGTGCGTTTCGATAAGCCTGAATTCAAATGAAAGATTGATCTCATCGCCGTTGACCGTGCCGGGATAGCAGACATACCCCTGCCGTTCCACGCCGGAGGTTTCATTTTTAAGACTGCGGATAGTTGAATATTTGTCGCCCGCGGTAACCAGAAGAGTAAAGCTGACGCCTTCGGGTGCGGAGGCTTTTATGCTGCCGTCGGTCACGGTGAGTTTAATTTCTCCACCGGCTCTTTGGAAAACATATTCGCCGGGGAGAACGCTGTTGACCCTGATACAGTCGCCGCTGTCCGTGACGCACATCAGGGGATAAAGGGCGAAGCCTGCGGAGGCGATGCAGGCGCAGCAGCCGAAATGGGAGCCGTCGGCAAATTGCTTGAAACCGCCGATGCCTCTGCCTCTGTTCCCGTCGCAGAGGGGCGAATAGCTGTCGAAAACCATGCCCGGGAGATATTCCTTCTTTTCGTTGCTGAACTGGTCATAGCCGTTCACGTTGAGAGAACCTGCCAGAGCGTTCAGGGCGCTGACGCGAAGGGAGTCGAAAAGCGATTTTTCTCCGGTGACCGCGAAGAGGCGGGCAAGCAGCCGCATAAGGGTGACTGTGACGCAGGTCTCCTGCATGATCTTTTCGCTGGGCTCGGTCTGCCTAAGGGTGGAGTTGTCAAACAGCTCGTGGGTGCATCCGCAGGAGCCGATGGCGGTGTAGTCTGTTTCCAACAGCCGGGAGACAAATTTTTTAACGATGTCCAGATATTTTTCCTTGCCGGTCAGCTCATAATACGCCAGAACGCCCTCAAAGAAGCTCATTGTCTCGTATGCCTTCTGCTCCGGAAATTCAAAGGGTGCCTTGCCCTCAAGAACGCAGTCGATAAGATTGCCGTCCTTACAGCCGCCGGTGCCGATAATATACTCGGCAAAGTCAAGATAAGCCTTGTTGCGGGTGTCTTTGTACAGGCGAAGGAAGGGTTCCAGAATGCTGGCGGAGTTCACACTGCCCCACCAGAGACCGGTGTCAAGGATCGGTATCTTACCTTCGCCTATGCGGGCGACAATGTAATCCGCGTGGGCGGAAAGGGCTTTGATGATCCTCGCTTTCAGCTCATCATCGGCGCAGATGTCATAATAATGCTGAAGGCCGGTCATGACATATTTCCTTGCCCAGATGTCCCAGCCGTAGAATTCGTTTTCCACGCTGTAGGCGCTGATACGTCCGTCGGGCTCCTGCCTGGAGAGCAGACCCTCCACCGCATCGGTGAGGACGGAATACAGCTCCGGGGACTTCGTGACCCGCCACACAAGGCAGGCGCCACGCATCATTTTGCCCCAATATTCTCCACGCCAGCCCCGGTCGGCGTCGTCGATGCCGGAGGAAAACACGTTGACGCAGTTCTGCCACAGCGCCTTGTCCAGAAGCTGTCTGCTCATAATTATATCAAGATATCCGGAAAACGCTCCGGTTATTTTACAGGTCTCGGGAAACATATAATCACACCTTTTCAAAATACAGTATCGTCCCTTGCATTTTAGCACATTGTCGTGTTATAATCAACAAAAACAGACTAAAAACAGAGGGGGCATTTTTATGAACAGGATCATAGCTTTCTTTTTGATCCTGCTTTCATTTGTAAGCGGGATATTCAATCCTTACCGTCCCAAGGGGGAGACTGTTTTTACCGTAAATTATCAGTCCGGGGAGAGAGACATGGAAAAGTATTGCGGCGTGTATTCCTGCGTGGACGATCGTGGCGGGGTGCCTACTCTGTTTGTGAACGGCGAGCCTTTCCCCGCGGCGGCGTACATGACATATCTTGAGGAGTATAACAACTATGCGGAGTTTGCCGAAGCGGGATACGATCTGTTCTCCGTGCCTGTCCTTTTTGCCGGCAGATGGATAGCCGCACACGAGGCGGCAAAACCCTTCCACGGCGGGATATTCGACAAAAAAGGCGAGCCGGATTTTTCTACGCTGGACGAGTCTGTTAATAAGATCCTTGCCGCCTGTCCGGGAGCTTACATCTTCCCTCGGGTCAACGTTTCCATGCCCCTGTGGTGGGTGGAGGAGGATCCGGACAGCGTAGACGGCACCGGCAAAAGGGAGTCCCTGTTCTCGGAAAAATTCCGTCAGACTGCGGCTGAAATGCTTCGGGAGGTCATAAGGCACATAAACTCAAGCGACTATGCCGGACACATTGTCGGGTATCAGATCGCGGGGGGCAACACCGAGGAATGGTTCCACTTCGACATGAACGCGGGGTACTGCAAAAACGCCGAGGATGAATTCAACGCCTACCTTGAAAAATATTATCCTGACTGCGGCTTTTCCGGTCTGCCGGATATGTCGTTGCTCAATGGCAAGGGAGCCTATCACAAAGACGAACATCTTGCAAGATATCTTGAATTTGCCTCCAACGCCGTTGCCGACGATATCTGCTGTTTCTGCTCTGTGGCAAAGGAGGAGACAGGAAACAATTTAGTCGTGGGCACCTTCTACGGTTATTCCCTTGAGGTCAATTCCCCGTTGTACGGCACCCACGCGCTTAAAACCCTGCTCAACTGCGACTGCGTGGATTTTATATGCTCACCCAATTCCTACATTGGCACAAGAGCCATGAACGCGGACTGGACAGAAATGTATCCCGCAGATTCCGTGCGGCTCCACGGCAAGGTCTGTATGCAGGAGTGCGACATCCGCACACATCTCACAAAACTTCTGAAAGACGCCGCTCCGGAATATGACGGGACGGGATATTACAACGCCCCCATATGGCACGGACTTGAGAGCAGGGAACAGACCGTCAGTCAGATACGCAAAGCCTTCAGCCGTCAGCTTGTGAAGGGAAACGGCTTCTGGTGGTTCGATATGTGGGGCGGCTGGTACAACGACCCGGATATCCTCTCCGAAATGGGGCGGATGAAGGAGATATATTCGGACTCCCTCAATAAGGACAGGACGAGCCGGGCGAAAATAGCGGTGTTCGTTGATGAGAGCGCGTACAAATATATGACGGACTCATGGCAGAGGAACATTGCTTTTAACCAGAGAACGGAGCTGGGCTTGGCGGGGTTCCCTTACGATATCTACGACGTGTCCGACTTTGAGGCGGTGTACAAAAAATACAACGGAGTGGTCTTCCTGTCCGACCTTAAGACTGACTCCATGAGCAGAGCTCTTGAGCTGTGCGGAAAAGACCATGTAAAATACATAACTACCTCAAAGATGAAAAAGAATTATTCTCCGGCGGAGCTGAGGGCGTTTGCCGTGAGCTGCGGAGCCCATGTTTACTGCGCGTCGGAGGACATAGTTTACGCAAACGGCAGTTATATAGCCATACACTCAAATTCGGCGGGGGAGAAGACAGTTTGCCTCGATTCGGTCTGTTACTACAAGGAGCTGTTAACGGATAAGGGCGCTGCCGGTAGCGGCAATAAGATAAGCCTGACAATGAATGAGAACGAGACAAGACTGTTTGAGATCGACCGTGCGTCAAATCAATAAACATGAAAAATGCAGGTAAAGATTACCTGCACTTTTTCTTTGGAGGAGTTGTATGAAAATTAAAGTTGATTTTGTGTTTCCGTATAGGGAAGGAGAGATATTTCCAGATTCCCGTTCTTTGTGCGAAGCTCGTCGATGAACGCCTTTTCCTCCGAGGGGTCCTTCATGCGCACTTTATAAGAAAGTCGGAACATACTGCCCATGCCGGTGGTCTTGACCCCGGCATTTTCTATGCTCTTTAGATAGTGGGCGAAGATGTCGTCAAAAGTCCCGTTATATTCGAGGGATTCCGGTATGGTTATGCGCAGGAGCTGATCCGCCGCCATGCTCTTGTGTTCAAACAGAGGCGCAAGGTTGAGGAGCATATATATTACAGCGAGGCAAACAAGGATCACTATGCCGTAGGCGATGTATCCCATACCGAAGGCTATGCCTGAACCCATTGCCACCAATATGGCGGCTATTTCGTCCGCGCTGCCCTGGGCTGAACGGAAACGTATCAGGCTGAAGGCGCCGCCGATCGCCACACCGGCTCCGATGTTGCCGTTGACGAAGGTTATTACCGCCGCCACCACAAAGGGAATAAGAGCCGTAACGGTGAAGAATCTTTTTGTGGAGCGGATGCGGAAGCTCATTATCCAGGCGTAAAGAAAGCCCGTTATCAGTGACGCCGCCGCCATTATGAAAAACTGTGAGGGAGTCACAACAGAAGTGTAAATAGAGTCAAACATAAAGTATCCTTCCTTTTCTTTATTTTATTGAGCCTTGAGCAGCTGCTGACGGTAAGCTTCTCCGTACTTTGAAAAGCTTCCCTTACGTATTCCGCCCTCCGAGAGAGCGGATGCCAGCCACAGGGGCATTGCCTGCTGCACCTTTATTTCCAGTATCGTCCAGCCGGGAGGGAGCAGCAGATTCCCATCCATGGATTTTGTCAGGCTCAGTTCGTCCACCCGGTATCGGGGCGCCTCATCTATTGTCAGCCGCAGATCGCCGTCGGGTTCAAAATAGGCGGAGCGGTCATAAATGATAAGGCAGGAGGGAACAAGAGTTTTGTAGTGATCCCTGAAAGTGGTTATCTCCCTGTTTATCTGTCCGCCGGCGCAGATGTCGCCTTCTCCATCAAAAAATTTATGAACAAGGGGAATGGTGGTCTGCACCCTGCGTTTATATACGATGCCGTAAGCCTTGCGTTTAAGCTCCAGAAATACCGGGGATTCCTCGGTGGCTATGCCGTAGGAGCGGAGCCTTATTTTTTCCTTGAAAAGGGGTTTTTCAACGCTGGTACGGATAAGCTGATAGGTGGGAGTGTCGTAGTAGAGTGATGCGATGGAGGTCTTGCCGTACTGATCCAACTCCATATGTCCTTTCAGCCGCTCCCTGAGGAACGCTGTCTGTTCGCCGCTGAGCAGATATTTCAGCTCATATCGTTGCATTACCGTGATAGCCACAACATCACCCCCGGATCATAATGCGATGCGGAGCGTAAATGTTCCGCCTGCCACTGCCGCAGAGACTCTGCCGTTGTGCGCCGTTACAACATCTTTCACATATGCGAGACCCAGACCGGCGTTTTCCTCGCCCTTTGCGTTTTCCAGCCTGGTGAAACGGTCAAATATCTGATCCGCCGCGCCGTCGGGAAGATTTGTGTCGTTTTGCGCCTCAATAACGGTCCTGCCGCCGTCGCTTTTCAGTGTGAAAGAGGCCTTTGTCATGGAGAACTTCAGGGCGTTTTCTATAAGCTCGTCGATCACCCGAACCATAGCCTCGGGGTCGGCGGAGATATTGACGTCGGGAGCTATATCGTAATTCAGCTCAATACCGCAGGAAGCGAATTTTTCAACGTCCCGGTCAAGGGCGGCGTTCAAATATTCAGAAAGGGGGATCTGTGACGGGGTCACGTTTTCATTCTCAAAGATCCCGATAGTTTCAAGCTTGTTCACAAGGGCGTTGAGTTTGTTCAACTGACGGCGTGTGGAACGGGTCTGATCGTCCGGACCGTATTTTCTCTCCGCAAGCTCGGTGTTTCCGTTTATGATAGTAATGGGAAGCCGGAATTCTTTATTTGCGCCTTTTATAAAATTCTTTTGTTTTCTGTCTGCTTCCTCAATAGGGGCATATATCTTTCTTGCTATGGCAAGCAGGACGAACCAGCCGATCAGAAGGCAAAGGGCTTCTCCTATGGCGGATATGATAAGTATCCTGTATGAGGCGATCAGCTCCCTGCCCTGATCTATAACGGTCACATAGGTCATGCCCTGATCCTTGTAAACACGGTAACGGTAGGTGCCTCTCGTCCATCCGGTTTCCTCATTGATAAGCTCTCTTGCCCATTCCATCGCCTCGTCTTCGGTGACGGCGGAAAGATGGAACGCCACAACTTTTGCGTCTTTTCCGTCCTCGGAAAACGCAAAGGTGAAATATCTCACCGAAGAGTCCGTCTCCGGGGAGGAAGGACCCATGGGTCCCATCCTGAAGTCCTTTTCGGGAATCTGCGGCTGCATATCCACGGAGCGTTTATTTTTGTGGTCAAAGGAACCCTGACGGCTTGCTATCATCTGGGTTATCTCGTCCGCGTCCTGACTTGCCATGGTAAAGTTTACCGCGTTTATCACGGCAAGCAGGGAAGTCAAAAGGACGAAGATGACCAGAATAGCGTAGAGCCTGAACTTTTTTTCAGCTTTATTCATTATTTGTCACCAATCCGAATCCTTTCTCCGGCCTGTATTTTATTTGTTCCGCCGCTCCGATCTCCGAAAATTTTCGGTTCAGAGCGCTGATATATGCTCCATCCTCCGTTGTGACGGACCCGCCGCTCAGAAGCGACTGCAGGACGTCTATCTCACCTGCGGTAAGGTACGGCCCGTTCTGTATGCGGAACCCGGAAACGTCTATCTCAACTCCGCCTGCCGTAAGCTTTCCGCCGGAGGAGCTTTTTTGACAGACGTTCATTATTACGTCCTTTATGCCGTCGGAGGTGAATGGGTAGGAAAGGTAAGCCGTTGCCGGCACTTTCTCTGTCAGACAGGTGACACTCACGGAGCCGTTTATAAGAACTATGACCGGTATGCCCTTGTCCCGGATCCGTTCAATGAGCTTTCTGCTGTCGGTCAGCGGAAGGTCATGATCGAGTATCACCGTGTCAAAATTTTCCGAAGAGATAAGAGAGATCACCTGGGCGCCGTCAAATGCCGTAACGGTCTCGCCGAAATCGGTTTCAAGTATTTCTTTATAGCACTCCAGCAGGTCTCTGTCCGGCGCGGCTAAAAGTATGCGCATAAGGATCGCCTCGCTTCATTATTTAATTCAGGCTTTCACCGACACGTCGCTGTAGCAGGATGTCCTTGAATATGAATTTGCATTTGTGAAGGTATAGGACGTTCCGTCGATGGTTACAGTGTGGGTACCCGATGAGTTCAGGGAAAGGTCGTATGATTTTACATTGCCTCCTGTGCTTACTCTGCCGTAGCCCAAGACGATAAGCGTGCCTCCCGAGACGGTCACGGAACTGTCCGCGTCAATGGCTGCCGCCATCTCCATGCTTGGACCTCTGGTTATCACAATGCCGCCGGTCTGGGAGTAGCTGCCGTTACTGTCGATGCCGTCCGTATCTCCGCTGGGTGAAACTGTGACGTCAAGGTAGCCTCCGGTGATGTTTATCTGTGTGGGTGAGCTTCCCTTGCAGGCGTTCACGCCGTCGTCGTTGGCCGCCACATAAGATGTGCCGCCGGAAATATTGATAACGTTCGCTTCAAGACCTTCATAGGCGCTGTCGATGTTTATTGTACCGCCGGAGATATTCAGAATGGAATCCGCGTGGATGCCGTCCGCTCCGGAAACTGCCTGCTGTCCTCCCCAGCCGCCGGGTCCTCTGCGCCCGCCGGGGGTCTTGTTCTCCGGGGCGTAGACGTTCAATGTAATCGTGCCGCCGGAAATGTTTATCCTGCCCAGTCCTTCGGAGCCGTCATCAAGAGCCTTTCCGCTGTCCGCGTGGAGGCCGTCGTCGTAGCTCTGGATCGTGATATTGCCCGCAGAGATATTCAGCTCGTTCTGCACCTTGATGCCCTTGTAGGATGAGGTGGAGGCGCTCATGGAGGTGAATTCGCTGTATGAACCGGTGCAGACCGTGACGACGGGGGCGCCTTCCTCTCCTGCTTCAAGGTTGAAATCCCTTGCCGCTTGGAAGCCGTCTCCGGCGGCGTATACGGTGATCTCTCCGCCGGAAATGTTGATGTTGCCCTTGGTGTTGCCCTTTTTGCTCACGTCGGTGTTTTCGGTCTTTACACCGTCGCCGTTTGTGGATATCGCCACTACAGAGCCGCTTGTCATTTCCACTGAGTCGTTGCCCTTCAGGGCGTTGTTTACAGCGGTGGCCTTAAGGGAAAGATTCTGTATCTTAAGATCCTTTGTTGTGTGTATGCCGTTATTGTAAGCAGCGTTTATCACCAGAGTGCCGGAGCCTTTTATTTTAAGATCGCAGTTCGCGTATATTGCGCCCTCGCCCTGGTTTTCATCGTCGGTGGTTTTTGCCGTGCGGGTGTCGTTGATAACGTTCTCGGTATCCTTCTTCGCGGAGATCTCCACCTTGCCGGCGGAAATGACCTTGATGGGGGAGTCCGTGCTGTTGTTGATCGTGGCGCCGGAAAGCTCGATCACCACTTCATCGTCTTCCCCTGCGTTTACCAGCACCTGACCGTTGAGCAGACCCGTAAGGGTGTAGGTGCCGGCGGAGGAGAGTGTATACACGCCGCTCTCGTTGGTCACGGTGCCGTCCTCGGTGGTTACGGAAAAATCACCTGTGGCTTCCGCCGCGGTTATGTCCTGAGCGGTGATGGTCTCCGCCATGGTTATTGTCGTCTCCGATGCGGAGGAGGGTTCCTCCTTTGTTTGTGCGCCGCCGCAGGAGGCGAATGCCGCCGTTATAGCGAGCACAAGCAATAAAGCCAATATCTTTTTCATTTAAAACACTCCTTTTCTTATTCATTGTATTAAAACAACATCCTCATCCGCTGCTGTTTTGTTTAAGGCTTGACATGATAATAACGGATGAGGATTGAAGAAAGATTGAAGATTTTTAATTTTTTTCAGATTTTTTTACGGGGAGTGAAATTGTAAAGAACATTTTTCCGTCCCGATATTCCCCGCGGATCTGTCCGCCGTGGGCTTCAGTGACGGCTTTGGCGATAGATAAGCCCAGACCGTAATGCGAGCCGGCGTCGTTCCTCGCCTCGTCTGCGCGGTAGAAGCGGTCAAACAGACGGGAGAGCTGTTCCGCGCCGATCTCATCCGCGCCGTTTGAAACGGTGAGTACTGCAAAATGCTTTTCGCGGCTGAGGGTAAGCCTGATCTCTTCTCCCGCGCCGTGGGAGAGGGCGTTGTCAAGGAGTATGGAGACCAGCTGCTTCAACTGGTTTGAGTTGCCTTCAACGGTAAGTCCGGGCTGTATATCCGTCTCTATACGTTTCCCGTTTTCAAAAGCAAGGCTCTCGAACACAAGGGTCTCGCCGTCAACTAACTTTGAAAAATCAAGGGTCTCCTTCGGTATTTCGCTGTTTTCAGCCCGGGACAGAAGGAGCAGTTGTGTCACGAGCTCCGACATTTTCTCATTTTCGTAGTCGATATTCGACAGCCACTCATTGTCTTTAAGCTCCCTTTTCAGAAGTTCGCTGTTGGCTGATATGACCGCTATGGGAGTTTTCAGCTCATGTCCGGCATCGGATACGAAGCGTTTCTGCCGTCTGTCGTTTTCCTCTAAGGGGCGAACTATCCGCCGGGCGATAAATATGGATATTATAAACAATATTATAAGCGCGGCGGAGCCGATGATAAGCATCTCTTTTATCAGCATTGCCTGATTGCTGTTGTCTATGGTGCTGTCGATCATCGCCACAAGGGTGTAGTCGCCCTTGTCGTAAACAAGATAATATATGCTTCCCCTTGAGCCGCTCTGCTTTCCGCTGTTCATTGCGGAATCAGCTATCTCCAGAATGTCATCCTCGCTGTAAATACTGCCGTTTCCTCTGTTTACGGAGATGAGCTCCCCGTCTTTTGAATATGCCGCCGAATAGAAGGTGGAAAGTCTGAACTTTGGCTCATTTTTCCTGTCGGGTATTCTTACGTCGGGCAGGTCGCCTTCGCCGGGTCTGATGTCGGGTCTTCCCTCAGGGTTTCCCTCAAAATTTTCCTCGGGTCTCGGTCCTCTGAGTTTGTCGGAAAGCTCATCTCCCGGCTGGCCTTCGGCGCCGTACTGCTCCGCGTAGGTCTGAAGCATCTCCTCGCTTTCACGCCGGAGAGCAATTCGATTTGAGACGTAAATCGTGGAAAGCGTCACCGCCATGAGTACAACCAGGGATAAAACCACGGTGAAAACGATTTTTCTTTTTGTTTTACTGAACATTCCGACACCTCAATTCGTACCCTATACCCCGGAGGGCTTTTATTTCACACCGGGAGCCTACAAAGGCTAACTTCTTTCGTGCAAAGGACAGATAGACCTCCACGTTGTTGTATTCGGAATCGCTTTCATAGCCCCATATCTTAAGAGCGATCTGTTCTCTTGTCAGGACCTGACCCTGATTGGATATCAGGTATTCAAGTATACGAAGCTCCTTTTCCCCAAGTCTTACGCTCTGTCCGTTGTCACAGCGCAGGGTGGCTGTTTTCACGTCAAGGGACAGATCCTCGAACTTGAGGCTCCCGTCATCCGTGGGGATGCCCCGTCTGCCCATGGCTCTGAGCCTTGCGAGCAGCTCCCTTGTCATAAAGGGCTTGGTCAGATAATCGTCCGCGCCGCTGTCCAGCCCCTCCACCTTGTCGTCCAGCTCACTCTTGGCGGTGAGCATGAGGATGGGCGTGCGTATGCCTGCTTTTCGGGCCTTCTTTGCCACGTCAAAGCCGTTCATCAGAGGCATCATAACATCCAGCACGATCATATCGTAAAGCCCGCTTTCGATCTCGTAAAGCGCGTCCTCTCCGTTTTCAACGGAAGTGACCTCGTAGCCCTCCTGACGCAGAAGCTCGCACAGCGCCCGGTTCATCCTTCTTTCATCCTCTGCAAGCAAAACTTTCATTTAAAGCACCTCCCGTGGGTTCATTTGATACAAATTATATTTCCGAATATTGAATAAAGATTGAAACGTCAACAAGTACAGTATAACACAGAAAAAATAATTTTTGTTACCCTTTTTCAAAAAAATATGCTATACTATAATCATAGTATATACGGAGGGATGACAATGAAAAAATTTATTTCCATCGCCTTAACTCTTGTGCTTGCGTTTTCATGTTTAAATATATTCGTAGGAGCGGAAAGTACTACCGAGGCTCTGCCCGCCGACGCTGTGATCGTAACGGCTGACAACGCCAACACTTACGAACAGGCGGCGGCACAGCGGCTGAGAGAGCGGCTGTCTCAGTTGTTCGGACTGCGCCTGCCTGTTGTGACAAAGGCGGGGGACAGGTTCGGTCTGTATATCGGCTCCGCGTCGGATATCGATATGTCCGGTAAAGCCGACGGCAGTTATATCCTGCGCTCGGTGGACAACGGCGTGGCTCTGGCAGGCTCCGGCACAAGGGGCAATATTGCCGCGGTGTACGCCTTTCTTGAAAACTTCGGCGGCTGTAAGGTCTACACCCGGGAGCGGGGCATGACCACTCAGCAGATGGCAATTATGCTGCCTGAAAACATCGACATAAACTACACGCCCTTTTTTGAATACACCGAGACGGACTGGCACTCGCCCCACGACACGGAATACTCCCTGATGAACGGACTCAACGGCGGCATATACCGCTCCATCCCCGGAGAGCTGGGGGGCACGGTGAATTACATCTCGACCTTCGCGCATTCCCTTACGACCCAGTTCTGCCCGGCGGCAAAATATTTTGACGACCATCCGAAATATTTCGCCCTGCACAACGGCAAGCGGACAGGGGATCAGCTCTGCCTTACAAACGAGGATACATATAAGATCGTTGAGGCGGAAGTGTTTGCTTTCCTGGCTCAGCGTCACGACCCCAGCGCCGCCCTGCAGATAATCTCAATTACCCAGAACGACAATCAGCATTACTGCGAGTGCGCTGACTGCCGCGCTCTGGACAGGGCAAACGGCTCCCATGCGGGCACAATGATAACTTTTGTGAACAGGATAGCCCGGGCGGTGGCGGCCGCCGGTTACGACAACGTGGGGATAGACACCTTCGCCTATCAGTACACCCGTTCCGCCCCGAGCAAGGTCATCCCGGAGCCCAATGTGATAATCAGGCTGTGCTCCATCGAGTGCTGTTTCTCCCATACCCTTGACGATCCGAAATGCTCCGAAAACAAAGCTTTTATAAAGGATCTTGAGGACTGGTCACGGCTGTCACAGCGCCTGTATATCTGGGACTACACCACCAACTACGCCAACACTGTGGGACCCTTCCCGGATTTCGGCGTTCTGCAGAGGAATATGCAGATCTTCTATGAACACAACGCCCGGGGCGTCTATGAGGAGGGCAACTACTATGTGGACTCCTGCGATGCGGAGTTCGGCGAGCTGAGAGCCTATCTTATCTCAAAGCTTTTGCAGGATCCCTACTGCGATTACGAGGGGGAGATGAACGGTTTCCTTAAAGCGTATTACGGGGACGGCTGGCAGAGCCTGCGCGAATATATAGATCTGACCTCGAAGGCGGCGGCCCGCGTCCATGTATCTCTCAGCGAGGATATGATAGAGACCTTCCTGTTCATGAAGGGCGAGCCGGAGCAGGCGGATAAATTATGGGAAACAGCAAAGTCTGCGGCAGAGGGGGAGGAGCTTGACCACGTTCTGCGTTCCGAGCTGAGCTGGCGCTTCTGGAAGGCAAGCGCAGGAATAAGGGAATTCATGGATCCGAACACTGCCGTCAACGCCCGCCGTCAGCTTGAGGAGGATCTGGAAAAGTACGGCGTCACGACGATACATGAGGGCGCGACCAATCCGCTGCACCCGCTGTATATGTATGTGCCCGCCCAATACTGGCACGACAAAGCAGATGTCAGGAACGTATTTGAAAAAGTCTTTTTCGTGGTCTCCCGCCACTGGAGGCTCATGGAGCGCTACATCAGGTTCATGGGGGAGCTTATAAAAGACCGCATATAATATGTAAATTAAAACATACAGAGCCGGACAGGGGAAGCGATCCTGGCCCGGCTTCTTTTACGTCAGGCGCGCCTTATCTTGATTTTTACGGGTTTTTAGTGTATAATAAACTCAAGCATTAAGCTTAAAAGGAGGAAAGTAATTATGAAAAAAGCGATTTCGATTTTATTCGCTCTCATATTCGCGCTTTCCGTTCTGACTCTGCCTGCTTCGGCGAAGTCTGCGGATGCTGTACAGTACGCAAAGATTTCAGCTGTTTTTCACAGCGACATAGCCGGGATCACGGACAAGGACTATGACAGGCTGGTTGATCTTTCCGGGGGCGATCTTAAATTCCGGGAGGCTTTCAACGAGGTCAGGGTCACGGTGCATGACTGTGTCGGAAAAACCTATGAAGGCGTTCTGAAGCCGGGCAGGACATATGAGATATCTTATGAATTCATTGCGGAAGACGGTTATGAACTTCCCAAAGACGTTAAAAAGAACGATGAGGGCTTTGTCTGCGGCAAGGGCTGTACGGTCTACTCCTGCCAGTATATAAGCAACGTTGCCCCCAACACCTCCGGACCCCTGCTTTACGTTACCACGGGTGTGCTTGTGGACTGCAACGTCTTCCAGTGGATATTCGGAAAAATTGCGGATCTTATTCTTGAGATAAGGGCGTGGAGTCTTTATTAAATCAAAAGTTTGATCGGAGAAGATATGAGCATTTTTAATGCATATTGCAGATTATATCAGGGCGTTTACAGGGGACTGGCAAGGTTCCTTGACTGGTCTCAGCCCAGGGTGTTTTCAGGCGCGGGCAGCATAAAACAGCTGCCCGATTTTGTCCGTGACAAGGGGCTCAGACGGGCGCTCATAGTCACCGACAGATGGCTTGTACAGCTTGGACTTGTAAACAGCCTTCTTGAGGGTCTTGAACAGGCGGGGGTGGAGTATTTCGTCTATGACGAAACTCAGCCCAATCCCACCATAGGCAACGCGGAGGCGGCGTGCAAAATGTTTGTTGACAACAACTGCGATTTTGTTATTGCCTTCGGCGGCGGTTCACCCATGGACTGCGCAAAAATAGCCGCGGCGAGAGCCGCCAACCCAAACAGACCAGTATCAAAAATGAGAGGTCAGCTTAAGGTGGGCAGGAAAACAGCTCTGCTTTTCGCCGTTCCCACCACGGCGGGAACAGGCTCGGAGGTGACCCTTGCCGCCGTTATAACCGACCCGGAGACCCACGAAAAATACGCGGTGAACGACCCCAAGCTTCGCCCTAAATACGCGGTGCTTGACCCGGAGCTTACCACCGGTCTGCCGGGTAAGATCACATCCACCACGGGGATGGACGCCCTTACCCACGCCGTGGAGGCGTATATAGGCCGCAGCAACACCAGGGACACCAGATTCAACGCGGAGCGTGCGGTAAGGCTGATATTGGAAAATCTTGAAACGGCTTACAACAACGGCGGAGATATAGACGCCAGGGAGAATATGCTCCTTGCCGCCCACTGCGCCGGCATAGCCTTTACCAGAGCCTATGTGGGTTATGTCCACGCCATCGCCCACACATTAGGCGGAATGTACGGCATAGCTCACGGGCTTGCCAATGCCGTCATACTGCCCTATGTGCTGGACGCTTTCGGCTCTTCGGTTTACGGCAGTCTTTCAAGGCTTGCGGATATTGCGGGCGTTGGTGACGACACGATGAACAACGAAGAAAAGGCGAAGGCGTTTATAGCCGAGATCAGGGAAATGAACCGGCGCATGGATATACCTGACAGGATAGAGCAGATAAAGGATGAGGACATTCCGCTTATCGCCGGGCGCGCCGCAAAAGAGGGCAATCCTCTGTATCCGGTGCCCAGGATATTCCGCGCGGATGAACTGGCGGATATCGTCAAAAAGATAAAGGAGGGCAACTGACCCATGAGAAAGAAAATTTTATCGGCGGCTGTTATACTGTCGCTTATATTAACGCTGGCAGCTTGCGGAACGGGAGATAAAACGCCCGACGAGACCTCAGTTACCACAAAACCGGCGTCATTCACCGGCAACTGGCCCAGAGAATCCATCATGGCGGAGCTTCCCGTGCTGGTGGACAACGCGGCGTCCATAAGCCATGAGGTGGATCAGCCCTCAGAGGGCAACGAATACTATATAATATATGTTAAGGAAATTTCTTATCAGAAATATTACGACTACATCTATGACCTTGAGGCAATGGGCTTCAATTATCCCGACCTGAACATGATCCCCGCCACGGAAAACCAGACCGAGGGGAAGAAGATCGAATGGACCGCCGACAACGGAGAGCTTTGGATCACCTGTACATGGAACAGTCCGAAGTATGTGAACCCATCCAGCGGCGAGGCTGAGGAAAATCAGCTCATGCTTGTGGTCAGGAATTTCATTGGCACAGCTCCCACCGCGACCGAGGCGAATTGATTTTAAACACAATAAAAAACGACCGCAACCGGCTGAAAACTGCCGATTGCGGTCAATTTTATATATTGATCATTTTGCCGATCAGGCCTTGCCGTCACAGCCGAGAACGTCAACGATCTTGTGCTCGACCATTGCCTGGATGGCGTCGCGGGCGGGCTTGAGATACTGGCGGGGATCGAAGTGGCTGGGATTCTCCGCGAGATACTTGCGGATAGCCGCTGTCATTGCAAGACGAAGGTCAGAGTCGATGTTGATCTTGCATACCGCCATGGTCGCCGCTTTGCGGAGCATATCCTCGGGGATGCCGATAGCGTCGTCCAGCTTGCCGCCGTACTGATTGATCTGCTTTACGCACTCCGGGATAACGGAGCTTGCGCCGTGGAGAACGATGGGGAAGTCGGGAAGCTTCTTCTCGACCTCTTCGAGGATATCGAAACGAAGCTGAGGCTTCTGACCGGGCTTGAACTTGTATGCGCCGTGGCTTGTGCCGATAGCTATCGCAAGGGAGTCAACGCCTGTGCGTGTGGCAAAGTCGTAGACCTGCTCGGGCTTTGTGTAGGAGGCGTCCTCCGCGCTGACGTTCACGTCGTCCTCAATACCGGCAAGCTGACCCAGCTCACCCTCTACCACAACGCCTTTGTCGTGGGCATATTCCACGACCTTCTTTGTGAGCGCCACATTCTCCTCATAGGGGAGATGGGAACCGTCGATCATGACCGAGGTAAAGCCGCCGTCTATGCAGCTCTTGCAGGTCTCGAAATCCGGACCGTGATCAAGGTGCAGGGCGATGGGAAGACCTGTTTCGATAACAGCCGCCTCAACCAGCTTTACAAGGTAGGTGTGGTTAGCGTAGGCGCGGGCGCCCTTTGATACCTGAAGGATAAGGGGAGCGTTGAGCTTCTGACCCGCCTGAACGATACCCTGGATGATCTCCATGTTGTTTACGTTGAAGGCGCCAACGGCGTATTTGCCCTTGTAAGCGTCCTCAAACATCTTCTTTGTTGTTACCAATGGCATATTTATCACTCCTGTTTTTATGTTTCCACAGGCATTATATCATTTAAATATAAACGCCGTCAATATTATTTGTAGAATGGGCCGTAATTCTGGCAGGCTCTGAAGTCTGCGCTCTCAAGATCCTTTGTGCCGAAAGCGCCCCAGCAGTGGGGTCTGTAAATGTCGCAGTCGGCAACGTTGTGCATGGCTACGGGGATGCGGAGCATACTTGCAAGGGTGATAAGATCCTTGCCGATGTGACCGTAGGTCAGGGAGCCGTGGTTAGCGCCCCAGTTTGCCATTACGGAGTAAACGTCCTTGAAGGCGTTGTTGGCGCCGGTGATTGGAGCAAACCATGTTGTGGGCCAGGTGGGATCGGTTCTCATATCCAGCTTCTTGTGTACCTCATCGGGAAGGGTCACGGTGTAGCCTTCGGCGATCTGAAGAACCGGACCGAGACCGTCGACTATATTGAATCTTATCATTGTGGCGGGCATTTCAGCCATGGTCTTGAAGTGGGATGAGTATCCGCCGCCTCTGAAGTAACCTTTATCAGCCGCGCACCAGTCAACAGCCTTGAGCATGGCGTCGATGTCCTCGTCGGTGACTTTCCACCAGGGCTTGATAACCGGGTTGCCGTTTTCGTCCTTCTGCACTCCTGTGGCGTCCAGAGCGGCGGCACCGGAATTGATAAGGTGGATGAAGCCGCCTGCCGCCTTGCCTGTCAGCTCATAGCCGGTGACACGCTTTACAGCCTCCGGGCTCCAGTATGTCCTCACGTCCGCGAAAATGCTTGCGGTACCGGTGAGCATTTTGCCGACCAGCATGGAAAGACCGTTGAGACCGTCGTTCTCCGTGGCGAAGGTAAGGGGTTCCTTCTTGCCGTTCCAATCGAAGCTTGTGTTGAGGATAGCCTCGGTAAAGTCGCAGTTGGGCATGAAGTCTGTCCACTGTCTCTGACCCTGGAAGCCGCCGAGAATGGCGTTCCTGCCCAGAGCTTCCTCATGCCAGCCTGTGGTAAGGGCGCCGTTCTTTTTCTGTATCTCCTCGTTGGGGACAACATCGTTGAGCTTGTCGTTGCCAAGAAGAATGTCACGGCAGATGAGGGTCATCTTTGTAACAAATTCCCACTCCCACTCTTTTCTTTCGGGGGATGAGGGCTTTTCGTTCTTGTCGAAGCCCTCGGGGCAGTTCGCCTTGACCCATGCAAGGGCAATCTCATATTCCTCATGGTCGTAGATCTCAAGGTCGACTCTGCGCTGGATCTCGCACATATCCACCCACTCCGCGCGGATGTCGAAATATTTTTGCATAACGTCAGCGTCGCAGTATGAACCGGCGATGCCCATGGCGATGGCGCCGATGTTGACGTAGGATTTGCCCTTGATCTGACCCATTGCTATTGCGCAGCGGGCGAAGCGGAGAAGTTTTTCCTTAACGTCATCGGGGACGGAGGCGTCGTCACATTCCTGAACGTCGTGACCGTAGATCGAAAATGCGGGCAGTCCTCTCTGAGCGTATGCCGCAAGCACAGCGGCAAGGTAAACCGCGCCGGGACGCTCGGTGCCGTTAAAGCCCCATACAGCCTTTATGGTGTTGGGATCCATATCAAAGGTCTCACTGCCGTAGCACCAGCAGGGAGTGACGGAAAGGGTGGCGCAGACGTTCTGAGTTGAGAAGTACTCGGCGCACTTTGCCGCCTCCGCCGCGCCGCCTATGGTGCAGGGAGAAATGACGCACTCCGCGTGGGTGCCGTCTGTGTAAAATACGTTTGCCTCGATAAGCTCCTTGGCGGCGTTGGCAAGAGACATGGTCTTTTCCTCAAGGCTCTCTCTTACCCCGCCCCAACGGCCGTCGATGATGGGTCTGATGCCGATTCTGACTTTTGACACAGTATTCATCCTTTCGTATATAAAAAATTTATTTACTGACAATTTTAAGATATTCCCCGTAAGCCTGCTGCCACAGCTCCGTATTTTCGGGAGCGTACTCAACGATATCGTTGCTCCATGCTATTATGCTGCGGGCGTCCTCGATGGAACCGATCTCTCCGCTTGAAATGAGCTGGATCGCCACATTGCCAAGCACCGTTGCTTCCACGGGACCCGCCTTGACGGGAACTCCGCAGGCGTTGGCGGTGAGCTGACACAGGAAGGTGTCCTTTGTTCCGCCGCCGATGACATGGATCACAGGATAGCTCCTATCGGTGCATTCCGCAAGGCTGTCAAAGGTTTGCCTGTACTTCATGGCAAGGCTCTCGTAGATACAGCGCATGACCTCGCCCACGGTTTCGGGTACATTCTGACCGGTACGGCGGCAGTAGTCGCGGACTCTGCCGGGAATGTCTCCGGGAGCGATGAGCTCGGGCAGATCCGGGTCAACAAAGCAGTTGAAGGCGGGAGCCTCCAGAGCAAGCCGCTCAAGATCCGCATAGGAGTAATCCATGCCTTCGCTGCGCCACTGACGGCGGCTTTCCTGAATGAGCCAAAGCCCCACGATATTCTTAAGGAAGCCGGTGGTGTCGCCGTAGCCTCCCTCGTTGGTGATGTTTATCTCAAGGGTCTTTTCGTTGACGATGGGTTTCGGTATCTCGGTGCCGAAAAGGGACCAGGTACCGCTGCTTATAAATGCGAAATCGCCATCCGGACAGGGCACCGCGGTTATGGCGGATTGGGTGTCGTGACCGCAGACAGCTATCACAGGCACAGGCTTTACCCCGCATTCCTGACAGATCTCCTCCGACAGGGGAGCGACAACCGTGCCCGAGGGCACCATGGGGGCAAACAGCTCCCGGTCAACGCCGATACCCTTCAATATCCTGTCCGACCAGTCGTGGGTGTGTACGTCGATAAGCTGGGAGGTGGTGGCGATGGAGTACTCCGTCACCTTTTTCCCCGTGAGAAGGTAGGAAAACAGATCCGGTGTAAAGAGCAGTTTGTCCGCCCGGTCTAAAATATGAGGCCTTTGTTTTCTCAGGGAGAGCAGCTGAAATACGGTGTTCAGCTCCATGAACTGGATGCCGGTAATGCCGTACATCTCCTCCCGGGGTATTGTTTTGAACGCCTCTTCTATCATGCCCTTGGTACGGGCGTCACGGTAGTGTATGGGGTTCTCCACCAGACAGCCGTGCTCGTCTATCAGACCGAAATCCACGCCCCAGGTGTCTATGCCGATGCTGTCAAAACCGCCGGCAAGCTTGGCCTTGATGATGCCCTGCTTTATCTCATAAAACAGACGCAGGGTGTCCCAGTACAGGGTGCCGTTCACCCGGACGGGATCATTGGAAAATCTGTGTACCTCGGTGAGGGTTATCCTGCCGCCGTCCAGGGCGCCGATTATGGCTCTGCCGCTGGAAGCGCCGAAGTCGAATGCCAAAACTCTTTTCATCTTTCTGCGCTCCTGTTCAGCCGACGACTACGCCTTTTTTGAGTATTATGTTCGCGTAAATGGCGGTCTCTCCCGTGGCTATTACCGCGTATGCCTTTTTCGCTCTGTCATAAAAAGCAAAGCGCTCCACCAGCTCCATCTTTGCCTCGCCCTCGTATTTTTCGATGGTCTTTTTATAATCCGCCCAGATCTCCGGAGGGTTCTTGGAATCGCCGTTGTCCATGAGAGCGGCGGGCTTTTCCACATAGGTGTCCAGGGGCATGAGCTGTAAAATGGCGTCCAGCAGTTCGTTTACGCCGTGACCGTCACAGCGTATGAGTCTCTGCGCCACGGAGGCCGCGGGGAAATTGCCGTCGCCGATAACGATCTCGTCACCGTGACCCATTTCCATAAGTGTTTTTAAAAGCTCCGGGGATAAAAGGGGAGAAATGTTCTTGAGCATAATAATTATTCCTTTCGTTTAAAGCTTTTCAAGCTTCTTTTGTTGGATCTTTTTGTCAATAGAATTTACAATGAGCATGGCGATCACTCCGCAGAGTATGCCGATGACTATGCCGGCAAGAACGTCGGTGCAGTAGTGGACGTGGAGATATATCCTTGAAAATCCCACGAGTATCGCCAGAATGATCCCTGCGACGCCCATCCATTTTTTGTCAGCCGCAAAGAGGGAGACAGCGCCGGCAAAGCACACCACGGTGTGACCGGAGGGGAAGGAGTAGTCGGAGGGCTTTTTGATCAGCTCCGGGTACTGAAACACGCCCTTCCACGCCTCAAGATCAAAAGGCCGCGGCCGCTCAAATACATTTTTTAGTATCAGGTTTACCGAAACGCCGTCAAGGATTATTGCCACCGCCATTATCAAGCCCACGCGGCGGTATTTCTTCGTCATGCAGAGCACAAGGGCAAGAATTATCCAGAAAAGACCTTTATTGCCGAAAACGGTTATGATCGGGAAAATTTTATCCAAAACCGGATTCCAGAGATTTTTCTCTACCCATTGAAAGACTGTCCAGTCAAATTTCAATACAGCGTCCATAAAATCCTCCTTTATATTATTAAAAAATTAAAACCTATTTAAAAGTATAACACAACATAATAAAAAATCAATAATATTACTCAATAATTTGTCCCGGGGTGTTTCGACATTTTAAAAATATTTTTTAAAAAAGTCTTGACTACATAAGATAATTGTGTTATATTATTCAAGCACTTAAGTGCTGGTGTAGCTCAGTTGGTAGAGCAGCTGATTTGTAATCAGCAGGTCGGGGGTTCGAGTCCGTCCACCAGCTCCATGAAATAAGCCTGATTTGTCCGCCGGACAAATCAGGCTTATTTCAATGATATACCCTGCGGCGTATTGTATAATTTTACGCAAACTATTTGTTTTTCATTGAAAGATTGAATCGTTCAAATTTTTCTTGTATAATACAAAAATATAAAGAGATTTACAAATCGAAGTTTGTAGGTGACCATTATGAAAAAGAAGAGAATAGTGTTTATAATCACATCTATTATGATGCTCGTGCTTTTGCTTTCCGGTTGTTCAACCGACACAGAGAATAGCAAAATAAGATATGATCACGTCGCTATGCCTGAAGAGACAGATCCGTATTACGTTATCGGATTTTCTGATTATGTATTTATCGGCAGCACACTGTCAGATGGGATCTCTGTTACTCTTCCAAGCGGAAACAAAAAGCTGGAGTATGATATTTCCGTCAATGAATGTTTAAAGGGAAACTTAGCAAAAGAAATAAAAGCGGCATATCCGGCGTATTACGAGGATGATGGCACACTTGTTTTGATGGAAGGCGAAGCTATTAAAGATGACGGCCTTCCCGAAAAAGGCACGAATTATATCTTTGTCGGGACGGCGCAGCCGGACGGCAGTATCTTTTTGGAAAGCTTATATGCAAAAACCGAATATAACGATGACAACTATCAAAAGTTCATAGATTATGTGGAAAATGAAACAAGCGTTGACAGAGAACGTTTTAACAGTTCATTTGAGATCGATTCTGATTAACAGATCCCGGTTTGACGAGGCTTTGTGTGTTCGGCATTTTTCACATTTTGATTTTTAATGGGATTTTTGGCAACATATAAGTAATAATTTTATGAGGGGTTTTTACGCTGTGCCTACCACGGCAGGCACCGGCTCCGAAACAACAATAACAGCTATCGTTTCCGACCCCGAGACTCATGAAAAATACGGCATGACATTTCAAAAGACATAATTATAAATCATAAAACGGAGCGGTTCACAGAGCCGCTCCGTTTTTGCGCTTCAAAGACAAAGAAGACCCCCTAAAGCGATTTACGCTTCAGAGGGTTTTAATCTTCGAGTAAAATGTCGACAATTCTTTCGATTTTTGTTTGTGTTTCTTTCGGTGCGGACAAGATCTTTTTTACCAGAGCATCAGCGTCTGCCTCCACCATTTTGCCGGTCAACAGATAATCGGCGGTAACGCCCAACGCAGTACTGATCTTTATCAGGTTCTCAGAGAGGATGGATTTACTGCCACGTTCAGCGGTTGATAACATCTGTGGAGAAACATCGGCGCGAGCGGCGAGTTCCTCTTGCGATAAACCTAACTGTTTGCGCTTTTGAACGATACGTTTACCCATATCACTGTATAAGCTGCTGTTATTTTGCACTGTTCAACACCTCCGCTTGTTTGTTATTATACCGTTAAAAGAGAATTGTTATAAGCGACTGAATTTGATAAAATCAAAAAGAATGGAATTATCGCCACATTTTGACAAAAGATGCACTCTTTTTATGGTAATGTATAAATGAAGCAGGAGGGAGGTGTTGTTGTGAGCTACAAAAAATTGATAAAAAATATTGCTGAAAGTTATAAGACTACATCGAAAGAGGTGGATACGGAGATTCGTGAAGCAATAAAAGCAGCCGGTTATGATGTGGAACCGGAAATATTTATTGCATTCGCCGTTGCAAAATTTAATAGCGAAATGAAACATAAAGCAGACTTTTACAAAAAGGCAATAGAACCATATAAATAAATTATTTGATTGCTAAAAAACAAAGAAAACCCCCTAAAGCGATTTGCGCTTCAGAGGGTTTTAATCTTCGAGCAAAATGAAATTAAGCGTAATATTCATCTTTGCCTATTAACCATTTTTCAGGGTTTTCGTTGATATATTGAATATGATGTAAATAATCCTCTTCATCGCGGATTATATGATCGTGAAAGCTACGCTGCCAGAGTTTTATGCCGGCTTCTTTTTCAGTAAATTTTTTGAGTGCGGCAACAAAATTTGAGACCCGGTTTGTAGGGGTCGACGACCTCGGCGACCCTTGTAAATTACAAGAAGATTCTAAAAGAATATGCACATGATTGGGCATAATTACAAAATTTTCAACGTTCAAATCTTCATAAATCCTGCCCATTTTTACAATGTTTTTCTCAACGATTTTTCTATAATTCTTTAATTCAAGATGAGGGCTGCCGAGGTCGTCAGCCCCTACGACCGAAGAGAGTAAACATTGCCTATCCTTTATGCAAACCGTGATAAAAACCGTTTTGATTATAGTTATAATTTGGCAGCCTTGTGGGCTTGCGGTGAAAAATCATAATAATTCTCCGATGGTTAATAATTGGCTTCAATGTACCATAAGAGATTCAACAAGCAAACCGCGTTTTAAAATTAAAAAGGTTCCTTAACGAGATAGCCCGTGTTGGTTTTTATACAGATCAATACGCTTTGCCCCAGTAGACCATCATCTTCGCGGGCTTGCCGCAGCAGACGCAGGTGTCGCTTATCTGTTCCTGATCGAAGGGGATACAGCGGGATCCCACGCCGGTCTGTTCCTTGACGCTGTCCTCGCAGGCCTCGTCTCCGCACCACATAGCCTTGATGAAGCCGTCGCCTTTTTCCTCAAGGACCTGCTTTATCTCGTCTATGGACTTGCAGGCGTATGTTCTGTTCTCCCTGTTCTCAAGCGCCTTCTGATAAAGTCCGTTGTGGACTGCATCCAGCAGCTCGGGGATCTTTGTTTCAAGCTCGTCCAGAGAAACGAAATATTTCTCCCTGTTGTCCCTGCGGACAAGGACGCACTGATTGTTTTCAATATCCTTGGGACCGATCTCCAGTCTGAGGGGAACGCCCTTCATCTCGTATTCCGAGAACTTCCAGCCCGCGGAATTGTCGCTGTCGTCCAGCTTGACGCGGCAGAAGCCGGCAAGTCTTTCTTTAAGCTCGCGGGCCTTTTCAAGCACGCCGGGCTTGTGCTGTGCGATGGGAAGGATGACCACCTGAATGGGAGCGACCTTTGGGGGAAGGATAAGTCCGCTGTTGTCGCCGTGGGTCATTATGATGGCGCCTATGAGCCTGGTGGTGACGCCCCATGAGGTCTGGAAGGGGTATTCCAGCTTGTTCTCCTTGCTGGTGAACTGTATGCCGAAGGCGCGGGCAAAACCGTCTCCGAAGAAATGGCTGGTGCCTGCCTGCAAAGCCTTGCCGTCGTGCATGAGAGCCTCAATTGCATAGGTGGAGACGGCGCCGGCGAACTTGTCGCTTTCCGTCTTCTTGCCCTTGATAACGGGCATTGCCAGAGCGTCACGGCAGAAATCCGCATAGACGTTGAGCATACGCTCGGTCTCCTCGATGGCCTCCTCCGCGGTGGCGTGGATGGTGTGACCCTCCTGCCAGAGAAATTCCCTTGAGCGCAGGAAGGGACGGGTGGTCTTTTCCCACCTTACGACGCTGACCCACTGGTTGTACAGCTTGGGCAGATCCCGGTGAGACTGTATAATGTTTGCGTAATGCTCACAGAAAAGCGTTTCAGACGTGGGACGCACACAGAGCCTGTCCTCCAATTTTTCACTGCCGCCGTAGGTGACCCAGGCGACCTCGGGAGCAAAGCCCTCAACGTGATCCTTCTCCTTCTGGAGCAAGCTTTCAGGGATGAACATGGGCATACAGACGTTCTCGTGCCCGGTTGCCTTGAACATTCCGTCAAGAATGCGCTGGATATTTTCCCAGATAGCGTAGCCGTAGGGACGAATGACCATACAGCCCTTAACGCTGGTGTACTCTATAAGCTCCGCCTTTTTTACAACGTCCGTGTACCATTTGGCGAAGTCCTCCTCCATGGAGGTGATCTCTTCAACAAGTTTCTTTTGTTCCGCCAAGAATAGAACCTTCTTCCTTTAGCCTATATACGAATAATCAGTTTTCGTCTATATATTTTACGATATCTCCCACGCAGGAGAACTCCTCAACAACTTCCTCGGGAAATTCCATGTCGAACTCATCCTCAAGGCTCATTGCGAGATCTACGATGTCCAGACTGTCAGCGTCAAGCTCATCAAGGGTGGTTTCCTCGGTGATGCTGTCTTCGTCAAGCTCAAACTGGAGACAAATTATCTCGCGCACCTTTTCAAATATCATACAATAACATCCTTTCAATTTGTTTTTTATATTGTGTGGATAATGAAAATGCTTATTGTTAATAAAATATTATTCACTAAAGGTCATTTTGTCAATAGTAAAAATAAAATTTTTGCATTTTGTACCGTAAATATATTTTGCAAAAGCTTCAATAATAACCGATTTTAAAAAAATATCAAGAAATTGGTTAATTTGCGAATTGACTTGTGGTGCCGTAAGGGGTGACATACTACCTGTTGTGGATTTTGAACAGTGAATGTAAAATTTTTAAAAACCGGAAAAATCCGATTTAATTTTATCCCGGTTTTGTGTATAATTATATTTGATAAGTTAAAATGAAGGAGTATGCGTTCCTGATGAAGTATTCAATAAACCCGGCGGTCTGGGGCTCCGCCTTTACGGTGCCCGCGCAGATCGTGGATGAACATATAAGGCTGGCGGGAGCGGCGCAGATAAAGGCTCTGCTCTGGGCTCTCCGCCATATCGGAGAGGGCATAGACCTGGAAAAAATTTCCGCGGGCATAGGTCTGTCCGGAGCGGACACGGCCGACGCTCTGCAATACTGGGTGGAACACGGCATTTTGACAGTTGACGGTCGGGAGCCCGAAGTCAGGGTCTCAGCCGCGGCGGAGCAGACAGCTCCAAAAGCACCGGAAAAGAAAATACTGAGCGACCTGCCGGTGATAAAGCCAACAAACGAGCAGATACTTGCCCGCTGTAAGGAATCCGCGGAGATAAAGGATCTGTTTCAGGAGGCGCAGTCGAAGCTGGGCAGGACTATAGGCTACGACACACAGAGCATACTGCTCATGCTCTGCGACCAGTACGGTCTGCCCGTGGACGTTATAATGATGCTTCTTGAGTACTGCACATCCGTGGGCAAGACATCAAATTCATACATATCCTCCGTGGGCAAAAACTGGGCGGAGCAGGAGATAGATACCATAGAAAAAGCGGACGAGCATATTGAAAAGCTCAAATCCTGCCGCAGGCTCTGGAGCCGTCTGGCAAAGGAGGCGGGGATCTCCGCGCCGAACCCCACAACTTCCCAATCCGCGTTTCTGTACACATGGTCCCATGATTTCGGCTACGACTTCGACATGATCTACCTTGCCTACGAGGAGATGGCGGATCACACCGGATCATTGAGCTTCGCTTACATGAACAAGGTGCTCAGCAACTGGCACGCCAACGGCTTTAAAACCGTTGACGAGGCGCTGGCGGCAAAGGCGGAGAGAGCAAAGACCAAAGAGAGCAGGAAAAACGGCGAGCCTAAAAAGGAAGCGTCGTACAACATAGACCAATATAAGCGCGAGGCGCTGGAACAACCGCTTGTATACAGGAAAAACAACGGCTGATGAGGTGATAGGATGAACTACAACAAAAAGCTCCGCGCCGCGGCGGACAGGGAGCTGGAGCGCCGCAGGCACACTGCGGAGAGCATACAGCGTCAGAACCGTGAGGAAGTGCTGAAAAAGCTTCCCCGTATCGGCGAGCTGGAGCGTGAGCTGGCGGGCACGGGAGCGGAAATAGTCAAGATAATCGCCGCCGGCGGCAACGTGAAAAAAAGCATAGACAAGCTCTCAAAAGAGAATCTGAAGGTGCAGGAGGAGCGGAAAAACCTGCTTGTATCCGGGGGCTATCCGGAGGACTATCTTGAGGTGAAATATACCTGCCCCAAGTGTAAGGACACGGGCTTTGTGGAGGGCAGACGCTGTGACTGTTACAGAGAGATACTCCGCGCCCTGGCGTACAAGGAGCTTTGCGGTAACGCTCCCCTTGACAAATCGGGCTTTGACAACTTCAAGCTTTCATATTATCCCGATACAAGGGACGGAGCCACCGGTGTGGTGCCGAAGAAAAAGATGGCGGAGATACTCACCTTCTGCAAAAGCTACGCCGAGGATTTCGACACCGCCTCTCCAAGTCTTCTGATGTACGGAGCCACGGGTTTGGGCAAGACCCATCTTTCTCTGGCAATAGCCTCAGAGGCTGTCAAAAAGGGCTTCGGGGTAATTTACGGCTCCGCCCAGAATCTTCTGATCAAGCTGGAAAAGGAACGCTTCGGCAGGAGCGGCGAGGGGGAAGCGGAGGAGGCTCTGCTGGGCTGCGACCTGCTGGTCATAGACGATCTGGGAGCGGAGTTTGCCACCCAGTTCACCGTGGCGGCTATGTATAATATTATAAATACAAGACTGCTTTCGGGACTGCCTACGATAATAAGCACAAATCTTTCACCGGAGGAACTGGAAGAAAAATATACTCAGCGTATAACCTCCAGGATCATCGGCAACTATATATGCCTGCCCTTCTGCGGTAAGGATATACGTCAGATCAAAAAATAATCAGCAAACAGGAGTTACGATTTATGGATATCATTTCAGCGCTCATGTCCGATTTTCATCTGCAAAAATGGCAGGTGGAGAACGTGGTCAAACTCATTGACGAGGGCAACACCATTCCGTTTATAGCCCGTTACCGCAAGGAGGCTCACGGAACCCTGAACGACCAGGTGCTCAGGGAGCTTTCCGAGAGGCTGGAATACCTGCGCAATCTGGACAAGCGCAGGGGAGAGGTGTACGCCTCCATCGAGGCGCAGGAGAAAATGACCGAGGAGATAGCCGCCGCTCTGGACAAGGCGGTCACTCTGGCGGAGATAGAAGATATATACCGTCCGTATAAACCTAAACGCCGCACCCGCGCCTCCGTGGCGAAGGAGAAGGGGCTTGAGCCTTTAGCGGACGCCATATATGCTCAGAGTCCGGATTCCCCCGAGCCCATAGTCATGGCGGAGGGATACGTTGACCCGGAGAAGGGTGTGGAGACACCGGAGGACGCTCTGCAGGGCGCCATGGACATCATCGCAGAGAATATTTCCGACAATGCAAATATCCGCCGCCGTCTGCGCAACCTGTTCACCGTTACCGGCATCGTCAACGTCAAAGCCGCGGACGAAACGGCGGAGAGCGTTTATACAATGTATTATGATTTTACAGAGCCGGTGAACCGAATTGCCGAGCACAGGGTGCTTGCCATAGACAGAGGCGAGCGGGAAGGCATCCTCAAGGTCAGCGTCACAATGGACCCTGTGAAGGCGGCAAACACCATAAATTCAGAGACCCTTTCACCGGATGGAAATTCACCCTGTACCGAAGCTGTCCGCGCCGCGGGCAAGGACGCTTACGACAGGCTTATTTATCCTTCCGTTGAGCGTGAGATAAGAAGCATGCTGACCGAAAAAGCGGCGGCGTCCGCCATAAAGCTTTTCTCCGTCAATCTTAGAGAGCTTTTGCTTCAGCCCCCGGTAAAGGGCAAGGTGGCTCTGGGTCTTGACCCGGGTTACCGCACAGGCTGTAAGGTTGCGGTGGTGGACCCCACAGGCAGAGTGCTGGACACAGGGGTGATATACGTCACTCACTCCGACGCTCAGCGGGACGCGGCGAAGGTGACGGTAAAAAATCTTATCAAAAAATACGGCGTTGAAATAATCGCCATAGGCAACGGAACCGCCTCGAAGGAGACGGAGATATTTACCTCAGAGCTGCTTCGGGAATTTGACAATCACGCGGCGTATATGGTGGTCAGCGAGGCGGGCGCCTCGGTGTATTCCGCCTCAAAGCTTGCCGCGGAGGAATTTCCCCAGTTCGACGTTTCTCTCAGGAGCGCGGTCTCAATAGCAAGAAGGCTTCAAGACCCATTGGCGGAGCTTGTGAAGATCGATCCCAAGGCAATAGGCGTGGGTCAGTACCAGCACGATATGCCTAAAAAAGAGCTGAGTCAGGCTCTTGACGGTGTGGTGGAGGACTGCGTGAACAGCGTGGGCGTGGATCTTAACACCGCGTCTCCCTCCCTGCTTACAAGGGTGGCGGGCATAAACTCCGCCGTGGCTCAGAACATAGTCAATTACAGGGAAGAAAACGGAGCGTTTTCCTCCCGCGCACAGCTTAAAAAAGTTCCGAAACTGGGTGCCAAAGCATTTGAACAGTGTGCCGGATTTATGCGTGTGCCGGAGAGCAAAAACGCCCTGGACAACACCTCGGTCCACCCGGAAAGCTACGACGCGGCAAAAGCGCTGCTTGAGGAGTGCGGCTTTGCCCTCAAGGACATTGCAAAGGGCGGAGTTGAAGGAATAGCGGCAAAGGTGGAAGAGCTGGGCGGCGAGGAGAAAACAGCGGAGCGGCTTGGTATAGGTCTGCCCACATTACAGGACATCATCAAGGAGCTGCAGCGCCCGGGTCGTGACCCCAGAGACGAGCTGCCGCCTCCCATGCTCAGGACGGACGTTATGGACATGAAGGATCTTATCCCCGGCATGGAACTTAAGGGCACGGTAAGGAACGTTATCGACTTCGGCGCATTTGTGGATATCGGCGTGCATCAGGACGGACTTGTTCACGTTTCCCAGATCACCGACAGATATATAAAGCACCCTTCAGAAGTCCTCAAGGTGGGGGAGATAGTTACTGTATGGGTCATTTCCGTGGACGTCGCGAAGAAGCGCATTTCCCTGACAATGAAAAAACCGAAGGAAGCGGAAAAATAATTTACAGGTGGGTTTGAATTGATAGTTTTTGCCATAGGCGACGTAGTGGGGAGCCAGGGCTGCGAATTTGTGCGCAGACACCTGTCGTCCTTCAAAAAACTGAATAAAATAGATCTGTGCATCGCCAACGGGGAAAACTCCGCCAAAGGCAACGGCATAACCCCGGAGTCCGCCCGGCACCTGCTGGACAGCGGAGTGGACATCATTACCACCGGCAACCACGTCTACCGCCGCAGGGAGGTCTACGACCTGCTGGACACATCCAGGAATATCATCCGTCCGGCGAATTTTTATAAAGGCAATCCCGGCTCCGGCTATGAGATAGCGGATATGGGATTCACCCGGGCGGCGGTGATAAATCTCATGGGCAAGGTGGATCTCAACCCGGACGAAAACCCATTTACCTGCATCGACAGGATACTGGAAGAGGTCAGTGACTGCCCTGTAAAGCTTGTGGATTTTCACGCCGAGGCGACCTCCGAAAAACGGGCGATGGGCTTCTACCTTGACGGCAGAGTGTCGGCGCTTTTCGGCACCCACACCCATGTGCAGACCGCCGACGCCCAGATACTGGAGAAGGGCACCGGATACATCACGGACTTGGGCATGACCGGTCCCAAGCAGTCGGTGATAGGCATCTCTCCGGAGATATCCATAAACTGGCAGAAAACGGGTATGCCCGCCCGGTTCGACGTGCCGGATCTGCCCTGCATGATGTGTGGATGTATATTTGAAATAGACGACAAAACAGGCAAAACAGTTTCCGTCCAAAGCGTGACGGTAGAATGATGAATAAAAAAGCAAAGCGGTAAAAATACGCAAAAACCGCGCGCTTATCATTTGCCTTTGTTCGACAAAGCAAAAATGACAAAAATAAATTGTTGACAAATCTACGGTTTTGGTTTATAATCCAATGTTGAAGACTTGCCCCTTTCGGAAAACCTGTCAGGGAGTGTACGCCGTGACTGTAAGCGTACTCAGGTGAGTAGTGGGCGCAGGAACGCTTCAAAGGGAACTGGTAATTTAATAAAAAAGAGGATGCGCTTTCGCGCGTCAATGCGGGTGGCACCGCGGGTAGATAAAATACTCGTCCCGGGAATTGTTCATACACAGTTCCCGGGATTTTATATTCTCATTTTGTCTGGAGGAGTTTCAATGTACAGAACCCATTACTGCAACGACATCAGAGTAGAGCACATTGGTCAGGAGATAAGCCTTGCCGGTTGGGTGGACACCATCCGCGACCACGGCGGTGTTATTTTCCTTGACATCAGGGATTTTACGGGCATCACCCAGACCGTTATCCACGACGAAAATATGCTCAAGGGCGTGAACAAAGAAGCGGTCATTTCCGTCAAGGGCGTGGTCACAAAGCGCGATGAGGAAACAATAAACGAAAAGCTGGACACCGGTCTTGTGGAGCTCAAGGTCAGCGAGCTGGAAATATTGGGCACCTGCCGCAATCAGCTTCCCTTTGACATAACCGATTCCAAGGCTACCCGTGAGGACGTAAGGCTCAAATACCGTTTCCTTGATCTGAGGAATCCGTCGATACATTCAAACATCGTTCTCCGCTCAAAAGTGATAAGCCACCTGCGCAGATGCATGGAGGACAAGGGTTTTCTGGATATCCAGACCCCAATCCTCACCGCCTCGTCACCGGAGGGCGCCCGCGATTTCCTTGTCCCCAGCAGAAAACACCCGGGCAAGTTCTATGCACTGCCCCAGGCGCCTCAGCAGTTCAAGCAGCTGCTCATGGTCTCCGGCTTTGATAAATATTATCAGATAGCGCCCTGCTTCCGTGATGAGGACGCAAGGCAGGACCGTTCCCCCGGCGAATTTTATCAGTTGGACTTTGAGATGGCGTTTGCCTCTCAGGAGGAGGTGCTTGAGGTCTGTGAGGACGTTATAAGCGACACCTTCCGCAAGTTCTCCGACAAAAAAGTTTCCGACACTCCCTTTGAGCGCATAACCTACGCGGACGCCATGCTCAAGTACGGTTCGGATAAACCCGACCTGCGCAACCCCCTTGTTATCTGCGACCTCACCGAGTTCTTCAGCAAGGTGGAGTTCCCCCTGTTCAAGGGCAGACCCGTCAGAGGTATTGTGGCGGACTGCGCCGGTCAGCCCAGAAGCTTCTTTGAGCGTTCCCTCAAGTTCGCCATGGGCATTGGCATGAAGGGTCTGGGTTACCTTACACTCAGCGACGGCGTGTTTAAGGGCCCCATCGAAAAATTCCTTTCCGACGAACAGAAAAAGGAGATAATCGAGATCACCGGTATGAAGGAGGGCGAGACCCTGTTCTTCATCTGCGACTCCATTCATATAGTCAACCGCTTTGCCGGTCAGATCAGAACATGGCTGGGTGAGTCTCTGGGAATAGTTGATACGAATTCCTTCAAATTCTGCTTTGTGGTGGACTTCCCCATGTATGAGATCGACGAGAGCACCGGAGATACCATCTTCACCCACAACCCCTTCTCCATGCCTCAGGGCGGTATGCAGGCTCTCACCGAAAAGGAGCCCACCGAGGTCTACGCTTACCAGTACGATCTGGTGTGCAACGGCATAGAGCTGGCATCCGGCGCGGTGAGGAACCACAGCCCCGAGATCATGAAAAAGGCGTTCTCCATCGCCGGCTATTCCGAGGAAGAGCTGGAAAAGAGATTCAGCGCGCTTTACAACGCCTTCCACTACGGCGCTCCCCCTCACGCGGGTATGGCGCCCGGCATCGACAGGATGATAATGCTCCTTGCGGACGAGGACACCATCCGCGACGTTATCGCCTTCCCCCTCAACGGCAACGCACAGGATCTTCTCCTCGGCGCTCCCGGAGAGGTCACGGAGCAGCAGCTGCTTGAGGCAAATATCAGCATAAGAGAATAATAAAAAACAATAAAGCAATCAGCCGCAGACACAAAGCCTGCGGCTGATTTTTTGCTTTTCAATAAAAAACAGAGGTATATTTCTTTTTTAGAAACATATCAGGCGCATTATATAGTATAATTAAAATGTATGAGTATGTTTTCAACATTTTTCGGTACAAGTTATGCAACTCTACACATTAACTGAGAGCGAGGCAAAGATATGGATAAAACAACACTTGACGGCCTTCTCAGCCTGAACGAGTTAAGGCTTACGGAAGAGGAGACGGAGTCCGTTCTGGGAGCGTTCGATTTCATGGCGGGCAAGGAAAAAATAATGGACGGCATCGACACGGAAAACGTGGAGGTCATGGTCCACGTCATGCCCATGAACAACGTGCTCAGAGAGGACGTCCGTGAGCAGCCCTTCACAAGGGAGTCCCTTCTTGAAGGCGCGCCGGAACACACCGAGGACTCATGGCAGGTCCCCAGGCTGGTAAAGTAAGATAACAGAAAGGAATCACGCGCGGCCGACATGGCTTGCGCTTTACGGAGACAGATATGAAAGAATATATTACCAAGACAGGTTCAGGCAACATCGCGGTGGACGATACCCTGCTTACCAAGGGTATTGAGACCACCGCGGGTTCAAAAATACTTTCCGGCTTTGTTCCGCTTTTTTCGGCGGACGCGGTGGAGCGCGCGGAGAAGGCGGGCTATACCGTTGCCGGCAAAACTAACGTGGGAGAATTCGGTCTTGACCTTGTGGGCGAGTTCTCATATTATAACGACGGGGACGAGATCCTTCACGGCGCCGCGGCAGAGCTTATTGCAAAGGGCGAGATCAAGGGCGCTCTTGAAGTGGATCTGAACGGCGCACCCAGACGCGCCGCCGCCCTTTCGGGTACAGATTTCATCAAGCCCACCTACGGCACGGTTTCCCGTTACGGCGTTATCCCCTGCGCCTGCTCCGGCGAACAGGTGGGAGCCGCCGCGGCTGACGCGCAGGAGACGAAAAAGCTCCTGACTGCTATAGCGGGGCATGACGGCAAGGACGGCACCAGCCTGCCTGCGGAAAGTTACGACTATGCCTGCGGCAAAGAGATCGCCGGCATGAAGGTGGGCGTAATCACCCAGCTGTTCGACACAGCCTCCGAAGAAACGAAGGCCGTTATAAAAAATTACGCCGAAAAGCTCAAGGCTCTGGGTATTGCCGTTGAGGATGTCAGCGTTGAAGAGATCTCTGCGGCGCAGAGCGCGTGGCAGATACTCATGGCGGCGGAGACCTGCAACAACGTTTCCCGTTACGACGGTGTAAAATTCGGCTACCGCACGCCGAACTACAAGAACATAGACGAGCTTTATATAGGCTCCAGGACCGAGGGTATGAACCTGCTGACAAAAGCCACCGTGCTTTACGGCTCGGACGTGCTTTCAAAGGGCCGCTATTTCACCTGCTACGACAAAGCGCTCAAGGTCAGGAGAGTCGTCGCGGACAAATTCAAGGAGCTGTTCAAAGCATATGACGCTCTGCTTGTTCCCGCCTGCGGAAAAACGGAGTATAAAAAATATGATATAGGCAAGGCGTTTGAAACGGTCTATGAGGAGAGCGCCTACACTGCCGTCCCAAATCTTATCGGCATTCCCGCCATGGTCACCGGAGGCGTTCAGCTCATGGCGGATCATTTCGGGGAAAACATTCTTTTCAAAATCGCAGAGAGCGCGGAAGGGACGGATAAGTGATGAAATACGAAATAGTTATTGGCCTTGAGACCCACGTTGAGCTTGCCACTGAATCAAAGATATTCTGCTCCTGCGGAGGTCACTCGAATCACGGGGAACCCAACGACTGCGTGTGCCCCGCCTGCTGCGGTATGCCGGGTATGCTGCCCGTTACAAACAAACACGTTGTGGAGCTTGCCGTCATGGCGGGACTTATGCTCAACTGTGAGATAAACCGCTGCACAACATTTGACAAAAAGAGCTATTATTATCCCGATCTGCCCTGCGCCTATCAGATCACCCAGTGGTTCCACCCCATCTGCACCAACGGTCTGGTTGAGGTGGAGACCAAAAACGGTATCTCAAAAATAGGCATAAAGCAGATACATATGGAGGAGGACGCGGGCAAGCTTGTCCACGACGACTGGTCGGACACCACCCTCGTGGACTTCAATAGGACCAGCGTGCCCCTTATCGAGATAGTGAGCCGTCCTGATTTCCGTTCTGCGGAGGAGGTACTGGCTTACCTTGAAAAGCTCAAATCGATTTTCCGCTTTGCCAACATCTCCGAATGCGAGGAGGGAGCGATGAGGTGCGACGTAAACATCTCCATCCGTCCCGAGGGTTCAACGGAGCTGGGCGTGAGGACTGAGATAAAGAATATGAGCTCCCTCTCATCCATAGAGAGAGCCATCAAATACGAGACCGCCAGACACATGGACGCTCTTGAGCGTCAGACAGAGGTGCTTGTTCAGGAGACAAGGCGCTGGGACGACATAAAGGGCAAGACCTTCTCCATGAGGAACAAGGAGACCGCGGCGGACTACAGATATTTCCCTGACCCAAACCTTATGCCAATTGTCATCGACGACGAATGGCTGGCAAAAATAAAGGCGGATATGCCCGCCTCTCCCGAGGAAAAGGCTGCCGAGTACAGGGAGCTGGGAGTTTCCGACAAGGAGATCGAGCTGCTCATATCCAAGCGCAATCTCTGCGACCTGTTCGACGCGCTGCGTGGAAAGGGCTGTGCCGTTGCGGACATCGTTTCATGGATACTCACCGAATGCGCCGGCGTTCTGCGCAAGAAGGGTCAGGTGCTGGACGAGCTCAGGATATCAGCGGATAAGCTTGCCAGGATCATCGCCATGACATCCTCAAATGAGATCACCAGAGGCGCGGGCAGAAAGATCCTTGTCGCGGTGTTGGACAACGACGTTGACCCGGACAAATTCTGCGAGGAAAACAACCTTGCCGCTCAGGGCGACGAAAGTTTGATTAACGACGTGGTAAAGAAAGTCATCGCGGAAAACGAGGCGGCGGTGAAGGATTATCTCGGCGGAAAGACAAAGGCTTTCCAGGCGCTGTTCGGCGGCTGTATGAAACAGCTCAGAGGAAACGGCGATCCGGCGATAATCAGAACCCAGCTTGAGAACGAGCTGGCAAAGCTCGGTTAAAAAATAAATAGTAATAAATAGATTTTTCAATAAAGGAGGCGTATCATCTTGAGCACTTTTGAATGTAAGCTGTGCGGAAAAGCGGTTGACGTTGATTTCGGAGAGGAGCTGTTTACCTGCCCGGAATGTTCCCTTTTGAACACCGTGCCCGAATGCCTTGACGACCTGGCACTGCTCTTTAACCGCGCAAACACTCTCAGACGTGCAAGCAAATTTGATAGCGCAGCGGAAGTATATAAGGATATACTGTTAAAACATCCGGATTTTGCCGAAGCATACTGGGGCTTGACCCTGTGTGACTACGGCGTGGTATTTTTCGTGGATGACGACACCGGAAAGCCGCAGCCCATGTGCACGAAATCGGCAATAAAGGTGATCGCCGCCAACAACAATTACAATTATGTCCTGAAATATGCCAGCGAGAAGACCCTTGACATCTACAAGGAAACGGCTGAAAAGATCTCGGAGATACAGCGGGAGAACAGAAAAAAATCTCTGACGCCAACCGGTTTCGATGAGGTCAAGACATCGGCGGATGAAATAGCGGAGGCTGAGGCGCAGGCAGAGGCGGAAGCGGCGGCTCTGGAGGCTGAAAACGCCGGTGAAGTCACAGAGACGGAGAACGGCGAAAACAGCTCGGGATCCTCAGACGAACACCATCACCACCATGGACACCACCATCATCACCATCATCACCATCACCATCATCACCATCATCATCGCAGCACCGTAAGCAGCAGTCCTCCCAAAAAACGCGGCAATAAACCCGGAACAAATACCCACAAAGTAAAAGCCGAACATGATATCGACATGAGCGAGGCCTTTGTCCACAACAAGGCGATGATCGAAAAATATGAAAATATCGACACCTTCAAGGTCTCGGTCTCCGATGACAAGGTAAGACATCATATCCACGAAAATCCTGATGTTTATAATATCGGCGGCACCACAAAGCTTGTGGAAAAAAAGGACAAAAAGAGGGACAAACAGTTCCTGCTGATAATCCTTGCCATTGTAGTTCCCGCAGTGCTGTTTGCCCTTATGTATTGGTTTATAAAAACAATGAATTAAAATTTTCTGCGCAGCTCCATGACCTTGCCCAGAATATTGACGGGGATGTCTTTGATCTCATCAGGAGAGAAGACAAGAGGTTCATAACTGCTGTTGAGCGGTACCAGCATAATGTTGGTACCGTTTTTTATTACTTTTTTTACCGTGGCGTCGGTGCCGCCGATGAGCACCACGGCTATATCTCCGCTGTCCACATCCGACTGGCGGCGGACGATCACCGTGTCCCCCTCACATATGCGAGGGGTCATGCTGTCCCCCGTTACACGCAGACCGAAGTAATCTCCGCCTGCCGCCATAAGAGGACTGATCTCCTCGTAGTCAAGCACCTCCTCCACAGCCTCCACAGGCAGACCGGCGCGGACCCTGCCCAAAACGGGAACAAGGTTGGATCTTGTCTTGTCTATACCGAGAAGGGTATCCACCGACACGCCGAAGTAGGCGGAAAGCACAGTGAGAGATTCCCTGTCCGGTACGGTCCTGTCATTTTCCCACTGACTTACCGCGGTCTGATGAACGTGGCAGATCTCTGCAAGCTCTTTCTGGGAAACGTTGTGCTGGGTGCGAAGTTTTCTGATGATATTCATTGCAATACCCCTAACAGCTTATTTGTTATGATATGGTCGTTTTTGTGAAAATATGCAGATCGGGAACAAAAATCTATCACAATTATAAGCGATACTATTATAAATGTCAATATTCGACAATAAAAAATTATTTTTGCTATTGACAACATGGAAAAATGTGGCTATTATATTAGTACAGCTATTAAAAAGTCTCGAGGAGGTAAAAAGTGTTTAGTTTGTCTTATCCACAGTCGGCGCCCACATACGAGGAGGCGGCTCTTGCCGAGCAGTCCTATCTGGACTGGGAGCGATCGGAGTATGAGGGTGTTGTGCAGTATGTATGGCGGCGACGGAATATTTCCCTGGCGGCGGTGGCTCGCAGCGTGATCGACGAACAGCTTACACGGGCTGAACAGGCGGTCATAAAAAAGTACTGGTTTGAGGGTAAAAACTGCGCGCAGATAGCCGGGGAGCAGGGGATCAACAGGTCAAACGTGACCCGCAGTCTGAACAGGGCCATGGAGAAGCTGGAAAGATACCTCAAGTACGTTGTTATGTATCAGCAAAGCCAGAAAAAAATTCGGGTACTGCCCCTTGCAGTGAATCAGGCGCTCACCGCCGCGGCTGTCGCGGAACAAAAGGGAGAAACTGCGGGCCGCCGGGTCTGCAGGCTGCGGCAGGGAGAGTGTCTGTCTCTCAGTCAGCTTGCCTTCGGGACAGGAATCAGGAAAGATAGATTGGAAAAAATCGAAGAGGATAAAGCGGAGTTAAGCGCCGGTGAGCTTATAAGACTGGCAAAATTTTTTAACGTATCGGCGGACGAACTGCTTTTTGGTGAAAAGAAAAATTAAAAGAGGAGAGCAAAATATGAGAAAAAGCATTTGTGAATTATCCGAAGAATATTTTGACGGCGCGGCTATCCTCGATGAGCTGATAGAGAAATACAGGCGAAAACTATCACTGCTCAGAGGGGGAAGCCGTACGGAGGTAAAGAGGATCGAGGGGCTGCTCAGATATTATTACAGCCAAAGAAACGATATGCTCGACACCGCGCATTATCTGAAAAATTACTATAAGGCGGGCTGACCGTGTTCTGCCGGTCTATTAAAAACAGAGAGGAAAATCAACTATGAAAAATGTTGAAATCAGTTTGAATTCGGACGGAAGCTTCAGCTGTTCCCAGGATAATATATATGTGGGTGAACACATGGCGGTGGAGCTTGCCATCACTCTGCCTGAGGAGATGCAGACAGGCTTTGACAGCTATGCTCTGCGCCTTGATCCTGCAGGGATGTGCAAGGTCATCGTAGTAAAGGGAATAGATGAGCTCTCAGAGAACGATGAAGCGAACACATACATTTCACAGGGAGTCATACACTGCACTCTGCCCGGGGAATTCACCGGAACACCGGAGCTCTTCATGCAGGCGGAGGCGAGGCGCGAGGCTGACAACCACGTTACATATATTGAAAAGACGGCGGTATTCAGCGTCAAATTTGAAAAGTCGTTAGTGGGCAGAGAATTTGTGACAGATCCGGATTTTTCCGAGGTCTTTGATCCGGAAAGATATACCGCCAACAGTTTTGGACACACCCATTCCTACAACAGCCTTCTGGATCTTCCGGAGCTGTATCAGCCGGACGAAAACGTGTACATAAAATTTGTGTCCACGGTGGATGAGAACTACAACGTACCGGCGCAGATCACGAACCCCAGAACAAGACTGCGTCTGCCCAACGAATATTATATAACCGGTCAGAACAAGGTGCGCAGAATGTACGGTTGGAAGCTTAACGAGACCGACGAGCATATATTTGAGGGCGGCTCTTTCTACACTTTGCCGGAGGGATTCAAAGGGACGCTGACATTCTTTGCTCATTGGACGGCAAATTACCGTGAATATATAGATCTGGTGGACAGCATAAACAATATGGTGACCAGAGACGCTTTTCCGGCAAATTCAAACGACCCGAGCTGCGAGGGGATTTTTTACAGATTAACGACATATGATGAAAATGAAATGAATGAGCTGACAGCCGAGCTGGCGCTGGCAAACGAAAGGGTATATAACATGGACAGCGGCGATCAGTTTGAGGTGGATTCATATGTGAGGAGGCTTCGGGACAAGCTCAACGCCATAAAGCTTAAAAAGTTACCGGTATATATAGACTGCGATGAAGGGTCGGAACATGCACACGATTGGAAGCAAATAGTAAACTACTGCTTTTCTCTTTTCGGGGAGGATGTCAACGCGACAAATATATCGGTGAACACTCCCATACCGGAGGACTGCAAATTCACTGTCCAGTCAATGGAGGCTCTGCGCAGCAGGCTGGCAAGTCTCAGCGGTGTGCTTGCTCAGGCAATGGCGGATCGGTACAGGATCTGTCATTTCGAGCTGATGGAAGCAACCATGTCACTGGTGTACGAAAAGTATCACGGGCTGACGCTGAAAGAAACTCAGGTGATAGATCTGACGTCCACCACTGTGTCCCTTTCACCGGAGGACGGTGTGGAGTATAAATACGGCACCCTAAACACTCTGAGCATCAGCCTGCCCGCTGAGCCCCGTTACAGGACGCGCATAACTTTTGTAAGCGGAAGTACGGCAACGGTGGTGGCGTTTACATCTATGCCCCTCTGGGCGGACGGAGTGATCCCGGAAATAGAGGCAGACAGAACATATCAGATAGATATTGAGGACGGACTTGCGGTTTGGAGGGGATTCTATGCGGCAACCTGACAGGAGAAGAGCTTTGATCTCCGGCAGCAGCGACACCGGCTCCGGCTGGGATCTGGAATTTTATGCCGCCAAGGGAGTTTTGCCGCCGTCGGGAAAAATGACCACTGATATCGTATCGCCCGGCATCTCGTCTCAATCTACGGCAGCGTTTGTAAACGGATATTACAGGCTCAACGGTATAAATTCAAGCTCTTCAGGAGCCGGCGGAATAGCTATGAATGTCAATCCCTCATATTTGGGGACAGCCGGCGAGGCGGAGTGCGCTTTCTATATCAGAAATTTTTCTTTTAATGGTCTGGCGCTGCAGTTAAGTTTAAGATCCTTGAACGGCATTGATTTTATTGTGCGGGTACAGAATGACTATGTATGTGTTTTTTATCAGGTAGGCTCTAACGTGGATAAGCTGTATTGCTCAAGAAGATCAAATCTTAATACAAGATATGTTTTGCGCTGTGAGCTGGACAGCATAAACAGGGTCGCGCGGGTCTATATCAACGATGAACTTATAGTCACCAGGACCGGCAATTATGTTACGGATTCAAACAACTATGCCTGTCAGGTCATGGCTGTATCGGCAGGATATTCCAGCACGGCGACAGTGGACATAGAATATTTTAAATACAGAAGACTGTAAGGAGAAAAAGTATGAGAAAGCTTTACGGAAGAATAAATGAAGAAGGCGTTTTTGAAATGGCGCCCAGAACGCTTGATCTTGACGGATATATTATCATCAATCCTCTTGAGGTACATTACCAAAGGGCGGGCTACAAGCCGGTGGAGGAGTCAAATGATATCGGCACAGCCGTCTACACCGATGTCGGGGACAGGATCATTCAGTCCCGAAGCGGAAGTCCCGATGAGGAATACGAGGACAAGATAACGGCGCTGGAGCTGGCGGTCTGCGAAATATACGAATATATAGAAAGGATGTCGAATGATGGCAAGGATATATTATGATCTCATAATCAAGGGCAAAAAAACATTGGCGGATGTGCCTGCTTCCCTGAGAGAACAGGTGGCCGCGCTGACGGAGGGGAACGGGAAATGATACACTGGCTGTTTACCTCCCTGCCGCTTACGGTGACCGCTGTCCTGTTTACCGCGGCAGCTCTTCTGAGGCTGTTTGTTTGGGGAGGGTTTTATGGATAAAACAAATACGGGACTTGTGACCCATGCCGCGGCGCAGCTGGGTCTGCCCTATATCTACGGCACCTACGGCAAGGTGCTCACCGCCGACATCATTCGCCAAAAGGCGAAGCAGTATCCCTCGCAAATGTACAAGTCGAGGGAAGACTACGCCTTGAAGCATTACATAGGAAAGCGCAGCTATGACTGCGCCGGACTTGTAAAATCCTATATGTTTCAGGAGACGCCCGCGGCGGTTCCAAAGTATAGTGAGCAGTACGACAAAAACGTGGGCGGGCTTATCAAAGCCTGCTCGGAAACCGGAAAGATATCCGCGATCCCGGAACTCCCCGGATTATTGGTATTCCGCGGCACTGCCCATGTAGGCGTCTATGCCGGTAAGGGTGAAGTGATCGAGGCAAAGGGCTTTGACTACGGAGTAGTAAAAAGCAAACTGTCTCAGGGGAACTGGGACAAGTGGGGCAGACTCAGCTGGATAAAATACCCGGAGCAGGTCACAGGACAAAAAACGGAGGACGGCATATACGCTGAAAAGCTCTTCAAAAACACCAGCGGTCAGACGCTGAATATTTTTGCCGACAGCAAGCTGACCCTGAAGATCGGTACGCTTCCCGCCGGAAGCAGCTGCAAATGTCTCGGCATTGTGGACAAGACGGCGCTGATAAAATATAAGGTCATTGCCGCGGGGGCTTACAAGGCGGGCTTCACGTCCTATGTCAAGGGGGTGGAGGTCTGAATGGCGACTGCGGAGGAAAGACTCACCGCGCTTGAAACAAACGAAAAAAATATTTTCCACAGGCTTGACGAGATACGCAAGGATCTTGAAGATATCCACGAGCTTACCGCGTCGGTAAAAATAATAGCGGCAGAGACAGTGAGCATAAGCCGAAAGGTCGACAAGGTGGACAGCCGTCTGCAGGCGGTGGAAAACAAGCCGGCTGAGGATCTGAGGTACTATAAACGCACGGTCATTTCCTGTGTGATAACGGCGCTGGTCAGCGGACTGATCGCCTCGGCAATGACAATGATTTTAAGATAGGAGAGGAAAAATGAAATTTTTAAATATTGATTTTGCGGCATGGTATTCCGTTATGCTGGCGGCTGCCGCGGCGGCTATGATCATATGGTTCACCCTCAGGGGAGAAATAAAGACCGTGGAGGAGATCCTTTTTAAGCTGGTCACCAATGCGGAGATGAAATATCCCGGCGGTACAGGGGAGCTGAAAAAAGCTGAGGTCATAGAAAAAATTTATCTTAAACTGCCGCCCCTGCTCCGTGGGATACTCACCGAAGAAAGGCTTTCGGATATGGTAGAGCAGGCTCTTGAAAGGGCAAAGGAAATATGGCGGAACAACCATAACATTTCCGAATACATACAAAAGAATAAATAAAAAGGGCCGCTGCGGTTTTTCGCAGCGGCTCAACAACTATTCGTTCATCGTTGCGGGGGCGTCAAGGGATTTGAGGATGTCCTCCGCCAGATCATAGCTTTTTGTGGGTTTGAGAGCGACGATCTTTTTGATTATTTCAGGATTCTTCTTTATGATATTTCTGTAAAACCGCTGCTCCTTTTTCTTCTTCTTTTCCTCCAGCTCTTCTTTGTAATCCTTGTACAGGGGCAGAAGCTCGCGCAGGAAATCATCCTCACCGTAGACCTTAAGCCTCGGCAGACCAACCTTGATAGCCAGATTTTCCAGCTGATCAAAGGCATCAGCGCCGTATTTTTCAATGAAGCCGGCAACGGTCTCCGGCTCAAAATAATATATCCTGCCTGCCAGCAGACCAAAGGCCTTTTTGGTATCCATGTATCCCATTTCAAAGCGCTTTTCGATCAGCTCGTCACTGAAATCAAAGGAGGCGCCCAGCTCGTCGATGTCATAGGGGCGGATATATATTATGTCCGAGCAGGAAATGTCCTGCTTATGCCCCAGACCTTTTATGGAGGATATGTCAACGATTATCATCCGGTTGTGTCCCAGCTTGCGCATAAGGCTTACCGGAGCGTTGTCATATATGCCACCGTCGATATATTTTTCCCCTTCGGGTCCTATCTTGCTGACTCCGGGATAATGGGAGGACGCCAGCAGATACTCCACCAGCCTGCCCTCAGGTATGTCCTCGATATTCATTTCACGGGGAGTCATTTCAGAAAGCAGGAAGGTTACTATCGCCAGCTTTATGTTTGAATTGCGCACCGCGTCCTCATTTATGTACTGCCCCAGCATATGCTGAGTGGGGGAGGCGTCGATGCCTCCGTTGCGGATTATTTCCCGCAGAAGCACCGAAAAATTTTTTCTGCTGAAAAGGTTGTCCGGCTCCTTCAGTTCCCTTGCCATGTTAACGCCCTTTACAACTGAAGCGCTCTTCCACAGCTTTACGGCGCCCTCATAGTCCCCGGAGGCTATCAGCGCACCGTTTATTGAGCCTATGGAAACTCCCGCAACGGTGGAGATATCAACGCCTATCTCGCGCATGGCTCTCCATGCGCCGATCTGATACGCGCCCTTCGCGCCGCCGCCGGCAAGGACTAAGCCGTAGGGTCTCGGTCTCATATGTTACACCGTCCTCAAGATTACTTCGTAAGCACTTTAACTATTTGTCCGACATACATGCGGTGATAGTCGCCGTTTGTGTAGCAGGCCATTATCTTATCGTTCAGAAATCCCTTGGGATCAATATCCAGAAAAGCCAGCTTGCGGCAGACTATGACTGTCTTTGCCTGCTGTATATAGACGCTGTCCCCGTCAAAAACAGGTGTGAACCCGGTCTTTTCCGCCTTGTTCACGTCCCTGCCGCTGACACTGCCGCAAAGGGCAAGCTCATCCCGCTTTTCTCCGCCGAAAAAGCTGAGGGTAAAATATTCGCTTTTTTCAATAAACTCATAGGTGTACCTCTGCGGGCGGATAAAGATAAACGCCACGTCCTTGTTCCAGAGTTCGCCTACTCCGCCCCAGCTTGCGGTCATGGTGTTCCAGCCGTCTGCGTTCCCGGCGCTGATGAGAGTCCAGTCCTCGCTTATCATTTTAACGGGACTTTCCTTAAGGTCTCTTATATTTATTTCTTTAAAACTCATAAATAAACCCTCTTTCAAAAAATTATATGCCCTGAAAATAAAAATAATTTCCCAAAGGGCTTAAAAAACACGATCCGATGATGTATAATAACAGCGTATTTATATTTTAACACTAAACCGATTTGATTTCAACTGAAACAGAGGGATGACTTTGAAAATAATACTTGCCTCAGCCTCCCCCAGAAGACGTGAGCTTCTCAGCGTTGCCGGAGTTGACTTTGAGGTACACACCTCGGATGTGGAGGAACAGGTACCGGAAGGAGCCTCGCCGGAGGAAACGGTAAAACTCCTTGCCGGGCAAAAGGCATCGGCGGTGGCGGAAAGGTTCGGGGACTGCTGTGTAATAGGCGCGGACACCGTGGTGGTCTGCGACGGCAAAATTTTAGGCAAACCCCGGGACAGAGCGCAGGCTTACGATATGCTCAGAATGCTTTCCGGCAAAACCCACTGTGTGTTCACCGGGGTATGTATCATCTGCCGGGGCAAAACGGTCTCTTTTGCTGAAAAGACCGAGGTCACCTTTTATGATCTGACGGATGATGAAATAAACGCCTACATCGCCACAGGTGAACCCATGGACAAGGCGGGCGCCTACGGCATACAGGGCAGAGGCTGTGTACTCATCAAGGGCATACTGGGAGACTACTTCAATGTGGTGGGTCTGCCCGTTGCCGAAACGGTGAGGGCAATAAATAAACTGACAAAAAACAATTAACGGACGGTAAGAACGGAATGAACAGGAACAGTAAATACATAAAGGGACTGAAGGACGGCGTGCCTATAGGTTTGGGCTATCTGTCCGTTTCCTTCTCCTTCGGTATGCTTGCGGTGAATATGGGTCTGCCCATCTGGTCCGCGGTGGTGATATCCATGACTAACCTGACCTCCGCCGGTCAGTTTGCAGGGATCGGGATCATCGCCGCCGGGTCTCCCATGGTGGAAATGCTGTTCGCGCAGTTCATCATAAACCTGAGATATTCCCTCATGTCGGTGACCCTGTCGCAAAAGACAGACAAAACCATGACCCTCCCTCACAGACTGCTTTCCTCATTTTTTATCACGGACGAAATATTCGCCGTGGCTTCAGGTCAGCCGGAGGACGTGGGATGCAGATATATGTACGGTCTGGGCACGGCTCCGTTTCTGGGATGGTCCTTGGGCACCCTGCTGGGAGCGGTCGCCGGCAGCATTATGCCCGACCCGCTGCGCAGCGCTTTAGGCATTGCTCTCTACGCCATGTTCGTGGCAATAATCCTGCCTCCGGCAAAGAAGAGCAGACCCCTGATAACTGTCATAGGGGTCTCAATAGCCCTGAGCTGTCTGCTCAGATATCTGCCGCTGCCCGTTAAACTCAGCGGAGGCACGGTAATTATCATCTGCGCTGTGGCCGCCTCGGTATTGGGCGCGCTTATCTTCCCGGTAAAGGAGGATGAGACAGCATGACGGTTTCAACAGGCAGACTTTTAGCATACATCGCGGTCATGGCAGGGGTGACCTATCTTATCCGTATGCTGCCCATAACCCTGATAAAGAAGAAAATAAACAACCGTTTTATCAAATCATTCCTGTACTATGTACCCTTCGCCGTGCTTGCGGCGATGATAATACCGGATATCCTTTTCAGCACGGCTTCCGTGTGGTCGGCTGTTGCCGGACTTCTGGTGGCGGTGATACTGTCCCTGCTGGGGGCAAAGCTGTTGCCCGTGGCTGCCGCCGCCTGCGGTACGGTCTATGTTGTTGAATTTTTGATGAGAACATTAAAATGAACGGAGAGAAAAATATGGAACTGAAAAACAAGAAAATCAACTTTTTGGGAGACAGCATAACGGAGGGTCACGGCGTCACCTCGCCGGACAAAAGATTCACCGACCTTATCGCGACCCGGGAGGGAGCCATCTGCCGCAACTACGGTATAGGCGGCACCCGCCTGGCAAGACAGCAAAAGCCCAGCGTTGAACCCAGACGGGACCTTGACTTTTGCTCCCGGGTGGATTCCATGGAAAAGGACGCGGATATAGTCGTTGTCTTCGGCGGCACAAACGACTACGGACACGGGGACGCCCCCATAGGTCAGCCCGCCGACACCACGCCGGATACTTTTTACGGGGCGCTGAATTACCTGTACACAAAGCTTTATGAACTGTATCCCGAATCAACAAAGATCATAATAACCCCCCTGCACCGTTTTCTGGATGAAAAAACAAATGAAGACGGCGTCCGGGAGACACTTAAGGACTATGTGGAGATCATTCGGGAGAGAGCGGAGTGTTACTCCCTGCCGGTGCTTGATCTGTACGCGACGGCAGGTTTTACCCCGGCAGTGCCCTGCATAAAGGAAAAATACATACCGGACGGTCTCCACCCCAACGACGCGGGACATATTTTGTTGGCGGAGAGGATCACTGCGTTTATAAAAAGTCTGTAAAATTTCAAAAACAAAAACTGCCCCGAAGCGCGCGGCTTCAGGGCAGATGTTTTTTGTGTTCCGTCAGGACTTACGCTTTCCAAAGGGAATGGAGATTGCAGTAGGCGTAGACCGCCTCCACTTCGTCCCCATCGCAGATGGAGAAGCATACTTTGGGTTCCATACCGGGCTTGAGGCATTTTCTCTGGTTGCCGTATTTTGTCTGCAAAGAGACCCATTCGATGTAGTGTTCCTCGGTCATTGGATGGATGACTGAGCCAACGGTAACGGTGACCTTGCCGTTATTGACCTCATAGACGGGGACGTGCTTTTCAACGGCGGCGTCGGTGGTGCCGGGGACAAGCTCCTGCATGGGTTCGCCGCAGCACATCACGGGAGACCCTGTTTTCTTTACAATGGCGATTATCTGACCGCAGCGGGCGCATCTGTAAAACTTCATTTCCATAACAAAACACCTCTTTCAAAAAATTTTAATTCAACTCAATAATTTTCCGCGTTTATCTCAAAATACGCTTGGGGATGAGCGCAGACGGGGCAGATCTCCGGAGCGTTGGTGCCCACTACGATGTGACCGCAGTTGCGGCATTCCCAGACCTTGACCTCGCTCCTGGCAAAGACCTTCTGTGCCTCCACGTTGCTGAGCAGGGCGCGGTAACGCTCTTCGTGGTGCTTCTCGATGGCGGCTACTCCGCGGAATTTTGCGGCAAGCTCCGGGAAGCCCTCCTCCTCGGCGGTTTTGGCAAAGCCCTCGTACATATCCGTCCACTCGTAGTTTTCACCGTCAGCGGCGGCGCCCAGATTTTCCGCGGTGGAACCTATGCCGTTGAGTTCCTTGAACCACATCTTGGCGTGTTCCTTTTCGTTCTCGGCGGTTTTCAGGAAGAGAGCCGCGATCTGCTCAAAGCCCTCCTTCTTCGCCTTTGAGGCAAAATAGGTGTACTTGTTCCTTGCCTGTGACTCGCCTGCAAAGGCGGCCTTCAGGTTGTTTTCCGTCTGTGTTCCTGCATAGGGATTAGCTTTCTTTTCCTCGATCATCTCAAGATTAGCTCCTTTCTGTTTGCAGCGTGGACATACGGCTTCGACACCGGCTTCAACCGTGAAAACTTCACCGCATATTTTGCATTTGTAAGTTGCCATGATCTATACCTCGTTGTTTTTTTATTTGATTCGATTTCAGAACAGCGCATCGAACCATAAATATATTGTAACATATCTCAAATAAAAATAAAACATTTTTTTATGACCCAAAAGGAAAAACAGAAGTTATTTGAAAATAACTTTGCGTGTTTCTCCCGGTTCCAGCGGTACCTTACGGAAATCTTTCAACTCCTTGTGAGGGTCATTGACAAATTTCAGTACCGTGTACCCTACGAAAAAGGCGCCGCCGTTGTGAAGGATAACGGTGTTTTCATCTTCCCATTTTTCTGTTACTTCCCCGTAGGTCAGACCGAAGCCGAAGGGGTACAGGGGATCGCCCTTGAAAAATTTATATGTGCGGTTCTCCATGGAATAGTCCTCAACGGGGGGCAGATCCTCAACGCCGCGGTAGAAGGTTACGGGCAGACGACCACAGGGAGCGGTCTCCCCGAACAGAATGTTTGCAAGAGCCTTGCCGCCCATGGCGCCGGGATAGAAGCATTGCAGAACGGCGTTCGCCGTTTCCTGCTGACGGCACAGTGACACACAGCTGCCGCTGACGTTGACGAACACTATGGGAGCGCCGGTTTTGAGTACCGCCTCGTAGAGTTCTTTTTGTACCGCGGGCAGCTCGATATCTATGCGGTCGCCGTTGTCAAAGGAATCCCCGGCGTCGCCTTCCTCGCCTTCAATGCGGGGAGAGATACCCATGACCATAACAACAACGTCCGCCCGTTTTGCCCGGAGCACAGCCTCCCGCAGCAGAGCGGATCCTGACTGTTCGTCGGTGCGCACAAGTCCGCAGCCCTCGGCGTACAGCACCTCTCCGGCACACGCCTCCTGTATTCCCCGCAAAAGGGTGTAATATACGGAGGGGGTGCCGTTGTAGTTGCCCAGCAGTACGTCACGGCTGTCCGCATTGGGGCCTATGACTGCGACCCGAATATTCTTCTTTAGGGGCAGAATACCGTCATTTTTCAGAAGCACCATGCTTTCCTCCGCCATGCGAAGGTTCAGCGCGGTGTGTTTTTCGCATTCTATGACCTCTGTGCCTATGCTGTTATAGGGGCAGTCATCGTCGAACATACCCAGCCTGAACCTGGCCTCAAACAGCCTTTCCGCGCTGCGGGTAACGGTGTCTTCGGACACAAGCCCCTGCTCCACCGCGTCCATGAGCCACTCATACGCCTTGCCGCAGTTCAGGTCACAGCCGCAGTTTACCGCAAGAGCGGCGCTTTCGGCGGGGGTGTGGGTTATGTGATGATGCTCGTGTATGTCGCAGATGGCGCCGCAGTCGGATACCACATATCCGTCAAAGCCGAACTCGCCCCGGAGGATATCCTCCAGCAGCTTGCGGCTGGCACAGCAGGATTCACCCCGGAAGCGGTTGTATGCCCCCATCACCGCGGATGGATGGGCGTTTTCTATGCAGTAACGGAACGCGGACAGATAAGTCTCGTATAAGTCCTTGTCATCGACACGGGCGTCAAATTCGTGACGCAGTTTTTCCGGTCCGCTGTGGACGGCGTAGTGCTTTATTGTGGCGTCCAGTTTGCGGTATTCGCCCTCGCCCTGCAAGCCCTTGATAAACGCCGCGCCCATGCGGCCTGTGAGATACGGGTCCTCCCCGTAGGTCTCCTGACCCCGGCCCCAGCGGGGGTCACGGAAAATATTTATGTTTGGGGACCAATATGTAAGCCCCTGATACCATGAGGTGCCGCCGAAGGTCTTAAACTCGTTGTACTTGGCCCTCGCCTCGTCGGATATGGCCTCCGCCGCCTCTTTCAGAAGTTCGTCGTCAAAGCTTGCCGCCATGCCGATAGCCTGTGGAAATACCGTGGCGCAGCCTGCCCGCGCCACACCGTGAAGCGCCTCGTTCCACCAGTTGTACGCAGGTATCCCCAGCCGTTCTATGGCAGGGGAGCGGTACTGCATCTGACTGCATTTTTCTTCAAGGGTCATGCGGGATACCAGTTCCCGGGCGCGTTCACGAAATGTCATGGTCACAACTCCTTTTTATTTGCCGCAGTAAATATCGATCGCATCGCTTATAAATCCCGCGGTCCCCGCGGCGCGGCGGTCGATATTGTTCTTAAAACGTTCGTCGGCGGCGTACATCTGCCCCAGACCGGCAAGGATCTCATCGGTGCAGGTGTAATATTTTTCGGTTATATATTTTTGCAGCTTGCCCACAAGAGCCTGCGCCTCCGGGGAATCCGGCCTCGACCCTTGCCCCATACACAGGGCAAACTCGCCCATCAACCTGTCCATGCCGGCGTTGATACTGTCGAAGCTGTCCGCAGAACGATTTTTCACCTTTTCCGAATATTCCGCATAAGCGGCGGTGTTTCCCCAACGTTCCTTTGCTTCCTCTTTGTACTTTTCGTACTTGCTGTTATCAAACGTGTCCATTACTGTTTCTCCTCTTTCCGAGCCGATTTTGGAAAATATTTTATTTTTTCAACACAAACCGGGGTCCCTCTTCCCCCACTGTTCCGGAGGGAACGAATCCGCAGGCGGCAAGCACTCTTTGCGAAGCCTCGTTTTCGGGAGCGGTTTCAGCCTCAACTCTTTTTACACAGTTTTGCTCCAATGCCCATTTGGCAACAGCCTTGACAGCCTCCGTCATATACCCCTTTCCGCAAAAACCGTCCTTAAGACCGTATCCGATCTCCACCGTTCCGTCGGCGGCAAGACCCTTAAAGCAAAGATCACCCGCCACAGTGCCGACCGGTTCCTTAAGCTCAATGAGCCACAGGGCGTACCAGATCCTGTTCTCGGGCTCTTTGAGACAGCCCTCCAGCATTTCGGAATATGCCTGCTTTAATTCAGCGTCTTTTTCATTTTCCGCAATGATCCTCATTTCATCATCGCTGACAGGATAAATAACCAGACGTTCGCTTTCTATTCTCATCGTTTCACACCTCGTGATTTGCCGCAGGAAAAATTACGATTTATTTTTTAATTGCCTGAACGTGTCCGCAACGCTCTGATGTTCGATCTTCCGGGGTTCGAATTTTATTGTTGAATATATTATCTGCATGACTATTCCCGAACAGAAGGTGCTCACCACCGTGCCAATGCCAACCGGGCCTCCCAGGAGCCAGCCGATCAAAAGCACCGTGCCCCACAGAAGGATCTGCACCAGACCTATTGGCAGCCGTTTGAGCCTTTTTCCCAAGCCCACGAGCAGTGCGTCCCGGGGACCGCAGCACTGAGCGGAGAGCATATAAAAATACTGCCCGACAGCCATCAGAGCAAGCCCGGCAATTATGATAAGAATGCCCGCGAAAATATTCTTTGTTTTCGGCAGGCGGTCAATGTCGTTGAAAAGCTGAACAAAATTACCTGTGAGCAGGGCGTCAATGATCGTACCGAAGCCGATCTTTTCTTTTAACAGGATGTCGATGATAAGGATCATCACAGCCATTGCCGTCATGGAAAGTCCGTAGTTCAGGGGAGTGTGGTAGGAGATGCCCATGCCCAGACAGTCCCAGGGGGCAAGCCCCAGGTCGGCGCGTATGGTCAGATGTACGCCCAGAGCAAATACAAGAAGGCCGAAGACTATCCTCAACCAGCCGAAGATTATCTTTTTCCGATCCATTCCGCACCTCCCGTTTACAAATTTTTTGAGTTACAGTTCAATATAATAAGGACAAATGTTTTCATAATGCCCGTCCTTCATGCGAAAACCTTTCGGGATGACCCCAAGCTGAACGAAGCCCAGGCGTTCGTACAGATGCCGCGCGTGTATATTGCTCTCCACAACGGCGTTGAATTGCAGTATCTTAAAACCCAGCCGCCGGGCGTTTTGAAGGCAGTCGGTCACCAGCTTTTCCCCGATGTGACGGCCGCGGCAAAGGGAGCTTACCGCGTAGCTCGCGTTGCAGATGTGTCCGCACCTGCCCACGTTGTTGGGGTGTAAAATATATAACCCCACAACAGTACCGTTTTCCTCAGCCACACCGCAATAGCTCTGAGAAGCGAAAAATTCCGCTCCGGTTACAGTGTCAAGGGGCTCCTCCTGAGGAAAGGCGATACCGTCCTCTACCACCTCATTCCAGATGGCGATCATAGCGTTAAGGTCTTCGGTTTTATATTCTCTTACGGTCATTTCACATTCACCTCTTATTACGTCCACAGGGACGTTATGAACATGGGGGAAGCGTCGTCGCTTTTTACAAATCCGCAGTTCCGATAAAAATCCAGCTCATCGTTGTATGCGATCACCGCGATGCGCAGATAGTCCCTGTATTTTTCCTTGACCATCTCAACAAGAGTTCTGCCCACAGTCTTTCCGTGGTATTCGGGATCGACAAGGAGATAGTGGACGTAGGCGTTCATTATCCCGTCGTCCATGGCGCAAACCATGCCGATGAGCTTGTCTCCGTCCCAGGCGGAAAAAACCGTGTCGAAATTTTTCATGGCGACAACGAGCTTTTCGGGGAAATGCCCGGACGACCATTCCACCGAAAGAAACAGCCGTTCAAGCTTCTCTTTGCCGAAGTCATGGATGTCTTTATATGATATGTTCATATATTATTAACCTCACAAATTTAATTCGGAATTATTCCAAGAATGACCATTCAATGAACTTTGACTGCATCATATCGTCAGGGGTGTACTTATCTATCAGGGAGCGGGCAAAGCCGGTGGCTTCCGAGCCGTAATGCCGTGAGCTCCAGCGCCCTATCGCGGCGGCGGTCACCGCAAGGTCAACAGCCACAAATATGCTCAACGCTATGCAGACAATGTGCAGCTTTTTGCCGCAGAGCTTACACAGAACTTTGTCGATCTTATCGTACAAAAGGCAGAACACAAAGCCTGCGGCGCCCCAGACCAGAGTGAAATTAAAACATATGATCCCTCTGTAATTCAGCATTCTGTTGCTGTAGTCCCAGGCCTTCATCCCTATGCCGTCCGCCAGAAGAATCCCGCCGAACAGTTCCAGCAGCGTGAAAACAGCCATAATGACCAGCGACCTTAAAATTATGCTTTTGTTCTTCAACAGTGTTGCTGCAACAAAAGATAAAACGGCGCCTGCGCCGTAAAGCACATTCAACTGCCCCACAAGAGCGACAACATGACTTTCCCATATGCCCTTGATGATAAGGCAGAAAACCCCTTCGAGAATAACGCCGAAAACACTGCCTGCCATGAACAGCCAGAACAGCTTATCGTATGTAATGCGGCCTTTAAGGTCCTTGTTCGGTTCCATGATGCCTGACTCCTTGATCGTCCTTGATGATACTTCTGTAAAATGCTATTCTTTGATCTCCTCTATGTCGTAGGAGTTTCTGTTGACCACCAGAGAAAAGATCCGCTTTTCTCCGTCGGGAGCTTCCAGAATAAATTTTGTTTCCCCTGTTTTGACAAAATCGGCGTTTACCATATAAGTGTCAATATTTTTCTCATATACGATTGACACCTCGCCGAAGGATTCGTCCTCAAGGTACGGCTTGTAGCTTTCATCAAACTCCACTCCCGCAGAGCCGCCGCTCGTCATCAGAGTGGTGTTGTATGAATTGCCGCCGGAGTTGAGAGCAAAAATGCTTGCCGCCGCAAGTATGACTATGCTGATAATAAGTCCGGCTATCCTGAGCTTCTTTTCCTTGAATATGAAAAGGGGATAAACTATCATGGTCACAGCGCAGAATATTGCGCTGAGCAGATGATTGGGGAAATACGAAATAACTTCTCCGAGAAAACCGTAATAGTGGAATCCTAAAAATGCCAAAATGGGAACAGGGATGCAAAAGCTCCACCATTTTTCTTTGCGCATATAGTATCCGACAAAGCCCATGGGGAAGGTGAAGAGCGTCCAGACGAACCAGTCGGGATAGTATTTGAAAATGCCCCAGCCAAGAGGGTTGAAGGGTACCTGCACAAGATATACCAAGGGCTGACTTATAAGGAAAAACACAAAACATTTCAGCGCCGAATCCAACGGCGTTTTGCTGTTTACAATGAGAATTATGCCGAACAGCACCCAGCATTCAAAGGGTCGGCAAAGGAGGTGTCCTTTGTTATGGGCAGCGCCGCCATGATGCCGGTGTATATGCCTGCGATAAGGGCAAAGATCATCAGCTTTACCCAGGTTATTTTCAGTTCTCCGAAAAGCTTTTTCATTTCAGATCTACTTTTGAATGAGGTTTATTTTGCTTCGGTGTTTTTTGCCGAACCCGCCTTGATGTCAAACGCTGCCTTATATTCTCTTCCGTCGGCATAAATGACAACGGTGTATTTGCGGTCGATATCGCTGTTGTTTTCGGCAAACACATCAAAGACGCCGCCGCTTCTTTTACAGCTGAATTTGTCGGTCACGGTCTCGCTTTCATTGAGCAAAAGCTCAGCCGCCGTATCCGCGTAAAGCTCAATGCGCAGTTCTTCGGGAACGCGGTCATAAAGGCTCATGCAGTCGGGCTGATACGCCGCGCCGCCGCCCACTTTTATGAACATGGGCAGACCTTCCTTTTTGAACATGGGAGCATCACACACAACGGTCTTGTTACCGTCAAAGCGTTCTTTTGTCCACATATTGACCCATGTCCCCTCCGGCAGGTACACCTCGCGTTTGTCCGTGTTGGCTTCGGTCACGGGGGCGATGAGAATGTGGTCGCCCAAATAGAATTGGTCGTCTATGGCGTAAAGCTTGTGATCGTCCATGCGATCGTAGAACAGGGGACGGATGATGGGTTCGCCCGTTATTGAACCGTGAATGGCGTAGGAATATACCGTGGGGATGAACCTGTATCTGTACTTAAGACATTCCCGGTACAGCTCTCTTGTCTCCTCCGGGCAGTTCCAGGGCCATTTTGCCGTGGAATTTTCACCGTTGTGCATTCTGGGCATGGGGCAGAATATCATGCTCTGACAGACCCGTCTGATGATGTTGTTGACCTCAAACTGCATCTCGTCCGGCGGGGTCTCCACGCCGGGACCCCGCATGAAGCCGCCCAGATCGTACCCGCACAGGGTAAAGCCCGCCATGCCGGCGTTGATGATGTACCAGATGTCCTCTTTGAATCTGCGGATGCCGAACTGGGTGTCTCCCGCCCAGGGAAGGGCGTATCTCTGGCTTCCGATGCCGCCGCCTCTTGACAGGGACATATGACCCTTCACGCCGTTTTCAGCCATGATGTCGGAGATAGCTCTGTTCCACAGGGGACCGAAAAGGTTCCTTGAGGGGATACCCGGCAGTATCTCGCCGCTGACACGGTCGGAATGGTCTGTCCACCATTGGGTGACCCCGTCCTTTATTCTGGGGACAAGGAAAGTTTTGTAATAATCTATGCCCCGCTGTGTCGCTACGTCCGGCACGGTCTCGTTCTTGACCTGACGGAGCAGACCCTGGGCTATGGCGGGAACAGCGGTGGAGGGCTTGAAGGCGCAGGAGTTGATGTGAAGGACGGTCTTGATGTTGTCCTTTTCCAGCGTTTTGATCATGCCCACGCCGTCGCCGAAATCCGGGTGCCAGTTGTAGTCGTCCGAGGGATAACCCCAGCCGCCGGTGTAATCCCTGATGAAGTTTACGCCGCCGCGCCAGGGACCGTCAATAACTATGGCCTCGCAGGGATAGCCCTCGCTTCTCATGCGTCCCATATCGTCAAGGGCGCCCTGAGCCCTTTCAAAGCTTAAACTGCTGCACCAGTAACCCATGAGCCACTTCTTGGGGAACTGGTTTGTGCCCACTATCTTAGCGTAGCTCTTTGTTATCTCCGACGTGCTGCCGCAGAACACGAAAATATCGTAATCCCCGCCGGGGGCGCTGATGAACCACTCGTCCTTGTTGGTCTTTGCCATATCAAAATAGACATGGGGCCAGGGATCGTTGAAAAACAGACCGTACCCGGCTGAACTGATAAAGTAGGGAATGGGGAAGCCGCCGTAATCGCCCACCTTGGTGCCGCCTTTTTCGGCAAAGATGTCCGCGGATTCTCCTGTTCGGTCCACCTTGAATATCCTTGCGCCGAAGCCGGAATATCTCTCGTCCCCGATGCGCTCAAACTCGGTGTAGCTCCTCATGCCGGAATATTCCGCGGCGGTCTCTGAAAATCGCGCGCCGCCGTTTTTTGTTTTGACCAGAGTTTTGCCCTCGGCTGTTTTAAACTCAAACTCGTTTGTGTTCATATCAAATACAAGAGCAAGACGGGCGTTGGAAAAATATATCACGCCGTCCTCAAGCTTGTAGTCGTAATCCGATACAGCCCAGTCTGTTTTAATCAGTCCCAGACGCTCGGTGACGGTTTTATCCACACAGGCGCCCGGCTGAGTGATCCTGAGCCTGAGCGTATTGTCAAAGCAGTTTTCTATTATTATCTTGTGTCCCAAAGTGGTAACGACGGTTACGCCCTTTTCGTGCCTGTATTCTCCCTTAAGGGCAAGCTCGGGGGTCTTGTAATCGTTTGTTTCTATCAGACAGTCGATATATTCGGAATCGTACAACGCGTCGGGATGGATCTTGAGCAGTTTTTCCATTCAGAACACTCCTTTACAGCATGACCTATTTCCAATAATTATACCTATTTTTCATAATTAAAGCAATATATACCGGAGGATTTTTTAAGAATAAAAATAAAAAGCGCGCCGAAGCGCGCCGATCAAATACGATATCATAAAAAAACTGCGGAATTGCTGACTTAAAAACGTATAGCACAGATATATTCCGTGCCGCCGCGAGGGATTTCACAGCCTTAATGGGGGGGAGAGCGCCCGTTCAGATATTACAGCTCCCACTTTTCACAGTTATTCTTTTTCGTTCTTGTTAACATAGATCAGTTTTTTACCGTCCTTTTGTTTTACGAACTGCATATAATCTATTATTTCATCTTCAAACAGTTTAAACATTGCCGTTCCTCCCGAATTTTATTTATGAAAAGTATACTCCCTATTCGGACCCGTGTCAACAAAGGGGTATTGATAACGCAATGCGACACAATTTGTTTTTAACAAAAATCATAACGTACAGTCGATGCGGGAGACAGCAGCAGATCCCTGATTTGTGTTGACACATTTTTAAATTCAGGTATAATATTTCTTGAGTGATACAATTCGTTCTTGCGGAAGCTTATACTGACGGATGCGCCCACGGAGGTTTGTGACGGTATTCTTAAGGCGTCCTATCAGGGACACGATGAAAAACAGGAGTATTTGTATAGTGAACACAAAACAAAAGGAACTGAACAAAAGTGTTATTACCGTTGTGATCATATCAGCGGCAATAACGTTTTTTGCTGTTTTGCCAACGGTCATCAAGTACCGCGGTTCGCTGTATCTTTTTGGTGATTACATGACACAGATCCTCCCGTTCATCAAAGAAAGCCGCAGGCTGATCCGTGCGGGCGGCGCGACATGGAGCATGAACTCATTCCTTGGCGCGGACTTTTTCGGAGTTTATTCATATTACACTTTGGGCGATCCCTTCTTTTATCTGCTTGTACTGCTGCCCGAAGCCTTGATCGCGAAGGGATTGACAGTTGTTTTTATTATTAAGCACGCGCTCGCGGCGGCATTTGCCTTCCTTTATTTGAAGAATTATGTGAGCAAACCGTTTTATGCACAGGCAGGCGCATTGATCTACACATTTTCGTCATTCACATTTGATTCTACATATTACTATATTTTCCTCAACACTATAGCGTTCTTCCCTTTGGTACTGATGCTTTGCGACAGATGCCTCGGCAAAAAAAGCAGAATACTTTTTGCTTTTGCCGTGGCGATCCATGCGGCGACAAACTATTATATGTTCGTCGGCACGTCTGTCTTTATTTTGATTTATCTGTTTTTTAAGGTTCGTTATGAAGCAGAGCTGTCATGGAAAAATGCGGCGGGATGTCTTATGTTTTACGCCCTCGGTGCCGCTTGTGCCGCGGTGGTTTTGCTGCCTGGCGCCCTGACCCTTCTTGATACCGGTAAAGCCGTCAACAGCTTTTCGACTTTCTTCTTAAGAGGTCTCGCGTGTCTGCCGCAAGCGCTCAAAATAGTTAAGACCATCATTTTGCCAAGCGAAGGCATCCTGGGTTCTGCAAACGGATTCACATATTCAAACTTTTGTTCAAACGCTGCGTTCCTACCGCTTTTCGGAGCATTTTATTCTATAACGGCGCTTTTTGTCAAAGAAAAGAAATGGTATTTTAAACTGATCCGACTGTTGTTCCTGCTGTCGCTTATTCCCTTTGGCAGCAGTATATTTTCTTTGTTCTCAAACCCGAACTATACCAGGTGGTGGTATGCGTTCGTTTTGATGTCTGCGCTTTGTTCGATAGTGATAATTGATGATATGGATCGAAACAGACTACTCTACCGCAGCGAAATGCGGAAGAGCGCGAAACTAATTGCCGTCGGTTCGGCGGTGACGATGGGGTTGCCATTGATCGCCAAGCTGTTATTCAGCAACAGCAAAATGATTGCCGCAGTGGAAGCAAAACTGCCGTCGGGCGCCATGACCGCGCTTAACAATTCCGGTTTTACCAAAAAATTCAACGCGGAAAACATAAGGTACGTCGTTACGTTTTTAGCCCTGTGCCTTCTTTCTTATTTTGTTTTGTTTTTGCTGACCAAAAAGCAAGCTGTTTTTGATCCCCAAAAGCTCATACCCGTTCTTGTCGCGGTCTGCGCCCTGAGTTATTGCGTTTATCTCACTAACGAAGGCAATGTTCTGTCTCATGAAGTCAAAAAAGAAGTTGCATTTGTAAGTCAGAATGCGGAGACCGACCGCGTGGATTATACTTATCGAACGGATTACAGGAACATTTTTCATAATATGGGAATGGTCGTGAACAAGCCCACCGTCAATACTTTCAACAGCTTCAAATCAAAGGCTGTCTGTAGTTTTTGCGACCTTGCGGGGATTGAAACGGATTCGTTTGCAAAAAAAAGATTTGACACACCGGCGATACAGGCTGTACTGAGCATAAAGCAGACGGTAAACGCGGATGGCGAAACCACGGATTGCCCGTATTATGTTCCCTTCGGTTTTGAGTATGATTCCTATATTGAAGTTTCCGCCGAAGAGATCAGATCCACCGGCGATAAAAACGAAAACAACCAAAGGATACAAAATATGTGCAGCGCCTGCTATCTCGACAGCGCAACGGCACAGCACTTATCGCCTTTGCTCAGCGAGTTTGAAGGCCGTTCTGCCGACTGGAAAGAAGCTGTAAAGCACGCGCAAAACACAGCGTGCACAGAGGTACACATAGATCAAAACACTGTCACAGCCGTGTCCGACGGAGAAAAAACAAGGCTTATATATTTCAGCATACCCCACGACAGGGGATGGAAAGCTTATGTCAACGGCAAACAAACTGAGATATACACAGTAAACGGCGGTATGATGGGTATAGTCGTCGGTTCGGGGCAGAGCAATATCAGGTTCGTTTATCAAACGCCCGGACTTAAAGCCGGCGCGGTAATAAGCGGTATCGCAATCATCTGCATGATGGCTTTTGCCTTCTTTAACAAAAAGAAAGCAAAGTATACCGATCCAGTTTCTTGATTTAGTATACCGATCCAGTTTCTTGATTTTTATTGACTAAAATGAATTTTACTGATATAATAAAATTTATTGGTACGATTCAACAATAGATAAAGTCTGATTTTTTTAGTTTAAAATTTTGGGAAGACAATTATTGCGGGGAAGACCGATTGGAAGCCCATATTGGGAAGGGCATTCGGGAAAGGGGAAAAATATGAGATTTTCATTGAAGAAAAAAACGGTCGCACTGGTAATGTGTATCACGGTGTCGATCAGTCTGATCGCCGTGGTGATATTCAATATAGGTATCAGCGATGTCACAAGGAAGCAATTTGAGAACCGTTCCGTGGATATTGCAAGGCTGGTGGCATTGGGAGTTGATACACAGCGGCTGACGAATGTTAAAGAAACCATAAAGGACGTCTATGAACACGCTGACAATAAAGTCCAGAGCAATCAGTGGGGAACGCCGGAGTTTGAAGAGTATGTCTCCCGGTTCTCTTTTGTTGAGGACATGGAGGATTTCAAGCAGATTCGCGCCGATCTGAGAAAGATGCAGGATGTTCTGGATGTGGATTGCATTTACCTGATTTGGGTGGATGTTGAAAATGTATGTTATATATATCTTGTGGATGCCGATGAGGAAGAGCCCTGCCCGCCCGGCTGTATCGATCCGGTCTATCTTGAAAACACCGATAATCTCAATGATCATATTAAAGACGGTTTTTCGGCGAACATAACCAATACAGAAGAATACGGCTGGCTCATTACATCGGGAACGCCCATCTTTAACGATCAGGGCGAAGTGATCGCCTTTGCCACCGTGGATATCTCCATGAATGACGTTATGGCGCAGCAACACCGCTTCCTGCTGTACGCAGTGCTTGCTTTCCTTGTTGTGGCCGTAATTGTTTGCCTTCTCGGCATCTGGCTGGTAACTCACTTTATAATCAGCCCTATCAATAAGCTGTCTCATGCGGCGGAACAATACACGCACAACAGAAAAACATTCTCTGAATTGAACATTTCAAGAGGAGATGAGATCGGAGTCCTTGCCGATTCCATGATTCGCATGGAGACGGATATCAGTGACTATATCGAAAGCCTTGAAAAGACCACCGACGATCTGATCTCAGCCCGGGAACACGCGGAACAGTTGGATATCGTTGCAAACATCGATCCGCTGACTCAAGTCAGGAATAAGCGTGCATATGACATTAAAGTCGCAAAGCTCAACGAGAACCCGCAGCCCTACGGCATCGTAATGGTCGACTTGAATGACCTGAAGGGCGTGAACGATACCTACGGTCACGAAAAGGGCGACGTCTCCATCAAAAGCCTCTGTAAAACCGTCTGCCAGACCTTTAAACATTCACCTGTATACCGCATAGGCGGAGACGAATTTATCGTAATACTCGAAAACGAAGACTATGAAAACAGGGAATCTTTGCTTCGCTCCGTTACGGATGCCTTCCGGCTCAATTCGGACAACGCAGACCTGCAGCCCTGGGAACGTGCCACGGCGGCTGTCGGATATGCGATCTACGACCCGGAAACAGACGACAGCGTAGACGACGTACTTAAACGGGCAGACAAGGCTATGTACAAGCAAAAGAAAGAGATGAAGAAAACAAAATAACGGGAACATCACAAACGGCTCTGCAAGGTCAAAAATCAAGACCCGCAGAGCCGTATTATTTTCGGTTAAAAATTTTCAGTGATGTTACGCCTGCGGCATAGTGATGATGAGTACTGTCAATAGTTTTGCGCAAATTCAGTTTTATACTTAATCGCCTTGATTATAGCTCCTGAAAATCACATATTTTAAACAAAACCAAAATGATGCTTATTGTCTGTATTTTTTGACAGATCAATTCCTTCATCCAAAAGGTAATCTTCTACATCATCGCAGGTAATCAGATTATCTCCATCAGAATCCTCAGTGCGAAGATTCTGATTCATGATTACCTGATCAAGGATATTTCTTACCGTTCTTGCGTTTGCAAAATCGGGCTGTTTGCGATAATAATCGGTGATGTCAAGAATATAGTCCAACGCTTTATCGTCGATATTATAATTTTTCTTGTCGAGAAACAGCCGTGCGATATCTCCAAGCTCTTCCCGGGTATAGTCAGGGAACTCAAGTTTGAATTGAATTCTGGATTTAAATCCCGGATTTGAGCTTATCATATTTTCCATTTCAGTGCTGTAACCCGCCAGAATTACACAGAATTGTCCTCTGTGATCTTCCATTTCCTTGAGCAACACGGCAATTGCTTCATCACCGTAGTTTGTTGAACCGCCGCTTGCCGAAGCAGAGCTTAGAAGACTGTATGCTTCATCAATAAACAGCACACCGTTCATTGCATCGTCTATTTTTGCCTTCGTTTTTGGGGCAGTTTCTCCTACTACTTTTCCCAAAAGCCCATGGCCATCGGTTTCAATAAGCTTTGCCTCAGTCAGCACACCGGCATCATAAAGGATCCGGGAAATGATCCTTGCAACCTCGGTTTTGCCCGTACCCGGATTTCCGTAAAAACACATATGAAGATTAAAGTCAGCTTCCTCTTTGTTCCTTTTGGCATAAGCCTTGATTTTTTTTACCATGCGTTTGACTGAGGACAGACCGATCAACTGATCCAGTTCTTCCTCTCCGGTCAGGATCTTTTTCTCCGTTCCGTCTCCGGTAGTCGGCAATTTGATTTTCACGTCACTGATATATTTATTTACATCAACGAGACCCAGTTCCTTGTCATCGGTTCCCGCACATCTGAGATTCTGGCACATGATCACCTGATCAAGTATGTTGCGGATCTCTCGGGCGTTTGCAAAGTTCGGATCTTTTCGCTTGATATCTGTTATGTCAAGTATTTTACTCATTGCTGCATCGCCTATTGTATAGCGGCGTTTTTTCAGCATCAATTTCGTGATACCTTTCAGCTCATCCCTTGAATAGTTCGGAAAATCCAAAGTGAACTGGATCCTCGACTTAAAACCGGGATTGATCGAAAGCATTTTGAGCATCTCTTTTTTATATCCGGCAAGAATTACGCAGAACTTCCCGCGGTAGTCTTCCATTGCTTTGACTAAAGTATCAATAGCTTCCCTGCCATAGTCTGTGGTGTCGTTTTCAGAATTGTTGCCCAGAGCATACGCCTCATCTATGAACAACACTCCGCCCATCGCACTTTCAATAACTCTGCTGGTCTTTTCTGCGGTGGCGCCGAAATACTGGCTCACCAGTCCGCTTCTGTCCACTTCCACCACATTATTTGTAGGCAGGATCTTGTTCTCATAGAGGATTCCCGCGATATACCTTGCAACTTCTGTTTTTCCACTTCCCGGGTTGCCTAAAAAGCACATGTGTATGTTCAGATCTTTGCTGTCTTTATTAGACAAAGCATAGGTCTTTATTTTTTTGATACTTTCCTTGACATCGGTTAAGCCTATCATTTCCCCGAGCTTCTTTTCGCTTTCTCCGATGTTTATCAAAGCCGTCCCTAAAGGCACAAGAAAACCGAACTCATCGAGACCTATCATTTCCTTATAAATCTCAAAGAGCTCATCTTCGGTTTTGTTTTGCAATACCGAGGCTATATCTAAATTTTCATTGAAGCACTTATATCTTTCCTGTAGGTTTGCTGATACCCGGGCAAACAGCTCTTCTTCACTGAGACAATCTGAGCCAACATAGTAATCAAAACTTTTTACAAACAGGGGAGCGCGCATGATAAGCTCAATACCGTGCCAAAGGCAGGTCAGCATTTCCTTCAGTTCATCAGAGCCGTCATCCGCAATATCAACGATATATTTTTTTTGAATGATCTCCTCTGTTTTTTGGATAGCGTTTTCAAGCTCATCCTTGAAGTCAGTTTCTTCGGTATATTTATCGCCGCGCTTTTTCGGATAATATTTATGGATGTCGCCGTAAAGGTTGTTTAATTTAATAAATTTAACGATTTTGTTTGCAAGCTTTTCAATCGAACCCAGGAGTTCGTTCGCCGAAAACCAAAGAAACTTGTTTTGATTTTCTGCGTACAGTACCGAAACCTTTTCCCATTTCATCGGCGGCAGCTCCGCCTTTATTCCCGGAGCCAAGATCTGTGCAGCGTCCCGCAGCAATTCGTCATACAGCTCCATCTTATCATCAAGAATTGTAAATGAAACAGAATAATTCTTTGAAAACCGTGAAGTGAAATGCATTTGAAGCTGTTTCACGGTTTCAGTCAGATTGTTCAGGAAATTCTCTGTCCTGTTCGGGCTGGAGACATATTTTCTTATCTTGTCAAAATCCGGAAAACGATCCTTGTCCTTATTCTTGCCCTCAAAAACAAGATCGTCGTGCGATACTTCCGTAACTTCAAGGCAAGATATAAATTTTTCAATTTCCGATATCAAAGTATCCCGTCGGTCATATGGTGTTTCAAACATCATATATCCGCAGGTAGGGCAGCTGCACGTTTCTTTGCTTTCTTTTGTCATTCCGCAGCTGATACATTTGAATTCAGCCATAATCAATCAACTCCCAGAGCCTTCTTTGCCGCATCCACAGGTGTAGAATAGAAAATAACGGATATTTCCGCTTTCAGGTCAGCTCGTAATTTATCGTAGTTTGCCTGGCTTTCCGCAGGAAGCATGATAGTCTTTGCTCCTGCGTTTGCAGCCGTCACAAAAATTTCATCCAGCTCCGTTGTGATGGGCATCATGCTGCCGGACATCACGACCCGTCCGCAGATAACAAGCCCGGGTAAAACCGCTCGGTTCGCAAGTCCCGAGAACAAGCCCACAACTTCCGCCACAGAGATCTCATCGCTGACGCCCCGGCTTTGGAGGTCATTGAAATATAAGCTGTAGTCAAATTCATCGGAAGATCCCGAAATGACCTTTCTTGAATTCTCATGGAAATAATTGAAGGCGGCGATCAGACTGTCGCGGACGCTTTTGGGGGACTTCGAAAGACCTTCAACGTTTTTGAAATTGAATGATCCCGTACCGTCAACCAGTTTGTTTTCCAACCTGTAAATACCCAGTATATCCGACACGGAGCGGCCAACGCCATACACATATCCCGGCTTCTCAAAGCCCTGATAGATCAGCGTACCGCTGGAGATCTCCGGCAAGTCAACTATGTGTTCTTCGCCGGTGTCAAGGTCAATATATCCCAGGTTTACGTCGCTGAATTCGCCGGGCGTCATCTTGCGAAGCTGCTCTTTGACACGGCGGCGGCATTCGATGGCGTATTCGAGTATTTCGCGGGTTTCTTCCTTGTTCATCTGCTCGTCGGGATATATCAGCTTTGCCAGACCGGAGAATGTTCTGCCAACGGCGATGGTGTCGCGGGTATTGAAATCTTTATTCAGCGAGAAATATGTACTAAAGGAATTTGTAAAATCGTATTTGCGCATGGCATGGCAGAATTCGGAGAAGCAGTCGGATATCAGACCGTATCTCTTTGTAAACAAAGCCGACCTGAGCTTCGGAGTTTCCCAGCCGGGGAGATAGGCGTGGATCCTGTCAAAGAAGGCGGAATCGTTGTTGAACGCCTCGGGGAACGGTTCAAAGAGATTTGTGGTGCGCATCATGTCCGCCACACTCCTGAAAGTATTGCCCTCAAAGGCGATGGAAGCGTCAGAGCTTATCGAATCAGCGCCCCTTGCAAAGCTGCCGTTTGCCATGTAGTTTTTCATTATCTGCACCATGTCTCCGGTTGCCTGGGTGATGCCCGCGACCTCATCAAAGGCTATGCAGTCCCAGTTGCCCACAAGACCCACCCTGCGGGAGGACATATTGTAGAACATATTTGAAACAGTTGTTGTGCCGCTGCTCATCAGGATAGAGTAGGGAGAAAGCTCGCTGTATGCGTGGGATTTGCCTGTGCCGCGGGGGCCGAGCTCCACCAGATTATAGTTCTTCTGAATGAAAGGTACAAAGCGGAGCAGGTAATGCAGCTTTTCCTTTTCCGTCAGCTCCTCCGGCTCATAACCGGCTGAACGAAGCATAAGCGTGATCCACTCGTCCTTTGTGAAATTGCAGCGCAGCTCTCTGATCTCATCCAGATCGAGATTGGGCATCTGAATGGGTTTCAGCGAAGCTATTTCAAAAGGAGAATCATACTTTGATTTCTTCTTTTTGACCTTTTTCTTTCTTTTCTGATTGCCGAATATATCTTCCTCAAAATCTTCCTGACTGTTATCGTCCTTTTCAAGTCCCACATATTCGATCTTCACGATGCACCAGATACCGCCCACCAGGAGCTTTTCGTTATGTACCACAAGATCGGAGGGGACTTCAAACGGATCCATTCTCAGATTTGTGAACCTGGCAACGTACTTATCCTCACGGTCGTCAAACACCACCGTAATCTTATCGATAATAGTATACTGTCCGTTCTCTTTGATTTTTGATTTTACATATTCACTCTGATCGGGACGCACATAGTTCTCACTCAGGATTCTTTTTATCTTTCCCAAGCCGATTTCTATGGCCTCCTCATCATCTGTGGCGCAGTACATGCCCAGCAGATATTCGAGCACATAGGTTGGCACATTGGCTCCCTTCTTCATCAAGGTGGTCAGATCCTTTCGGACGACCTTGCCGGGGAAGTTGTTGAGGATTTTTACATCAAATTCAGTCATGATCTTCGTCCTTTCTCTTTGGCAGTTGACAGTTGACCGTCGACGGTCAACTATTAACAGCTAAACATATTCAATCGGCAGAGCCAGCAGATTATCCCGCAGGTACGTTTTTTTATCCACAAGGCAAAGGATTACGCCCATTCCCCGTTTCTTGTCGGGAATTTTATCCAGCACGGGATTTGCGGCGCCCATACTTGCCTTTGGATTGCCGGACATCTTGATTTCCACGGGGTAGAGCACTCCGTTTTCTTCTATGATAAGATCTATTTCATTTTCGGCTGAGACCTTTTTATCTTTGCCGCGATAGTAAAATACATTGAATCTGTAATCTTTTCCCTCGTTGCTGTAGCTTTTTAAAATTTCTGAGACCATAAAGGTTTCAAACATATTGCCCGCAACGGCGGAGTTCTTGAGCGCATCTGCCGAGACCCATTTTGTCAGATAACAGGCAAGGCCCGTGTCTCTGAAATACAGCTTGGGGGTCTTGATCGCTCTCGTCAACACACCGGCGCTGTATGGCTGCAAAATATAAACAATGCCTGTCCGTTCCAGCACGGAGATCCAGCTTTTGATAGTGGGTTCGCTTACACCCACGTCATTGGCGATATTGGCGTAGTTCAGCATTTCACCTGTCCTTGCCGCTGCGGCAGTCAGGAACTTCGTAAAGGTCAGGCTGTCTGTTGAAATTATCTCATTTATGTCCCGTTCCAGATAAGTTGATACATAGGACGCATAATAATCCTGCCAGTCACGCTGTGTGTCATATAGTTCCGGATAAGATCCTCTGTGGATCGTCTCCCATAAATTCGTATATGGCTTGATGTTCCGTTCCCTCTCGGTCAAGTATTCGTCGGTAGGAATGAAGTGTTTGTTAAAAGATATTTCGTGAATTTCACGCATGGATAGTCCGCAAAGCTCGCTGACGGAAACTCTGCCCGCCAGAGATTCGCTCATGCCCTTCATCAGTTCAAGCTTCTGTGACCCGGACAGGATAAATGCTCCGCGTTCATCCGAATCGTCAACGATCAATTTTATCTCTTCCAGAACGCTGCTTTCTTTTTGTACCTCGTCAATAAAAAGGGGACGGGGATTGTTCATGAAGAAAAGCTTAGGTTCCTCTCTTGCCTGCAATCGAGTTAACCGATCGTCAAAATTTGCTCTGTGATATTCCGAAAAAATATGCTTTACCAGTGTTGACTTTCCCACCTGCCGGGCGCCTGTTATCAGCAGACATTTGCTTGCGGCAGCTCTGGCTTTCAGTACCGGAGTTATAGCTCTTTCAATATATGCCATAAAAGCACTCCTTTACGACTAATCTAAAATGCAATTTTATTTTAGCCGATATTTTTGGCTTTGTCAAGGGGGGATAGCAGTGGACAGTCGACAGTTGACAGTTGACAGTTTACAGTTAACCGTCGCCCGTTGACCGGTTTCACCACTCCACCGCAAGCGGTCCCCCTCTCCTTTCAGGAGAGGCTGGTTATGGCTCCCCTGAAAGGGGAGCTGGCGCCGAAGGCGTCTGAGGGGTAGTGACACGGTTTTATGAAAAGTAAGTCTTATTTGTTTATCCGTTCTTTTATTACATTATCAATCATCATACACACACCTTCAAAAGAATCATCTATTTCATCGTTTGAAAATCGAATTACATCAATACCGTAGTTGTTAAGAATTTCTGTGCGAAAATCATCATATGTTTTCCCTTCTTGTGTAAAGTGTTGCGACCCATCTAATTCAATCACCATTTTTGCTTGGCTGCAATAAAAATCTGCAATGTACCAATCTATTGATCTTTGGCGATAAATTTTTATTGGATAATCACGCAAATAATCATACCACAGGTGCTTTTCTTGACGTGTCATATTTTTCCTTAATTGACGTGCACGTTCTTTGAGTTTTGAATTATAGCCGGTAAATAGGGTGTCTTTTTCTGACATAAATGGCTTCCTTTCTTTTGACCACTCCACCGCAAGCGGTCCCCCTCTCCTTTCAGGAGAGGCTGGTTATGGCGCCCCTGAAAGGGTAGCTGGTGCCGAAGGCGTCTGAGGGGTTGGGTAGCCGCTGGATGTTAGCGGCTAAATTTTTCCTGTTTTTAGACAAAAACTCGTTAATTTGTTACTTGACAAATTTGATACAACCACTTTGTAAAAATTATAATTCTTTAAAATCTAATATTTTGCTTTGACTTGTAAATGCTTGAAAACATTTACATTTTAATGTGTCTCGACAAATAATCTTTAAGTCATTTTTATATTCAGAAATACAATTTAATCCAACATATAATTCTGTTGGAATCAATCCTAACAAATTATTGCTAATGTTTTGTCCACGACCTTTTTCGTTTGGATAGAGGATTCTATATTCATTTTCATGTTTCCAAGATGAATGCTTCGTGTTAAGAATGAGATGCATAATGTATCTATATTGTTTTAATAAAGCTGTTTCAGACCCAATTTCGTCTGATTTTTTCATTTCGTGCAAAAGATTCAGTGGAATAGAAAGAACGGGCATTCTATACTCATTATAAAGCACTTTCCAAAAAATCTGTTTTTTGTTTATTTTGTATTTAATACAATAACCTTTGTGATTATTTGAATAAGCAAACCACATAGGCAAATTGAATTGATCTGAATCTAAAAAACTACACAATAGCATACTATCAGACAAAGTTTTCATCAATTCAGTTGCCACCTTTAGCTGGCTTTCAGTTGCATTTGGAGAACAGTCCCTACACACATATGCCATTTTCATATCCAATGGATCATTTTGATTGTTATGCAAATCGAACCAATTAGAGTTATTTCTCAGTGTATTTAACTTTTTAAAATCAAGGCTATTATTTGAATCTTCTGAAAGTGAATAGTATTTAAAAAGATAGTCGGGGACATGATCTATAACATATTTGATTGCTTGATCAACATTGCCTTCCAATATGTATTGAAAAAGGATTTGATTGTTAAAACTCATTTTTACACCTCACACCAAAGGATGTTTTTTAAAGTCCCAAGAAGTTTCAAAGGAATCCCAGTCGGTTTTGGAGAGGGAGATGTTTGCCTTAACAAAACTGTTAATTGTATCTTCTTTATCTAAGTCATATTTTAATGGAAATTTTGCAATGTCTCCCCACTGAAAGTGAATTGTAGCACAGAGCAAATTTGCAAACAATCCAGCAACGCAAGAGTTTAAAAATCCGTTAACATAGGTTCTTCTTTCTTGTCCTTCCACAAATAACATAGGACCAGCAGAGCATGCAATTGAACCTTCTGGTAAAAATCTAAATGATGGTTTTCCACTTGACAAATCTGTCCAAACAATACCGGGTTTAAAATAGTATTCATCACTTCCACCTGAGAAGCCATCCGAATGCTTTAATTCATATCCATTATTGTCATAGTTTAAAACATAATCTCTATTCCCAAACCATTTTCTGTATAATCCGCCTTTATTAAATACTACCCATTTATTAGGGTAAAAAAGCTTATTCTTTTCGGTTTCAAACCACAACCTCAAAAAATAATCATTATTCCCCGTGCAAATTCTCATCTTTTGATTAGCATACTTATCTAATCTTTCAAATTTGAAAGTATCAACTAAATTTTTTGACATAGAATACGCAATCGGGCTGCCGGGGATTTTGGAGAAGTTGGACTGGGTGGCTTCAAATATGTATTTACAGTTTTCCCGATCTTTGAGAGCTTCCAAAATCTTCTGCTTCTGCACTTCCATACCGCCTCGGAAATCAGATAGCTTAAAATATATGCCCTTTTCAGTTTCCAAACCGTTCTTCAATACAAAACTGCAAATCGGTACCGTTGCTTCTTCAAATGCGGAGTATTCAAACTGAATTAGGGTTGCAAAAGATTTTTGATCGATTATGAATTGTCTCAAAGCTTCATAAGTTTTGATAAACATCCACACCATCGGCGTCATAAACCCGGAATATCCATTCTGTTTGCAGAAATCAAAGTTTCTGTACATAAACACGCTGAACAGGTCGCCTTTATAAGCATCAAAATGTTCACCGATGTATGCTTTGAGCCGGGGACTGTACTTGTTCATATATGGTGGGTTCGTTGCCACAACGTCATACTTCCCGGCAAGTATCTCAGCCTGCTTTACCAACGGTAAAAGCAGCTCAACAGTATTTTTCTGCAACTCAATATCAGTAAAGTTGCCCATATATTCAGAGCTGATTTCGTTTATTCGCGCATAAAGCGATTTAAAATCTAATTTCGGCACACTGATAATGCTCCCGTACTCTTTGGCGTTATTAAAGATAATACGAAGTTCGTTCAGATCATTTTTGATAGACTCATCGTTCTTTGCCACAAAACGGATCAAATTATCTGAGATCCCGATAGAATCCTGCATTGCCATAATATGCAGGTGTGTGTCTGAGCTAATAATGCGGCGGTTATACTTACGGGCTTTCATCATCACAGCAAAACAGGCAAGCTGCGCCGCTCGGTCGTCAATATCAAGACCGAATAAATTATTTTCAAGAATGGATTTTGCTGCCTCACGGTCAGACCATCCGCATTCACGGTATATTTCTAAAAGGATATCAAATGCATAGGACAGAAAATGTCCGGAACCGACGCAGGGGTCAAGCACACGCAATTCTTCCGGCGAAATGTTTTCGTTTACCGTGGGAATCACACCGTTTTTCGGAGTCATAAAATAGGTCAGCTTTTCTGCTAATTTGCTTTCGGGGTGTCTTTCGATCCAGTATCTTCCAAGTGAATTGTCAAGTATATACCTGACGACCCAGTCTGTAGTGAACAGTTGGGTTGCCGCAGGTATGTCTTCTTTTTTTACTGTTTTTCCGTGTAGGGGATCAACCACTTCTTCGTGCTTCTGGGAGATGTAGTACTGATACATCCAGCCGATGATCTCAACTTCATCGTTCCAATCTTCAACCGGTATGTCAGAAACCATATGCTCAAGAACACTGTCCGGGCGGAGCAGATTGTTCGGGAACAGCAGCTCCGTCCAGTTGGCGATCTTTTCAAACATATAGGGGAGGCCGGCGTTAAGGGCGTTGCACTGGGTGATGATGAGATATTTATAGAGTTCTTCGTTGTCCTGCTTGTCCAACAGATCAAGAACCTTTTCACGGTCAAGTCCGTCGATCTCAACGGATATTGCCTGTTTCAGAATTTCCGGCTTGAATATGCCGTTTTCGTCCGTGAACACGCGAACCTTGGAGGGCAGATAGCCGTTGACCTCCATGAACCGCAGAGCAATAAACCTGTTGAACCAGGTGTAGGCGGCCTCCTCCATCGTTTGGGCATAGCCTATGGCGTCTATGCGGTCAAGCAAAGCCTTCCGCTGCTCGGATTCGATTGTAGTGGACGGTTTACAGTTGTCAGTCGACGGTTTACAGTTGTCAGTGGACAGTTGACCGTCGACTTCTTTGATCCCATATTCAAACGCCTTCTGCTTGACGGCTTCGATAAGCTGCACCCTCGCCCAGACAGCGAAATTTTTTATTGCTGTTTTGTTCATGTTACGCTCCTCACTTTGTTCGTCGCAGTTTACAGTTTACAGTCTACAGTTTACAGTCTACAGTTTACAGTTTACTGTCGACTGTCGACTAATCGCTAACAGCTAACTGCTAACTATTAAAAATCGAAATCATTTACAAAGGCGATGTCGATGGTAAATTCGATCCGGTCGATCACATTTGCGGTTCCCTTTTCAACTATTGTCAGGTAGTAGGTGTCCGTCTTTTTGAAATCAAGACTCTTTAATGTAAATCTTTCCCTGAATACGCGGTCGGAGCCGTTGGCGCTGGTTTTGTCGGCAATGACGGTCTTTTTGTCGCTGACCGGGTTGCCGGACTCGTCCGCCATATATATCTCCCAGGTCGCCGCCGCCACCTTTCCGCTGACAGCTTCCTTCTGGTAGAAGTCCAGGGAGAAGATGCTGTTTGAGACTTTACGGCTCTGGCTGATGAGCTGCAGCTCCGCTTTCTTCACCTCCACGAACTTTTTGGAGGTCGATCGCATATTCTTGAACTCGATAACCGGCACCACGGATTCCTGAAGTGAGATGCCTCCGTGCACATAGTTCATACCGCCGCCTTGCTTCTTCATGCGGATATTATCCAGCGGTGTGAAGCCCACCAGATCGCTGTTCATGTGCTTCATCGGGATCTTGAGCATATGCTCCGCGGTGCAGTCGCCGTCAGCTATTACATACCTGCGGTCAAGTTCAATGATATGACCGGAGACAAAGCTCTTTTCGGCTTTGTCGCTTTCCTCCAACGGTTTGTATGAATACAAAAATCCATGGTCTGCCGTGATGACAATGGTCGTGCCGCTCATATCGTTGATTATCAGCCGCACAAGGTTCTTCAGCTCCATGATCGCCTGTTCGCAGGCGTCAAAAACCTGATCTTCCGTGGCGGCTTTGTCGCCCACCGCGTCGATGGCGTTGTGATAGATGTAGACGGCGTTTGCCTTGCTCACAGCTTCCCGGCGTTCAGCCTGCTTCATCCCCAGCAGCGTCTTATATGATATGGCAATGTTGCCCGCGTGCGCTTTGTTGAGTATCTTCTGTCTGTTTTCCGTTCCTTCCGTAGGTTCCCCGTCACAGAGGACTTTTACATCCTCCGTCAACTGCAACTCAAGGTGGGGAAGGAGCGCCGCCATGCCGAACTTTGTCGCTGAAGGGAACACAGCCTGCATGGACGAGAGCTTTGCCGTTCCCTTTGTCTCCCGCAGCAGCTTGTTTGTGAGCTCCACCGCGACTTCATATCTCAACGCGTCGGATATGATAACAAAGACCCTGTTCCCGTTCAACACTGTCGGCTTCACATAGTTCATATAGAAATCCGCCTGATTCGTAATGCCGGGGAGTATGGAGCTGTTATTGAGCTCATCCCTGACAAGATTAGTCCACTGATTGCCCAGCGTGGCAAGATACCAATTCTTGTAAAGCTTTTCCACATAATCGGCGACGTTTTTATACAAGTCCTCAAGCACCGTGCTGGATTCCTTCATGCTCTTGCCGAAGGCGGCATGGAACTGACGGTAGAAGTGATCCATCTTGCAGTAATTCCCGGTGTACTCCTTCCAGAGCTTGGTGTATTCGGCAATATGGAACCCTGCAATGTTTGCCTGATAGAACTGCTGCATCTGCGAGACCTGAAGCAGCCCGTCATAGTAATAGCGTACCCGTTTGTACCATTTCAGCGTCCTGCGTTTTTCTACTGCGGTTTCGATATCCGCCGCCTTGATCACATCGTTGGATATTTCAGTCATGTATTTGTGGAGTATGCATTCGTTGATGCAGGGGAAGCATTCGCTGTTCATAATGTCGGCAGGTTCAAGCTCGCCGAACTGATAGGTCAGGTGGTACTCTGTCTCCACGTCTCTGGCAATGTCATAAAGCGCATCGTCATCCTCGGAGTGCATCCAGTCGCCGATCAAATCGTAGCAGCGCTGGGCGTGGGGGACTGAGATCAGCGCCTGAGGCAGCTTCAGCTTTGAAATATCCATTGTGACGGAAAGGGTGGTGAACAGCAAATGCGACGCCAGCTGAAGCAGAGAAGTTCTTTCGGGGCTATGTACATATCCTGTGTATTGTTCGATCATATCCCACAGAACAGATTCATTGCCGAACTTTTTGATGTTTGTGATAGGTTCGTTGCTCTCGATATCCAATCCGTCCAGCAATACCTTTCGGATCACACCGGGAGCTGTATTGTAGTTTGTCCCGGCAAGCACGGCAAGTATATCAATATGCAGCTGCCCTGTGCCGGAATACTCGCTTTTGAAAGCTGTCAACTTTGCCACACGCTCTTTGTTTTCAAAAAATTTGGAATAGGATTTCATCGCCTTGCGCAGCTGAGGTGTGGAGGGCATATTCAAATCATGCATACGGATAGATAAAAGATCCGCGCGGAATTCCTCGCTGTACAGCTCAATGTCCAACAGCCAGTTATCCCGAATGTCAGAGTATGAGATCGGGTTGTAGACAAGATAGTCGCTGTCGGTATCGGTTTCAGACAAGAGCTGCTTGGCGGCAAAGTTGTTTGTGCCGGTCAGCTTGAGGATCTTTACCCCGTCAAGGCACAGCTCATCCACCAGAGAGGAGAATTCTCCCTCCGGGTCCTGCCAGAATATGATGCGGCGGTTGTAGTTGTCTGGAAGCGGCGCCGCAAAGCGATCCTTCAAAGTTTGTTCAATGTCCATGTTGTGTTGCACCTCTTTAGTGTACAGTGATTAGTCGACGGTCTACGGTCAACGGTCTACGGTCGACTGTCAACTATTTAATCTTCTCCAGCACATCCTGGAACTTTGCGTAGTTGACCTTTACTCCGTCGTCCAGGTCAATATCTATCATCTGATCCGCCAGGTGGTGGATCTTTTCTTCATATTGCAGGATCTCAAAAGCCTGATCCTTCAGCTTGGTGATCTGCTTGCTCAGCTTGACTCTTTCGGAGGGATTTGCCGTCTGTGAGGCATCCTCCAGCGCCTGCAGCTGAGTGCGGTAACGTTCCTGCTGCTCATGAACGTAGTCGGTGCGCATGCGCGCCAGCAGATCGGGCTGGTAGCGGTGCATATAGATCAGCGCCTTAAAGCCGTTCTTCTTGCCGGAGGAAAACAGCCAGTAGATCGGGCGCTTCTGATAGATTTTCAGGTGGTCGGCATAAAAGCCGTTAAGAAAATAGCTGCGGATCACTTCGCGGGAGGTTCCCTTGCCGCCCAGTGCGTCGGCAACAAAACGGAGGTTCTGCTCCAGCGTTTCCTCGCCGTAGGTCGCCTTGACCCAGCGGACAAAGTAGCCTACGATATCGTCGTCGAAGTATTCGTCGTCGCAGATGGGGATGATGTTGTTCGAATCCACGGAGAAGTGGTTAGTGGTCAGTGAACAGTGGATAGTTTTCCAATCAACACTGTCAGCATCTTTCCAACCTCTTCCGACGAGAGCATCGCCGCTTCCGCTTGAGATTGCGTCAAGTATTTCAGGCGAACACAGATCATAAGCTGTGTCTGTAATTCCGCATTGGAGCCCTTTGCTATCGACAGAAATTTCGCGAATTCCTTCGTAGAGTTTCGCTGTTGTCCCTCTGCGATATTGGAAGGAATCGACACCACCGCCCTCTTCATCTGATCCGAAAGTGAATACAATTCCTCTTTTGGCAGACTCTTCACTAAGATGTAAATTTTCTCCACAAGATCCATCGACTTCTGCCAGACCACAAGCTCCCGATAACTGTTTACCGACATAGTATTCCACAACCTCTCTTTTAAAAAACTGTCCACTGATCACTACCCACTGTTCACTAAACGCTCCTCCGGCATAACACAACCCATCTTTGTCAACGGAATATCGACCAAACATACAGCCAACGGCGTAGGAGATCAGGCTCTTGATTTCCCGCTGCAGATCCGCCTTGCGGACGGTCACGTCCTTATCCTCCACCTCCGGCGTCAGCTCATCCTGCAAGCCGTAGATCTCGATAAAGATCCGGTTCAGTTCTTCCTCGTTTGCTTTGAGCTGATTGAAGCGCGCCAAAGCCTCCGCTTCCCATTCCTTGTATTTGTCTGCAATTAAACGTCTCATAATTTTTGTCCTTTCTTTTTTGACAGTTTACAGTCGACAGTTGGCAGTTGACAGTGGACAGTTGACAGTGGACAGTTTACAGTGGACAGAACACTAACCACTGTCCACTAATCACTAACCACTAACCAATAATCACTGTCCACTAACTAAACCAACGGGTGCTTATTAAAATCCCAAGAAATTTCAAAAGAATCCCAGTTTTCTTTTGCCAAGGAAACATTATTCTTCCCTAATTGAACAATCATATCGAGGTTAAAAGGAGATTCAATACAACCAAGACTATTTATTGTTCCTGGAGGAAAACTCATAGTTGGATTGATTACATTTAACTGCATTTCCGCAACTTTAGAGTTTAAATATGATAAAATATAAAAAAGATACTTTTCATTATTAGGATAGAAACACAACCCTCCCATATTAGTAATAAAGTTTTTAGGGATATAACGAAATGCTAATTTATCCGTAGCGATCCTATTCCAAGATATTGCATGCTTATATAGATTTTGCTTTCCCGTTATACTACCATGACCAGTAGCAATAATCTCTTTTCCCTCATCAGCAAAATTAGTTACTATATAGTGTGAACCATACCACCTTCGATGTTCTCCTGCTTTTGCAGTAGAAATCCACTTATTTGAGTTTTCCCCTCTGATATTTGTTTTTGTTATTTCAACTTCGTACCAAAATCGAAGAAATCTATCATTATCACCAGTTTTAATGCCTTCTTGAGCAATACCCCATTGTGAAATTCTCATTCCAGAAAAGGATAATAGCGCTTTTTCACAAAGCCAATATGCCACCGGGCTGCCGGGGATTTTGGAGAAGTTGGACTGGGTGGCGGTATAGCGGTTCTCTCCTGCAAGGAACATATCTTCTTTGCCCTGTTGAGTAGTGGGGTCTATCAAGCGGCAATAAGTACCCTTGTAGTCCGATGTATGGGTGTTTTTTAACACAAAGCTCGTAGTCTGTACCACTTCGCCGCCAATCTCCTCAAAAGCCCGCGCGCCGAGGTGTGCCATATTGACAGTATCCATTCTAAGAAGCTTGCCGCGCAGTTTTTCAAAACTGGAAAGGAACATCCATGCGTGCTGGGTGATCATAGCCTGATAGCCGTTGGCTTTTGTATATTTTGCGCAGCGCTCCATAAACACCGCGAACAGATCGCTCTTGCTGTCAGGGTAGTTCTTCTTTATAAATTCGCTCAGCTTGCCGCTCATGCCGGAGGCGCCCATATACGGCGGGTTGGTGACCACAACGTCGTATTTCTGCGCCATGATCTGCGTCTGCTTGACCAGCGGCAGCAGCAATTCGGTTGACATTTGCCAATGCTGTACATTAGAAAGATAATCAATATTGTTTTGACTGATGGTGTTAATGCGTTCATACAGCGCATCGTAATTTATATCGGGTACGTTGAGAATACTGCCGTATTCTTTGGCATCCTTAAAGATTTTGCGGAGCAAAATGAGATCGGCTTTTATGTCCGCGTCTTTACCGGCAACGAAGGCAATAAACTCATCCGTCATCCAGTTGGAATCCTGAATTGACATAACGTTTGTTTTCACTTCGCCGTTCAGAATGCGGCGGTTGTATTTCCGTGCCTTCATCATGACGGCAAAGTACGCCAACTGACCCGCGCGGTCGTCAATATCCAGACCGTACAGGTTGTTTTCCAGAATGCTCTTTGCCGCCTCACGTTCACTCCAGCCGAAGGAGGCGTATATCTGCATAAGCACGTCGAAGGCGTAAACCAGGATGTGACCGCTGCCCATGCAGGGATCGATGATTTTCAGGTTTTCAACCTTAAAATCAGTGGTCAGTGAATAGCGGGCAGTGGACAGTTGCTTGCGCACTTCGGGCGTTTGCGGAGCTTCGGGCAGATAATATTTCCAGCCCATTTTTTCGGCAAATTGTTTTTCCCGTTCCACACGGGCTTCTTCACTGTCCACTGTCCACTGTAAACTGTCCACTAAAATTCGTCCCAACGAATTTTCCACCATATAACGGACGATCCAGTCCGGCGTGAAAAGCTGAGTTGCCGCCGGGATGCGCTCCTTGGTGATTTTTACGTTCTTTTTGAGCAGAGCAAAGGTCTCGTCCTTCAGCTCTGCGTTGTAATACTGGTACAGCCAGCCTATGATCTGCACTGCATCTGTCCAGTCTTCTTCCGGGATAGCAGAGACCATGGTGGCGATCACACTGTCCGGGCGGAGCAGATTATTCGGGAACAGCAGCTCCGTCCAGTTGGCGATCTTTTCAAACATATAGGGGAGGCCGGCGTTGAGGGCGTTGCACTGGGTGATGATGAGATATTTGTAGAGTTCTTCGTTGTCCTGCTTGTCCAGCAGATCAAGAACCTTTTCACGGTCAAGTCCGTCAATCTCAACGGATATTGCCTGTTTTAAAATCTCCGGCTTGAAGGCACCGGTTTCGTCCGTGAACACGCGAACCTTGGAGGGCAGATAGCCGTTGACCTCCATGAACCGCAGAGCAATAAACCTGTTGAACCATGTATAGGCGGCTTCCTCCATCGTTTGGGCATAGCCTATGGCGTCTATGCGGTCAAGCAAAGCCTTCCGCTGCTCGGATTCGATTGTAGTTGACAGTGGACAGTCGTCAGTGGACAGTGGACAGTTGTCAGTGGACAGTTGACCGTCGACTTCTTTGATCCTATATTCAAACGCCTTCTGCTTGACGGCTTCGATAAGCTGCACCCTCGCCCAGACAGCGAAGTTTTTTATTGCTGTTTTGTTCATGTTACGCTCCTCACTTTGTTCGTCGCAGTTTACAGTTTACAGTCTACAGTCTACAGTTTACAGTTTACTGTCGACTGACAACTGACAACTGTCAACTGTCAACTACTTTATTTCCTCAAACATTGCACGCACGGATGGCGCATTTTTCGTGAGCTTCTTAATGCTAACATTTTCAAGTTTGTTGTTTGCTGTATTGAGATGGCTTTCAGATTTTACTAAGTTTTCTCTGATTTTTGTCAACTTGGAAATCGTATCGTCTATTCCCCTTATAGCGTCTCCAAAACGCTCACTTGCAAACTTAACACTTTTCTCAAAATCATCTTTGAAGCTTGAAAGGTTTGATTCAAAATTGTATATATCCAATTGTTGATTGCGAACAATCTGTAATTCCCTTCTGTATTGTAACGAATTCAGCGCGGCGTTTCTTAAAAGAGAAATGATAGGGATAAAGAATTGTGGTCTGACTACAAACATTTTTGGATATTTATAAGAAACGTCTACTATACCGTTGTTATATAATTCATTGTCACTTTCAAGAAGTGTTACCAGCACGGCATACTCGCAATTTTTCTCGTTGCGATCCTTATCCAGTTTCTTAAAGAAATCTTCATTATTTTGTTTTGTGGCGGTGGTGTCCATCTCATTTTTCATTTCAAACATGATTGATATAAACTCCGTACCGTCAGCAGATTCACGGTATATGAAATCTCCTTTGCTGCCGGAGCTGGCGTCATTATCTTTTTCAAAATAGGCATTCGGAAATGCGGTCATACGAATTTGGTTGAACTGAGTCATGCAGTGCTGCTCCAGACTCTCACCGACCATTTTTGTGGATTGACGCGCTTTGAAATCCTTCAACCGCTCAATTTCCTCATCACGGAGCTTCAGCTCTCCCTTGTGCTGTTCAAGAAGGGAGTTTTCATGAAGTTCACTCTCTTTCTTTTGCAATTCGAGATCATTCTGAAGTTGTGTAATCTCATTTCCTTTTTCGGAGAGTTCCCTGTCTTTTTCCTGTACCGCTTCCGACACAGCGAGTTTCTTTTCGGTGTCCGCTTTGCCAAGTTGTGCTTTTAACCGTTCGATTTCAAGATTTTTATTGATAATTTCAGAATCCTTTTCCGCAAGTTTCTCGTTGTAACTTTTCTCCTGCTCCATTTTGGCGATTGTCAAGTCATTTTCTTTTTTCTGCGCAAGATCATGCTCGCGGCGTTCCAGTTCTTTCTCAAACTCTTTATCCCGCACCTGCTGTAAAATTTGGGCGTAACCGCTTTCATCAACCTGAAAAATTTGTCCGCAATTAGGGCATTTGATTTCCTGCATTTTTATTCTCCTCAAATTTATTTGTTCACTGTCCACTGTCCACTGTTAACTGTCAACTGTTAACTGTCAACTGTTAACTGTCGACTGTAAACTGTCAACAGCTAAATAATATGCAAAACATCATGTCCGTCCAGCATTGCCATCAGCTTTTCCTTAATACCTGCAACGTACTTGTCGATATCTGCCTCGCTCTCCAGCTTGGTGGTGTAACAAATGCTGCTGCGGTTGGCAGTTACTGTATCAATATTGGGGGCGACTACCACAACAAGCGCTTTCATATACTGCTGACGAAGATTTGAAATCTGTATCTTCATGGCGTCAAGCTGGGTGAGAGCGGCGGCTTCTGAAACGGCTCTTTTCTTTGCCGCAAACGCATCGTCTGATTTCGTAACGATATTCTGCTGCTCTATAGATGCCGCCTGATGTATCTCGCCCATGGCTGCCTGAATGTCGGAATAGACCTCCTGCTTTTTGAGCTCCAGAAGTTGACCGTAAATATTCCGAACAGTCTGGATGAGATTTGTCAGATCCGCAATGCTCTTGTAGGGCTTGGGCATATTGATTATTGATCTGATCTGAGCCAGGGCTTTGTTTGCTTCCTGTTCCGTCTGGAGATAATCTTTTTCCGTGTCCATTGCGCGGAGCAGGGCTGAGGCACTGTCAAAGATGTTTCTCTGATTTTTGAAGAACGACAGAACATCGGTCATATCTTCGGCAAGGTCAAGGAAGTCTTCTTCCAATGCGATCATCCTTGTAAGAAGCGCGGTGTTGTCCTTTTTCTGTAAAAGTAGATTGTTGCAGAGCTTTACGCCGTTTTCCACAACAGCCTTATCGGGATAGGAACCGAGGGTGTACTCATTATCCAGCAGGCTTTGCATTTTGTCCCGTTCTGCTGTGAAATTGTCAAGAACATATGCGATCAGCCCATCTTCATCGGAGGGGAGATCCATGGTATTGAAAAATTCCTTAAGGAACTCACGGGATTTTTTCATAAGGTCGTCCGGTATAGCCGTTCTGCGCATCACCAGGGCTTTGTCGATTTCTGTTTTCCTTCTCAGATAATCCGGGATGTGTTTATCTGTGGGCTGGATCATACTGCCGCTGTACTGGAGCGAAACTTTTTGAGTGGAGATCAGCGAGCAGATCACCGCCGCGATATCAATCTCGCGCCAGCCATACGGAATTGCGGAAAATCTGCGCTGAATGTCGCCCATAGATGTGGGCAGCATCTTAACGCTCTGCAGTTCAAGGTACTGCTCCACCTCATTGACCGCCTCTGGGTTATAGACAGCCAATCCGCCGCCCAAGACAGTCTGTTGGCTCTGATTACTCAGAATATCAAGCAGCTCATTATCGGTATTGAAAGTATGCTTTATGTAACCCAGTTTTGAGTACACACTTTCAATTAAAAGCTCAAGAGCATTATCAAATTTATCCTTCACGGTTGATGCCCTTATGTTGCTCAACTCTCCCGCGATAAAAGCCCTTGCTTCAAGGATCGCAGAGGAAATGTGCTCTTTTGCGTTCTTTTCATAAGCGGACGCCTGCTGCTGCTTTACCCGGATAATACTTTGGATAGCCTCCGGAAGCTGCGCGACATTGCGGCCTTTTACATATTTGCGGATCTTTGCCGCGACCTCCAGATCGTCAAAATACGGGTACTTATCCGAAAGTACAAGAATGGCTTCATTATCCGCATTTGATTTCATAACAAGTGTCTGGTCACCGGCACCGTACAAATCGGACGCCACGGTAACAATGCGGAGCCGAACCGCGCCGGTAAGCTGCCCGATCGCTGTTTCGTCGATAAACTGATCGTAAGGGAAGGGGTTATTATCATAAGAATATTTTTTGCTGACGTACAGATCGCCAAAAATGATCTGCGCGATGGACTGCACAATGTTTGCGCTGTCAACCGGAGTGTTGCGGATATCTCGCTCAATATCCTGCTCGTCATCGGTTAAGAAAGTATAGGTATCCCCGTTGCGTGAGATGTAGTTCTGTGACACCAGACGATCAAGGGATTCCTGAATGGATTTGCGCATATTGATTTTATCTGTGCGGATATCATCTACCATGAGAGTTGTGATGTTATCCACGTTTGCCTTGATGTCGTCCACATAGCGGATCAGATAAAGGAGTTTCAAAATGCTTACATCATATTGCTCAATGCCGTCGTGATTGTCCGCGGCGGTTTGACAACGGTCAATGACTCGACGGATCGCACTCTCAAGAAAAGTGTTGACCGTGTTATAAAAGAGATAGAAGGGGACAAGCGCATTTTCATCCTTGTCGTTTATTGCCTGCGCCGCTTCCTGGAAGCCGGAAAGCATGGAACGCTCGCCGCCGGAAAGATGCTTGCCGGAGTTGCCGTGCTTACGGATCTGCGCTAGCACATTCTGCATCAACCTAAACTGATAAGGAACAAAGGGATATGTCTCGGCATAATCGTATTCGTTGGAGTAGCCTTTCAGATCCAAAACCGCATCGCTGAAGGTAAAGAGATTTTTTAACACAGCGCTGTTGTTATTGTAACTGAGCTTCAGCATATCAGCCGCATTGTCATTTTTGGCAAGAATACGCCTCTTGATAACCTCGTCAACGGAAGAGGATGACAGGCTGAGACGGGTATTGAAACGTCCCTGAATTTTTGAAAAGTCGTCTCCGCTGATTTTAGTGATAGAATCTATGGCCTCCTGGCTGGTAACCATTACCCAGACGCGGCCTCCGCATTTTGAACCGATTTCCTCAACTATGGTCTGCAGGTTAAGCATCAGGCTGCCGTCCGATCCGATATACTGACCCACCTCATCGATCATAAAGAGCAGACGGAAGTCTTTGCCCTTGGAGTCAATGTATTCCTTGATCTCCTTGACAAGCTGTTCGATAGATATATCCGCTGTCTCTGTTCCGTTAAACCAGTTGCGCGCCGCAGTCTCACTCATTTCAAGTGTATCAACCAGCGCGTCTACTACGTCGTCCTCAAAGAAGGAAAACGCATCGCGGGAATTTTCCCAGCTCTCCCCGTGTATCTCCTCAAACTTAGACCTGAACGCATCCGTTTTGCCGGAACGTTCTATAAACTGTTCAAGCTTTGCGACCTTCAGATCATCACCGTAAAAGCCGCGATATTCATAAAAGACTTTCGCAAAGACACGGAGGATCGCAGTTTTGTCTTTGTTAATAGGGCTTTTTGAATCGATGTTGAACAGAATAGTATCGGTGGGAACACTTGCACAGCGCTCTAACTGCGCAAACATCATGGGATCATCAAACTTATCCTGAAAATAATCCACAGCTTTTTTCCCGGCAACGGTTTTGTTGGAAAGAAGATAGGATAAGATCTTCAGAAAGTGAGATTTACCGCTGCCGAAGAAACCGGAGATCCACACTCCGATTTTATCTGTAGGGACATTAAATGATTTTTCATAATTGTTGAGAAAAGTATTGAAATGTTTGCGCAGCTCACGGGTAATTATGTACTCGCTGAGCTCCTGCTTAATGCTCCTCTCATCGTCCTGCGCGACTTTTATAACGCCGTTTATGTCGCGGTTAATATCGGCTTTGTATATTTGCTGTAATTGCATTTTTAAATCCTCCTGTTACAGTAAATTAAAGGCTCTGTAGTAGTGACCGTCAAGAAATTTGCCAAACAATCCAAGATCCTGACCGTTAAAAGTACCCGGATAAAGCATCAAAACCGGTATGTCGGAAAAGATATGTTGTATATTATCCAAAATTTTATGTGACCTCATGAAAGGATAAACCTTTCCAACGCCGGTAATGAGCAATATATCGCCTTTGTTGTGCGGTTCATACTTCATTTTTTCAACAAAAGCCTCAGGTGTGGCAACCTTTTGAAGCTGTTCTGAAAGATATTCTTTGCCCTTTCGCTCTTCCATGTTCGGAATCGTTTTCAAAATGTGTTTTTCTTCGCAGATCTGTAAAAATATTTTATACAGATCACATTCTATCAAGCGGTACGGAACATCGGTCTTTTTCTTCAGGCTCTCGAAGAACGTTCTAACTGTCAGCTCATCCTTTGGATCATAACAGAACACATGGATACCCACCTCGTTGGATAAACCCTTGTTTGCAAGAAAAGCTTCTTCGGAAAGTCTTGAGGAAACTCTGTTAAGATCATTCATTATTTCGTTCACAAACTATCACCCCTTATCGAAAGCAATTAAATGCCGGAAGTGCGGCAAGGTCATTATTTGCTTTGATCTCATCTTCCAGCTCGGGAGCAATTGCAACCGGATTAAGCTGTTCTGATTTAACGGAATCAAGATACCCACACTCCACCAAGCATTTTGTAAGCACCTGTTTAATCTTGTTAATAGTGCTGTCGCTCCATGTCGCAATGGTATCGTCCTGTTCCTGCAGACCAAAGAAAAACACGTTCAGGTCTTTCCTTGTAAAAACAAAATCCTGTGTGCGGAACTTTTCTCCGATTACGGTGGTCATAAAATCCCATACTATGCGATTATATTTCATCATAGCGTATAGATTTATTTGCTTCGCAACCTCTGCAGGCGCATTTGCCAAAAGATACACCAAAGATTCCGATTCAAGCGCGTCAATGCGTTTAAAGCACGTCTTTGCTATGTTGTCAACCATTCTTTCTGTTGGAAATTGAAATAGATTTTCCTGTTTTATTCGCGCTGAAATTTCATTGTCGCTCAGACCTTGCAATATCAAAGAGGCCACAATCCTGATTTCATAAAAAAGAAATTGTTCTCTTGTTAATGATCCGTTGTAATTATTGGTCATATTAAGACTCCTTGTCGACTCAAAAAGGTTTAATAAATATATAATATTATTATTTTACCATAATATATCAATAAAAACAACATTTTAAGACAAATAAAAAATGCTCAATATTGCCCGTTCCGCACTCTTCTCTGCACTTCGCTTTTTATATACTCGATCTCTTCTTTTGTCAGGTCTTCGGCGTCGAAGCTGATATTCGTATAGCCCTGCTTCGCCTGAGCCAGACAGTCCTCTATTTTTTCCTCGCAAAGCATATTGCGAAAGCCCATAAACGACGCCATTCTGTCATCCATACCGAACATCGAATCACTCCTTTTGCATCAGAACAGACTGCACTGTATTTTTGAAATCCTCCACCACGTTCTCGGGGCCGATGATCCTGATATTGCCGCCGTAGCCCAGCACCCAGCCAAAGAAGGTGGGGGAGACCTCAGCGGTCACCGTCGCCTTAAAATGCTCGTCGTCGATTTTCTCTGTCTTGACCTTCGTGCCGAATTTGTCCATGATCCCGTACATCGTGTCTTTGTGACAGTAAAATTCGACCTTGCTTTCATAGCCGGGGAACATTCTTGTCTGTGATGCAAATTTCTTTGCGCTGAAGGATCTGGGTTGGGGCGCCGCGTCAAAAGTGGTCACGGTCAGACAATCGACTTTATCCACCCGGAAGTTTTTGACGATTCCGGCTTCGTCGTCAAAGCCCGCAAAATAGTACTTACCGTCATCGATCAGCATGGCGTAGGGGGAGACGAGATACCTCTTGTTGCCCTTGTGCTCCTTTTTGCCCTCAACGGTGTAATTAAAATATTTGAACGAGATCTTCTTTTTGCCGGTGATCGCCTTGGCGATTTTTCCCGCGTTTTTAATGACGTTGTTATTTTTTGTTCTGCTTGTCGCGTCGATAAACGCCGGCGAATTCAATCCGGCTCTCGCGGAGGGACCCACAAAGGTCTCAAATGTCGAAACAAATTCCTTTGCCTCTTTGTCGGAAATAATGTACGACGACCGCACCGCGTCACAGAGCATTTTAACATCCGCTTCATTGAAAAATCGCCTCGTTATGTAATAGCGGTTCTGCACGTTGCGGTCATGCTCAATGTCAAAAAAGCCGATGGAATTGAGCATCTCAATGTCCTTGCTCAGGGTCTTTCTGTCCGGATTGAACCCCAGAGTCTGCAAGTGTTTTTGCATATCCACGATTGTGGCATAGTGCTGCCTGTCCGTGTTTTGCCACAGATATTTGAGAAGCTCTATCAGGCGGATTTGATTCTGCTGTTTTTCCATATATACCGTCTCCCGAAAATGATTTATTATAATACGGTTCAATTATACTAAACCCTCATCGCCGCCGCAATAGATTTTAAAGAAAAATTTATTGAACGGGGTGATAATTCCCCACCTTAAAGATTTTGCTGAAAAAGCTGTTTACAAACGTGATTTGTTAGTGTAAGATGGAGGTGGCAAAAAAAGAAATCAAAAAGGAGAGTGCAAGAATGAGCTTTCAGATTGAAGACGGAGCATTGACCAAATACACCGGCAGAAGCAAAAAGGTCGTTATACCTGATGGCGTAACGACGATCAAAAGCATGGCATTCAATACAAGAAGTTTGGAAGAGGTAACGATCCCAGCAAACGTAAGGGCCATAGAAGAAGATGCTTTCTATTATGATTGCGAGAATCTTTTAAAAATCGTAATCGAAGGATATTCTACAGTAATTGAATCCGGCGCGTTTAATTATGATCCTATGGCAGTTATAGATTTTGTTCTGCCGAAAGATTATTTTTTACAGACAACGAAAATAGACACACAGACCGTTCTGTATTTGTTGGGTGAGCATATGTGCTTTGAACGAGATGGTGTTGGTCTGGATATATCGATCACTCCCCAGGACTTTGCCGCGCTTTTACTGTTCCAGACTGATAAAAAATTGCTTAATGCTGTTGCAAAGGAGGCAGCAAAAGTTGCAAACAAAGTTGTAACTTCAATGATCGAGCTTCTGCAAAAAAATGGCGAAGCAAAGCATTACGCAAACGCTGCGCAGTTTGTACTTGGTTCTTTGAAAAAAGTGTCAGGCAAAAACATAAAAAATTTGTATTTGGCAGCAGAAAACGCCAATGCAAATGAAGCGATGAAAATGCTCGCACAGTTTGTTCCCGGTGCAAAAGAAACGGTTAAGGATAACGCTGATACCGGCAACAAATCTTCCAAAGTGAAAAATCCTATAGAAGATCATTGCCGGGAGAAGTTTGATATTAAAGCCTTTGAAAATTACTTGAAAAGTCGCAAAATCGTTATTCCTGCTCAGTTCAATAAAATTAAATATAAAGATTCATCTGATATTGTACCTGATTTTGTTGTGCTTTGCGCTGTTGTGCCGTACATTATGCAGTTCAAAACCGTCAAAGAGATATCGAAATATAATACGGACTTTTTGGATTATAAGCTGAGAAAGGAAGCAGATACTGTAGCCGAAGCGCTGGATAAGGAATCTCTTAGAGAAGCGTTTGATGGCTTTATCACAGACGAAGTACCCAAAGAACTTTGCTGGCTCATTCCCTTGGGCAGGTTCGCGTCCGGAGAGCAGATAAATGCGTTGTATTCCAAGCTGAAGCTGTGGGGCGACTGGGAAGAAAACGGAGCTACGGGGCGTAAAGCGATTTTTGTTGCACGAAGTGCGATTATACTTAACGAATCCCGCGAAGCAAAGCAAATCGTAATGAAAATGAAGCCAACATCGGATTTCAAGTTTACACACAGGGGACCTGTTCAGATAGCTGCGCATACTTTAGGTATAAGTGAAAGTGAATACTGCTATGTTGAAAGCACAGACTTTGCCTTGGATGCTGACGGGGTAAAACAATATGATATCGGCGGCAACACTATAGAGGCACGTTGGACGGACAATTTGACGTGGGAACTTTACGACACGGCAAATCAAAAGATTATCAAGACCTTCCCTAAAAAAGGTGATGACCCGGGAAAAGCCGCGTCCTGTGCCGCTGAGTTTTCTGAGATGAAAAAGGAAACCGAAAAAGAGATAAAAAATCGTGTGGAGATCCTCCACCAAATCCATATGAATGGCGACGCTTTGCCGTTTGAACTGTGGAAAAAGACATATTTTGACAATCCGCTTATCAGACAGTTGTCAAAGACGCTGGTGTGGTGCGACAACACAGATGATTCAAATCAGTATTTCACGCTGAAAAACAGAGATTTTTCAGATGTCAACTCGCAGCCATATAAGCCTGCAGGCAAGATCTCCCTGGCTCATGTGATTGAAATGCCGCAAAATGAACTCAATGCATGGAGAAAGTATTTTGCGGGTAATCATATATCACAGCTTTTCAATCAATTGTGGGAACCTGTCGTTAATATTGATCAGAAAGGCACTCAATTAAAAGAACGCTACCAGGATACAAGCATCACTGATAAACAGCGAAACGAACTGAAGGCGGTCTTGAAAAAGCGTGGTATTAAAGTCTCTTCTGAGGGCAATACAACATACGATTATCGCTCAAGGACATATCGCAGCGACAACAATTGCCTGAGGTTTGAAAATGCGATGGAGGTAAGCTATGTCTTCGATGAGGATGAAAAGATCCTTACATTTTCAAAGGCTCGATTCATACCCGGCACCGATCGTGCCCGGAACGCAAGCATATATGAACTTGATAAGGCTGTACTGAGTTCTCGCATAATCCAGGACGATGCCCAGCTGCTGACCGAAGAAGTGCTTGAAAATTATACCGTTGCGCAGATCGTAGAGCTTATAGATATAGCTGCCCAAAACAACGCCGTGCAATGTACCGCTGTGCTTATGGATTACAAGAACAGCCGTTTTGCGGACTACGATGCATTTGACGCATTTTCTCTGGACTGGTAACAGCAGGAGGTGTACCCATGAGCATTTTCGGTGATCTTTTCGACTTTAACGGCGACGGAAAAACAGACGCTTTGGAAGAATTTTTCGGTCTTAGCATGATGAACGCTTTCGTCCTTGGCGAAGATGCGGATGAAGACGACTGGGATGAGTCTGATTATTACGAAGATGAAGATTTCGATTGCGATTAACCGGATAAAGAATATAAGTATGATCCGGAAGATTTGCTGAATGATGCGGAGAATTATGGCACAAGCGGTGATGTATTAGTTCAGAACCATATCATAAGTTGACAAATCCACATTTTCCAAACTTTTTGGATTGCAAAAATCACCGTAGTAGGTGTTCAAAACCATCAAACAATAAAATTTTGCTGTTTACATAACTTTATAAAAATTGGGCTGTCGCAAGAAGGAAAAACCTGTGGTGACAGCCCCGCTTCCTATTTGGTTGTTTTATGATTATTATGGCGTTTTTTATCAAAAAGCTTTAACTATACCCGATAAGGTATAGCCAACAAAACCAGCAGTAAAATATACCTTGTCGGGTATATTTTAACCCGCGGATAAGGAGTGTCCTGCATCAAATTCCTTGACTTTATACCTTAAAGGGTATATAATAAGCGAAGAAATCAAAAGCAGGAGATAAGATTATGAATCCTATTGCTGAGTTCGTGAAAAAGAAAAGAAAAGAAGCGGGACTGACACAAGAAGAATTTGCTATGCGCTCAGGATTGGGACTTCGCTTTGTTCGCGACCTCGAACAGGGCAAAGAAACTGTGCGCATGGATAAAGTAAATGTCGCTCTTGAGATGTTCGGTGCTACTGCGGTTCCGGGAAGAAAGGAAAGTAAATAATGGATGCGTTCAGAAAGGCTTATGTATATGTGCGGAACGTTTTTGCAGGTGTTCTCTCTGAAACAGATTCCGGCTATATGTTTGTTTACGATGAGGATTATCTTCGATCGGAAAATGCATCAGCGGTTTCATTGACTCTTCCGCTTTCAAGCACTCCATATTCTTCTGGTACATTGTTTCCATTTTTTGACGGGCTTATTCCTGAAGGATGGCTTCTCGGGGTAGTCAGTCGGAACTGGAAGATCGATACAAAGGATCGTTTCGGATTATTGCTTGTCGCTTGTAAAGACGGTATCGGAAATGTGAGCATTGCGGGGGAGAAGAAATGAACTGTTGCTGCTGTGGCAAACCGTTAAGAAATAATGATATAAACGGTTGGCATCAAGCGTGTGTAAAACGCTTTTTTGGAACGAATGTCGTTCCGCAAATCGAGATCGATGATCTCACTTTAGAGGAGATCGCAAAAGAAAACACAAATAAAGGGATCACTGTGCCGGGGGTTCAAAAGAAGCTGTCTCTTCATTTGCATTCGGATAATAACACTCCGAGATTGACACTTGTAAATTACCCTACAGGTTATATTTTGAAACCGCAAGTCGCTGAATTTGAATGTTTGCCTGAAGCCGAGCAACTTGTGATGACCATGGCGGACATGACCGGGATCTCAACTGTACCGCACGCGCTGATCAAAAGGGAAGATATGTTCGCTTACATTACAAAACGAGTTGATAGGATCATTGATAAAACGGGCGTTCAGATGCTTGCAATGGAGGACTTCTGTCAGCTCGATTTGCGCCTGACACAGGATAAATATAAGGGCTCTTACGAACGCTGCGCAAAAGTGATAGCACGGTACTCCTCTCAGCCAAAATTGGATATGACAGAATTGTTTATGCGATTGGTGTTTTCTTTCGTTGTTGGCAATTCGGATATGCATCTGAAAAACTTCTCGTTGATTGAGACCCACGAAGCAAGCGGTATTTATGTACTCTCGCCGGCGTATGACTTGCTGCCCGTTAACGTGATCATGCCGGAGGACACAGAAGAATTTGCGCTTGCCGTGAACGGCAAAAAGACAAATATCCGTAAGAAAGACTTTTTTGTATTCGCTGAAGAATGTGATATTCCCAAAACCTCGGTTGAAAAAATGATTGCCAAAATCGTATCTTTAAAATCGAAATATCAGGAGTTGTGCTGTAATTCACTGCTTACACCGCACTTGAAAGAACGCTTCTCAGAACTGATGGAAAAAAGATGCGGTACGTTAGCGTGAGCTAAAGATTCAGCTTGTTTTTCAAAATTTTTATTAATTAATATAAAGTGATTTGTGAGGAAGTATTATTATGCAGTCAAACGAAACCATAAAATATGAGCTTGTTGAGGAAATAGCGACATTATCTGAAAACGGAAACTGGAAAAAGCAACTCAACATTGTGCAATGGGGTGATAACATTGCAAAATATGATATTAGAAGTTGGAATAAAGACAAAACAAAAAGTGGAAAAGGAATAACACTATCAATAGAAGAAATGAGAGCATTAAAAAAAGCATTGAATATAATTGATATATAGTCTTAATGAACAAAAGGATGACAAAATGGATACTACAAAGGTAAAAATATGTGATATCTTGAAAACTGAATATCCTGATTTTTGTGCATATTGTGAAAGTTCTGGAAAAGTATTTGTTTCTGAACTTTCCAATGTCGATTTTGTTGCTTTTAGATCAAGAATGGAAAAATCGAGGGAGTATATTGTTCAACTGAAAGCTTTTATTGATAAGATTTTATTGAGCAATGAATGCGATCTTGAAAGTGTTGTAAATAATGACACAGTTGATTTGCAAAATAAAAACCAAGACAATAAAAATGTTAATAATGAATGCGATGGTGAAGCTGCTGTTGAGTTTGTAGAAAAAGATCAGTCTTATGCTTTACATGAACATCAGCAACATGCCGATACATTAATGGAGCAGAAATTCGATAAACTCGAAAAACAGAATTTTTTTCACGACAATACGATAGGGTATGACGAAAGCCTTCCTCTTTCATCAATTTTTGAAATAGAGCCAAGCTATTTTTCTGATGTGCCACTTGATGTGTTGAATCTTGGTGTTCGATCCTTCAATTGCTTGAAAAGATCTGGCTGCAAGTTATTGGGAGACCTGCTTTTAAAAACTATTTCAGATTTGAGATCAATCAGGAATATGGGGTTTAAATCGGTTGATGAGATTTTTGAAAAAGTTAAAGAATATGTTTCGATGTTTTATGATGGATTAAGTTATACTGAAATCCAAAATACACAACTGCTTCCAAGTTCTATGATTAGCGAAGGAATAATAAACGCTATTGAGTCAATTCTTCTTGGTAAAAATATACCTACAGATGTGTTAGACACATTTAATGAAAATCAAATTGTTTTTCTTGAAAGAATAAATGAATCTGTTGAAGTTTTGGGCAGAGAAATATGTGCGGAGGCTTACTCTAATTCTCAGTACATGAAGAAAATTTGCGAGTCTCTTGAAGCGTTTGCGGACCCAATAGTAAATCTCTATTCTACCGTAGAGTCGGTTTATGAATCAATTTGGTCACTTCCGCTTTTTATAAAGGATAGGAAAGTTGTCCCCTTCATAAACGCATATGTTTCAAAAACTGGGAAAGATCTATCTCCAATACTTTCTGTTTGCGACATAACAACAACGATTTATCAATTGCTGGCGTTCAAAAATAATTTTAATAATTTAAAAATAGCATTATTTGTAAAAGAATTTATATCATGGATCGATATTGACGTCCATGACACTATCGAAAAGACTATATCTCAAATTAAAGAATTTACGGAAAAATCAAAAGAAAGAGCAATAGAAGTTTTTAATTTGCGGACAAGCGGAAAAACATTAGAAGAAACCGGAAATATAGTTGGTGTGACTCGCGAAAGAGTACGCCAATTAGAATTGAAAATGTATGCAAAATTCTGGAAATATTATTATGCTCAGAACTACGATTTGATAATGCTTATTTACGCATTAAAAGATGGAGATAACATATTATTTTTAGACGATTTAAAAGAGTTTCTCGGAGATTTTGCACTCGTTCTTTGGAATATGATAAAGCATGTTCCTGAGAATCAGCTTTACTTTTATTCAAAAGAGATTGATGCAATTGTTATTCAGACTGGCAGTGAGGATCAATGCGACAAAGATTTGATCGACAATGCTCACGAGGCTTTAGACATGCTCCCTAATGTATTGGAAGCTTCTCAAATCGAGGAAGAACTCGAAAAAGTTTCCGATAAATGCGGATTGCCTTTTAAAGTGGTTAAAAAATTGTTTTATAACAGCTACAGAAAAACGGGAGAATTCTATTCGGAAAACGCCATCACAGTTGTATTCATGTGTGAATATGTGCTTAAGCAAAGATTCCCTGCGGGTTTCAAAACTGGGGACACATATGAATCTGACAGATTCAGGAAATACATGATTGAATTATTTGGCGAACGAGCTTAGGGTTATTGTAACTTCCTCTATTGAACACCATGCTATCCTGAATGCTTGCAAAAGCCAAAAAGATGTTCAGCAAATTATTTATTTGCCAGTAGATAGTTATGGTATTGTATCGCCAGATGATGTAGAAAAAGCACTTGATTTTGATGGCAAAACAGTTTGTTCCCGAACAAAACAGTTGACCTCTATTATGCTTGCTAATAATGAAATAGGGACAATCCAACCAATAAAGGCGCTTGCAGAAGCAGCCCACAAACGGGGATCGCTTTTTCATACAGATGCAGTGCAAGCTGTCGGTCACATTCCATTAAATATTAAAAAACTTGGTGTTGATATGCTTTCTGCCTCTGCACATAAATTTAACGGTCCTAAAGGCATTGGATTCTTTTATGATAGTGGAAAGCATGTTTACCCTCACAACAATGGAGGCGCCCAAGAGTTTGGCATGAGAGCAGGAACGGAGAATGTTGCCAATATAGTAGGTATGGCGGTTGCTCTAAAAAATAATTGCTCCAAACTTAAAGAAAACCAAAGTCATATTCGACTCCTTGAAGATTGTTTTATGATACTTTTGCATCAAAGCGGTTTAGACTTTATTAGAAATGGCAGTGAACATCACTTGCCAGGACTAATCAACTTATCCTTCAAAAACCAAGATGGGGAAAAGATATTGCACCGATTAGATTTAATGGGAATATCAATATCTACTGGATCAGCTTGTGACAGTATAATCACTCAGATTTCTCATGTTATTAAAGCTATTGATGTTCCAACAGAATATGCAAAAGGGACTGTACGTTTTTCTTTAGGAAAAGAAAATACAATCGATGAAATCAAAGAAATCGTTAATACGCTTGTTAAAATTCTTGACTAAAAAATGAAAGACCCCTTTATTACATTATAAATACCAAATGATTTTGACCTGTCTCATTATTAAAAAACAGACAACTGACAGGAGGTATATCCATGAGCATTTTCGGTGATCTCTTTGACTTCAACGGCGACGGAAAAACGGACGCTTTTGAAGAATTCTTCGGCCTGAGCATGATGAACGCTTTCATCCTTGGAGAAGATGAGGGTGAAGATGATGATTCCGATTTTGATGAGGATGAAGATTTCGATTGTGATTAATACTGTCATTTAGTAAGATCCTTAACACAATTCATAAAGTGGAACTAAAAATTTTTTTAAATCCACTTGACAAAAGAACATTTGTTCGATATAATAACCTCAAATTTATTTGCAGTTACTAAACTTTGTGGAGTGAGAAAACAGAGTGAAAGGAGATGGGCTTAATGATAAGGAGCGTTCGCTGTCCCAAATGCGGCAAGAGAGTAATGGACAAGACAGATGGCACAACAGGCGTCATTGAAATCATATGCCCGCACTGCAAAAAAACTGTAATAATCCGATTGGAAAGAGCGAATGGCGGTTCGATCCGTTACAGGCTTATGTGTTGAAATGCAATAATTAAATAAAGATCAATCGTACCGAGCCCTGGATCCGTGGTCATATGACCCAACGAGATACCTAACTGCCGGACATTGAGATCCGTACAACAGGGATAATTATATCCCGTGTTGCCGGATTTTGATGTCCGGCTTTTTTGTTTATATCTGCTCCTCGAAATTCAAAGGCGTAGAGGAATACATTAAATATTTCAAATAATTTATGAAAATACCCCATCAAAATGGCCTCAAAATATCCGTATAGTGAAGGGATTAAATATTTTTTGAAAACACCTCGTCAAAACGGTATCAAGATCTCCGTATAGTGAGAAGAATATAAATTTCGGACAAGCTTTGTGAGTGCCGGAGCATCGGCTCCGCTCAAATATAAAAACAAAATATCGAAAGCCTGATTACGTATAAAGGCCGGGATACATATCTTTTCTTATTCTAAAGAATTGAAGAGACAGTACCCTAGTATAACTGCGCCCTTTTTTACGATCAGGCCTTTATTCTACGGCGATGCGTTCCGGCTTTTCCGTTCTCAGGCGGAAAGGAACGCATCATGCAAATCAATTACAACGACCCCTACGAACTGCCCCAGGAGATCGTCATCCCGGATGGAGATCCCGACACATTGAGAGAGGTGCTGGACTTTCTCAACGAGAACGCGCGGCTTATACGAAACGCCGAGCGCAGGGAACGCTACCACGCCGTGTATCATTTTGAGGCTATGGATTATGAAAACAGCTCCGTCGTCTACTATGATACCCCGGAACACATCGTTATTCGCAATGAAGAAATGATGAGGGTCAACGAAACTATAGCTCTGCTCACGGAAACACAGCTCAGACGGCTGACGATGCAGGTTGACGGATTTACGCTGCGTGAAATAGCTGAGACAGAGGGGATAGCCGTCAACGCCGTAAAAGAGAGCTTGGACGCCGCAAAGAAAAAATTCCAAAAATTTTTTTGAAAACACCCTGTACAAAACGCCGTGCTTTTCTCCGTACAGTGAGAAGACATTCCTCGGAAAGGAGAAAAAGCAATATGTTCAAAACGACGGGAAACACTTCGCTCAATGATGAGAGAGAAAAAACTGAAGAAGGGAGTTGTAAAAATTGTCTGACTTGAATGAGTTTACATTTTGGTGCGCTTCGTGCAAACAAAACGCTGCAAATGTCTCATATCCCCGACAAGTTATTGTAAGGGACGCAGAAACGTTTAACGGGATGGCGCATTATGACCATGTGGCGGCTAAGTACAAAAACTGTGAAAGAAGCAATGAAAAATTTGAGGAATCCGATGTCCAGTCAGGTGACGTTGATAACGACGGCATTTCAGACCCCAAAGACTGGATCATGAAGGAAGACCTGCACCATATTTTCGCAGGGGTGCCGCATATTATTTCCGAAAGCAAGAATCACATGAAACAAAAAGGGAACAAACCGCCGGCTCCACGGTATCATATTTTTTGGAAAGCGTTAAAGGAAACGAACTACAAAAATTATGCGGAGCTTAAAACGCGGCTGTTTAATAGGTTCCCGTTCTTAGATAAGAAAGCCCTGGACGCGGCAAGATACTTTGACGGAGCAGAAAACCCCAACGCTGTATTTTACCCAGGAACGATCACCATAAATGAATTTATGGACAGACTTGACGCCGAAAAGAAGATACCGGCAGAAGAAAAAACATCTCCTGAAATAATTGCGGAGGGAACTCGTAACAGCACGATGTTTCATTTTGCTCTTTGCGCGTTGAAACGTTACGGCAACAACGAAGAGACAAAGGAACGTTTTAGAAACGAGTCATATAAATGTGTACCTCAGTTGGAAAAGAACGAGCTGAACGGTATTTGGAAAAGTGCGTTAAAATATTATAACATCATCAAAAAGGATCCGGATTATATACCGCCGGAACAGTTTAACGCCGCACAGGAGCCGCATTGGGAACAGCCGATCCCTTTTGAGGAAGTTGTGTTACCGGCGTTCCCGATCGATGCTTTGCCAAACCGAGTACGCCCGTACGTGGAGGCGGTCGCAGAAGCAACGCAGACGCCCATAGATATGGCGGGTACCGCCGCGATCGCCGTCATGGCAAGCTGTATGCAGGGTAAATACCTTGTTCAGGTAAAAGCAGATTGGAAAGAACCGGTAAATCTGTATGCGCTTATAGTGGCGGAACCTTCGGAACGAAAGTCCGCTGTTACAAGTCTTATGATAAAACCTGTCAATCAATTTGAAACAGCGTACAATCAACAGCAATCCGCGAGGCTGGAAAAGAATTGGGCACAAAAACGTATCCTTGATAAGAGGCGGCATACCATCGAAGAAAAAGTCGCCAAAGGAAAGGCGGATGAAAGTGAACTTGACGAGATCATTGAAGAAATAGCCAAGTTTAAAATGCTGAAGCCCATGCAGCTGTACGTTGATGATGTGACGCCTGAAAAGTTGATATCCGTAATGGCGGCGCATGACGGCGTAGCTTCGGTAATTTCTGCCGAAGGCGGTTTGTTCGATCAGCTCGCAGGTGGAATGTATTCCAAGACGGTCAACATCGACGTCTTCCTTAAAGGACACGCCGGGGATCCGATCAGGATCGATCGAGTCGGAAGAAACAGTGAAAGCGTCAATTCTCCGGCGCTGACTCTGCTTTTTGCAGTACAGCCCAGTGTGTTGTCAGGGCTTATGCAGAATAATACGTTTCGCGGCAGAGGTTTGACGGCGAGATTTTTATACACAATACCTGCTACTTATGTCGGACACAGAAAATATCGGACGGATCCCATACCGAAGGAGTGCGAGCGTAATTACAACTCTTTGATCAAAAATTTGTTGGACGAAGATTTCAACCCAAAAGCCGACGGTCCGGAATATATAACGCTGTCTGACGAGGCAGATAAAAAGCTTGAGGAGTTTGCCATGGATCTGGAACCGAAACTGCGAACGGAGTATATAGACTTTGCCGACTGGGCGGGCAAACTGTGCGGCGCTATCGTCCGTATAAGCGGTATCTTGTGCCGAGCGGAGAAAGACGGGTGCCATGAATTTTTGTGTGAACCGGAGCCGCTCGTAATAGACGGTGAAACGATACAGAATGCCATCTCTCTCGGACGGTATTACACGGAGCATGCGAAAGCCGCATATCTGCTCATGGGAGCGGATCCAATAGTAAAACAATGTAAATATGTGCTGAAGGCCATAAAAAACTCCGGACTTTTTGAACTGAGCAAGCGTGACGTGATGCGCCTGTGCCGCAGCTTCAAAAAGGCGGATGAACTTCAGCCGGTGCTGGACAGACTTTGTGAATACGGATATATGGCTCCAAAACCGGCTGCAACAAATAAAGGTTCCGGCAGGTCGGCTTCTCAAAACTATCTGGTCAACCCGACTGTGTTTGAATGACAACTGTCATTATGTTTGTCCTTACCGTCCTTTATGTCACGGGGGGGAAGTATGTAGTAACAGAGTGTCCTTTACGTTACACATTCTTATAGTTCCCCATTTTTACCTTATTTTGGTTTAGTAGTATTAAAATAATGAGTATATTTCATTATCTGTATCGTGGACAAAACGGACAGAAAGAACACAATAGAAAACTTAACAAAAAGCCGCTGAAGAGGTACGTTAAATTAAACCTCTTTCAGCGGGCAGGGACTTTTATTTGTTTGACAATCTCGGATCCCTGTGCCGATCCTGTTATTTGAAGGCGCATGTAGATAGAAGAAAGAATTATTTAAACAATGGCATCGTCAAGAAGAAAATCAATAATACCAATGTTCAGGATCCCGTTATCATCATACCAGCGTTTTCGGATGTCGTGCCGCACGATGATCTTAGGAAAAGAGTCTCCCGTCAGTTTGAGCGGTTTGTTTTCGGTTATCGCTTTATCCTCTGTTGCCAGTGCGAAAGCAGACTGAATATACGTCTTCTTGCCGCCGTGCGTGGCGATAAAATCGATCTCTCTGGCAACCTGAACAGCTCGACCGGACTTGTTTTTTTCTGTTGCGTAAACGATACCGATGTCAACAGCACAGCCCCTAATGCGCAAATCATTGTAAATGATATTTTCCATGATATGCGTCATTTCCTGCTGGCGGAACCCGATACGCGCATTGCGAAGTCCCAGATCGTCGCAATAGTATTTGTTTGGATAATCGAAATAATCCTTACCTTTCACATCAAAACGACGGCACTCTTCAAACAGATAAGCGTCTGCCAAATGCTCAATGTATGATTTTACGGTATTGGCGGCAACGGTGTTTTCTCCCGCGCGCTTTTGTTTTGAATTAAGAGCGTTGGCAATGTTGTTAGGATTGGTGAGAGAACCTACAGAAGAACACAGGAGGTCAAGGGACAAAGAAAGCACATCTTCACGTTTGACTTTTTTGCGTTCCACAATGTCCTTCAGGTAAACTTCGCTGAAGAGAGACTTGAGATAGTCCATTTTTGCCGTGTCATCCGGTCTTGACAGAACCAGCGGCATACCGCCGAAGAAAGCGTAATTTTCAAACGCTTCGGTCTTGTCACCGCCAACAGCAGCATAGTATTCCGAAAAACTTAACGGGTGCACACGTATCTCGTCGCTGCGACCTCTGAATTCCGTCAGGATATCGCTGGAAAGCATTCTTGAATTGCTGCCGGTTACATAAATATCAAGATTCTCTATGGACTTAAGATCGTTCAGCGCATCATAAAAAGTAATGCGTTTTCCTTCCGGATTGTACGGGTTCGGTACTTCGTCCGACATCTGGATTTCATCCACAAACAGATAGAACTTTTCCGGTTGCCCTTCCACCCGTTCTCTGACCGTTTTTGCGAGTTCAAGGGGGTTTCTGTATCGAATATCCTTGGCGAGATCTAATTCAAAGCAAAGAATGTGGGCTTCATCTACCCCTTGATCCAGCAGATATCTTTTAAATATGGTTCGCAAAAGATAGGACTTACCGCACCTGCGAAGCCCGGTGATGACTTTGACCTGTCCGTCCCACATATAGGAGACGATCCTGTTCAAATAAATATCACGTTTGATTTCCATAGCGTCCTCCAATGATAACTTGTCGAATATATCATTCAACTTCTCAATGGAATTATACGTGAAATTAACGGAAAAGTCAACCGCTTTACTGAAAACTTCACAAAATTATCAGTCAAGTTCTCAATGAAACGAATTACATACAAGGGGCGGTAACAATCTTAAAAATCCCGTTTTACGGACAGCGGCGAGGGGCGACCTGTGAAAAAACGGCGAAATCAAAAGGGCAATAGGCAACGGCAAAATTGATCGGGAAAGCTTACAGCGCAACAAATTGTATATTTTTCGTTTTGCATCCAACAATAATTTCGGGAGGTAATGTATGCAACTCTATAAAAACGCTGAACTTAAAATGTTTGAAATATGGCTCAGTAAGAAGGAAAAAGAAGATATTGATAAAAAAGGCAAATTAAACAGGCTGTTTGAACTGTGCAACGAGTTTGGCTATAGACCCGTGGTTTATGTTTCCGGTAACAGTGATTTAATGTCAGGCACAACGGAGATCCTTTGCCGAAAAGCCAAAGAAAACCCGACAGCATCGGCGTAAATTAAAACAGTCAATATTTGGTAAATATACCATTATTTATTACTTGATATATTAGCCGACGGTATGGCAATATAGTCAATGAGAAAGGGGGTGCTTTGATGATAGAAAAATTTGCAATTTGCGGATATGCCAGAATTTCCGTTGACCTTTTTGAAGACAGGGACAATACCTCTATTGAAAACCAGAAGTCGATAATTGAGGATTTTGTCAGAACAAGGTTTCCGGGCAGCACGCTGGACATTTTTGTTGACCGTGACCGAAGCGGCTATACGTTTGAACAGCGTGAAGAGTACCAGAAAATGCGCAGCCTTATGCTGGGCCGCCGGTATGATATTTTGATCGTTAAGGATTTCTCAAGATTTTCCCGACGGAACAGTCGGGGCTTGGTAGAGCTTGAAGATCTGCGAGACGCCGGAATGAGGATAATCTCCATAGGCGATAATATCGACTACCCCAACGACGACGATTGGCTCAAGATCCAGTTCCAGTTTCTTATCAACGAAATGCCGGTCACCGATACTTCCAAAAAGATAAAAGCTGTCATTGACAGACGGCAGCGGGACGGCAAGTGGATATGCAATGTGCCATACGGGTACGAAATGATCAATTACAAGGCGATGACTTTTAAAGTGGATGAACCGAGCGCAGCGGCTGTAAGAAAGATATACGAGCTTTACAGCGATGGCTGGGGCTACAAAAGGATCGCGGAGTATTTGACGGAAAAGCGTGTCCCGACACCGTCGATGGTCAAAAAAGACCGCTATGAGGTCGATGGAGAGCGGTCAAAATACGATTCCAATTCGATCTGGAATACAGCCACCGTCAGAACCATTTTGAGCAATGATTTTTATACCGGAGTACTGCGTCAGCACAAATATTCCAGAGTTAAGATCAACGGTCGGGATAAAAAACTGGGCGACAGTGAGAATATCGTATTTGAAGGCAACCACGAGGCGATAATCGACAGACAGACCTTCAACAGCGTGCAGAGCCTTATGGCAAAACGCTCGACAAATCATTACCACGGCGTCGGCAAGTATTCAACAAAATATACGGGCATCTTAGTCTGCGGCGATTGCGGCAGTCCTATGTTTTCGAGGAGCAACCCCCGTCTGGAAGCTTCGTATATTTGCGGCAATTACCACAAGCACGGCAGAAGATACTGTACGGCTCATCACACACGGGTTGATATGATGGACAGTATTCTGAAACGGTATTTAACAATGGTAAGAGCGGAAGTAATCAAGAAAGCCGATGTGATCCAAGCGGCTCTCAAGTACGAAAATCAGGAGTCGCCGCAAAAGAGGAAAGCTACGGTCGCCGCACTGCAGGATAAAATCGAACAGGCGCAAAAAGAACTGCAGATAACCAAGCGTCAGAGGATACGGGATATTGTGCGTGATCCCGATAATGAGGAGATCCTGTGCGAGACCTATGACGAGCTTGAAACTGAACTCTGCAAAAAGATAGACGGCTACAGAAGTCAGATATTGATGTGTGAGGACAGGAGCGAAAATATCAGAAGACTGGAACGAACGACCACATCTGTGATAGATTTGTTTGACTGCGTGCTGGCAAAAGACGAACTGTCCGAGATAGATTTGAAAAACATCGTCAATAAGATCTACGTCTATGAAAATCACATAGAGATCGAACTGTACGCGGACATTGAACGTTTGCTGGTCAGCAATTATGAGATCGGCGGCAAAGGTATTGAGATCGAACGGATAGCCGAGGACTTTTTTAAAGAGGAGATAATCCATAAAGTCGCAAAACAGGCGCCAAAGCACTACGATATCAAGCTAAAGGAAAAAGCACCCTTCTCAACCGATGTGGTAAGCGAGAACGGGTCAAAAAGTATCAACGTTGTTAAGGAGGGTGACCCCCTGGAGATCTACACCGATGCAAACGGCGAGGTCATATTCAAAAAATATTCACCGGTGGGGGAACTGTCGGTGACAGCGAAGCAGTATGCGGACGTTCTGTTCCGCGGGACCAATTTGCCGGTGATAATCACCGACCGGGACAGGGTGATCTCCTGCGCGGGACTTCCCAAGAAAGAAGCGATCGAACGCAGGATCACGCCATCACTTGACGGGATCATGGAAAACCGCAGCTGTTTTATTGCTGATTATGAGGGCGAAAGCTTACAGCCTGTTGAGGGGCTCTCAAGGAACGCGGCAGTGGCTTACCCCATCATTGCAGGCGGCGATGTTTCGGGAGCCGTGGTGCTGCTTCTCAGCGAAAGCGGCGCGGCACCCACACAGACGGAGACAAAGCTCATCCAGGTTGCGGCGTCTTTTCTCGGCAAGCAGATGGAGGAATAAATCGATTCGATTTATTGAAAAACATGAAAATAAAAAGCTCGGAAGTCCTTGAAGGATTTCCGGGCTTTTTGACATTTGATCGGAATATATGGATTATTTACGGTTACATTATCTCCCATTTTGCGTTTTCATACTCGTGATTATAACGGTCAAGCAACGAATCATAATATGTCTTTACCGTCTCGCTCTTTTCGCTATCTGACAATTCCGGACATGTTTTTGTTATGAAATCAGAAAGCAACTCGGTGGTCAGACGCATGCCGTCGGCATTGACCTTCCACCTTTCATACATATGCTTTGAAAGATCAAATCCGAAAGAAGAGGGATCAACATTGAGATCAATATAATCCAGTCCCAGATTTGCAGCGTAATCCGCTACGGCGCGGTATTTTTCGTTGCTCCAATAATATGGGGACACTGTTTTATACAAGATTATCTTTATATCGTTGTCGCGGCAAAGGTCTATTAACTTTTTAAAATATTTGTCGGCGTCGGGATCTATCTTAACTGTTCCCTTACAGTTTTCGGTCATATACCCGCTCTCTTCAGACATATCGATGCGGATATACATGGGAATAGATCCGTTATAAGTTGTGTTGATTTTTTCGGAATAATATTTGAAATAATCAGATGAAAAATCAAAAGTTGAACAGAAAGCAAAAACAGGGAAAACGGTTTTTGACAAGTTTATAAATTTGTCAAAATAATATTGTGGAAGAGCTTTGCTTTTTGTGTAGTAAGATTCAAAAATATCATTTGAAAACTCAATGCGGGACCGCACATCTTTTATTGCATACAAAGCCTTTGAATCATATTCTTTAGATGATGTACTGTTTGACTCTGTGAGCATAAGCGTATCGATCAGCACTACTTTTGGAGATTGAGTTTTAAGGGCATACTTGAGGTAGTGATATGTGGTGTGAAATCGCTGATCCGGTGAGGCAAGGACATAGGAAGTAAGACCGGACCTTTCCCATAGCACAGCCGGATTGAATCCATTATATGATTGACATGAACCCAATACCAATATGTCCAACGTATTCGGTTCAATTGCGGAGAATCCTTCAGTTTGATATGTTTGAGGATTGCTGCCGCTGATCCATTTCGGCACTGAAAATTCGCTTAGCAATACTATGCCGAGAATTGTTGATACAAGTGCAAGCAATAATTTTGATATCGTTTTTTTCATCTTAATTATCCTCTAAAAAGCGCCGTAAATAAAACTGTTAAGGTTGAATGTGTCGCCGAAATATCCGAAAGTGAATATTAAAACCAACATGATAATATAATATGTCCATCGGAAACCGACCTTGACCTTTTGAACGTCTGTGATATCAAATCCCCGCCTGTCCTTCATAACAGCAAACAAGGTCATTGCTGCAATGAGAACAAGGTGAAAAATAAAAGATTTTTCAGATACCGATATAGAAACGAAGTTATGGTTCATTGCATCCAGAAAAACGCGCGAACCGACTTCGGGGATCGATTTAAATGATGATATGATTGCGGAAAAGAGATGTCTCACATGAGACAACGACTCGGCGTTGAAGAAGATCCATGCAAATGTTGAAAGCAAAAAAACTTTGCAGCTTTTAGAAATATATATGATAAAGGGAACTTTATCTGAGTTTTTCTTCGATTGTTTTTTTCGTTTAAAAATGCGCTCGATTATCTGATAAACCGCTTGAAGAAGTCCCCAGATAAGAAAAGTCAGACTGAATCCGTGCCATATGCCGGAAACGGCAAAAACGATGAGCAAATTCAAATAGACGCGGGATTTTTTACAACGGCTGCCGCCCAGAGGAATATAGATATAGTCTTTCAGCCATGAGCTGAACGTTATGTGCCACCTTTTCCAAAATTCGGAAAAGCTTTGCGAGAGGTAGGGAAGACGAAAGTTTTCGGAAAGTTCAATACCGAAAAGATAGGACAATCCCCTGACAAGATCTATGCTTCCTGAAAAATCGGTGTAGATCTGCAAAGAATACAAAAATATGGCCATCAACAGGAAGATAGCATTTTTACCACCAGGGTCGTTCATTGATGACGTATATAATGCACAAAAACGGGAAATAACAAAAACCTTAAAAAAGCCGTGAAGGATCAATATGCCGGCTTGTCTTATATTTTCATAAGTAAGCCTGATTTTTGCAGAGGGGAACAATCTCTCTTCAAATGATCCGTACCGCTCGATCGGTCCCTGCATAATGGCGGGGAAATAAATATAGTAAAGCAACAGTTTGCCAAAAGACTTCTCCGGAGGATATTTGTTATTATAAATGTCTGCAGTGTAACTGATGTACCTCAAGACAAAATATGAGCAGCCGAGGGTCGTTGTTGTTTCAGACATTCTAAGAGTTGAAAAAAGGAAGACTTTATTTCCGTGCCATTCTGAAAACACTTTGACGAGCAGCCATCCTGACAAATATATAAAAATCGACAAAAACAGCAATACACGTCGAGGGATCTTTCCGGATAGGCAGGAGATCTTTTTTGCCAGGAAAAAAGAAGACAGCGAACATAAAACCATTACAGCGGTTCCGACAGGACTGCACAGCGCAAAATAAAGCGCGCTGGCACAAAGAAGCACCTTCCATTGATGCCTGCCGGGAACAACGTAATAGATTACCATTGAAATAAATATTAAAGAAAAAGAAAAACAAGAAAAAATGTTCATACTTCGCTCCGATCCTACCGATTTTAACAGCGAAAATCATTTATTAAATTATAATTGGATAGAAAATATTTGTCAACAGACAAGCAACAAGATATAAAACGCAATATCGCGAACGCCCGGGGAAGTGTAAGAAGAAGGATAAAAAAGGGAAAAAAGATAAAAAAAGGTGTTGACAAGAGGGGAGTAAAGTGGTAATATAACAGGGCGCCTTCGGAAAAGGGGCGCACGGGACCTTGAAAATTAAACAACGATTTAACTTGAAAACCCTGAGATTTTTTTGCAGAATTTGAATTTTGCGACAGTAATTCGGAAACGAATTTTTTGAAACAATGCCAGGCGCATTGTAATGAGTAGAACAAATACTCTGAATAGATTGGTGCAGCTAAAAAGCTGAATCGATACAATATTTAGAGAGTTTGATCCTGGCTCAGGACGAACGCTGGCGGCGTGCCTAACACATGCAAGTCGAACGGAGTTAACGATGGAAGTTCCTTCGGGAGCGGAAGCCGTTAACTTAGTGGCGGACGGGTGAGTAACGCGTGAGTAACCTGCCTTTCAGAGGGGGATAACGTTCGGAAACGAACGCTAATACCGCATGACATAGTTATACCGCATGATAGAACTATCAAAGGAGCAATCCGCTGAGAGATGGACTCGCGTCTGATTAGATAGTTGGTGAGGTAACGGCTCACCAAGTCGACGATCAGTAGCCGGACTGAGAGGTTGAACGGCCACATTGGGACTGAGATACGGCCCAGACTCCTACGGGAGGCAGCAGTGGGGAATATTGGGCAATGGGGG
>JAIKWV010000022.1 GCA_024684435.1 Clostridiales bacterium
CATCGGCGACCGGAAGCTCAGCGAAGATACCACCGCAAAACTCGTGGCATGGCTTTGTAAGAAGCACGGTCTCAATCCCAAGACGGATATCTATACCCACAAGTACTTCTACCCGCGTAAGAACTGTCCTGCGTACATCCTTACGGCAAATCTCAGCTTTATCAAGGCACATCTCAGCAAGATCATCGGAATCTTTATAATCAAGGATCCTTTTAAACGTTTCCGCTGTCGCTTTGAACTCCGATTCGGTTTTTGCTGAACTCATGGCAGAAACAGCTTCTTTATATAGGGATTCATTTCTTGCTTTCACTGCCTTTTTTCGGCATTCATCTGCTCGCTCATCTGCGTCCTTGTAGCCGGGAATTGACGTGTAAAGAACAGTTGCCTCAATATATCCTTTCTCAGTTATTTTTTTGCTTTCCTCGATTGCCTTCTGATAGATTGCCTCTTTACGAGTGGCTTCATTTCTTCTGCTGATATAATCGTTAGTCTCGGAAAGTTCTTTTCTAAGCTTTTCGTCAAACCGACAGGCTTTAACGCAGTTGTTCCTATCATCAAACGGTTCCGCAGCATTATTCAACTCTTCGCGCTTTCTGATATTCAATTCCGCCATCAGCTTGCCGAGATAACATTCCGCATTTTTTGCGTCCTGATTGAGGGCTTCCTCAAAGAAACCGTCCGCCCTGTCCCATTCGCCGTCCTCCAGCGCCATAAAGCCGCGTTCTATCAGCGCTGTGACGTTTGCGCCGGCAGTCGCCGCCGACTGTACGACGACTTTTTCCTGCACCGGCTTGGCTTCGGAGCCGAGTATCTTTTTAATGCCGTGGAGCAGATCCTGCATAAAGCCCAGTTTGGACATATCCTGCGCCTGGAGGTGGGAGAATTCCTCCGGCAGGTCGTAGGGGTCCATGTCCTTGTATGCAGGAATCAGAGTTTTCTTCTCGCCCGCCTTGATGAGCGACAGGTATCGGCTCCACTCGTTTTTCACCCACACGGCGTTGAAATGCTCAGGCTTAGTGCCCAGCGCCACCATGACTTTTGACGAATGGAGAGCCGCGAATATGTAAGGTTCATAGGCTGTGCCCAGCTTATCCTCCAACGTGATACGCGAAAAGAAGACCTTGAAACCCTCTTTTGTCAGCTCGTGATAAAGCTCAGTCGCCAAAACGCTGTCGGGCGTACGTCTGCCGTTCGCGTCCGTCTCCTTATAGCAGATGAACACGTCGAAGGGTTCTTCCTTTGAGGATATCTCAAGAATACCCTTTTGAATATCGTCAATGGCTTTCGCCTCAGCCTAATAAATGCTCTTACGCAGCGCGTCGGCGTATTTGAGAGCGGACTTGTAGTCCTCGTCTGCAAACACTGAGGTATACTGAGCGCGGTTGACCGTAGGCACACGCTTACGGGTTGCCGGGTCTTCCACGTACTCAACGCCGTAACGGCACAGCACCAAAGACCAGTACGCCTCCGCGTCGGTCTTGTCCTCATTGAGGATCGTCTCGTAGATCCCCATCGCCTTATCATATTCGTTATTGCGGCGGAAATGGTTGGCGCGGTCATAAAGATTCGCCCGCTTCTCATCGTCCAGACCGGCGGGAAGGCTCTGCTTTGTTCCGCAATGATCGCATACGCCAACGGCATCTCCCTGCTCAAAATCTATCGTGCCGCCGCGCATTTTACATTTAAATACAGCCATAACAGTTCTCCTAAATAATCTCAATATCTCCAGGGTAATAATAAATATTGTTACAATCATGTAATTTATTATAACAACAACTCCAAGCATTGCCGTCACTATCATCACAAAGCAATTGCACATATTTGGGGAACCCATCGGAATCAAGTATCTCAGAATCCATAGTATAGATCCCAAAGGGCTGGCACTGATCTCTGTAAACATACGCCTGCGCAAGACTCCGTATCGGGTGAGAAACGTAATCTTCCTGTCCCGGCGCCAGTTTGAGATCAAAAGCGTCAATAAAGATTTCCTCTGTTATTGCTCTGAGTTCTGTCATATATACCTCCGCTTGGAACAAGTCCGCTCTTTTATTTGTACTGATAGCACCGCACATAGTCCACCCGGTATTCTACCGGCCAGTTGCCTTTTGGCGTATGTGTGATCTTTCCGGTACCGTGGCGGTCAGCGTCGGCTATGCCGTCGTGTCCCGCTATCTCCACGCTCAAGAGAAGATATTGCGGGTTGTCCGACACGCCGCCCTTGCTGGTACGACCGGTCTCGATGCCGTTGATATAAAAGATATATTCGTTTTCGTTCCACTCAACGCCGTAGGTGTTATATTCCTTGTAAGGATCGCCTTTAACAAAATATTTGCCGGTGCTGTCTCCCTGAGAGCGTTCGCCGTAGCCGTCAAAGTGTATGCCACCGATCACGGCGTTAAGTCCGCACCAATGGTCTTTGTAGTACATGGATTCGTACACATCCACCTCCGTGCCGTCGTCACCGAAGCCGTCCACGTTGAACACGCCCTCATTCATCATCCAGAACGACGACCACAGACCCGTACCCGCCGGCAGAATGCATCGGCACTCAAAATATCCGCGGCATTGCTCGTACTTGTCCCGCGAAGTAATAAGTCCGGTATAGTATCCGCTTTTGTACGGCTTCACCCAGTCTATATCGCCGTATCTGAAATCCATGGGTTCATCCTTGTATTCGGCGCGTATGACCAGGTCGCCGTTTTCCACTGTGACCATGTCCTCGTGCCAGTAGCCGCCCTTGCGCTCGGTGACCCACCATTCGTATCCCCACTTGGTTGTGTCCAGCTTGTCGCCGTCAAATTCATCGTTCCATACCAATTCAAATTTACTCATATCCAGCGTTTGCCCCCGGGGGATCTGAGGAAGATTCAGAAACTGTACCAAAGACGGTGAAACTGCCGTCAAAACCACCAATATCCAATACATGATCTTATTCAGCATAACATTCCCTCCAGAATATAACAGGATAGTTTTATTATAACATAGTTCTGTGATTTTTTTCAAACCAAAAAACATTTTTATACGCGAACGCTTTTGCAAGGATTTTTATTGTTTTTAATGTGTACACGGCAATGCATTTATTGTATAATAAGATGGATCGACAAAAACAGCTTTATGAACGAAAGTGAAAGGGGCATTTAAGAATGGCGATTTGGAATCCGTGGCACGGCTGTCACAAGATAAGTCCCGGGTGTGCAAATTGCTATGTTTACCGAAGGGATGAAAGCATCGGAAAAGATGCGGGTATCATATCTAAAACCGGTAATTATGACCTTCCCCTCCGCATAAACAGGCAGGGAGGATACAAGCTTTCGGCAAACGGAGGTACTGTATATACCTGTATGACGTCGGATTTCTTTTTGGAGGATGCCGACGAATGGAGACAGAAATGCTGGGATATGATACGCGAAAGAACAGATCTGTCCTTTCACATCATTACGAAAAGGATAGACCGTTTTGAGCAGTGCATACCGCCGGATTGGGGCAACGGGTGGGAACATGTTACAATTTGCAGCACCTGTGAAGATCAGGAAAGAACAGATCGCCGCCTGCCTATACTGCTCTCTCTCCCCATAAAGCACAGGCAGGTCATATCTGAACCTATGCTGGGTGAGATAACAATGGATGCATATCTGAAAACAGGGCTGATCGAACATGTTACCTGCGGCGGCGAGTCGGGTCCCGGTGCAAGACTTTGTAAACTTGATTGGATACTCAAAGTGCGAAGCGAATGCATAATGTACGGCGTTCCTTTTACATTTAAACAAACCGGAGCATTGTTTGACAAGGGCGGAAAGATCTATCATATTGAACGGAAATATCAGATGTCCCAGGCAAGGAAGTCGGGTTACAGTTATTATCCGAACCGGGAAAAACAACAGTATTAAATCAACCATTAACGAAGCCTTTTTGTGACGGCTTGCCGTCAATTTGTTCGGGCTTGTTCGCCTGAATATCGATCCTGAAAAATAAATGTAAACTGTAGGTCTGTTGTTATGAAAACCCAAAGCTTATCACAAAAATTTATAGGAGACAGGGCGTTTTACAAGTATGTCCTCGCAGTTGCCGTTCCGATCATGGTGCAGACCGGTATAACGAATTTCGTGAGCCTGCTTGACAATATCATGGTGGGCAGAACGGGCACCGAGCAGATGAGCGGTGTTGCGATAGTAAATCAGCTGATCTTTGTATTTTATCTCTGCTGCTTCGGCGGATTTTCCGGCGTGGGGATCTTTACGGCTCAGTATTACGGGGCAAAGGATGACGAGGGTATACGCCATACGTTCCGTTATAAGCTGTGGCTCGGCTTTGTCCTGCTGTGCGCCGCTGTGTTCGTTTTTATATTTTTCGGAAAAGATCTGATCTCTCTTTATCTCAGAGGAACAGACGACGGAGGCGACCTTGCCGCGGCGCTGGGGTTCGGCTGTGAATATCTGAAAATCATGCTGTTCTCACTGCCTGCTTTTGCGCTTGCTCAGGTTTACTCAAACACCCTTAGAGAATGCGGTGAAACAGTAGTTCCCATGCGGGCGGGGCTTTCGGCGGTTTTTGTTAATTTGCTTTTTAACTATCTGCTGATCTATGGAAAATTCGGTTTTCCCGCGCTGGGAGTAAAGGGCGCCGCCGCTGCAACTTTACTGTCCCGCTATGTGGAATTACTTGTTGTGGCTGTCTGGACACACCGTCACAAAGACAAATGCCCGTATATCACAGGCATATACAAAACGCTTGTCCTGCCGTTTGCTCTTGTGAAAAAATACTTCCTTACCGGCTCCCCCCTGCTCATAAACGAAGCCTTGTGGTCTGCGGGTATGGCAATGCTCGCTCAGTGCTATTCGATGCGCGGGCTGAATGTGGTGGCGGCTCAGAACATAGCCAATACAGTATGCAACGTATTTAATGTCGTATTCTTTGCAATGGGAGACGCCATTGCCATCATAATCGGTCAACATCTCGGCGCCAGAGAGTACGATAAGGCCAAAGATGAAACAAACAAGATAATAGCGTTTGCCATCTTTATCGCCACGCTCGTCGGCATCGTGATCTTATCCACCTCGCATCTGTTCCCGATGATCTATAACACCACCCCCGAAGCGAAAAGAATAGCCTCACATTTTCTTATAGCGCAGGCGGTATTTACGCCTCAGATAGCGCTGCTTCACACATCGTACTTCACCATCCGCTCCGGAGGCAAAACGGTCATAACTTTTCTGTTTGACAGTGTGTTCATGTGGGTCGTATGCGTTCCCGCCGCGTTTTTGCTCAGCAGATTCACCAACATCTATGTTGTATGGATCTTTGTGATTTTACAGATGACAGAATGGATAAAGTGCGTAATAGGCGTAGTTCTCATCCGTAAGGGCGTATGGATGAATAACATCGTATCAGATTGAATCGGCACAAAAGCAGGATAAACGTTTACACTGTCTCTGCGGTTTAAAAAAATGTACGAAAACTTGTCCGATAGGCTGTTGTAAAAATCAAAAGAATCTGTTATAATTTGATATACAATATTTTAACAGGAGGGAAAAATGAAAATGAGTAAAAAACTTTTATCTGTTCTGATGTGTTTAGCCATGCTGGCAGGCGTGCTTGCCGCAGGCGGCACCTTTGCATTTGCCGGGGACACTTACAATGTGGGCGACACCCTTTATTACGGCAGCTATCCCCAGACTGACGTTACGGCGACCCTCGGTTCAACGCTGAACTCCATAGGCGGCACGTGGACTAACGCTGATTACGGAACTTCGGTCAATATGCGTTATAAGGACGTTAACTACAACGGCGAAAAGTACCGCGGAGTGATCTTTGACGCATACAGAGCGATCTTTGGAAAAGGAGCGGGCGGTGGCTTCCAGCAAGATAACGGCTACATTAAAGGAAATATTTACTGGTTCAAATATGAACCTCTGCGCTGGCGCGTACTTGATCCTTCCACCGGTTTTATCTTGTGCGATACAGCCATCGACAGTCAGCCCTTCAATTACAGCAGCTCGGAATCGGGCTCATATTATGCCAGCAACTACGCCCAGAGCGATATTAGAGCCTGGCTCAACGCTGATTTTTACAACACAGCTTTTTCCGAGGCGGAAAAATCCAAGATAAAGACCACCGCACTTGAAAACACAAGCGCGTTTTCGTCTGACTACGATTCTGCCTCAACAAACGACAAAATATTCCTGCTCTCATGGGACGAGGCGAAAAACAGCGCCTATGGCTTCAGCTCTGATCCGGATACCTTGGATGTGGTGAAACGTATAAAAGGCACCGACTATGCGAAGAGCCAGGGTCTGTGGTATTGTAAAGATGGTCCTTACAAAAATTACGCACATTGGAATCTGCGCACACCGTGGACTACCATCTTTAACTGCATTGTTGATTACAGCGGCCGTATGCTCGAAGCCAATGTTGTCAATCAAACAGACATCGGCATTTGCCCGGCTATGAAAATACAGGGTATGACCGCCGCTGCCGGTTTAAAGAGCATCGCCGTCAAGACTATGCCCACCAAAACAACGTACAACCTGGGCGAGGCGTTAAATACGGCGGGTCTGACCCTGACTGCCACATACTCAGACGGCAGCACAAAGACCGTCACAAGCGGCTTTACCTGCACAGGCTTCAGCTCCTCAACCATGGGCACCAAGACCGTAACGGTCACATATGGCGGCAAGACAACGACGTTTTACGTAAAAGTTATAGACAGCAGTAAACCCGCCGTCGACATCCGCAATTTCACCGCGAATACGACAGTTGATTACAAAGCAACCGTCACCTTCACCGCAGAGGTGACGAATCCTGTAAGCGGCGCGGCTGTCCATTGGTTCATTGACGGCAAGGACGAGGGCACCGGCGACACATACACAGTGACCAAGGCGAAAAAGTCCTACAACGTCCAGATCAGGTATATCAAGGACGGCAGTTTGCTTGCAGAATCGGAGATCGAGACCGTCAACGTCAAGACAGGCTTTTTCGCAAAGCTGGCGGCGTTCTTCCGCTCCATCTTCGGCAAGCTTCCCAAGATCGTTCAGGGCTATTTTGACGCAGAGCTGATAGATAGATAAATTTATCCCGTAAATAAAAGCTGATCCCGCGATCCGGTAATGTATCGGGTCGCGGAATTTTTTGTTTTATGCTTTTTCAATTTGCAGAACAAAGCTGACGATAGGGACTTTTCTGACGGGCGGCTGCTTAAAATAATAGCCTCTTCACGGATTTTTGGGGGATACCGTAAACAGGAATTTGCTAAATCCAAGAACTCTAACAACAGCCTCCCTTTACACAAGGGAGCCCGATTTCTCGCTTTCTATCAGTACACAAAACAATTCACGAATTGTAGTGCTATCCCCCAACTTTCCGTGATGAACCAAATAATATAATTGTGCAGACCTCTTTAAACGCTGTCCGTATATTGCTTAAGGTGATGGAGAAATGACCTCGGGCGTTTAGACCGTTGATGCGAAATAATTAAAAAATCGAAAAAATTTTCAAAAAACTATTGACAAACGGAAATTTTGGTATTACTATGTTACCACGTTGCAACGAAAGAAATTTCGTAAGACTACAAACTTTGTCGGAGAATAGTTATGAAGAACAAGCTTAACTGCAACAACTTTAGCTTTACATTCAACTTTACCTGGTTTGATCAGGTAGGGTCGATTTGCTATGCTGAAAGAGTGTGAGTTAAGGTTAAATTCATTCACAACGGGTGTGGCACATCGATCGGGTGCCACACCTTTTTATTTTCCCTTAAAGTTTTGAGAAAGGAACGATAAATATTATGAAAAGGTATTATCAACCGGAGATCGAGACCGCCTCTCGGGAGGAGATCTTAAAGATCCAGAACGAAAAAATCGTCAAACAGGTCCGCTATGTCTACGACAATGTTCCCTATTACCGTAACCTTATGGACAAAAAGGGCGTTACGCCGGATGACATCAAAAGCGTAGACGACATCAAAAAGCTTCCGTTTCTTACAAAAGACGACCTGCGTGAAGCCTATCCCTACGGTCTGCTCGGAACAGATCTTAAGAACTGTGTGCGCATTCATTCCACATCGGGTACTACAGGTAAGCGCGTAGTTGCCTTCTACACTCAGCATGACATCGATCTGTGGGAGGATTGCTGCGCGAGAGCTATCGTTGCCGCCGGCGGATCAGATGAGGATGTGTGTCAGGTCTGCTACGGCTACGGACTGTTCACAGGCGGCTCCGGTCTCCACGGCGGATCCCATAAGGTGGGTTGTCTGACCCTGCCCATGTCCTCAGGCAATACTGACAGACAGATACAATTCATGATGGATCTGGGTTCAACCATCATCTGCTGTACCCCATCCTATGCCGCTTATATCGGCGAATCCCTGGCGGAAAAGGGGTACAAGCCCGAAGACAACAAGCTCAAGGCAGGCATTTTCGGCGCGGAGCCCTGGACAGAGGAAATGCGCCGTGAAATAGAAAAGAGCCTTGGTATCAAAGCGTATGACATCTACGGTCTGACAGAAACATCCGGTCCCGGCGTCGCCTTTGAGTGTGAAGAACAGACAGGTATGCACATCAATGAGGATCATTTCTATGCCGAGATAATTGACCCCGACACCGGCGAGGTGCTTCCCGAGGGTGAAAAGGGAGAGCTTGTATTCACATCTCTTGACAAAGAAGGCTTCCCCCTGCTGAGATACCGCACAAAGGATATCTGCATCTTATCCCGCAAGCCCTGCTCCTGTGGCAGAACTCATGTAAAGATGAGCAAGCCCTTCGGCAGAAGCGACGATATGATGATCATCCGCGGCGTCAACGTGTTCCCCAGCCAGATCGAGGCTGTTCTTCTCAACGAAGGATATCCGCCCAACTATCAGATCGTGGTGGATCGCGTCAACAATACAGATACATTCGACATCTATGTGGAATCCACACCCGAAATGTTCTCGGATAAGGTCAGCGATATGCAGGCGGGCGAAGACAAGCTCAAGCTTGCCATGCGTTCCATGCTCGGTATCGGACCCAAGATCCATCTTGTGGCGCCGAAGACCATACAGCGTTCCGAGGGCAAGGCAGTCCGCGTTATCGACAAGCGTAAGCTTCATTAAGGAGGTCAAGTTATGGCAATCACACAATTATCAGCGTTTTTGGAAAATGCACCGGGCACACTCTGTGATACCGTTGCCGCAATTACCGACGCAGGCGTGAACATCCGCGCCCTCAGCGTTGCCGACACAAAGGATTTCGGCATTCTTCGCATGATCGTATCCGACATTGAAAAGACAAAGACCGCTCTTGCGGATACCATGGTGAAGGAAACGCCTGTTATCGCCGTTCGTATGAACGATACAGCCGGCGCGTTAAAGAAGATCCTGAATATCCTGAAAGCCGAAGGCGTCAATATCGAGTACGTCTATGCCTTTACGGGCAGTGAACTCGGAGACGCTTATGTGGTACTCAGGGTGGATGAGACGGAAAAAGCGGAAGAGATACTTGCAAAGAACGGTACCCCCACGCTCAGCGATGAGGATATCAAGCAGTTCCTGAACAAGTAAATTTCAAACAGAAAGATAATGGCTCCGCGGGTTCTTTAAGTTGAACCTGCGGAGCCGTTTTATTTAATATTTCAAACACGGATGATATTATACGTCCCGCTTTTAAGCTCAGCCGTGTTTTGACCGTTTGTGAAGGTATATCCCTTAGGTAATGCGATCTGCCCGGAAGCCGCCTCGGGTACGGTGACGTTAAGGACAGCGCCTGTTTCGGTTTTATCCCAGCGAGCCGACACATGACCGCAGGACGCGTCGTAATCCGCCTTAGCGAAGGAAAGGGCGTCTAAAAAGTCCGGGCTTATCTCAAAATCGTTTGCGCCCCTGCCATGGGGGTTCACCCTCAGACCGGCAACCCGTTGAATGAACCAGCTTACGATATCCCCGAAGAAGTGATGATTGAGGGAATCGGGATTGTCATGGCGGTCGTCGGGAAGGAAATTCTCAGGCAGACTTGTAAGCCCCTGCCTAACAAACATACCGTAGGAGGGAAAATCGTCCCGGGTTATCATTTTAAATGCCAGGTCGCCTCTGCCGCAGTCCGACAGGGCGTGGAATATGACACGAAGTCCCAGCATTCCGCAGTCGATGTGTACACCGCTTTCAAGAACGGTGTCCACCAGTACCTTCTTTGCCTGTTCCAACTCCTGGGGTTCAAACACGTTATAATATATCGCCATTGCCTGAGCGGTCTGACATTTTGGTATAACGGTCATAGTCGAATAATCTATGAGCTCCCTGCGGAAAGCCTCCCTAAGCTCAGTCCAAAGGGTACGGGCAAGATCCCTGTGCAGCGGCTTGCCCATGGCGTCGAACAGCCGGGCGGTTTTGTCGGCAATGTACATTGACATCATGGTATTGGTACAGCGCACCGGAGCGGTTTGAGTGCCCGTTTTAGGCTTGAGCCAGTCCCCCAGCCCGAAATCTATCAGACCCTTGTCGTCCCGGTTGTCGGCAAGATACGCCGCGTAGCGCAAAAGGGAATCGGCGCATTCCTCAGCGGGGGTCAGGTCGTCCCGCATCTGCCATATCCTGAAGCAGAGCTCCGAAAGCACATTGTCCCAACCGGGACCGTTGCCCCATTCAAAACCCCAGCCTCCTGTGGGTACGATACCCGGAAGCTGTCCCTTTTCATTCTGCGCTTTGCAGATATTTCTCAGCCATTCCCTGTAGCTTCTTTCGGGAGTCAGGGTGAGCATCATATGCTCGCAGGATACTCCCGCGTCCCCTGTCCAGCCGTTCTTTTCACGGTGAGGACAGTCCGTGGGAAAATACCAGAAGTTGGCAAGGTCGCTGACCCGGGTCATTCGTCCCAGGGCGTTCATTGTCTCATTTGAGCATTCAAAACTGCCCCGCTCCTTAATATTGGAATTCGCCACAAGATATGTCAGCGTTTCCGGCAATACCTGCTCCGGCTCAAGTCCGAAGACCATGGCGTACCGGTAGCCGTAGTAGCAGAAGGACGGTTCAAAGGTCTCCCCATTTTCCCCTTTGCAGATATAAAGGAGAGACTGCCCGTAGCTGACTGGAGCAAAAAAGCCGCTGTTTACAGCCGAGGGCTTGCCCTCCGAGGTAACAAGCTCGCAGAAGCGGATAAATATCCTCTGCCCCTTTTTGCCGTCTATCTTCAACCGGCAGATACCGGAGGCGTTTACGCCGAAATCAAAAAGGATGCCCTTTTTGCCCGCCTCGTCAAATTTATACTGCGTGGGGATCTTTACCGCGTCCCGCAGATTGATACGCTCGTCAAAAACAGCCTCCCTGATATCCACAGGCGAAAGCTCCTGCCTTATAACGATCGGATCGGCGTCGCATATGCGGTATTCGCCTCTGGGCTGTTCGGCGGGGGTCACTCTCCCCCATTCGCCGTCGTCAAACCCTGAACAGCACCAGCCGTTTATCTCCGCTCCCGCGTCATAGAAACAGCCGTTTCGTATATCGTCGAACAGGATGGGAGAATCGTGCCACTTACAGTTTTTGCCTATGTCCTCGGCTTCCCCGTCTTTAATGACAGAAAGTGAAAATCTGGGCACGCCACGAAACCGGGCAATGTCAAAATCCCATATTTTTCCGCCGGGACAGTTCTGCATCCCGTTCCCCAAAATCAGACCCAAAGCGACAGAGGTCTTGCCCTCACACAGCTCCGTTATATCGTATTCGTCAAAATAGACCATATCGTCGGGATTTGATATGTAGGGAGCTAAAAGTCCCTTGGTTATTTTTTGACCCTCAACGAACAGGTCGTAAAAGCCCAGGCCGCTGACGCGAATACGTTTTTTCTCCCCCGGTATAACGGGTATCTCCGTGCGTATATACGGTGCGGGGATATGTTTTTCATAGGTGGAGTATTCCTCCCCTGCCCTGTAAAATAAAGCGTCTATATCCATAATGCGTTTTCTCCTTCCGTCGGGGATCTGATATCGGTCAATATTTATTCTACTTTATATTCACAGAATAATCAATTGTTTTTCAGTAAAAACGTATCATTTTTAACGCGTTTAACGCGGCATGATCCGTTGCAAAATCGGCTGATATATGATACTATTCTTAAAAAGGGGTGTTTTGAGTATGAAATATTTTAGAGTCATCATATCGTTATTTCTATCCCTTGAAATGCTTTTTTCCTGCCTTACAGGCGGATATAAGATCAAACGTGAAATGCCAGAAAAGCATACCGGACCGTACACCCGGTATGTCAATGAATTTATCGGTACCGGCGGTATTCCCTGGACCTGCGCCATGCTCAGCCCCGCGGCGTGTTCCCCCTTTGGCTGTGTAAGGGTGGGACCGGACACCTGTGCCACCGGCGGCATCGCAAAGATCAAGACCAACACCTCCGGCTACTATTACGAACACGGGCATTTGCTGGGCTTCAGCCACGGCAGACTTTCCGGCACCGGTGCCAGAGACTACGGTATGTTCCGCGTGACCCCCTGCGTAAAGGGGAAGAAAGCGAACTGCCTGCCCTTCTCTCATGAAAACGAATCCGCTTACCCGGGCTACTACGGAGTTTATCTGCCCACCGCCGGCGCTCTCTGTGAGATGACGGCTTCCTCCCACTGCGCCGCCTTCCGTTTCACCTTCAGCAAAGCCGGCGACGCCGCGGTATGCATCGACGCCTCCTCCTGTCTCAGCGGAGGAAGCGTGGAAAATGAAGCGGCAGAATTTGACCCGGAGGAAAACTCACTCACCGCCCGCGCCACCCTTTACGGCACCTTCAGCGGCAGATACGGCGGCCTGACCGTTTACCTTTACGCCGCGTTTGACTCCGCTCCCGTAAAAGCGAAGCAGATAGGCGGAGAGACACTTCTGAGCTTTGCGGAAAAGGTGCTTGAATTTAAAACCGCCGTCAGCTTTGTAAGCGCCGAAAACGCGAAAGAAAACCTGACTGCAGAAGCGGGAAACAAAGGATTTGACGAGATAAGGGACGGAACTGTGGAGGAATGGGAAAACAGGCTGTCCGCTGTCAGGATAGACGCCGACGAAAAAACAAAGGAAATTTTTTATACGGCGCTTTACCACTCCATGATAATGCCCACCAACTTCACCGACGCCGACGGATCGTACGTTGGCTTCGACAAGAAAGTACATACCGCAAACGGATACACATACCGTACGGATATGTCCCTCTGGGACACCTGCCGCGTCACCCATTCGCTTTACGCCCTGACGGCTCCCGATATTCAGCGGGACTGTATTGAAAGCCTGCTGACCATGGCGGATCATGGCGGCGTACTGCCCCGCTGGCCCATGGGCGCGGGCTATTCCGGCTCAATGTTCGGCAATCCCGCCAACATAGTTCTGACGGAAAGCTATCTGAAAGGCTTCGACTTTGACGCCGAAAAAGCGCTTTATTACATGGTTCGCTGCGGGAACGGTGAGATAGGCGACAGCGGCTTAAAAAATGAACTCCGTACGCTCAACGAATACGGTTATTTGCCCGACGACATGATAACGAGATATTCCGTTTCAAAAACCCTTGAGTTTTCCTGGGAGAACGCCGCAGTGTCACGGCTTGCCGCTGCGCTGGGCAAAGAGGATATCGCCGAGGATTTTGCCAACCGCTCCATGTATTACAAAAACGTCTGGGACAGCGACAGTAAATATTTCATGCCCCGGAACGCGGACGGAACATTCCACTCCGTGACCACCCGGATGACCTCGTTTTTCGACGATATCTTCGGCACGGATCATTTCAGGGCTTTCTGCGAGGGCGGCGCCGATCACTGGCGGTGGAGCGTTCAGCAGGACACGCCGGGGCTGATCTCACTTTTCGGTTCGGAGGAAGAATTTGTAAAAGAGCTTGAGAAATTCATGGAAAGCGCCTCCCGCAAAATGGCGGCGGCAGACCCCGGGACAGGTTACTGGATCGGTAATCAGCACGACATCCACACCCCATACCTGTTCATCGATGCGGGCAGATCGGATCTCACTCAGAAGTGGGTACGGTGGACGCTGGAGAACAGGTTCAGCGCGGATATAAACGGTCTTGACGGAAACGACGACGGCGGTACTTTAAGCAGCTGGTATGTGTTCTCCTCCCTGGGATTTTACCCCATAGCGGGAACCGATGAATATTATATCGGCTCCCCCGTGGTAGACGGTGCAAGCCTTGAACTTGAAAACGGCAGTCAGTTGAAAATAACCGTCAGAAACAACAGTGCGAAAAACATATATGTCCGCTCTGTCACCCTGAACGGCGCGTCCCTGACAGGCAATACCGTTTCTCACGAAGCGCTGATCTCCGGCGGAGAGCTGGTGTTTGAAATGTCCCCACGCCAAACAAATAAAAAGCTAACGGCTCCGAGGATCCTGAAACAGAACCCCGGAACCGTTTTTTATTTTGTATGTTATTCTTATTTTGACCCCAACAGGGATTTTTACATATCGGCGTATCCGCCGCTCCTTCTGAGACCGAGCTGTTCAAGGACAAGCTCCTCCTTTTCGCGCATACGCACACTCTCAAGCCCGCCGTTCACATGGTCGTAGCCCAGAAGGTGGAGCATGGAATGAACCGTAAGGAAGCCTACCTCCCGTTTGAGGGAATGTCCGTAGATCTCCGCCTGAGCCACAGCCCGGGGCAGGGATATGACGATATCGCCCAGCATCTTTGCGCCGGTGTCTGGATTCACGTCGTAAACGCCGTTCTCCCCCAGAGGAAAGGACAGTACGTCGGTCTCGGAATCAATATTGCGGTATTTAAGGTTGAGGGCGTGGATCTCGTTGTCGTCCACCAGTTTTACGCTCACCTCAACGGAGCCTTCAAAATTTTCCAGAACAAGCACAGAGTGGCAGCATCTTCTGATAAGCATACGAAGTCCCGTAGGGCTTTTTACCACCTTCTGATCGTCTGTGATTATAACTTTAACTTTGTCTGGCATGGCTCTTTTTCGCCTCCTCATTTTTTTCGTATGCCTTTATGATCTGCTGTACAAGCTTATGTCTTACAACGTCCTTTTCGGTAAACCGCACCGTGGCGATGTCATCTATATTTTTAAGCACTTTCACAGCCTCCACAAGACCGGAGCGCTTTCCGTCCGGCAGATCTATCTGCGTAACGTCACCGGTGACCACCATCTTTGAGTTGAAGCCCAGACGGGTCAGGAACATTTTCATCTGCTCCGGGGTGGTGTTCTGCGCCTCGTCAAGAATTATGAAGCTGTCGTCAAGGGTCCTGCCTCGCATATAGGCAAGGGGCGCCACTTCAATGTTGCCCCGCTCAAGATGCTTCTGGAAATTTTCCGCGCCAAGCATATCAAAAAGAGCGTCGTACAACGGTCTGAGATAGGGGTCTACCTTGTGCTGAAGATCTCCGGGAAGGAAGCCCAGCTTCTCTCCCGCTTCAACGGCGGGTCTTGTGAGGATTATCCTGTTGACATCCTTCGCCCTGAAAGCCGTCACCGCCAATGCAACGGCAAGATATGTCTTGCCCGTACCGGCAGGGCCTATTCCAAGAGTAACGGTATTGTTTTTGATAGCCTCAACGTATTTTTTTTGTCCCAGTGTTTTGGGCTTGAGGGGCTTGCCTTTTGATGTGATGCAGATGCAGTCCGCGGTCATGGCGGTAAGCTTGTCCTCATTGTCCTCATTGACAAGGGAGATAAGATACCGCACGTTCTGCTCATTTAGGGTCTCGCCCTTGTTTATCATTGTGAGCAGTCCGTTCACCGCGCGAACAGCCTTGCCCACGTTTTCGGGCTCGCCGGTTATTTTAAGCTGAGCGCCCCGGTTAATAACGTTTACCGAGTATTCCTGCTCCAGCATTTTGATGTTCTCATCAAAGCTGCCGAAAAGACCCACAGCCTGTTCCATGCGGTCTATATCTATTATTTGTTCAACCATAAAGTTTTTTATCCTCCGGAATAACATAACATCCCATGATGTCGTACTATGAGTAATTATAACACAAAGCGGACGTATTGTCATCCATTTTTATCAAAAAATATTTAATTTTTTGTATATATTATCGCTTTCTGTAAAGGATTTGAGCTTACACCCCTGTCATGCCTGTTATAAGTATGCCTGTATTGTCCTTATATATTTTCTCAAACTGCTCTATGGGCAGTGGATTTTTGCCTTTTCCCACCTCTATTGTATAACCCGGTCTGTCATAGGTTTTTATGAACCAGTCCTTATACCCGGCGTTTCCGGATTCCTTCGGGGTCTCAACAAGGGGATAGCCGCTGACAAGACTCATTTTCTCGCCTATTTTAAGGGATTTTTCCGGCAGATAATCCCTGTATTTCCAGTAAATGATCTCACCCTGGGTATGATATGACAGGGTCAGAAGAAAATCGTTGCTGACGGTAAGTCTGTACATGGCGTAGCTCTCCGGCTGGGTCAGTGGCGCCGCTCCCACAAAATCTCTGGGGCCCGGGGAGGTGTAGCCGAGGCCGTATTTTATCTCCCGGGCAAGCTTCCAGCCGGCAGGATAATTCAGGTTCAGATCCACGCCGTTTATGTTCGCCTTCCAGCCCGACGGGAATGGGATGTCGGGGTAAGATCCGCTGTATCTGACCGCCTGCCTGTAATAATAGCTGTCCTCCGGGATGGCTGAATTTACAAGATCGACCCCGTCGGGATCTACCATGGGCACCACGTAGAGCAGATAATTCTCATATAATCTCTTTGCGGATTCGTAGTCTATTATCCCGCCGTTCACATATGCCTTTGCGTACTGCTCTGTGAATTTCATGAGCACAGGCGTCGTTATCCACTCGTTGGCGTGGTGGCCGGCGTTATAGCACACCTTCTTTGTCCCCTTGCCTATTATCAGCAGTTCAAGGGGCTTTCCCATAACGCTCTGCCCGATGGAACGCCGGCGTATGAACGGGTAGCGTTTGACAAGTCCTTCCACTGTTATATTCAGCAGTTCCGAAGTCCAGCTTATATCGGTAGGTACAACGTCAAAGGGCAGGGGTACGGTTATTCTCTGAGATACTGCCAGCTCTTCCGGTGTGATACCCGGGTTTGCCGCAAGTATCTCCCGGAGGGTTATGCCGAACCTTACGGCAATTGAGGCAAAGGTGTCTCCACTTTTTACGGAATAATTTATAAAGCCCCTGAGCCATGGCATAAGGGCGTTCCATGTGAGCCTCCCTGCTATACCGTCCGGCGCTGTTCCGTTGTCCTTCTGAAAAGCTTTAAGCGCCGCAAGAGTATTGCTGCCAAAAATGCCGTCCGGTCCGCCGTTTAAAAATCCCGCCCGTATCAATCCGGTCTGCAAAAGTTCCACACCTGCGCCGGTACTGCCCTCTCTCAAAACTGTCAAACCAATCACCTCTGAAAAAATCCCCTGCATATCCGATAACATGATATGCAGGGATCGTGATGTGTGACAGTATGTATCATTTACCGAACAGCAGCAGGAAGCCCGCCGCCACGGCTGAACCGATACCTCCGGCAATGTTTGCGCTCATGTTGGTAACGGTAAAAATGTTAAATAAATATCATTCCTGTCTACGGCTAATGAAAACACCGGAGGTACTCTGTATTACAAAATCAATGCCGACAAGAAGTCGGCATTAAAACATCTGACTTTATCAGAAAACAAGTCTTTCTTTAATGAAGCCCGCAAGCTCCGCGATGGGGATGCGCACCTGCTCCATTGTGTCTCTGTCGCGGACGGTAACGCATTTGTCCTCCAGTGAATCAAAGTCGAAGGTCACGCACCAGGGAGTACCTATTTCGTCCTGACGGCGGTACCTCTTGCCTATTGAGCCCGCGTCGTCATACTCGCACATAAAATCCTTGGCAAGCATATCGTAGACTTTCTGAGCTTCCTCACCTAATTTCTTTGACAGGGGAAGTATCGCCGCCTTGACGGGCGCAAGGGCGGGATGAAGGTGAAGAACAACTCTCGTGTCGCCCTTTTCGGCGTCCACGACCTCCTCGTCATAGGCGTCGCAGAGGAATGCCAGAGCAACTCTGTCCGCTCCAAGAGAGGGTTCGATAACGTAGGGCAAGTACTTTTCGTTCTGCTCCTGATCAAAGTATTCAAGGCTCTTGCCTGAAGTGTTCTGATGCTGAGTAAGATCGAAGTCCGTGCGGCTCGCCACGCCCCAGAGTTCTCCCCAGCCGAATGGGAAGAGGAACTCAAAGTCCGTGGTGGCGTTGGAATAGTGGGAAAGCTCCTTCTGCTCATGGTCGCGAAGACGGAGATTTTCTTCCCTCATGCCCAGCTTGAGCAGCCACTGATGGCAGAAGTCCTTCCAGTAAGCAAACCATTCAAGCTCCGTGCCGGGCTTGCAGAAGAATTCCAGCTCCATCTGCTCAAACTCACGGATACGGAAAATAAAGTTGCCGGGAGTTATCTCGTTTCTGAAGCTCTTGCCTATCTGGCACACGCCGAAGGGCACCTTGCGTCTTGTGGTGCGCTGGATGTTGGGGAAGTTTACGAAAATACCCTGAGCGGTCTCGGGACGGAGGAACAGCTCGCTCTTCGCGTCCTCGGTAACGCCCTGGAAGGTTTTGAACATGAGATTGAATTTGCGTATGTCCGTAAAGTTGCAGCTGCCGCATTCCGGGCATACAATGTGATTGTCGGCTATGTACTTTGACATTTCATCAAAGCTCCAGCCCGCCGGATTAACTCCGGTATCCTCGATGAGCTTATCCGCCCTGTGTCTGGTCTTGCAGTCCTTGCAGTCCATAAGGGGATCGGAAAATCCGCCCACATGACCGGAGGCTACCCATACCTGGGGGTTCATGAGTATGGCGGAGTCAAGTCCTACATTATACTTGTTCTCCTGCACAAACTTCTGCCACCAGGCGCGCTTTACGTTGTTTTTATACTCTACTCCCAAAGGACCGTAGTCCCATGAATTTGAAAGTCCGCCGTATATTTCACTGCCGGCGTACACAAAACCTCTGCTCTTGCAGAGCGCAACTATCTTCTCCATTGTCTTTTCTGTGTTAGAAATCATAAAACAAATTCTCCCTCATTATCATGATAAGCTCAATGTTAATTCAAAATACGATAAAAGTCAATAGTCAAAAGTAATAAATAAAACTCACAATTGCATCTCTTGTAGTACAAAACTTAAAAACATATTATAAGAGAGTTTTTATCTTGACTTGTTACGGCAAAAAGATATATAATGTACCAAGACATTTATTGAAACTTACAAAAACGGAGGGTTTTTTATGTCAAGAGTTTACAATTTTTCAGCGGGACCTTCCATGCTTCCCGAATCAGTTCTTAACCTTGCCGCGGCAGAAATGCTGGACTATAAGGGCAGCGGTCAGTCCGTTATGGAGATGTCCCACAGATCAAAGATCTATGAGGAGATCATCTTCGGCGCTCAGGCTCTGATGCGCGAGGTCATGAACGTTCCCGACAATTACAAAATACTTTTCATGCAGGGTGGCGCGTCAGGTCAGTTTGCGGCCGTTCCTCTCAACCTGCTCAACGGTTCCGGCAAGGCGGACTATGCTCTCTCCGGTCAGTTTTCAACCAAGGCATATAAAGAGGCTCAGAAGTACGGCGATGTAAAAGCGGTCTGCTCATCCAAGGAGCAGAACTTCAGCTGTATCCCTGAGGTGGATCCCGCGCAGCTCACTCCTGACGCGGACTATTTCCACTTCTGCCATAACAACACGATTTACGGTACCCGCTGGACAAAGATCCCCGAAACAGGCAACGTCCCCCTGGTAGCCGATATTTCCTCAAGCTTCCTTTCACAGCCCATGGACATAAGCAAGTTCGGCGTCCTCTACGGCGGCGCTCAAAAGAACGTAGCTCCCGCAGGTCTTACCGTGGTCATCGTCCGTGAAGACCTTATCGGCAACGCCCATCCCACAACGCCGGCAGTCCTGGATTACAAGAACATGGCTGACAACGATTCCATGTACAACACTCCCCCCTGCTATTCCATCTATATGTGCAAGCTTGTCCTTGAGTGGGTCAAGAAGATGGGCGGCCTGGAAGCAATGAAACAGCGCAATGAGCAGAAGGCTAAGATCCTCTATGATTTCATCGACTCCAGCAATATGTTCTCAAACCCCGTAAAGCATTCCGACCGTTCTGTCATGAACGTCACCTTCGTTACCGAAAGCGACGAGCTCAACGCGAAGTTTGTCAAAGAGGCCGCCGAGGCAGGCTTTGTCAATCTTAAGGGTCACCGTTCAGTGGGCGGCATGAGAGCTTCCATCTACAACGCAATGCCCATTGAAGGCGTTGAGAAGCTGGTTGAGTTCATGAAGTCCTTTGAGGAAAAGAACAGCTGACATTAAGGAGACATTATCATGTATAACATTCTCACATTAAACAAGATCGCAAAGTGCGGAACATCAAAATTCGACGCCGCAAAATATACCTGTTCAGACGCTTTTGACGCGCCTGACGCCATAATGGTCCGCTCCGCCGCAATGCACGATATGGCTTTTGCGGAGAACACCGTTGCTATCGCCCGCGCAGGCGCCGGCGTCAACAACATTCCCGTTGATGCGTGCGCGGATAAGGGCATAGTCGTTTTCAACACCCCCGGCGCAAACGCAAACGCCGTCAAGGAGCTTGTTATCTGCGCCCTGTTCATGTCCTCCCGCAAGATAGCCGAGGCTATCAGCTGGTGCGGCACCCTCAAGGGTGAGGGCGACGCTGTGGGCAAGCTGGTCGAAAAAGGCAAATCAGCCTTTGCTGGTCCCGAGATCGGCGGCAAGACCCTGGGCGTTGTCGGTCTTGGCGCGATAGGCATCCTTGTTGCGCAGGCCGCCTCCGTTCTTGGTATGAAGATCGTGGGTTACGATCCCTTCCTTTCGGATTCAGGCAAGGCAAAACTCCCTGAAGGCACCGTTATCGTTGACGACGTCAATGAGCTTTTCGCGGCATCTGATTACATAACCCTGCACGTTCCCCTTAACGATTCCACAAGGGGCATGATAAACAAGGACAGCATTGCCGGCATGAAGGACAGCGTAAGAATACTCAACTTTGCCCGCGGCGAGCTTGTTGACTCTGACGATATCATTGCCGCTCTCGAAAGTGAGAAGGTCGCCGCTTATGTGACCGACTTCCCCACCGACGCTCAGATAGGCGCCAAGGGTGTAACGGCGGTTCCCCATCTTGGAGCTTCCACTCCCGAATCGGAGGACAACTGCGCTATGATGGCTGCCGACGAGCTTATCAATTACATTGAAAAGGGCGAGATCAAAAATTCCGTCAACTTCCCCAACGCCGCACTCCCGGCAGATTTTGCCCATCGCGTCTGTGTGCTTCATAAGGCAGCTGACGGCATAGCGGAAAAGCTTTCCGCCGCCGCAGGCACCGCCGCTGTTTTCTCCGGCGAGAAAAAGGACAACGGTTACACCGTGTTTGACGCGGCCGCCGATGTGACCGCTCTCTCCGCTGTTGAGGGCGTTGTCAGGGTAAGGGTAATCAAATAATTATATAATCGCTTGAATAAAAAAACAAACGAGCCAAAGTTCTTACTTGTTAAGGTATATGTTGAACAAAAAATCAAAAACAATACCGTGGAGAAGAACTGATGGCTCGTTAAATATTTATATAGAATGATTTTTTGATTTCGGCTCTCACTTCTTTAATGATACTCAAACAGCATCAATTTTTTACTAAGGTGGGTATTGCATGGGAAATCCTATAAAGCAAACATTTTTATCTGTAATCTCAAAAATGCGGAATTGTTTCCATAAAATAATTTTTCTCAAAATAAAAGAGAAAGATATTTCTATTATTTCCAATGATTGTATAGGCGGCATCATATATCATGATATGGGATCAAAATTCTTATCACCGACGATCAATTTGTTCTTTGAAACCAACGATGATTATTTGGAATACCTTTCAGATATAGCCTACTATTCCTCAACTGCGCCAATTCAAATCAAACGCGAAGATATCAACTATCCTGTTGGAGAAATCGTTAACGGAGATAAATCGGTCGTTATTCATTTTATGCATTATAATACTTTTGAAGACGCTGTTTCAAAATGGATCGAACGGGGAAAAAGGATCAACTACGACAAACTGTTTGTCGTCTGGCATGTTGTAAATGAAAATGGTCCTACGAAATCAGAGATAGATAGATTTAACCTTCTGAACTTCAATAAAAAGCTGTTGATTACAGGAGCTCATTGCTCATTTAATTATGATTACATTTGCAAATTGGATATATACAGCAATAACTATTATAACGGCAAGATCCTGGACTATACAAGTCCTGTTTCAATGAGAAGATATTTAGACAAAACGCATTATTACAAATACATGGTGTAAATGCATTTCCGGCAGGGCATTCAGCTCTGCCGGACTTTTTTATATAGACAAAAATCGGCAGGAACACGTCCTGCCGATGAGCTTATTGTATTTTATTTTCTGCCCGATGACTGGGGAGGCTGATTCACAGTGTTCTTGCCCAGTGACGCGCGAAGGGACTGCTTAACGTCACGGACCTCGTTAAGACCTATAGCAAGCGCGTTTTCGGTGCTGTTGACTATGTTTTCGGCAAAGGCGCTGGCTGCCGCGCGAAGCTCGTTTGACCATCTGGTAGCGTCCTCAATGGTCTTTTCAGCGCTTGCCTGAGCGTCGGATATGTATTTGTCACCCTTGACCTTGGCGTTGTTCATAATGGCGTTTGCGTCTGAAACCGCCTGTTCTTTAACGCTGGAAGCATAATTCTCCGCATCTGTTTTAAGGTTGCTGGCGAAAAGATTTGCCTCGTTTGTGATCTTCTCCGCGTAGATCCTTGACTGCTTTACTACCTCGGTCTCTGAGATCATGGCATCCGCCTTCTCCTGAGCCTGCTTTAATATGGCGTCTCTGTCGCTCTCTGCGTTTTTGGTAACGCGGTCAGCGTAGTCATTCGCCTTTGAGGTGATCTCACGGACACGCTCTTCGGTCTTGAAGATGGTCTCCTTGGCGTACTCCTCGGCATCCTCACGGGTGGCTTTCGCGTCGATATGCGCGTCCTCTATGATCTTGTCTTTATCGTTCACGATGTGACGCGCAGCCTCGATCTCGTCCGGGAAATTCAGACGAATATCCTGAAGACAGCTTCTCAGAGCCTTGGCGTCAATAGCGGTCCTGCCGAAAACGCCCGTACCTGAATCAATAATATCCTCGATCTTTTCCAGTATATCTTCTACATTATTAAAAGACATAATTTACAACTCCTTTTCATTACTGATCTTTTGATTTGATCCTCTTTATAATTTCATCGTGGATAACAGGGGGAACGAACTTTGAAATATCCCCGCCGAATTTGCACACCTGCCTTACAACGCTTGAGGAAAGGAACATATTCTCCGCCGAAGATGTTATGAATATCGTTTCCACCTCGCCGTTCAGCTGTTTGTTTGTCAAGGCCTGCTGAAATTCGTACTCAAAATCCGACACGGCGCGCAATCCCTTTACGATCGCCGTCCCGTTGTGCGTCCTGGCGTAGTCGGCAAGGAGACCGTCATACAGATCCGCCACCACATTGGGCATACCCGAAATGCATTTGTTTATCATTTCCACCCGTTCAACGGCGGTAAATGTGCTTGTCCCCTTGGCGTAGTTTGAAAGGACCACCACGATCACCTTGTCAAAAAGCTTCGATGTGCGGTTTATGATATCAAGGTGTCCGTTCGTTATTGGGTCAAAACTGCCCGGACAAATAGCTATCTTCATAATAACCGACTCCTTTATTCACCGTACCTGTACACGGTGATCGCCGTCTTGCCGTACTTGTAGGTCCTGTACTTTCTGTAGCCTTCCTCCGCCCGTTCCGGGAGCTCCTCGCCATAGGGCGATTCGCACACGATGACTCCTCCGGGGTTCATGCATTTTGACACCAGAGGCACAGCTTCCTGTAAAAGTCCCGAGCCGTAAGGCGGATCAAGGAAAACTATGTCGTATTTATCCTTGGTGAGCATGAGGAATGAGATGGAATCCGAACAGACGATGCGTGAGCTGTGTTCAAATCCGGTCAGCGCAACGTTTCGTGTCACGACCTCTACGGAGGACTTGTCCTTGTCCACAAAGGTCGCGCTTTTCGCTCCCCTGCTCAGAGCCTCTATCCCCAACTGACCTGAGCCTGCGAAAAGATCCAGCACCGAACGTCCTTCTATTTCAAACTGTATTATGCTGAACACGGCTTCCTTGACTCTGTCCACCGTAGGACGGACGTCAAGTCCCGCCGGGGATTCAAGCACCCTGCCGCGAGCCGAGCCTGTAATAACTCTCATACAAACTACTCCAATTATAGACGCAATTATATAGTTGCAATACATTGTCTCATTTTTTAATGAAAATGTCAAGCAGATATTTTATGTAATTTTGTTATTTCGAAAAAATTTAAAAATTTCTGTTGACAAATCCATTTTGATGTGTTATATTTCAATAAACCGTTGAGGAAGAGTGAGTAGGTTATCTCCCTTCTTTTGCAGAGAGCTGTGGCTGGTGGGATCACAGTAAAGAACATTTAACCGAATGGACTTCTGAGGGCAAGCAGAAACGATTTTTCGGAGTATGTGAGACGGAGCAGTCACTCCGTGATCAAATGGCAGCATATGTCAGTATGCGTTAAGTGAGCGTGGTTTCACGCTAAGCCGGGTGGCACCGCAGGATAGTTTATCATCCTGTCCCAGCAAATCGTTGGGACAGGATCTTTTTATTTTCCGAGGAGGTATTTAAATGTTTATTTTATCCGGATACTGGCGCGGCCGCGCCGAAGATACAATTTGAATCAAAATCGAATATCCAACCGAAAATCAAACATGACAAATATTAAAATTGAAAGGAAAATCATTATGAAAAAGATATCAGCAATTATATTGACGGTTATCCTCACCCTCAGCTTTGCAGCCTGCGGCAAAAATTCCGACAGCAATTCCGGCAAGTCCTTTAAAATAGGTATATGCAACTACGTTGACGACGCCTCCTTAAATCAGATAGTTGACAACATCAAGGCAGAACTTGAAGCAACGGGCAAAGAACTCAACGTTGATTTTGCCATCGACTACGACAACTGCAACGCCGACTCAAACGTCATGTCCCAGATCATTGCGAACTTTACGGCAAACAACGTTGACCTTATGGTGGGCGTCGCCACTCCCGTTGCAATGGCAATGCAGTCCGCCACAGAGGATTCGGATATCCCCGTGGTATTCGCCGCTGTTTCCGACCCTGTTTCCGCAAAGCTTGTTAATTCGCTGGAAGCTCCCGGGGCAAACATCACCGGCACCTCCGACTATCTTGACACCAACGCCATCTTCAACCTCATCTTTGCCGCAAATCCCCAGGCTAAAAAGATAGGTTTACTCTACGATATAGGTCAGGACTCCTCCGCAACCCCCATTGCTGACGCTAAAAAGTATCTTCAGCAGAAGGGCGTGGAATTTATCGAAAAGACAGGCACCACAGTTGACGAGGTCACCCTTGCGGCAAAGGCGCTCATCGAAGCCGGCGTTGACGCGGTATTCACTCCCACGGACAACACTATAATGAACGCTGAGCTTTCGATCTATGAGCTGTTCGCCGCCGCGAAGATCCCCCACTACACAGGCGCGGATTCATTTGCTCTTAACGGCGCGTTCTTAGGTTACGGCGTTGACTACGCGAACCTGGGCAAGGAGACCGGCGACATGATAGCCGATATTCTGGTAAACGACAAGGACCCCGGCACCGTTCCCGTACGCACATTTGACAACGGTACAGCCACAATAAACACCGAGACCTGCGAGGCGATAGGCTTTGACTACGCCACCGTTGAAGCTGCCTTTGCTCCCTTCTGCCAGAGAGTTCAGAAGATCACCACAGCGGAAAGCTTTGACGATCTGAAATAAAATTGACAGCGTTTGCTGAAGAGGTATTGAAATGCTTGAGTCTGTTATCGGTATTGGACAAACAGCCCTTGAACTGGGGCTTATAAGCTCGCTGACGGTGCTTGCTCTGTTTCTGAGCTACACTATGCTCAACGTCTGCGATCTTTCCACCGACGGCTGCTTCACGCTGGGAGCGGCTGTGGGCGCGACGGTCGCTATCTCCGGTCACCCATATCTTTCGATATTAGCGGCAATGGGCGCGGGGATGCTGTCCGGACTGATAACAGCGTTCCTGCAAACCAAGTGCGGCATCGACAGTCTTCTGGCAGGCATCATAGTCAACACCGGTCTGTACTCCGTAAACATCGCGGTGATGGGCAAATCCTCCCTGCTGAACATGAATAAAACACGAACCGTATTTTCCGAAATGAAACTCCTTCTCAAGGATACCTTCCTTGAGAAGCAGTACAAGCTTATTGTTGCCGTTATCGCCGTGGCGGCTGTGGTAATATTTCTTTCAGTTTTTCTGCGCACTAAACTGGGACTTGCTATCCGCGCCACGGGCAACAATCCGGACATGGTTCGTTCATCTTCCATAAACCCCGTATTCACCACCATTGTAGGGCTTTGCATATCAAACGCGTTTACCGGACTTTCCGGCTGTCTGCTGGCTCAATCTCAGCGCTCGGTCAATATCGACATCGGCACAGGCATGGTGACCATCGCCCTCGCCTCCCTGCTTATCGGCAGAGTTTTTATCGGGAAGGGCAGGATCGGGCTCCGGGCGGTGGGCGCTGTGATCGGCGCCTTCGTCTTCAGATTGGTCTACACCATAGCCCTGAGGCTGGATATGCCCGCCTTCATGCTCAAGCTTGTGTCCTCCGTGATAGTCATCATCGCCATCGCGGGGCCGTACCTCAAAAAGCAGTTTCCGATTATTAAGAGAAGATTCATGCACCGCCATGCAAAGGAGGTGGACTGAATGCTTAGCGTACAAAATGTCACCAAGATCTTCGGGGTCGGTACCCCGGACGAAAAGAAAGCTCTGGACAATGTCTCTCTTGAGGTAAACGACGGAGATTTCATCTCCATTATCGGGGCCAACGGCGCGGGCAAGTCCACCCTGTTCAATGCCATTGCCGGCGACTTTTACACTGATGACGGCAAAATCGTGCTGGGCGGACAGGATATCACCTTCATGCCCTCTCATAAGAGAGCTAAGTTCATCGGCAGACTGTTTCAGGATCCCATGAGAGGCAGCGCTCCCGGCATGAGCATAGAGGAAAATCTGGCTCTTGCCGCGGGACACGGCGGCTGGCTGAGTACAGTTTCCAAGGCGGACAAGAAGCTGTTCCGGGAAAAGCTTTCCCTGCTGGACATGGGACTTGAGGACAGGATGCAGCAGCCCGTCGGTCTGCTCTCCGGCGGTCAGCGTCAGGCGCTGACCCTTATGATGGCGACTCTCAACGCGCCGAAAATACTGCTCCTTGACGAGCACACCGCGGCGCTTGACCCGGGGACGGCGGAAAAGGTACTCAGTCTCACCGAGGATATCATAAGAGAGAACCGGATCACCTGCCTGATGATAACCCACAATATGCAGTCCGCCCTCGATCTGGGCACCCGCACCATCATGATGGACAGAGGCAAAATAATTTTTGACACCTCCGGCGAGGAACGCAAAAGCCTCACCGTCCCGGATCTGCTCAAAAAATTCCGTGAGCTTTCCGGCACAGAGCTGGACAACGACCGTATGCTGCTGACGGATAAATAAAAAGTATATAATATGTCAAAGCCGAGGAGACCGCTGCGTCCCCTCGGCTTTTTATGTTTGCGGTTTTTACCACCCTGCGTTCTTGTAAAGCTCGGCGAGTTCAGTCTGGTTTATCGGCTCATTTACAAGCGCGCTGTTCAGAGCGGTGATATCCTGCGCGTTGAATTTATTCCGTTTTGTGGGCTTTACGATATTTGCAGCAAATTCAAACACTTCGTCCTCAAAGCCGTTGACAAGCCCCCGCTGGGCGATGGAAAGATCCGCGGCGGTGATCCTGCCATTGCCGTCAAGGTCGCCGAAAATGACCACGGTGTACTCTGCCACAACCTCTCCGTGACTATCGTGGACGATGACCAGGGAGCCTGTACCAACGTATCTGCCTGATGTGATGACTGACACATAACCGTCCTGAGAGACGTTGAACAGCGCTTCAAAATCGTCAGCTCTCATACCGGCAGGGATGCCGTAAATATATTCCCGGCTCTCGTCAACGTAAATTTCGCTGTCCTCAGGGAGAATAAGCTCCGATTTTTGCTCATCTTCTCCGGAAAGACGAATAATATTTCCTAAATATTCCATAGGCTGTGCGTACAGTATATACTCGGTATAGGTATCTGTTGAATAATCATATGTGTCTATGTACCCGGTCTGCCAGACGCTTCCGTCCTTGAGTGCACAGCACATACGGTAATTGCCCGCATCAATTATTCTGTCCACATTTTCAAGATACACGTTCCGGTCGATCTTGATCCGTGAAGCATAGATCTTTGAATTGTCATACTCACCTATTCCCAAAAAACCGTAGTCATAATTCTGAACGGTCTGTCCGTAAATTCCGCCCCATGCCCACAGAGAGCCGTCATTCAGAACGGCATATGTCGTGTGATTAATTCCTAAATCATTAGGATCGCTGAAATAGATCTGCTTAACGTTTGTAAGGTATGTTTCCGGTGAGGTTTTGACCTGAATAAACTCCGTTACATCACCTGTATATTCCGGGGTGCCCAGTAGATTATCATAATAGTTTAAACCTTTTACCCATACTGTACCGTCTCTTTTCAAAACAACGGTATACGTACCCACATATTCCGCATGTGTTGGAAGATAATAAGCGTCAACGACATCCGAAACAGGAGTCCCGTCATTGTAGGTAAGCTCTGTGGCATAACTGACCAGGTTAAAGCAGTACACATGACCATCCTCTGTTATTGCGGCATTTGCGGTGATCTTTTTGATCCCGGTCAGCGGCGTACCGTCCGCCTTTAAAAGCTGTTTCAAAAAATATATATTCTTATCACCATAGACGGGATTGCGGTCATTACTTACCCATACTGTTCCGTTGGAGCTGAGAGCGGTATTCTCACAGACGTCAACAATATTTGACAACGGATTTCCGGCAGGATCTGTAACTTGAACAGGTGGGATCAATATTTCACCGCTTGAATTTCTTGTTTCTCTTCTTGTCCAAAGAGTACCGTCGGATCTGAGCGCATAATACCGTGAACATTTTTCAATACCTGTAAGTATATTCCCGTCCTCGCTTCGAAGCGGGTTCAATTGTTTGCCGTTTTGTCCGAACAAATATAACATATCATCCAGAATAAAATGATCTACGCCCACAGATGAAATTTTATGTGACTTTACGGTAACGGTGATGGAATCGGTAAAACCGCCGTCGTAGGGATATGTGGCTGTAATGACCGCCGTTCCGGGCTTAAGCCCTATTACTCCGATCTGTTCGGTTAAAACAGAAGATCCTACAAAGCTTAAGATGCTTTCATCAGAGATTGTAAATTCTGTCTGCATATATCCGGTCGGGATAAACGGCTGAAAATTTAAATTTAATAAAATTAATTCGCCCCAGTCACACTCAGCCTCTTCTTCTGTAAAAGACATACTTTCCACCGGGCGGTCAAAAGCGCCCGAGCCACCGCCTGTATAGTCTTCTCCTCCCACAAACAATATACCGGCTCCGTAATATTCATCCCATCCCGGTTCCCCGGTATCGATTGCCTTATGGCAAAGCCATTCCTCTACTTCATCGTTTGTCATATTGGGATGATTGGATTTAACCAACGCGGCAGCCGCGGCCACAAGGGGAGCGGACATTGACGTACCGCTGTATTTTTCAAAACCGCCTCCGGGCACAGAGCTTAAAATATTCTCTCCCGGAGCGCAAATATCTATCACCTTCCCGTGGTTTGAAAAACTGGAAAATCCGTTTTTTTCATTACAGGAACTTACCGTTATTACTAAAGGAAACCTTGCGGGATATAAAGGTTTCTTTTCGAGTGAATCCCAACCCTCGTTGCCTGCGGAGGCAACACTGATCACATTATTGGCATATACGTGTCCCAAAGCATCCTCAAACAATAACCGTTGATCAGTAGAAATCAGACCCACACCAAAACTCATACTGATAATATCCGCGCCTGTGATAACGGCATAGTTTATCGCTTCAAGAGTTAGACTGAGATCTAAGGTATATCCTTGGGTAACCTTTATCGGAACAATTTTAACATTTTCTTTTGTGGCATCCCGAACTATGCCTGCGCAGTGAGTGCCGTGACCCGCGCCATCCTCCGGAACAGGATCGTCATCAGTAAAATCCCAGCCACCCTCTCTTATTCTGCCCGCGAGGAAGGGATGATCGACGTCAACTCCCGTATCAATAATAGCGACAACTACCTCCTCCAACTCAGAAGCCATTGGCAGATTTGCCATATACTGATCCGCCCCCACTCTCACCGTACCCCAGTTTTTATAAGGAGATCCCTCCTCGTCGCCCTGCACTGATACGGTTTGAACCTCTTCTTTCCGGCAATCCTCCATGTACAGAAGTGAATCCTGAGCGCAGATAAGTACCTGCGGATCATTACGAAAACGATCATAGGCTGTTTTTGTTTTTTCTTTTGAGTCGTACTGCAAAACCGTGACGTTGTTTGAAATATTTATCACGTCTGTTGCCCCATAGGTTTTGCTGACCCTGCCGGTTTCCGTCTTGACAAGCAGGCGCATTTGCTGAAATGGTTCAGTTATCAAAATCTTTTCGGTTTCTTCGTTGTATTCCACATCGTAGCCCAAAGCTTCAAGCTCTGGCTCCGTTATTTTCCTGTTTACTTCTTCATCGTTGCCGCAGTTGCCCTGTACTTCAGGAATATCTGGTACAGCGCCGATCACCGCCTCGGGTATGTTAATCTCCCCGTTCTCAATTACGGGTACAATGCTCTCATCGGCAGATATTGGTTGAGCCTGCCCGTCAATTACCATTTCGGGGTTGCCTATCTCAAGCTCTATTGAGGCAAAATCGGTTTCGTTCATTTTGGACTTTACAAGCCTTGACAGACGGTGGACATATTCAGGCACTTCCGTCACAGTATTGTTAGCCATAGAGGGCACAGCCTTGCCCTCCGCCCCGGCAAACATTGAAAGATTTCCCAGCAGAAATATTAACGACAGGGTGAGTGATAATGATTTTTTCAGTAATGATCTGATGCGCCGTTTTGTCATGATAGTCCCTCATTTCTTTTTTAACCGTTGCGCATTATGCGTTGATGGCGCGCAATAATATTTTTATAAAAGCACTTACTACATGGCAACAATGTTCATTATTAGAATATAGTATTTTTTATATAAGATCAACCCCCCACCCGCAAAATTTTGTGTATTTTGCCCAATGAATTTGTGCAAAATACCGAATGTGGAATTGCCTGCACATCGTAGGGCACGCATACATGCGTGCCGAAAAGGGGCAGATTGTCAAGCAAGTGCAACCCTTTCAAAGGAGACAGAGAGGACGGCCGCCGTCAGCGGCGCTTCGCGATACTCCCTGTTTTTTCACCTCACCGCCTCGCTTCATCGTCCACCGGACGCGCTTCGGCGGTTCGCCCACGCCCTCCCTCACACCATGTCGTACATTTCTTGAAAGGGTCGCCGAGGTCCTCGACCCCTACAATGGTCAACCGTCATACAATGGGTAAGGGCAGAGCCCTTCCACACCTCTTACTTCTTCACTATTACTTCTTACCTAAAAAACATTCCGCCCTGCCCCGGATATTGCTCCGGAACAGGGCGGTTGTTGTTAGCTGTTAAGTTTTGCTGATGTGGTCATGCGGTGGTGTGTGTACCAATAACTGTCCACTAATCACTATCCACTGTCCACTAAATCACTGTCCACTAAATCACGCCGCTTGCGCCTCGATGTAAGTCACCGTGACTGTGGCTGTGACGGGCTCCCACATTGAGCCGGTCTGGCCTGCGACTGTGTACGTCA
>JAIKWV010000009.1 GCA_024684435.1 Clostridiales bacterium
GCATGAGGAGCACGTAAAGAGGCTCTCCCCATGCGTAGAACAGCAGGGAGAACGCAAACAGGACCGCGTTCTTCGTCTTGCGTTTCTTTTCCGCGTAATAACATACGAAGAATACGGGAAGGAAGAGGAGCAGGAAATGCAGGGACGAAAACAGCATGGCGTGGGCTCCCTCCGGCTTGCGCTCCGCGCGGAATGGACTGAAATGATTATACCACATTCCGTGCAAAATGTAAACCGTCCGGGAAAGGACATTTTGCGCCTTGACAGTTCGGGTGCAAAAAGGTATAATGACGGTAAACACAGCGGAAGGAGACTGTCAGACATGAGCATCATCGACAAGAACGGCGCGGGCATCCCCCGTCCCGAACATCCGAGGCCGCAGTTCGTCCGCGGCACGTGGATGAACCTCAACGGCAAATGGGATTTCCTGTTCGATTTCGGCAATTCGGGCAGGGACAGGCAGTTATGGAAGGACGAAGCCTTCGACGAAGCGGCGGCGCGTTCCGTCATGCCGACGGAGATCACGGTCCCGTTCTGTCCCGAGAGCCGCCTCTCCGGGATCGGCTACACCGACTGGATCGACGCGGTCTGGTACCGCAGGACATTCGTCCTTGACGCCGGGCAGACCGCAGGCCGGGCCATGCTGCGCTTCGGCGCGGTCGATTATCACGCCGTCGTCTGGGTGAACGGCGAAAAGGCCGGGGAGCATGTCGGCGGGTATTCCTCGTTCGCGTTCGACGTCACCGCGCTCGTGCGGACCGGAGAGAATACGGTCGTCGTGTACGCGGAGGACGACAACCGCAGCGGGATCCAGCCGCACGGCAAACAGAGCACCCGCTATCAGAGCTACGCGTGCAGCTACACCCGCACGACCGGCATCTGGCAGACGGTGTGGCTTGAATTCGTCCCGAAGGATTACATAAAGAGCGTCAGATATTATCCGGACGTTGAAAACTGCGCGGTGACTGTTGTTGCCGACGTGTGCGGCAGCGGCGTTCTCAATACCCGGATCACCTACAATGGGCAGGATATGGGTTCGGCGGAGGTGAAGGCCTCCGGTCAGGTGAGCTTTACTGTCCCTCTTGCCGAAAAGCACCTGTGGGAGATCGGCAAAGGCAGGCTCTATGACGTGAAGTTCACCTTCGGTGAAGATGAGGTCAAAAGTTATTTCGGCCTTCGCTCGGTTAAGATAGACGGATATAAGTTCCTGCTGAACGGCAAGTCCGTTTTCCAGAGGCTTGTCCTGGATCAGGGCTTTTATCCCGACGGCATTTACACCGCTCCCTCGGACAGGGATCTCAAAGAGGACATTGAGCGTTCAATGAGATTCGGTTTCAACGGCGCCCGCCTCCATGAGAAGGTCTTTGAGGCAAGATTTTTATATTACTGCGACAAGCTGGGATATATCGTCTGGGGCGAGTACCCCAACTGGGGCATCGACCCCTCAAGACAGGATCTCATTCCCCAATACACCCGTGAGTGGACGGAATCAGTGGAGAGGGACTTTAACCATCCCTCCATTATCGGCTGGTGTCCTTTCAATGAGACATGGGATTTTGAGGGCAGGATACGATGTCCGGAGCTGCTGAGAACGGTGTATGAGATAACAAAAAAGATCGACCCCACAAGGCCCTGCATCGATACCAGCGGCAACTATCACGTTGTGACTGACATTTTCGACGTTCACGATTACACACAGAGCGCCGAGGCCCTCAAGGAGCACTGCGAGCTTATGCTCAACGAGCACAAGTCCCACGACAGGGATATGAACGCGAAACAGACCTACACCGGCGGCGCGTTTTTCGTAAGCGAGTACGGCGGGATCGGCTGGGACTGCAACGCGGAAAAGGGCTGGTCCTACGGTGAGGCTCCGAAGACGGAGGAAGAATTCAAAAACAGGTTCAAGGCTCTTGCGGACGTGCTTCTGGACGACGACAGGATAATGGGTCTCTGCTACACTCAGCTCACGGATGTTGAGCAGGAGGTAAACGGTCTCTACACCTATGACCGCCGGGCAAAATTCGACAGCGAGTTTTTCCATGACGCGCTCTCCCGCAAAGCGGCAATAGAAGACTGACGGCAAAACAAAGACCTGACGGGGTGTTTTTGTGCTTAATATTATTTTGGGCAAGATCGGCGCAGGCAAGACCGAGTACGCGAATAATTTAATTAAAAAATATGTGGATTCGGGGACGGAGAAGGTAATTCTCATCGTCCCCGAGCAGTATTCCTTTTCCTGCGAAAGAGCCCTGCTTGATCTGCTGGGAGCTGAGAAGGCGGACAAAGCCGAGGTCTTCAGCTTCACCCGCCTTGCCGAAAAATTTTTCGATGAGACCGGCGCAAGGCACAAGCCCTGTGTGAGCAAGGGCAGCAGGACCATACTGATGAGCCTTGCCATCGAGTCGGTGGCGGACAGTCTTGAGATATTCCGGCGGGGCACCGACGCCCTGACGGAGGAGATGCTCCGGCTTTCCGACGAATTCAAGCAGTGCGCCATCACCCCCGGAGATCTCGCCGATACAGCGGGGAAAATGGAGGACGGGTTCCTGCGGAGAAAGACCGGGGAGATATCCCTGATACTCTCCGCCTACGACGCTTTGCTGAAACAAAAGTTTTCAGACGACAAGGACCTGCTCAGCGAGATGTTTGACGCTTTGAGCAAGGTGAATTTTTTTAAGGATAATATCGTGGTCATAGATTCCTTTAAGGGCTTTACCCGGCAGGAATACAAGATCATAGAACGCCTTTTGGTGCAGTCGGCGGAAACCTATGTCACCCTGTGCGCGGACGATCTCACCTCATCCGACAGCGGGGATGTGTTCGCCGTTGTTCGCGGCACCGGCAAAAGGCTTATGGACTGCGCGAACCGTCACGGGGTAAGGATAGCCGAACCCGTCACGGTGAACAGATATAAAGATACCGATACAAGACCGGCGGCCATTGCTGCTCTGGAGGCGGGGCTTTTTTCTCCCGCGCCGGAAATATACGATGAACCCACGGACAGCGTCTCGGTGGTCTCCGCGGTGGACAGGGCGGAGGAATGTGCCTTTGTGGCTCAGACCGTCAAACGGCTTGTCCGTACCCGGGGCCTGAGATACCGGGACTTTGCGGTTATCGCCGGGGACATGTCGGTTTATGAAGCGACATTGAGATCCGCGCTGAAGAAATGCGGCGTGTCCGTTTTTGAGGACGTGCGCCAACCCATAATCGTTCAGCCCCTTATAAACCTTGTGCGCCATGCCCTTGACATCGCCGCCAACGGCTTTTCCCTCCCGTCCCTTATGGCGTGCCTGAAAACGGGGCTTTCTCCCCTAACTGTGGAGGAGATATCGGAGCTGGAAAACTACGGGATAATGTGGAAGATAAGAGGGAACAAATGGCTTGAGGATTTCACCATGCATCCCGGGGGCTTCGGCGCGCCGATGACCGATAAGGACGAAGAAAAATTATCGGAGATAAACCGCCTTCGCGGGCTTGCCGTTGACCCCATTGAAAAGCTTCGTCGAGCGTTGAGGAACGCAAGCGGAGAGGACGCCGCGAGATCGGTGTACTTTTTCCTTAAAGATACCGGCGTGCCGGAAAAGCTCAGAGAGCTTGCTTTGGCGCTGGAAAGCCAGGGGGAAAACGAGCTTGCCGGGGAACAGGAACGGGTGTGGGACATCCTGATGTCCGTTCTGGACGACTTTGCCTCCGTAATGGGAACGGCTCCCGTCACGGCAAAGAAATTCAGCGAACTGTTCGACCGGGTGATATCCGTGCAGTCCCTGGGGAACATACCCAACGGACTTGATGAGATAACCGTGGGCGAAGCGTCAAGGGTGCGCCTGTCCTCCCCGAAGGTCACCTTCGTCGTGGGGGTCAACGACGGCGTCTTTCCCGGCGCGCCCATTGCCGGCGGCATGCTGACGGACAACGACAGAAAGGCTCTGCAGGCGTTGGGACTGAGCATTGAAAACACCTGCGAGTATCAGATAACGGATCAGCGGTTCATAGCCTATTCCGCCCTGTGTTCCCCGGAGGAGCGGCTCTATGTCACCTACCCGACAAGCGGCGCGGACGGCAGCGAGCTTTCACCCTCGGAGCTGATAACTCAGGTCAGGAATATCCTGCCCGGCTGCCGGGTGTACGACACCGTTGACGTTGACCCCATAGAAAAAGCGGAGGGCTTTTCCCCCGCCTTTGAGCTGATGTGCGAGCATCGGCCGAAGGGGGACGCCCTGTACGCCTCCCTTGAAGAGATATTTCGGGATCATCCCGATTACGCCGGCAGGCTCTCCGCCCTTGAAAGAGCGGCGGACAAGCTGCCTTTCAAAATAGACAGCGAAGACACCGCCCGGGAGCTTTTCGGCAAAAACATGACCCTTTCCGCCTCGGTGATCGAGAGCTATTATCGCTGCCCCTTCGCGTATTTCTGCCGATACGGCATAAAGGCCCTACCTGTAAAGCAGGGGGAATTCGATGCCATGCAGCAGGGCACCACCCTGCACAGCGTGCTGGAAAACCTGCTGTCAAAGCACAACATAGACGACCTGAGCGGCTGTTCCGATGCAGAGAGAAGGGCGCTTATCGAGGGCTTCCTCAACGATTATCTTGAAGAGAACCTGGGAGGATCGGACAAATCCGAACGGTTTATTTATCTGTACAACCGGCTCATCTCCGTACTCAACGAGATCCTTGAACGGCTCATCCGGGAGTTTGCGCAAAGCAGCTTCCGCCCGGTGGACTTTGAACTCAAGATCGACGCCGACGGGGACATAAAGCCCTACACCGTCCGCGCGGAGGACGGCTCTGTCATCAGGCTCAAAGGCTCCATCGACCGTGTGGACAGCATGGAGCGGGACGGAAAAACTTATGTCAGGATCGTTGACTACAAATCGGGGGGCAAGGAGTTTTCCCTCAACGACGTGTTCCACGGGCTGAATATGCAGATGCTCATATATCTGTACGCCGTGAATCAGAACGGCGGAGAGCGGTACGGCAATGTCGTACCCTCCGGCATACTGTACATGCCCGCCAACGCCAGAGCAGTGGACTGCGACAGGGATGCATCCCCGGAGAAGATACAGGCGAAAAAAATCAGCAACGGCAGAATGAAGGGAATGATCCTCAACGACGACACCGTCATCATGGGTATGGAAAACGGAGCAAAGGGGATATTCGTCCCGGTAAAGGAGAAAAACGGCGGCTTCACCGGCAATCTGATCGCTCTCGATGCTCTGGGCAAGCTGGAAAAGAAGGTGCAGAAGATCATCTCAGACATGGCGAAGGAACTCCACGGAGGAAACATTCCCGCCCTGCCCGTTGAGGCGGATCATTACAAGGACATCTGCCGGTACTGCGAGTACGCCTCAGTCTGCGGGCACGAGACCGATTCCCCCCGACGAAGATTCGACAATCTCAAATTCAATGAATGCATAGACCTGCTGAACGATGAGCAGGATTAAAACCACAAAACATGGGGCTGTCGCGCTAAGGCAGCCCCTGCTTTTATGTTTTGTAAAAAGATCACATCTGAGGTGTGTGAACGGTTGTTTCCGCCTCAACAAGCGCTGTGGTTTCAGGTTCAACATAAACTTCCGTTCTGCCTTCATTTGTTTCGGTCCTGCTATCCGCGGACAATATTATCTTTTCTATGTTTTGCTGAGATGCGTACACGGTTGTTTTTATCTGGCTGTATTCATATGTGGGTATTATCCTGCGGTTCACTGCTTTTATGATGTTTCTGATTTCCTTCAAGCCGACATCTTCACTGGGTATGAACAAGTAGTTATACCCCTCGTCGGAAGTATAAAGACAGGGCTCACACCTCATATAATCCGGGTGCCTGACCTCGATCTTTACCTCGTCGGAATCCACCGGCACATACTCAAGAACGTATCCGCTTCCCCGGTAATCTGTAACGATCAACTTGTCGGCCTCCCCGCCGTCGATGGTATCTGAAACGAACATATCCTGATAACTTGCGTCATTTATATCCGGTGTGTTGAAGTTCGCCGTGCCGACGAAACACACCCCCAGCCCCGCGCCGATGATTATAACTGAACACAGGAATGCTATAGCCAGCCTTCCCCTGTGGTGTTTGCGGTTAAAGAGGAAACAGTAAACCGCCACAAGTATGATCGAGAGAATGGCCGCGGTTGCCGCCGTGATAAGAAAAGCGCCCACAAACAGTAAGCCGGACTTCGCGATCATAAACAGCATCACCAGCAGACACACCGTCGCTATAAGGGCGCAGCACACCCCTATGCCAAAGGTCCACGCGAACAGTTTTATTATCCAAAGGAAGCACCTTACAAGTCCGGAAATAAATTTGTACTCCGAGTGATCCGGATCGCGGATGATTATTTTTTCCTGCTTTTTGCCGGTGGTCTCCATCACCGGAGACTCTGACACATCCGGCGCAACCGGCTCGGCGGCAACGTTTTCCGTCTGCTCCGGTTCCGTTTTTTCCTTTACCGGCTGTTTGGGTTCTTTCACAGCCTCATAATAGTTAAGGTAACGGATCTTAAATATCTGGAACAGCAGGACAAACCCCAGGATCACACAGGCAGCCACATAGACCGCCGCAAAGAAATCCATAACCACGGGGATCTTGTTGAAAAATACCCTTAAAATACTCTTCAATAGATTCCCGATAATAAAACAGGCAAAGGCAATTATAGCCCCGAAAACACACTGCTCAAATATACATTTTATTCTTTGACTCCATTTCATGTTGCCGAACATGTCTATGGTCTTGGTAACGTAAGCAAGGAAGCTCTCGATGTACTTTGCCAGATTCGCTTTTTCCTCCTTGCTTTCTTTTACCTGAGACACATTTTGGTTGAGCAGCTCATCCATGGTAATATCAAAGATATCACAGATCTGTATCATCTTTTCCATTTCAGGGTAAGCTTGCTCGGATTCCCACTTTGAAACCGACTGTCTGGACACGCCTAACTTTTCCGCCAACTGCTCCTGAGAGAGCCCGTTTTCCTTGCGGATCTTTCTTAAATTGTTTGCCAAGTTCATAACGCTTAACCTCCTTTGCAACCCGATTATAGCCCAATCAACCGGTTGCATTGAACCAATTTTGAGTTGTTTTTTGTCAATTTGCAGTTGCATTTATGCTTTTTTCTACATAATATCAAATATTCAGGGGGTTATAATTCTGATTTGGAAGTATACGCCGCAAAAAATAAATCATCACCGAGGATCAACGGCACGCATGTATGCGTGCCCTGCGATGGGTAGAATGACCGTTGTGGGAGGGCTTCCACGCCCTCCCGTTTTTATAATGATATACGCCTGCGGCGAAATATTGAAGAAGGGCTCCGCCCTTACCCATTGTATGAGGGTCGCCGAGGTCGTCGACCCCTACAGGGCTCTGTTCAACATTTTTGCATTCCGAACTCATGATTCCGCACGGAGATACTAAATTTTGTTCCTTTCTGTCGACTTTTGTCCCTGTTTGTGGTACAATATTTTTATTAAAAAATCAAATCCTCCGAAAGGAAAAGGCGCCGGTGCTGAGTGTCCGGCGTCCGATATGTGTTATGACAAAAAAGCAAGTCGCCCTCGCCGCCGTTGAGGCGCTGATAAAAGAATACCCTGAGGCTCTCTGCTCTCTGGATTACAAGGATCCCTTTCAGCTGCTGGTCGCCACCCGGCTTTCCGCCCAATGCACCGACGCCAGAGTAAACACGGTCACCCCCGCCCTGTTCGCGGAGTTCCCCACACCGGAGGCCTTTGCCGGGGCGGAGCTTTCCCGGGTGGAGGAGCTTATCCGATCCTGCGGATTTTATCACACCAAGGCGAAGGATCTCATCGCCATGTCCCAAATGCTTCTGGCTGAATACGGCGGCAAGGTGCCCGACAGTATCGAGGCGCTCACCCGTCTCCCCGGCGTGGGCAGAAAGACCGCCAATCTCATCTGCGGCGACGTTTACGGCAAACCCGCCGTTGTGGCGGACACCCATCTTATCCGCATAACCAATCTTCTGGGTCTGGCGGACACAAAAAACCCCCTCAAGGTGGAGATAGAATTAAAAAAGCTGCTGCCTCCCGAAGAAAGCAACAACTTTTGTCACCGCTGTGTACTCCACGGCAGAGCCGTCTGCGTGGCAAACCGCCCCAAGTGCGATGTGTGCTGTATGAACAGCGTCTGCGCCCATTACCGCAAGAGCAAAAAATGACCTATTTCCAGAGGAAAAACACAAGCCCGCTTGCCAGCGCCCCCGCTGTTGCCGCAAGCACAAGCTCCGCGGTTTTTCTGACCTTGTTCCGGGTGATCTTCGACGTGGGGGGCGCGCCCGCCTGAGAGGCGATGAGATTCGCCCTTTCCCGGAGCTTGCCCTCGCTTACACTGCAGCATTCGGGTTTGACGAAGAAAAGTATCCTTTCAAAATATTCGCTGTCCGCGCCGTTGAGCTCGACCACCTGTCTGTTGACTCCTTTTATCAACGCCATTCTCCTCTCGTTTTTCTTGTGCGGCTTGCCGCAATTTTTTCTGTAATATTTTTGCCGGATTTTTTGTTGATTATTCCGATTCTTTTTCGTGATTTTTTTCGGCATTTTTCGGGTTTGTATACATTTTGTATAGTTGCCTTTTTCTGTTTTGTGTGGAAAACTATGTGGAAAATGTTAATAACCCACCCCAAAAAGCTATGTTTTCCCATGTTTTCCGCCGGTGGATAATTTTATTTTTCTTTTTCGGAATATACCCGCGGTTGTTCTCATTTCGGCAAAACAAAAAATGCAAGTCTTTTTTTAAACTTTTTTCACGTCAAAATAACCAAACTTTTTTCCTTTCCGAAAGGAGCTGTTTCCCTTGAAAATTTTGTATAATACAGACAAAATAACCGTCACCGGTTTGACATGCTTCGATCTGGATCTGATCCTGGACTGCGGTCAGGCTTTCCGTTGGGTCAAAGACGACGCCGGCTGCTGGCGCGGCGCGGCGTACGGACTGCCCCTCACCGTCACACAGCGTGGAGACGCCCTTACCCTGTTCAACACAAGCAGGGAACAGTTTGAAACCGTATGGAAAAAATACTTCGATCTGGACAGGGATTATGCCGCCCTCTGTCAACGTTTCGCCGCCGACGGCGCCATGAAAAAAGCAATGGAGGCATACCCGGGCATAAGGGTCCTCAATCAGGAGCCCTGGGAGGCGCTGTGTTCGTTCATCATCTCCCAGAACAACAACATTCCCCGGATAAAAGGCATAATCGGCAGACTGTGTGAAAACTTCGGCGAGGAGCTTTCCGAGGGCTTGTATTCCTTCCCCTCCCCGGAAAGGCTTGCCCCGCTGACAGTGGACGATCTGGCGGTGCTGCGCTCAGGGTTCCGGGCAAAATACATATTGGACGGAGCAAAGAAGGTCGCCTCAGGTGAAATAGACCTTGCCTCTCTGGGAAATATGGACATTGAATCCGCCCGGAATGAGCTTATCAAGATCAAGGGCGTGGGTCCGAAGGTGGCGGAATGCACTTTGCTGTTCGGCTGCGGGTTCTCTCAGGCATTCCCCGTGGACGTGTGGATGAAAAGGGTGCTGGCAGAGCTTTATCCCCAGGGTCTGCCGGAATGCATAATCGGAGATCAGGGCATTGCACAGCAATATCTTTTCCATTGGCGAAGAAGTCTTGAATAATTATGTTGACAAAACAAAAATCTTGTATTATAATCTCTTTTGTCGGAACGCCGACACTTGGGGGCGTAGCTCAGCTGGGAGAGCGTACGGTTCGCATCCGTAAGGTCGAGAGTTCGATCCTCTTCGTCTCCACCACAACTGCACACCAATTTTGATACAATGCGTATCATCAAGGGTGTGCAGTTAATCTTTGTCAAAAGCCTTGATATAAAGGCGTTCGTGAACACTTTTTAACTTTTAGCGGCTCTGCGGGTCTTGAATTTTGACCTTGCAGAGCCGTTTTTTGCGTTTTGACGATTTATACTTTTTAACGAAAGCTTCTCAAGGGTACGCATTTTTTACTTAATTTTGACCTTTCGATAAATTGTGTAAAATCATACTTCAGCTCAGAACACCCATTAATATAAAATAGATATTGACAAGTGAACATTTGTTCTGTATAATAAATGTTGGAGGTGATAAATTGCGAAATGAAAAAACAAAATATAACGCAATTATTTACAACAACGATCTGATCGAAAAAGCAAGAGACGATAGTTTTGAGCCAACAACAGCGCCAAGTAAGGATTATAAAACGTGGCGCACGGTTCTGGATCTAAAGACCTGTTTTGACTGTGCAGATAATCACGGCAGGATCTTTGATATCAACGATTCAACTGTTCAGTTGCCGCCTTTGCACATCAATTGCAGGTGTACACTGGAAGAAATGGAGGCAGTTGAAGCCGGCAAAGCAACAAAAGACGGTACAAACGGCGCTGATTATTGGTTAAAGCATTTCGGAGAATTGCCTGATTATTATATTTCTCCTGAACAGCTTGAATCGCTGGGGTGGGATACCGGAGACAGGCCATCCAAATTTGCACCCGGAAAGATGTTGGGCGGAAATATTTATGATAACTGCGATAGAAAGCTACCGCATAGAATCGGACGAATTTGGCGTGAAGCCGATATAAACTATACGCCCGGCAGACGCAATATGCATAGAATACTATGGTCAAATGACGGACTGATTTTTGTTACCTACGATCATTATCACACTTTTTATGAAATAATATAGGAGGCATTCTGTGAAAAAAGCAACGATAGATTTAACCGATTGCAAATACCTGATGGAGCTACACGAAAGAATTAAAGTTGGGCTGCATCTTGATGATGGATACGGCAGAAACATGGACGCATTTTGGGATGAAATCAACCGGAATATCCCGTATAAATTTATTACGGTCAAAGGCAGCAAAACTGTATCAAAGGATTTAAGCGGAAAAGTTGAAATGATGCGCGAAATATTAGAAAAAAACAAACAGGACTGGGCGCACTCCAAACATCCTTTCGATTATGAATTTATTGACTGAGCTGTTGTTACGTTAACAAATGCGTACCCCCTTTTTATACTTTTTAACGATGCAACCTAAGGGTACGCATTTTGTATTAAAATTGGTCGCGACTTACATAAAAAAAGGACTTGCTGTTGCAAGTCCTTTTTTTATGCCCGGTTGGGATTTTCTGTCTTGTCTTTTCTTTTTTCGGTCTTTAACCGGTCTGCGATCCTTATCGTCAGCCAGATCAAGGGATATACCGCGATAACGGCAAAGATAAGTTTCAATGTGTCGTTTGTAAGACCGGTTCTTTTAAAGACGACTCCGACTATCCAAAAGGAAAACGTCTGATACAGAAAAACGTATATGCTGTTCTTTGAAAACAGGAGTACCAACCTGTCCAACAACGGCATTGTTTTTATCAACCGCAAATAAAGATTTTTTATCAACGGCAGGGCAATATAAACAAGAGACAGGACGGCAAAAGAATACAGCAAGAACATATGATTCGGCGGAAATTTATTGCTTTGCATATCAATGGTATCACCAAACAAATATTTACAAGCCGACATACCTGCCAGTGATACGAACAACAATGCTGCGGCAGCAATAACTTTTTTCCTGTCTCGTTCTTTAAGTTTAGGATAGAGAACTCCCAGTCCCATAAATATCATATAGAACGCGGACTTTTGAAGGATATTCAACAGCGTATATATATCCTCAATGTTTGTGTTGGCGCTTATCTTTGCGCACAGGATCTCAACGATGCCGAACGCCGCGATCTGAACGATCACAAAGATCCCGCCGAGCTTCAAAGCAGCCGCTCGGATAAACGGGAAAAGAATTATTGAGACGATATATACAGGAACGAACCAGACCGCCCAGGAAAAATATGACAGGGGCATTATCTGATGATCCAGCGGCACCAGCCACGACAGCACCAAACTGATAGCTGATTTGACGGAGAGCTCGCTGTGTATCATAAGATATCCGCCGGCAATCGTGATACAAATCGCTGAATATACATAGTACGGTATCAGTAGTCCTTTTACCCTCTTGACACAAAAGTTTTTATAAGACTGCCGTTTCCCCAGGCTGTTGACCGCTCCTGTCACAAAGAAGAAAACGGGCATTTCAAACAGCAAAAACGATTTGAGGGTTGCCGGTATGCCGGAGTCGAATATGTTCAACCAATATAAAATGTGAACCAATACGACCTGCAAAATTGCCATGCCTCTCAAACCGTCCAATATTTTTTCTCTGTTCATCGTCCATCCTCTTTCAAAAGCATTGGGGTTGCCGATACAGCTTTATTCTGAATTCTCCGAATGATCCCTCCGTCTGTTCATCTGAGCACATAAAGCAAAGCAAACATCAACAGCAAATACAATACGCACAAGCCCACAAGAAGCTTGTCTCGGAGCAGCACCTCCACCGGGTCGCCGTCGGAATTGCCTTCAACCGTAAGGCTGTATTTCATGAAGATCAGCATCACCACGGGAACAGTCCATATAAGATTAGCGCTTTGATAAACCGCTATTGTCTTTTCATCCACCGTCCACAGCGCATAGAATACAAAGATCAGTCCCATGCACATATACATATTGTTGTCCAGAAACGCGAAGGGATATTTTTTTATAACCTTTCGGGTATCTTCATCTCCCTGCTTTTTTAATTCGTTTCTCCTTTTGCCCAGACCAAGATAAAATGCCACGGAGATTATGACCAGATACAGCCAGTTGGATATCAATATACCGGTTACAACAGAACCGTACAGCGCCCTGATAAGGAACCCCGCCACAAGGATCGCTATGTCCAGCAGAGGGATATTTTTCAAGCCGAAGCTGTAGCCGATGTTAATGGCAAAATATAATGCCAAAAGCAAAGAAGAATACAAATTAAAGCACAGCACATTGAAGCCCGCCGCCAGAACGATCAGGAACACGGTAAATATGACCGCCGCTTTGACGGATATCTTCCCTGCGGCAATGGGTCTGTTCTTTTTTGTAGGGTGATTGCGGTCTTTTTCCTTGTCCCGGATATCGTTGATGAAATATATCGCCGAAGATATAAAGCAGAACGACAAAAAAGCAAAGACAGAGACTGTCAGCTTTTTACGGTCAAAGATCTGACCGCTGCAGGCTAACGGAACAAATACCAACAGATTTTTTAAGTAGTGATGCACGCGCATCTCTTTAAGAAAATATTTAATCTTCATATGTCTCTCCCTTATACAGGATAATATTTGAACGCAAACTCCAGTATCTCGCTGATCCCCCGATAATTTGCCGCGGCTAAGGCAATTATCGCCGCGCCGCACACAACAGGCGTAAAATATTTGAACTTAAGCTTGTCGGCAATACGCTCCGAAAGCCGGAACAACAGCACAAGAAATGCCCAGCCGAAATAGAGAGAGTACAGGATCATTCCGTTCTCTACGGAGCCCCAGCCCACAGCCCACAGCAGGATACCCGAAAAGCAGATCCAAAGCGCCGATATCCCTGCCAAAGGTTCTTTTCTGTTTACTATAAAGCTTACTAAACATAATATCAATATGACAGCGCCAAGAATGCTGACATTTGACGCGGCGCTTTCGCTCATCTGCCAGGATATATGATCGTGGCTGACCGTGTCGATCCCCGCATCGGGAGCGGCAAAGCAGGAAGCTGTGAACGAAAGGAACTGCCTTGCCCGTCCGGCAAGACTCTCTCCGCCTACATAGTTCGACAAATGGTTCGTGCTTTCGGAAAGGTCCAACAGCACATCCAGTCTGCAAAAGGCAACCACAAACATACCGAAACACAAAACGCTCTTTTCCACCGCGGAAACAAAAGCTCTCAATTTGCCTGTTTTGACCGGGAGATCGTTCTCCCACGCAGTGGGAACCAGCGCCAGGCTTGTCAGCAGCGTGCCCCCTGCGGCAGTCAGGGAGACCGCCGAGGCTTTTTTGTTTTCAATATAAGAAAAGACAACGAAAACCACCCAAAAGTAACTGACGATATACTGCTCCATCATCAAAGAAAACAGCAGCGTAGTATAAGTAACGCCGGAGATCAGCATAAAACAGATCCTGCCCGTCGCATTCGAAGTTGCGCGCTTTGCCAACATAAGGTTGGCTGTCAACATCATCAGCACTTGAATAATATTCATGAACACGGGCGTAAACGCCGGATCAAAATGCGCCAGCGGGAGCGACAAAATATATCCGAACCCCACGAACGGTGCTGCGAACACGGCAAAAAGAGGCTGCCGCAGATCGTTCTCCGGATGACACAGCCAAAGATAAACATTGTTTTTGACCAGCTCCGGGGAATCGCTTGTGTACAATATGTCGTACGCCACTTCCGTTCCCCAGAATGCTTCGCTGCGGAAGAACGCAAAGCAGACAAGGGCGATCAACGCCGCCGCGATCAAAGAATATATTACCGCTTCTGTTTTTGATAAGGAGCTAAACAGCGGTCTCAGTTTGTCCGCCACACTGTTCAACAGCAACGACACCAGAACAAATACCGTCAGACACGAGAGGATTGCCGCGACAGACGAAACTGCGTTAAGAAAAACATTCTGACTGATCCCCACTCTGTCGGTGAGCTTTCCTATAAGCCCGGATCTGGAATAGACGGTAACAAAAAGTTTTCTCGCAAACCGGCAAATGCCCGCGGTCGAAACAGCTGAGTATATTATGACTGCGCGGGGGATTTTTTTAGTCAGGGAGAAAACGTTTTTATATTGCGAAAAGATGCAAACTATAGCAAATAAAGACGCGGCAAGAGAAAGCAGTCCTTTTTTGTCAAACCCTGAATTCAATCCCATGAAGGAGAACGCGGAAAGGATGAGCAAAAAATTGCTTTTTATGTTTGTCAGCATTTCTTTCGGCTTTTTGTACGGTACGGCGTCATCCGCGATATGCTTTAATTCAATAAAGATGAAACAAATTGCCGCGGTTACAAAATATACTGCTAAACCCGCCAGAGCAACGGACAGTATCGCCGACCCCGGAGTGTTTGACAGCTGCGCTTTTGCCGCTGACGGCTCAACTGCCGACGAGGTGAAATGCCTGACGAAAACGTACAGCGACCCTGCCGCCGACAAAAAGGAGAATATTTTTACCCCGAGGGACGACTGCTTGAATTCAGAAAAAACGCTGTTGAAAAACAAGGACAAGAACCCCGCCGCCATCAGGACGGCAACGGAGACCGCCAGCCATATTTTTGTCGGCTGAAAAACGAGCAGAGAAAGACACAGACCCGACAGAAAGAACAATATATTGTTCTTTAAGTTTTTGATCCTGATCTGTTCTTTTATCTCCCGTATCATCTCTGCCGCCTCTTATCTCATAATATCATTTGCTGTCATTTTGATTTATTATATACTTAAATTTAAATTTATTCAACACATTTTACTTAATTTGTCCTTCCGGTCAATTTTTGCTGCGCAAGCTTCATTCTTTGCTGTCTTGAGTATTTTGTTTTTATGTGATATACTTATTTTATATTTTAATCTACGGCAAAGGAATGAGATTCTATGATAAAAAAGAGTTTGGCGATCCTCCTTGCGGCGCTTATGCTGCTGACCTCCCTGTCCGCGGGCGCGGCGGTCTCCGCAAAAAAATCCGAGTACTGCACCGGTACTGTTCTTGCGGCGATAAATACGAACTACGATGATCTGACCCAGTCGTTTTCCGCCCGCCTTGAGCGTCCTTACGCAAACGGCGAAGCCGCGGGCGCACATATCATCAACGGTCACGGCGACGCTGAAGAAGGTCTGCTGTGCGGCGGTGACGACACAGAGCTTGAGCCTCTTTCTCCCGCAGAGGCGGCGAGGAAGGAAGCCACTCTCGGCGTCAACGCCGATCAGGCAAAGGCAATCGAGTACCATGTGGGGGATCGCAAAACCGTCCACTCAAGCTTTCGCAAAGAGTTTCCCTCAGATAACGTGGAAGTTGAATGCGTCTATGTGGGCGAATACTGCACCGTCTGGAACGAGGTGGACGGAGGCTTCTCTTTAAGCTCCTCCCTCAAACTGGGCAAGGACTTTGACGAGATCGTTGTCCGGGAATTTGAGATATTCGGTGACAAGCGCATAGACACCGACGGTGACGGCAAAACAGCCCTGTTTGTCCACAACCTGGACTCAAGCTACGGCGGATATTTTTCTGTCTCCGACCTTGTGGATTCTCTTGGTCGCATCGGCAAAGTATGGTTCAGGTACAAGGGCAATGGAAACGCCTGCGACTGTGTACATCTGGACGGAGCCTATGTCTCCACAGTGGTCCACGAATTCCAGCATTACCTTCAGCGCTGCTGGCAGTTTTACGGCAAGAACAACCTGACCTATGTTCCCAACGAGCTGGAATCTTACATAAACGAAGGTTTTTCGGAGTGCGCCTCCTACCTGCTTGTGGGTTCAAACAGCAGGGTCTGGTGGTTTGAGGACGTTATTGCCGACCCGGAAAAATATTCTTTGGTCAACTGGTCTTTTGACTCAGCCGCATACGCTGCAAGCTACGTTTTCTGTCAATATCTGCGTACAAGCTACGCCCAGCTTCCCGGTGTGGAGGACGGCGCGGAAATATACAAGCTCATCATGGAGACCCGGGCGAACAAGTGGGTAAAAAACACCCTGTCCATCGCGGCGGATCTGCTTTATCCCACATCGCTGTATCCCGATCTAAAGAACTCGGACAGCCGATGCAGACAGCTCATTGTGGATTTCTGGCTGGCGGTTCTGTGTAAAGACGGCGAAGGCAGGCGGGGCTTCGGCGGAGAGACCTGGGCAGATCCCATCGAGGCGTGGGTACAGGCCGAGCTGCCGGAGGACGGCAGCACCGGCATAAGAAGCGCCATGGCGGCTTACTACTATATGTACGAAAACACCCCCGACGGCATTGCCGACGGCACCGCCTATATTACCAAAGCGGGCAAGGACATGGTCTTTGTGGGCGTCAGCGATATCGGTCACAAGGTCACATATAATTGGAACAACGGGCTTTGGAAAAACGATGCGCATATGCTCCTCGGAGACACCGATACCGCAATAGCTCCCGACCGATTTTGTCCCGGAAAGACCTTCCTCGGCTGGAGCAAAGACCCCAACGCCTCAACAGTAACATATAATGAAGGAGATGCAGTTCCCCTTGCCGGGAATAAAGATATCTCGCTTTACGCTGTCTGGGAAGACGCCACGGAAATAACGTCCGGGCAGTCTGTTAGGATATATAATTTCCGCAACAACCGCTGTCTCCGCTTTACTCCCGGTCAAGCCGGATATTACAATCTTTATCGGGAATTGGGTATCGATGCAGTTCTTTGCTCTGAGGGAGAGACCGTTGAGCCCGAATGTACCGAATGGACCGCATCTGCTCCGGGCAGTTCCGGCGGCCGCTGTGAAAACAGCTATTATCTGGAGGCCGGAAAGCCCTACGACATCTATGCGATACGGTACAGCTATGTTTTGGGAAATACTTTGAGCATAAATTATGCGTCGGAATATTATATCCTGCGGTATGACGCAAATCTGGAAGCCGCGACGGACTATGTTCACGAGATACACGGCAGAACCGACTATACCCTTGAGACTATCGACTATGAGATCGCTTCCATCGCCCTTGCCCAAGGACTTGAGTTCGCCGGCTGGGCGACGGCTCCAAACGCGGCAACGGCTCAGTTCATGCCCGGCGAGAAGATCACCCTGACCGAAGACACCGCGGTGTATGGGGTATGGTTGCCCATAACAAAGCTGACAACAGACACCCCCGTGACGCTGGACTTTTCGATTTACCGGGACGGCAGAGCGCTTTCCGTCACACCGGAAACCGGCGGGACCTATCTGCTTTCCACGGCTGTTCCTTTTAATAAAAATATCGAGGTCAGCAGCTGGCTGACTGTTTATGACGAGAACGGGAACGACCTGATTTTGTGCTGCTTGGATCTGCCGTCAATGGAACTCTCTCTTCAGGCAGGAAAGACATATATCCTCCGGATCTCCATTTCGGATGATATCTCCGCGCAGTTCGAGGCGGAGTTCTCCCTTGAAAAGATATCCGACAAACCTTCGGCAAGGATCATATTTGACATCAGAAAAACAGAAAGCTACGCCCCGTATTTTGTGTTGTCAGACCGTTTCGTTTATACCGTTCCGAAACTGACCCCTGCAAAAACAGACGGTTCCGTCTTTGCGGGGTGGGCGGCTGATAACGGCAACACATACGCCGCGGGGGACAAGATCGAACCCATAACGGATCTGGTCCTTTCCCCGCAGTGGCTGTCTTCGGAAACCTCATCCCGGCAGATAAAAGCGCTCCGCTATGTCGTACAGATGATCCGTTTATATATTCAGTGCTTCGGACTTGCGCTCAAAGGCAACGCAGAATTTATTAAAACTCTTAACGGCTGACAGGCGTTTGCCGCTCCTTTGAGCGGCGCGCCGAGGAAGCAGGAGGAACGGTCATGTCGAGATTTGTGGTATTTGACGTTGAAACCCCCAACAGTCTGTGTGACCGGATGAGCGCCATCGGCATCACGGTCATTGAAGACGAGTTGATCGTGGACGAGTTCTATTCTCTTGTAAACCCGGAAACATATTTTGACTATTTCAACATACAACTTACGGGAATAAGTGAGGAGACCGTCTGGAACGCCCCCGCCTTTCCGGAAGTATGGGCGAGGATCGAACCGATTATGTCTAAGGGACTTCTTGCGGCTCACAACGCGGTGTTCGATTTAGGCGTTTTGAAAAAATGCCTGCGTGCTTACGGGATCGAATGGAAGCCCTATGTGCGGTATGTCTGCACGGTGAAAATGGGCAGGAAGCTCCTGCCTGGAATGAAGCACAACCTCAACGTTATGTGTGAGCATTACGGCATCGACCTTGACCACCATCACGCGGCAAGCGACAGCCGCGCCTGCGGAGAGATCCTTCTCCGTTACCTTGAGGACGGCGCGGATATCCGGCAGCACATCAGAACGTTTTCTTTCAGAAATGACCCGAAAACGACGGGTAAAAATATTGCGCGCGGTGGAAAAAAGTGATATAATTTTAAATATCTTATGATAAAGGATGATGAAAATTATGGATAGCAACAAACGTCCCGAAACAATGGAAAGGATCACCACCAAAGCGTTGGCGGACGCTTTTATCGAGGAACAGATCAAAGCTCTCCGTGAACAGATCGGCAGCAAGAAAGTATTGCTTGCCCTTTCCGGCGGAGTGGATTCCTCTGTAGTCGCCGCCCTGCTCATAAAGGCCGTTGGCGACCAGCTGACCTGTGTCCATGTAAACCACGGACTTCTCCGCAAAGGCGAGCCGGAGCAGGTCATAAAGGTCTTCCGCGAAGAACTGAAAGCAAATCTTATCTATGTTGACGCCGTTGACCGTTTCCTGGACGCTCTTGCAGGCGTGGACGATCCCGAACAAAAGAGAAAGATCATCGGCAAGCTGTTCATCGACGTGTTCGTTGAGGAAGCGAAAAAGCTTGACGGCATAGAATTCCTCGGTCAGGGCACAATTTATCCCGACATTCTTGAGAGCGTCGGCGTAAAGGCGCACCACAATGTGGGCGGTCTGCCGGAGGAGCTCAATTTTGAATTGGTGGAGCCTATAAAGCTCCTGTTCAAGGACGAAGTCAGAGTTGTCGGCAAGGCGCTGGGTCTGCCGGAGTCCATGGTTGAGCGTCAGCCCTTCCCCGGTCCCGGTCTGGGCGTGCGCTGTGTCGGCGCCATCACCCGCGACCGTCTGGAGGCTGTCCGTGAATCCGACGCTATCCTCCGCGAAGAGTTCGCCGCCGCGGGTCTTCAGGGCAAGGTCTGGCAGTACTTCACCGTGGTGCCGGATTTCAGATCCACCGGAGTAAAGGACGGCAAACGCCTTTGGGATTGGCCGGTTGTCATCCGTGCGGTCAACACCAGGGACGCCATGACCGCCACAGTAGAGGAGATTCCCTACGATATACTTTTCAAGATCCGTGACCGTATCCTCAACGAAGTTCCCAACGTAAACCGCGTTCTTTATGACATCAGCCCCAAGCCGATAGCGACTATCGAGTGGGAATAAAAGTGACGCGCCGCCGGTGGCGGATGAAGCGGCACTTTTATTAGGAAGAAACAAGGAGTGCCGCGAAGCGCCCCAAGCGAGCGGAACGACTATGTTTCTGACCGGGGAAATAAAGACGCGCCGCCGGTGGCGGATGAAGCGGCGCTTTTATTCGGAAGAAACCGGGAGAATTGCGAAGCACTCCAAGCAAGACGACCATGGCTTCTGACCGGGTAAACGCCCCGCGAAAATCATAACGTCTGCTCAGCAGACAAAAAACTTTGAAACAAAAAGTCAGCCCGCAGCTGTGTTCTTACAGCCGCGGGCGTTGTTCGTTTTTATATAAAAGATATCAGTTCTCCGGCGTATTCCAGCCCTTGCACACGTCTACCCATGAAACGGGAGAAGAAAGCTTTTCCAATTCGTCAAGGGTCAGCTCGATGACGCTGTTGCTGCTGCCGCAGGCGGGGAAAACGGTCTCAAACCGCTTGAGCGACTCGTCAAGATAGACCGCAACGCCCTCATTGACCGCAAAGGGGCAGACGCCGCCCACCGCGTGTCCGATCAGTTCAACGGTCTCCTCCGGGGTCAGCATCTTTGCCTTTGTCCCGAACTGCGACTTGTATTTCGGATTGTCGATCTTGGCGTCCCCGGATGTTACGATCAGAACCGGCGTATCATTCACCTTGAATGAGATCGATTTTGCAATGTGGGATGGTTCGCAGTTCAGCGCCTGCGCCGCCAGCTCCACCGTAGCGCTGGAAGTATCAAATTCCCGGATCCGTTTTTCAATTCCGTGGGCGGCAAAAAACGCCTTTACTTTTTCTATTGCCATATGTTCTGTCTCCTAAGTATCTTTGAACAAAATCCTCGTTCCTGCTGCTACAGGCAATCCATAACTGCGCGGAGCGCATCATAACTCTAAACTCGCCGACAGGCGACCATAACTGTGATTTTCACGGGGCGTTTTCCCCGGTCAGAAACCATGGTCGCCTTGCTCGCTTGAAGCGCTTCGCAATTCTCCCGGTTTCTTCCTAATAAAAGTGCCGCTTCATCCGCCACCGGCGGCGCGTCACTTTTATTCCCACTCCACCGTAGCCGGGGGCTTGCTTGTGATGTCGTAGACCACGCGGCTGACACCCTTTACCTCGTTGGTTATCCTGCTGCTGGTCTTCTCCAGCAGCTCGAAGGGTAGCTTTGTGAAATCGGCGGTCATAAAGTCGTCGGTGGAAACTGCGCGGAGCGCGACAGTGTATCCGTATGTTCTGGCGTCGCCCATCACTCCCACGGTCCTTGTATCCGTGAGCACGGCGAAGTACTGGTTCGTTTCCCTTTCCAGTCCCGCGGCGGCTATCTCCTCTCTGAATATGGCGTCCGCCTCTCTTACGATGTGGAGCTTTTCCTCCGTTATGTCGCCGATGACGCGGACAGCAAGTCCGGGGCCGGGGAAGGGCTGACGCCACACAAGCTCGTAGGGTATGCCCAGCTCTATGCCCACAGCGCGAACCTCGTCCTTGAACAGCTCCCGCAGGGGTTCGACGATCTCGTCAAAGTCGATCACCGAGGGCAGACCGCCCACATTGTGGTGGCTCTTTATTGTGGCGGCGTCGCCTGTTCCGCTCTCCACCACGTCGGGGTAGATGGTGCCCTGCACCAGCACGTTTACCTTGCCTATTTTCTTCGCCTCGTCCTCAAAGACTCTGATGAATTCCTCGCCGATTATCTTGCGCTTTTTCTCCGGCTCGGAAACGCCCTTGAGTTTTTCAAGGAACCTGTCCTTTGCGTTGACTCTGATTATATTCAATGAAAACTGTTTTCTGAAAACGTTCTCTACAATGTCGCCCTCATTCTTTCTGAGCAGACCGTGGTCTACAAAAACGCAGGTCAGATCGTCTCCGATAGCCTTGTGCAGAAGCACCGCCGCCACGGAGGAATCCACTCCGCCGGAAAGGGCGCAGAAAACTTTTTTGCCCTTGAGCTTTTCCCTGTATTTTTCTATCTGCGCGGTGGTGAATCTATCCATTGTCCAATCTCCGGCACAGCCGCAGACACGGTAGAGGAAATTGCGCAGAATGTCCTTGCCGAATTTTGTGTGGGTGACCTCCGGGTGGAACTGGACGGCATATATTTTGCGTTTTTCGTCGCACATCGCGGCGCAGGGACAGTTGTCCGTAACGGCAATGCAGGAAAAACCCTCCGGCAGCTCGCTGACGTAATCCGTGTGGCTCATCCAGCAGACGCTTTCCTTCGGCACGCTCTTGAACAGCAGAGAATCACTGACCTTAAGGGTGACCTTTCCGTACTCGCTTATGCTGTTGGCGGACTCCACCTTTCCCCCCGCCATGTATGCCACAAGCTGATGCCCGTAGCAGATGCCCAGCACCGGGATGCCCAGATCAAGTATCTCCGGTGAAAAGTGGGGAGACTTCTCATCATAAACGCTGTTAGGCCCGCCGGTGAAGATGATGCCGCTGTAGTTTTTTTCGCGGATCTCATCGACGGTTATTTTGTTGTAGGGTTTTATTTCCGCAAAAACTTTCTGTTCGCGGACGCGGCGGGCTATGAGCTGATTGTACTGTCCGCCGAAATCAAGGATCAAAATTTTATCCATTGTCACACCATCCCGTTTTTTAATTGTAGAACAGCAGGTCTCCGTAATTCGGGAAGGGCCAGTATTTTTCCGCGACCATTGTTTCCGCCTCGTCGCAGAATCCCCGGAGCTTCTGCATCTCCGCAAGGACTTTCTGCTGCATGGCGTCCGCCTGTTCCTTAACGCCGTTTATGGCAAGGGCTTTTTTCATCTCTGCCTCCAGCTCGCCGGTCTCTTCCTCGATCTTATCCGTCAGTTCGGAAAGCTTTTTGATGAGCTTTGTCTCATACTCGCAGGGAACGTCCGGAATAAGCGACTTTTTCTCGTTGGCTGTACGCGCCAGCTTGAGGAGATATTCCTCAATGGCGGGCAGGATCTCCTTGCGGGACATTTCCAGCATTGTCCTTGCTTCTATGGCGATGGTCTTGCAGTAGTTGCCCAGGATTATCTCACAGCGGGATCTCAACTCCACCTCGGAATAAACTCTGTGCGCCATGAGCATATCCACGTTCTTCTTGTCCAGTATATGGGGAAGGCATTCCGGCGTGGTGCGATAGTTGAGCAGTCCGCGCACTTCGGTGGCTTCCTTTATCCACGCGTCGTCATAGCCGTTGCCGTTGAACAGGATGCGCTTGTGATCCTTTATTGTTTTTTGGATCATGTTGTGGAGAGCTGTTTCAAAATCCTCCGCATTTTCCAGCCTGTCGGCGTATATCCTCAGGGATTCAGCCACAGCGGAATTTAACATTATATTTGTACAGGCGATAGAATCCGAGGAGCCCAGCATACGGAACTCGAACTTGTTGCCGGTGAAGGCGAAGGGGGACGTCCTGTTCCTGTCCGTGGTGTCCCTTGTAAACTTGGGCAGAACGTGAACGCCAAGCCTCATTTTGGTCTTCTCCGCTCCGGTATATGGTCTGTCGTTTTCTATGGCGTCAAGGATCTCCGTAAGCTCGTCCCCTAAGAAAATGGACAGCACCGCCGGAGGGGCTTCGTTGGCGCCTAATCTGTGGTCGTTGCCCGCTGTGGCGACGGATATCCTGAGAAGATCCTGATAATCGTCCACCGCCTTTATAACGGCGCAGAGGAACAACAGGAACTGTGCATTCTCATAGGGCGTGTCGCCGGGGGAGAACAGGTTGACCCCCGTGTCCGTGGCTATTGACCAGTTGTTGTGCTTGCCGCTGCCGTTTACTCCGTCAAAGGGCTTTTCGTGGAGCAGGCAGACAAGACCGTGCTTATACGCCACCTTCTGCATGATCTCCATTGTGAGCTGATTGTGGTCTGTGGCGATATTGAGACCCGTATATATGGGCGCTAATTCGTGCTGTGCCGGAGCCACCTCGTTGTGCTCCGTTTTCGCGAGAATGCCCAGCTTCCACAGCTCCGCGTCCAGCTCCTTCATGAAGGCGGCGACCCGGGGTTTGATGGCGCCGAAGTAGTGGTCGTCCATCTCCTGACCCTTTGGTGGCATGGTGCCGAAAAGAGTCCTGCCGGTGAAGATAAGATCCTTGCGTTTGTTGTATAATTCTCTGTCCACCAGGAAATATTCCTGCTCGGGACCTACGAATATCTTTACACATTTTACCTTTTCGTTTCCGAAGAGCTTGAGTATCCTCATTGCCTGACGGTTGAGCGCCTCCATGGAGCGAAGCAGGGGCGTTTTCTTGTCAAGGGCTTCTCCGCCGAAAGAACAGAACGCCGTGGGGATGCACAGGGTGTCGCCTTTTATAAAAGCGTATGAGGTGGGGTCCCATGCGGTATATCCCCTTGCCTCAAAGGTAGCTCTCAGACCGCCGGAAGGGAAGGATGACGCATCCGGTTCGCCCATGATAAGCTCCTTGCCGGAAAAGTCCATTATCACCCGCCCGTCGGGAGCGGCGGAAATGAAGCTGTCATGCTTTTCGGCGGTTATGCCTGTGAGTGGCTGGAACCAGTGGGAGAAGTGGGTGGCTCCGTTTTCTATTGCCCAGTCCTTCATCGCCGACGCCACCGCGTTGGCAACGGAAAGATCCAGCCTGACCCCTTCGTCAATGGTCTTTTTAAGCTTCATATAGATCTCTTCCGACAGCTTTGCCTTCATCACCCTGTCGTCAAAGACGAGACTTCCGAAATAGTCCGAAATTTTAACCATGGTCCATCGCTCCTCATAAAAAACAAGGACGGAGTCTGCGTGGAATGGCATCCAAAAACAGCTCCGCCTTTTGGATATTAAATTATACCGCCGACAGGGATTTTTGTCAATACGTCCGGCGGATATTGGTGTCGGGAATTTTGCCGTCAGGAAGACAAAACTAATTAAGCCCTCCCCTGCCGCCCCGTGTGAACAGCTCCTCCACTGCTTTGCGGAGATAATAGTTTTTCGGGTCGTCCAGATAATAATCCTCCGCCAAAATTTTCTGTGTGGCGTCCCTGGTCAGGGAAAGCAGCTGAGTATCCGTAAGCATTTCCGCAAACCGCAGATCCGGCAGACCGTGCTGACGGGAACCGAAAAAGTCTCCCGGCCCTCTCAGCTTCAGATCCTCGTCGGCTATCTTGAATCCATCGGTGGTTTTTGTCATTATTTCAAGGCGCCTGCGGGTCTCCCCTCCCGGGGAATCCGAAATGAGTATGCAGGTGGAGCGCTGTTTGCCTCTGCCCACTCTGCCCCTGAGCTGGTGCAACTGTGACAGTCCGAACCGCTCCGCGTTTTCGATCACCATTATCACCGCGTTGGGCACGTCCACGCCCACCTCAATGACCGTGGTGGACACAAGGAGCTGGATATCGCCGTTTACAAAATCCAGCATAACTTTTTCTTTTTCCTTGGGCTTCATTTTGCCGTGAAGCAGAGCCAGACGGTAGCCGTAAAAATCATTTTTCGCCAGCTCCTCCGCATAGTCCTGCGCCGCGGCGGCGTCTATTTCCTCGCTGCCCTCCACAAGGGGACAGACGATGTAGCCCTGCCTGCCCTCGTCCAGGAATTTTTTGACGTAATTGTAAGCTCTTGTCCGCTTGTCCCCGCCTATGGCGTAGGTCTCCACCGGCGTTCTGCCCGGGGGCAACTCATCCAGGATCGAAATATCCAGATCCCCGTAAATTATCAGCGCAAGGGTGCGGGGTATGGGTGTGGCAGACATGACGAGCATGTGGGGATTGTTCCCTTTTTCAAATAGGGCGCCCCGCTGACGGACGCCGAAGCGGTGCTGTTCGTCCACAACGATAAAGCCCAGAGATCTGAACTCCACCGTGTCCTGTATTATGGCGTGGGTGCCGATCACAAGAGATATCTCCCCCGATCTCAGCCCCGCGTTTATTTTTTTCTTCTCCGCCGCCTTCACGGAACCGGTTAGCAGTGCAAGGTTTATGCCCGTGCCCTCAAGAAGTCCGGACAGGGTCTTGAAGTGCTGTTGAGCCAAAATTTCCGTGGGCGCCATCAGGGCGCTCTGATATCCGTTCTTCGCCGCGGAGTAGATAAGCGCCGCCGCCACTGCGGTTTTGCCCGAACCCACGTCGCCCTGGAGCAGTCTGTTCATGGGCAGACCGCTTTTCATATCCTCCGCCGCTTCTTTGACCGCTCGCCTCTGCGCTCCTGTGGGAGCGAATGGAAGTCTGGCGAAGAACTCCTGACTGTGATCTGTTTTAAGCACCACGGGGGTTGCCGTCTTTTCCCTGCCCTTGAGCCTTGCCAGACCCAGCTGGAGCAGCAGGAACTCCTCAAAGATCAGCCTCCTGCGCGCCCGGTCAAGGGCGAACCTGTCCGCGGGAAAATGTATGTTTTTTATGGCCTCGGTCAGAGGCTCAAGGCCGTATTCTTTTCTTATATAGTCGGGCAGGGTCTCTCCTATCTCGCTCCCCGCCTGCGCCAGCGCAGATGACACTAACTTTTCGATGGTGTTCGTCGTAAGGGACGCTGTCTGAGAATAGACGGGTCTTATTTTCTGCCCCTGTTTTGCCGGACGGATCTCGGGAGAAGTCATCTCCCGGTAATAATTGTTCCCCGACACCTTGCCGAAGAACAGGTATTCCTCCCCCGGCATGAGCTTTTCCGCCGCGTATTTACTGTTGAAGATAGTTATGCGCATCACCGATCTGCCGTCGGTGACCCTTGTGGAATATATGGTCATGCCCTTACGTATCTGCTGCGCCGTGGGGGTGTGGTCAACAAGGCCCCGCACACAGCAGGGCACGTCAAGGGGCGCTTCGTCAATGTCCAGGGGCTCGCTCCAATCCTCGTAGGTGCGGGGATAGAATCGAATGAGATCCCCAACGGTGAAAATATTAAGCCTGTACAAAAGCTCCGCGCGTTTCTCTCCCACGCCCTTCAGGTATCTTATATCGCTTTCAAGCTTCATATCCTCACCTCCCCTGCAAAATAAAAAATTTTACTGATCTCTTACCATGCCGTCAACAAAGACGTTTATTTTTTTTACCTCCAGACCGGTGGCCTCTTCCAGTGTGTATCTGATCCTGTTCACTATGCTTTTGACCACGGCGGAAATATTGGTCTCGTAGGCTACGTCGATGTGTATATCCGCGCTCAGGGCTTTGCCGTCCCTGCGCACAGTTATGCTGTCCTTATGCTTTTTGCCTCTGAGTAACTTTTTGATCCCGTGGCGCACTCCGCTGCCCTCCGCAAGTCCGGAAAATCCGTAACAGGACTCCAGCGCATTGCTTATAACCGTAAAGAAATATTCATCCGTCAGTTCGATCATCCCATAGGATGTTTCAAGTTTTATCATAATGCGATCCCCTTTTTTAATAAGTCCAGCTCTGTATATCACAGAACACGTCGCTCTCCCACGCCTTAAGCGTCATGCGCAGCGTCCTTGAACAGGCGGCTATGCCCGTGCGGAAGCAAAGCGGCACAAAGGGCATTTCCACGCCGAAATCGGTTATGAATTTGCTCATTTCTCCCGTGCCCGACAGCATCTCCTCGTAGCTTTGCAGACTGAGCTCTCCCGGTATGACATTGCCGGACAGCCTGCCCTTGAGCAGCGGCAGGATATTCATGTTCCTGGTCAGTCTGGTCTCAGCCAAAAGTATGTCAAACTCTCCGTCCTTGACCGCCTGTTTGTATTCGCTGAAAGAAAGCTTTCTTATATTTATTACAATATTAACCTCCGCCAGCTGCTGCGCAAGGTATTCCGCCGTCTTCACCTTGAACCTGTTGTCCCCGTTTACCAGAAGCCTGAATTCAAGAGCTGTGTGTCCGTCGTTGACGGCGTTGTATTTGTTAATGCCGGTAAAGCCCATTTTGTTCAGGGCTTCCCTGACCTCATCGAGCCGACGGGCAGTGGTGACGCCTGAGCCTTCGGTCCTGCTCCACGCCGGGTTAAAGGGCAGAGCGGCTTTTACGGCGTTGCCCTGATATGCCATGTCAACTATCTGTGCGCGGTCAGCCGCCATGGAGATTATGAGCCTTATGCGGTTATCCGAAAGCGCCCTGTTTTCTTTGTTGAAGGCAAGGTAGACCATGTTGTTGAGAAGGACCTTGCCGGTGTTTGCGTTGAGACGGCTGTAATCTCCGGAGGAAAGATCGTCAAAGAAGAAATCGTATTCCCCGACTTCAAGTCCGCCCTTAACGGAGGAGGCGTCGGTCATCTTCACAAGGGTTATCTCGTTTATCTGGGGATAATATCCGCCCAGCCGGTCTCTGTTGCTCATCAGAGAAAAGCCCTTGTCTGTTTTTTTGAGGACATATCTTCCGCTTCCCGTAGGGGTGGTGGTCAGAAGTACTTCCACGTCGTCGGCCTCGGGGATGATTATCTCCACCTCGGTCTCGTCGGCGTCCGAGCCTGTCACTTTTGTTTTGTTCTTTTCCACATCCTTGTGGGTCCCTTTTTTGATAACGGGGAAATCCAGACAGTTCTCCGCGAAGGGGTCCGCATCATTAAGAGTAAATATTACAGTATGCGTCCCGCCGGAGGATGCGTTTTCAAAGTTTGTCAGCCTCTCGGAAAAGCTCTTTGTTTTTTTCGCAAGATCGAAGGAATATACCACGTCCTCGCTTGTGAGGGGGGAACCGTCTGTAAATTTAAGATAATCAATCAGCGTTACGGAAAGGGTGGTGCCGGAATTTGTCGACCCGGATGCGATGACCGCGTGGGGATCGTATTTTTCGTCCACCGTGTACAGCGGGTCGAACAGCAGGGCGGAAAGCTCCGAATTGTTAAGGGACTCCGCCAAATACGGGTCAAGGTAATCCTCCTTGACGTATGGCAGTTTTATTGTTCGCGTGTCCTCCACTGTAATGGGATCGTTGGAATTTACCGAGGTGGTCTCCTCCGTATTTGCGGGATCGCCGCCCCTGCATCCGCACAGTCCGCAGAGCATTATTGCAAAAACGGCTATGACCGCCGTGATTTTTTTCAGTCGCATTTATATCATCCTCAGAGGTTACTGATTTACTTTCCTACGCAGAATCTGGAAAAGACCTCGTCCACCACCGCTTCTCCCGCTCTCTGACCGGTGAGCTCCAGAAGGGCGTCTATGGCGGAGTCCATGCACACGTTCACCGCGTCCAGCGTCATGCCGCTCTCCAGAGCGTCAATGCCCTCGGTGAGCGTCTGTACCGCCTTGGCGCAGCAGGCTCTCTGCCGTTCATTTGCAAGCATTGCGGCGGAGGAATCAAAGTCCGCCGTTCCCAGCAGCTCCTCCACGCAGCGGCTCAGACTCTCCGCGCTGTTCGGGTCAATGGCGGAAAGTTCAACGCAGCGTTCCGCTCTGCCCCGGATATATTCCCTGTCTGTCGCGCAGGGCAGATCTGTTTTGTTTATTATGGCTATGCTCCGTTTCCCTTCGCAGGCGTCAAACAAAGCTTTGTCTCCGTCGGTAAGCGGACGGGAGCTGTCCAGAACAATAAGCGCCAGCTCCGCCCGGTCAAGTCTTTTCTTCGCCAGCTCCACGCCGATACTCTCCACCGGGTTTTCCGTGTCCCGTATCCCCGCCGTGTCTGCCAGTCTTAGCACAACATTGCCCAGCCTGACCGTCTCCTCTACTATGTCTCTGGTGGTGCCCTCGTAGCCGGTCACTATTGACCGTTCGCTCCCTGAAAGCAGATTCATAAGGGTGGATTTGCCCACATTGGGCCTGCCCACGATAACGGTGTCAACGCCCTCCGTCACCGCTCTGCCGCTGTCAAAGCGGTCAAGCAGGAAGCGGAGTTTTTCCCGCACTGCTTTCATGTCCTGCAAAAGATTTTGCAGCTCTATGTCTTCGATCTCCTCGTCCGGGTAATCCACCCACGCGGCAATGTGGGCGCAATGACCCACCAGCACCTGCGCCGCCTGAGATATCTCGCGGCTCAGTGCGCCGTCAAGGGCGTTTAGGGCAGCGTTTGCCGCCTGTTCCCCTTTTGCGGAAATAAGGGACATGACCGCCTCCGCCTCGGAAAGATCTATTTTCCCGTTCAAGAAAGCTCTCTTTGTAAATTCGCCGGGCTGAGCGGGTACCGCTCCCGCCTTAAGCGCCGCCTGTAAAACTCTTTTTGTGATGTAAAGTCCCCCGTGGCAGGATATCTCCGCCACGTTTTCCCCTGTGTAGCTGTGAGGCGCTCTGAACACAAGGCACACCGCCTCGTCAATGGGCTGTCCCTCATCGTACACCTTGCCGTAAAGGGCGTGATAACCGGGAACTTCCCCGGGCTTTTTCTCCCCCACGGGCATAAAAATACTGTCGGCAACGGACAGGGCATTTTCTCCGCTTATGCGGATGATGCCTATACCTCCTGCCGACTGAGGCGTGGATATTGCCGCTATTGTTCCGGTGGACATTCCTCACACCTCACTTGATCCTGAGCTTGATTTCCTCTCCGTTAATACGTCTTGCTATGCGCATCGCCGCTTTGAAGGCTTCGCTGCCTTTCGGCAGAGCCAGGCCTCTGTGAAGGCAAAGCTCTATTTCCTCATCGTCAGGGACCGCGCCAATGAGCCTGACCCCCGTGCTGTCTATAACGTCATCCACGTTGAGCATCTTGCCGGAGACCGCGGACTTTTTGTCGAACCTGTTTATGATGAGCCGAATATCCTCGGCGTCCATTCCGATCTCAAAAAGCTTATCCGCCGCCGCCGCAACGCTGCGCACGCAAACATTGTCCGGAGTGGAGACGATAAGCGCCTTGTCCGCGGCGCCCATGGCAAGCAAAGCGTTGTCCGCTATGCCCGCGCCGGCATCCAGAAAAATATAGTCGTAATCAAAATCCTCTGCGCAGCTGTCTATTATTTTACGCAGATCAGCGGAACAGAAGCCCTTTGGCAGAGACGTCGGGGCCGCGAGCAGATAAAGCCCGTCATACTCGACTACCGCCTGTTCAAGCTCGCAGATGTCCTGCGCCGCGTCGCCCCAGGAAAAGAGGACCTTATCCTGAACGTCAAGTATAATATCAAGGCTGCGCAGGCCTATATCGCAGTCCATCAACAGGACCTTAAGCCCCATTTTTGAAAGCGCTCTGCCCAGCAGGACAGTCATGGAGGATTTTCCCACTCCTCCCTTGCCTGAAACGACAACATATATCTCCGACAAAACAGTCACGTCCTTTCCGCTGTAATTAACCTAACAATTGATTTTCACTCTGGTTTTTGACATAGGAGCCTTCTCCCTTAAGATAAGCCCTGTAAATGTCCGCAACGATGGGGCCGAGGGTAACGGATGAAGAAACTCCCTCGCCGCAGACCACCACGGCTATGTCCGGATTTTCGTAAGGCCCGAAGGATATAACAAAGGCGTTGTTTATTTTCCGGGCGTGTCCGTTCACGGTGCGGGTGACCTGAGACGTACCCGTCTTTGCCGCGATCTTTATGCCCAGATTTTTGAAATCTTTATAAAGATATCCGCCGCTGGAGCCAACTCTGAGCATTGCGCTGCGCACTATGTCAAGGGTGTTCTTGCTCACTCCGGTATTGCACAGCACCTCGGGCTTGTTTTCCAGTACGGTCTCGTAATTGTTGTCCGTTTTTACCGCCTTGACAAAGTGAGCGCGGTATCTTGTCCCGCCGTTGGCTATGGTGGAACAATATACTCCCAGCTGGATCGGGGTAAAAAGGTTGCCCTGACCGATAGCGGTCTGGATATTGTAACCCGCCCACCAGACGCTGCCCACGGATTCCCTGTATTCCGGGCTGTCCATAACGCCGATGGATTCCGGCAGTTCTATGCCGGTTTTTTGGGCAAGGCCGAACATGGTGCGGTACTCGTTTATTTTTGCGTAACCCAACCGTTTGCCGCATTCATAAAAGAAACTGTTGCAGGACTCGTCAATGGCAAGGGTCACGTTCTGTTTTCTGCTTGAATGGCGCTGCTCGCACTTGTAAAAAGAATCAAGATATTTATACGTTCCGCTGCAGTAAACAACCGTGTCTTTTGTAATGACCCCTTCCTCCAGCGCCGCGATGGCAACGGAAGGCTTGATGGTGGAACCGGGTTCGTATGTGCTCATCAGCGCTCTGTTCCAAAGGGGAGCGTTTTCGTTCTGAGCCAGCTCCGCATAGTTCTGACGGTAGGTGGCGGCGTCATATGACGGATACGTAGCGCAGGCAAGCACCTCAAAGGTGTTGACATCTATTACCAGCGCCGCTCCGGCAGGTTTTATCTGAGTATCGATACGTTTAAGCCCCTGTTCAAGAGCTTTCTGCGTGGCGACCTGCAGGTTTTTATCTATCGTGAGTATGACCGAATTTCCCTGCTCCGGCTCCCGGGTAACAGTGGTGGTCACCTTTCCCTGAGCGTCCGTAGTAACAAGCTTGCTGCCGGGCGATCCCCGGAGATAGCTCTCCATGGCGCTCTCTATTCCGCTTTTGCCTATGGTATCGTTTATGCTGTAGCCCTCGTCCTTTTTCTCCGCGTACTCCTCCGCGTCAATGGCTCCCACCATGCCCAGGATGTGGGGAGCGATGGTACCGTCCGCAAATTCTCTGGAGGTAACTATGTCCACCGTTACGCCCCTGTAGAAGCTGCTGTTTTCTTTGATCTTTGCCACAAGGGCCGTGGGCACGTCGTCGGCAAAGGTATAGGGTGTGCTTATTGAAAATCCAATGTGCCTCAGCTCGTAGCAGACCGACGCGATTTTTCGCGCTTCAACTATCGGATATTCCTGAAGGGAATATTTTTCTATAAGGGCGTCCAGACAGTTTTCCGCCGTGGCGTAGTCGTTAAGGTTGAGCATATCCCTGCTCTTAAGATATTTTATGTCCAGCTCCCGGTTTGTGGCGAACACCGGTTTGCCGGCGGCGTCAAATTCAACCGGCAGCTTGTCGTTCCACTCAACGCCGGATGCCTCAAACAGACTTATGAGAGAGCTTATTATTTTGTTCCTTTCTCCCTGCTCCTTCAGCGGCGGGAACAGCGCCGCTTCAAAGATGATGGAATTCACCTGTTTGTTGGAAACAAGGGCGTTGCCGTTGCGGTCAAGGATCTCCCCTCTCGCAGGTTTGATGGTGACAGATCTTGACGAAACGGAGGCGCTTGAAGACGCATATTCCGAGCCGTCCAAAAGCTGTATTTTTACCAGATCAACGCCAAAGCCGATGAACACGCAGAAGACCAGTATCAGCACAATAAATATTCTGTTTTTGTTGTTCTTCTCTGATTTTTCGCGCATATATCATTACTCCGTAAAAATTCCGCATCCGGCTATGGCGCCAGGTCTTGCAGCTTAAGCGGCAGGCGCGGCGGCAGTGGTCTCAGGGGCTGCCGGCGCGCTGAGCTTTATTGACTTCAATGGGATTATATCTGTTGCGTCTGTGTCCTGATAACGTACGGTGACCCTATCGCCCACGTTGATTATGATCGCTTCCTCGGCATCTGCGGCAGATATTGAATAGTAGGTATTGCCTCCGCTGAGTTTAAAGTAATAAACCGTGTTGCCGTTTATTACCGCGGAACGGATATCGGTGACCGTTGAGGGCAGGGTTATGTCTTCTGTTTTATCCGGATCGCTGACGGTTGTTTCATCCGGGATGTCGATGTCCTCCACCTTGATGTTGTTCGCCTTCAGTACGTCAATGTAATTTTCAAGGCACTGACCGACGCTGACGCCTATGGCTTTTACCTTGTTGTAATCCTTTACGCTGATAAGCGCGTACCGCTGGACCACCTGATCGTCGCTCTTAAGAGACATAAAGTAGGTGGGCATACCGTTGATGTTGAGCAGCAGAGGGAACGTGGATTTGTATCCCAGGTCGCTGACAAGACCCTCGGCGGTCGCCATGGCGGTATGCTCCTTGGCGCCGTCGACACGGTAGAAGGTGGTCTCCTTTGTACGCTGATTGATGAGTACAAAGCCGGTTATAGCCTGATCGCTGGTGACGGAGGTGACTCCGGTGTACATATATACGTCGTCATTCTTTGCAATATAGTTGCAGCCCTCTGTTGTGACCACAACGTTCTTCTGGCCGAGGATCGAGTTCCAGAAACCCTGCTGGTACGCGCCGTAGTAGTTGTACTGCTCCATAAGAAGGCTTGAGGAATAGACCCTGTCTATCCACTGAAGCTCCGGCTTTTCCTTGATGTCCTGAATGCTGTGATACTCACATTCGCCCGTTATGGCGTTGCAGACGACCGCGCCCACGATATCGCTGCCGCCGAACAGACCGATGGTCTTGTCGATACGGGCGCAGATCCAATACGGGTTGCCCTCATCGTCGATCTCAAAGGTGGCTGTGTCGAACATATATGTGGGATATTCAAAGCGGAGATGTCTCTTGAGCAGTCTGCCGAAATGCTCGCTGGGAGAGAACTTCATGCCGGAATCAAGGGGAACGAACTTTGTATTCTCGTTCGCCATATCTATGAGGATGTATCCGGGCAGGCCCTCCGCCCGGTTGGTGAACCACTTGATTATATTTGCGTACTTAAGAGTTGCGACCCTGACCGGAGTTGACTTGTAGTTTATCTGAGTGTAGGCGGGATATACTGTGAACTGGGAAACATAGCCCTTATCCGCCAGACTGCTCAGGGCGCGGCTGGCAAGGTTCGCCGCGGCGTCTTCATCCAGCTTGGGAATTGTGGCAAAGTCCGGTTCGGGTATCTCTTTTTCAAAATTGCCGTTGGCGTTTACGGTGATTATCCTGCTGTAGGATCTTGCGCGGAAGAACACGGACGAAACAAGAAAACCGACTAAAAGAACTGCCGCCAGTATTGCCGCCAGAATTATCGGGACTACGGCTTTTTTCTTGATATACGGAATGTATTCCGTATGCTTGGGCGCTCTCGTCAGGAGAACGAGGATCAGCACAAAGGCGGCGATAGTTATAGCTATGAGATAATAAAATTCTATGTCCTTGAAATTCAATGCCGGAAGCATAAGGTAATACGCCAGCGCTCCCGACAGCAGCGCACCTATTGTGCTGAGTATTATTTTCAGCGCGGCTCTCTCCGGCGGGATAACTATTTCCTTCGCTGCTCCTGAACCTTTTTTTGAAAAATCAACCTTTATGGGATCCATTTTGTCAACTCCTCTGACTTTTTGTAAATTTTTTGTTAAGCGAAAATCAAATCACTTGAAACCGGCAGACGGATTGGTTATAATATGTCTGCAAATAGTGATACATTGTTTAGTATAAACTATTCTTGTCTGGATTACAAGTATTTAAATAACGAATTTAAATTTTATTATCTTTACGGAGATATGATCTTATGAACAGCTATTATTATCCGAACAACAATTATTACTACCCTCCTCCGGATATGAAAAACTTTCTGGACAAAATCCGCCTCGGGCTCCGCAGGCACGGCAGAACGGTGGGTATATGCGTCCTTGTGAGCATAATTATTCAGTATGTTATCGGCTACGGGCTGGCCTTTTCCGGTCTGTATCCGGATTACAAAAACAACGAGATTTTCAGCAAATCTTTTGATATTATTTATTCCGTTACCGCTGTTTTTGTTCCCTTCTTTATCTTGTATCTGACCATGTCAAAAAGCAGCCGTGAGTTGGTGACGCCCGTTGGCAAACCTGTTTCCGGCAAGCTGATGGCGGCCGGAGTTCTGGCGGGTCTTATGTTCTGCATGGTAGGCTCGGATCTTACAAGCTACCTTGCCGCCTTCCTCAAGAGTGTATTCGGAGTGACCATTTCCGCTCCGTCCTCCGTTCCCGCGACCACCTTTACCGGCAAGCTTCTGTACTTCTGTTCCGTTGCGGTCATTCCTCCTCTGTCGGAGGAGTTTGCCCTTCGGGGAGTAGTGCTCCAGCCTCTGCGCAAATACGGCGACGTTTTCGCCATAGTCATGAGCGCCCTTATTTTTGCCTTGATGCACGGCACCGCACTGCAGGTCCCCTTCGCCTTCATTGCCGGTCTTTCTCTGGGATATTTTACCATTGCCACCGGCACCCTGTGGACGGGCATACTCATACACTGTCTGAACAACGCAATCACCGTGGCCGTCGGTCTGCTTGCGGAAAACCATTCGGATATCCTTCCCCGGATATACGGGGGCTTAAACGCCGTTATTTTTGTGACCGGAATAATTTCCGCGATGTATTTCCTTTTCAGCAAAGAAAAAATACGTCTCAAAAGGACCTCTGTAAATCTGCTTTTGGGCGACAGGGTCAAGACCTTCCTGCTCAATCCCATGATGATAATTTCCTTCGGCATCCTTTTATATCAGACAATTACGTTTGTTTCCTTCGGCGGGTGATCGTGATGGACAATAAAGACGAAAAATTCATGCTTCGCGCTCTGGAGCTTGCCCGGCTTTCCGCCCTTGAGGGCGAAGTGCCCGTCGGCGCGGTGGTGGTTCGTGGAGACGAGATAGTCGGAGAGGGCAGGAACCGCAGGGAAACCGAAAAAAACGCCCTCTGTCACGCGGAGATCGAGGCGATAAACAACGCCTGCAAAAATCTGGGCGGCTGGCGGCTGTGGCAATGCGATATGTATGTGACTCTTGAGCCCTGTCCCATGTGCGCCGGAGCCGTTATCAATGCCAGGATAGTCCGTGTTGTTTTCGGCGCCTATGACAAAAAAGCCGGCTCCTTCGGCTCGGTGACAGATCTGTCCTCCCTGCCCTACAACCACAAGCCGATCATCTGCGGCGGGTTCATGGAGGAAGCCTGCGCCCGGGAGCTGAGCGACTTTTTTATCAAACTGCGCGAAAAGGATCGGGAGTGATCCCGATTCTTTCTTTTTTATTAAATACCATACTTTTTCATTGACTAATCCGCAAGGATTTGTTATAATAAATCCGCGTTTCGAGTAGCGTTGTGCGGGCATCATTTGCCTTATTGGTGTCCGCACGAAAATTTCAATCAGGAATCAGGTGACAAATCTAATGAATTTAAAGAGAATCATGTCGCTTCTCCTTGCTCTTTCAATGTTGCTTTGCCTGTTCGCGGGCTGCGGTAAGGATAACAAGACAACGGTCACCACGGCTCCTCCCGAGGAAACGGCAACCCTTCCTGCTCAGCAGACAGAGGCTGTTATCGGCGAGATCGGCGCCGACGGTACTGTTACTCTCATTTCAAATCCCGACGGTTCTCCCGTAGTTGTTGTCGGCAGCGACGGCGTACAATACGCTATCCCCGCAAACAGCACCGCCACCGTCGTAAAGGATGAACAGGGTACGATCACCGCCATCCAGCTGGATAACGGCACAAACATCCCCGTTTCCGTTTCGGAGGACGGCGCACATTTGATCGTAAGCGAGATCCTTCCCGCAGGCACGGAAGTTCCCGAAACCACCGTTCCCGGCACCACAGGTTCCGGTGTTACGACCACAAAAGCGGCAAAATCCAACGTTATGGAAAGAGAAGACGTCAAGGCTATCCTTAACGATCCCAGCCTTACCGCTATTCAGAAGGCTGAAGCTATCAGAAACAACCCCAACCTCACCGACAAGGAAAAGGTGGCTATCATCGAGCAGATCCCCGGCTTGACCGAGGAAGAAAGAGCTGCTCAGATAAATGAGCTCGCGGTTCTTTCTTACAAGTATTCCACCGACGGTTACTTCTACACAGACGACTCCAACGCATGGCAGCGCAACTTCGGCTACAACAAGTTCTATGACCTTGCCGCAAGCTATGTTGTTATGTACTACGACACCGTCCGCGTTAAGTTCAACCACAACAACCTTGACTGGATGATCCAGATCTGGAAGGGTCAGTACGGTTATCTCTTCCTCGGTTCTGAGATCGGCGTTTACACAAAGGATCCTAAGAAGGCAGCGGATCACTACGACTGCGCAAGCAACGAAAATCTCCTGGATATGAGCATGGCTCTCTTCAGAGTAAACAAGCTCACCGGCGAACACACCCTTCTGTTCAACAGAGATTTCGGCGCGCATTGGTGGATCACAGGCTTCTCTCCCGGAATCCTTAATTCCTTCTCAAAGAGAGACGAGCTCATCATGGTGGGTTCCATCAAGTGTAAGGACGCTTCAATGGCGCAGAAGTTCGCAAGCGGTCTTGCCGGCGCGGGCTTCAGCAGCGGCTCACCCTCGCACAACAATGTTGATAAGTACTCCGTTTCCGGTTCCGTCGTTACCTTCTCCTGGAGATACATAAACCAGGGCGTCGGCAGGGTCAAAACCGGCGGCGGCAACAGCGGCGGAAGCAGCTCAAGCGAAACCACCACTGTAAAAGCGCAGGAGACCGAAAAGAAGATCACCGTAAAGTTCAACGCCAACGGCGGCACGGTTTCGACCGCCTCCGCGGAATACACTTCCGGCAAGGCTTACGGTTCTCTTCCCACTCCCACCAAGAGCGGTTATGACTTCATCGGCTGGTTCGACAGTCCGTTCCTTGGCAATAAGATCACCTCATCCTCAGTGGTAGGCAAATCAAACGTCACCCTTTATGCAAGATGGGATAAGATCGAAGAAGAAGAAAAGACCGAGCCTCCGGTAGAAACTCCTACAGATCCCCCGGCGGACAGCGGCGAATCCGAATAATAATTAAAACAGCAAAAGGCGCAGGGAACGAAAGCTCTCTGCGCCTTTTTATTTAAAGTCTCCCATCCCCACGCAAAAAGCGTCCGTTTATAATTATCCCTCACTTTTTAAAACAAATGCTTTTTTATATTGACATTGCCTCCGCTTTTTGATAGAATGTCTCATTGCAGGGGGCATTGCGCCGCCCTGTCGGTAATTAAACAGGTCTCCGTAGCTCAGCAGGATAGAGCGTTCGCCTCCTAAGCGAAAGGCCGGAGGTTCGAATCCTCTCGGGGACGCCAAAAGACCGGGATCCTTTACGGATCTCGGTCTTTTTTCAAAATCAAACAGACCTGCGTGCTGTTATGTTTTAATCTTTAAGAGAAGCATAATATGCCTCGATTTTCGGGCGAGCCAATTCAAAATCCCTTCGTCGCTGCCATATCCGTCATATCTTTTTTACAATTTAATTATACCATATTTTGAGAGTTTTTGCCATAACCCTCATAGTTTTCGGACAGTCTGCAACCCAATTTAAAAAATTACTTTGCAGCCTGCTGATCCTGCGCCTTTCAGGGCAATAATGGACCGACGATTCTACTCTCCGTAGGTTGCGAAGCGTTATCTTTTGGGTTATACTTTCGTTGAAAGGAGGCGAACACCGTGGACAAATACATTACGGGCGCCATGATAAAGGAGCTGCGGTCGCGTTGCGGCATGACCCAGTCTCAGCTGGCGGAAAAGCTCTGCGTCAGCGATAAGACCGTCTCAAAATGGGAGACGGGCAAGGGCTACCCTGACATCACTCTCATCGAGCCGATCGCAAAGGTTTTCAACATTTCCGTTACCGAACTGCTTTCCGGCAAGGCCATGGACAACACCAATGTTTCCGCGAATATGCTTCGGTCGCTGTTCTATGTGTGCCCCGTGTGCGGCAATATTTTTCACAGCATGGGCAAGGCGCAGATAAGCTGTCACGGTCTTTCCCTGCCGCCCCTTGAGGCGGAAACAGAGGACGGCGCCCATACCCTCTCCGTTGAAAAGGTTGAGGATGAAGTTTATGTCTCGTCGGAACACGAAATGACAAAGGAACATTATATTTCATTTGTCGCCGCCGTTTCCACCGACAGGGTGCAGATAGTCAAGCTCTACCCGGAGGGAAACGCCCACGCCCGATTCAAACGTGACATGGTCAAGGGCGTGTATTACTACTGCAACCGGGATGGATTGTTTTACAAAAAGATATGAGAAAACGGCTTCCTCAAGGGAGCCGTTTTTCAATGCGGATTTGTTTGCGCCCCGTATGGCGCGCATACATGCGTACCGAAAATAGCCTTCCTCTCCGAGGAAGGTGGCGCCGCGAAGCGGTGACGGAAGGAGTAAAACTCCCTCAGTCACTCACTTTGTTCGTGCCAGCGTCTCCGCTGCCGCGTCGGTCGGCGCTTTTGCCTACGGCAGAGGTGTCCACCGGACACCCGCGCCCTCGTAGAGGGAGCCACACCTGTCGGCAAGGATGTATTGCCCTACGAATCGTTGATTTCTCGGCTGTAGGGGCTGACGACCTCGCAGCCCTCATACAATGGGTAATGGCGGAGCCCTTCCTCACCTCTTGCTTCTTCACCCTTACTTCTTACCTCAATACAGCCGTGCCGTTGAGACCCAAATATAACTGTTCTCCTTCGTTGTTTAAAATGAAAATTTACAAAAACATATTCTTATCTTGTATTAACCCGTCCGTACTGATATAATAATGTTTAATAAAACAAAAAGGTTTGATCGTATGGATTACAAAACCCCATCTGAAAATTCGCTCAAATTAATGCGCATAACGGCGGGGATAAACGCCGTGATATTCGGAGTTGTCCCGGGGATAGTTCTGCTCATCTATCTTTCCGTAAAGGGCTATGCTCTCTGGGGCGTGGCGGTCTGCGGCGCCGCCGTTGTTCTGGCGCTGCTGTTCTTTTTGATAACGCCCCCTATACGTTTCAGGCGGTACAAGTATCTCATCGCCGACGACAGGGTGGAGATAATCGAGGGTCTGTTCTGGATAAAACGCACCATCGTTCCAATCGACCGCATACATCAGATCGACGTCAAATGCGGGCCTCTGGACACCTATGTGGGGGTGGAGAAGGTGACCGTCACCACGGCGGGCTCCCACGCCTCGTTCCGGTTCCTTGAGCCTCAGGTGGCGGACGATATAGCCATGCTACTCAACAGGCGGGTGGGAAATATCGCAAAAAGCAAACCGGAGGAAAACGGGGATGTTTGATAAGCCTACACGCAACCATATCAGCATTATCGCTGAACGCCTGGGAGCGGTGATCATCTTCCTCCTGTCCATCGGTTACAGTCAGGTGTTCAGGAGCAAGACGGATATTTTCAAGCCCTCCGTGTGGCGTGAGCTTTTCCAAAAAGCGGAGGAGGGTCAGCTGTACATACTTTTCGGCGGGCTGGCGCTGATCCTGCTTTCCATAGTGATAGTGATAATGTCCTTCCTTCGTTGGAGAAAGACGTTTTTCTTCATCAAGGACAACAATTTCATATATGAGCGCCGCACCATCAACAAACGGCTCACTACTCTGCCCATCGAAAACATCGCCACGGTGAACGCGGAGCGCAACGTCTTTGAGCGGCTTGTGGGCACGGCAAAGGTGAAGATAGACATAAACTCCGCCAGCACCGCGGGAAAAACGGACTTTGTTTTTATACTTAAGGCTGACAAGGCGGAACAGCTGAAAAACGAGCTTCTTGCCATCAAGCGCAAATGTCTGGGAGATATGTACGTTGAGGAGACATCAGAGGCGCCTGCCCGCAAAAAGATAGTGTCATTCAACTACAAAGAGGCTCTGCGGCACAAGCTTATGAGCCTGCCGGTGATGAATATGCTGCTGTCCTATTCCCTTATACTTCTTGCGCCCATGTTCACAAGGAACAGCGACAACATAAAAAAGGCGCTGATCTCGGTGGGGGTCATCCTGCTTTACCGCCTTGCGAGCGTGGCGTGGGGCACCCTCAACCTGGGGGATTACAGCGTTGAATGCGACGACACCGGGGTATATATAAGTTACGGCATGATGAAAAAAAGCGCCTACAACTTCGGCTTTGAAAAAATAAACGGGCTGGTCATTCGCCGGCCTCTGCTGGCAAGGCTTTTCGGTTACTGCTCCCTTGAGGTTGCGGTGGTTGGAATGGGCAACGAGAGAAACGAGGTCCCCCTGCTCTGCCTCATGGTGAAGGAGGCGCAGGCGCAGGAGATAATAAGGCAGTGCGTGCCGGGCTTCATCCCCGAAGGTGAGGTCTACAAGTACCACAAGGCCGGTATAATAATGGCTCTGTGGGTGGCGGTAAAACGGACGGTCTTCTCCCTGCCGGTGCTGCTGTTCGACATAAACCACAAATATTTTATCTGCGGGATCGTATTTGTCCTGTCGTTCATAACCAAGTTCTTCGAGTACATCTCCCAGAGCATTTCATATGACGGCGAAAAGTTCATGTACACCAAGGGCTTTTTCGACAGGAAGACAGGCATCCTCCGGTTCGCGGACGTTCAGCGGATGAGGACGAGGACGAATATCCTCATCGCCGGAATGAACGCGGCAAACCTGAACATGACCATACTTTCCAGCGGCAGCTTCAGGAGCCATTCCATAGGCTTCTTTGACGCGAAGCACTTTGATAAGATCGCCGATCTGGTGGTCTCCCACAAGGACACATCCAACGATTATTACCGGAAATAAAAATTTTAAAAAAGTATTGCAATTTGAAACGGTCTAATGTATAATAAGCGTACAGAACATTTGTGCGGTGCGTAAAGCAGAAAGGAACAGAGATATGGCAGATAAACAAAAAGCATTGGAGACCGCGTTGTTACAGATCGAAAAAACCTACGGCAAGGGCGCCATCATGCGCCTTGGTCAGAATGCGTCGATGAACGTGGAGGCAATATCCACAGGCTCTCTTTCCCTTGATATCGCCACAGGTATCGGCGGACTTCCAAGGGGCAGGATAATCGAAATATACGGTCCCGAATCCTCGGGCAAAACCACCCTTGCTCTCCATGTGGTAGCAGAGGCGCAGAAGGCAGGAGGAGAGGCGGCTTTCATAGATGCGGAGCACGCCCTTGATCCGGTATACGCCGCAAATTTAGGCGTGGACGTGGACTCGCTGCTTGTCTCTCAGCCGGATAACGGCGAACAGGCTCTGGAGATCGCTGAGGCGCTTGTCCGTTCCGGCGCGCTGGACGTTATCGTCATAGACTCCGTTGCGGCTCTTGTTCCCCGGGCGGAGATAGAGGGCGACATGGGAGACTCCCATGTGGGTCTCCACGCAAGGCTCATGTCTCAGGCACTGCGCAAGCTTGCCGGCGCCATCTCAAAGTCAAATACCCTTATTATTTTCATAAATCAGCTCCGTGAAAAAGTGGGCGTGGTCTACGGCAACCCGGAGGTCACCACCGGCGGCAGAGCGCTCAAGTTCTACGCCTCCATGAGGATCGACGTGCGCAAGGTGGAACAGCTCAAGTCCGGCACGGAGATAATCGGTTCCCACACAAAGGCGAAGATAGTCAAAAACAAGGTCTCCCCTCCCTTCAAGGAGGCGGAATTCGACATCATGTACGGCAAGGGCATATCCCGCGCCGGCGAGATACTTGACCTGGGCGTCAAGCACAACATCGTCGACAAGAGCGGCGCATGGTTCTCTTACGAGGGCAACCGTCTGGGTCAGGGCAGAGACAATGCAAAAGAGGCTCTCAACGCGAACCCGGAGATCAGAGAGGAGATCGTGGGCAAGATCCTCGCCTCCGTGGAAAAAGACACCCGGGAAAAGGAGAAAAAGTCCGTTATAATTCAGTCGGCGGAACCGAGGACAGCGGCGCCCGCGGAGTCGGGAGCTGTTAAAAAGGCAAGCAGAGTGAAGCTGGATATCGCCGTTGAGGACGATGAATAATGAAGATCACGGCAAAAAGAGGCAAGGTGAATAAAATTCACGTTTACGTTGACGGAGAGTTTCTGATGACGGTGGACGAGGAGTTTTGGTACACCTGCGGTCATGCCGCAAATGAAGATATTGATGACGGTGAGCTTGTTGCCTTCAAGGAGGCGGCAAGTCGCCGTTGTGCTTTTAATAAAGCCCTTGATCTTATCTCCCGCAGAGAGCACGGGAAAGAGGAACTCAAGCGCAAGCTCCGGCGCAGTTTTGACGACGACGCGGCGGAAAGCGCGGTCAACAGGCTGGAGGAGCTGGGCATGGTGGACGACAACCGCTTTGCCGAAAGGCTGGCGGAGGAGCTTTTTGAGAGGAAGGGCATGAGCCCCCGGGCTATCAGATTTGAGCTGCTTGCGCGGGGCATTTCAAACGAAATCACAAATAATATCACACAGGCTCTTGACAATGAGCCTGTAAGTCGTATTATAGATTTGTTGGAGACAAAATACGGCGGCTGGCAAAAGGACGAGAAGACCCGGGCGAAAACCTACAACACCCTTGTGAGGCTGGGCTATAATTACTCGGACATCCGCAGCGCCATGAGCGAATTCAACATTGAAATACCCGAATGAAAGGTTGATTCTTGTGTCATATAAGGTTGGGCTTATTTCCCTGGGCTGCCCCAAAAATCAGGTTGACGCGGAAACTATGCTGGCGTCTCTTGAGGCGGAGGGCTTTGAAATAGTCGATTATGTTGACGGCTGTGACGCGGTGATAGTCAACACCTGCGGCTTTATTGACGACGCGGTCAAGGAGGCAATAGAAAACGTGCTGGACATGACCGAGCTTAAAAACGAAGGCATAGTGAGCAAGATCATTGTGACCGGCTGTATGGCGCAAAGGTTCGGCGAGGAGGTCCTCTCCGAGATCCCGGAGGTGGACGCGGTGCTGGGCATAGGCTGCAACGGACAGATAGCGGATATCGTGCGCAGGGTCATCGAGGGTGAAAATATCTACTTATTCCCGCCAAACACGGATCTGCCTCTTTGCGGTCAGAGGCTGCTCACCTCCCCCGGCTATTGGGCGTATCTCAAGATAGCGGAGGGCTGTTCAAACAGGTGCACATATTGCACGATCCCTTATATCCGAGGGGACTACAGAAGCAGAGAGATAGAGAATATTTTAGAGGAAGCCCGCCAGCTTGCGGAGAGCGGCGTCAAGGAGCTTATAGTTATTGCGCAGGATACCACCAGGTACGGTCTTGATCTTTACGGCGAGCTCAAACTGCCGGAGCTTCTCAACAGGCTCAGCGAGATACCGGGCATAGAGTGGATACGTCTGCTGTACTGCTACCCGGATGAAATAACCGACGAGCTTATCGACGTTATCGCGAAAAACCACAAGGTGCTACACTATATCGACCTGCCCTTACAGCACATTGACGACGATATCCTTGCCGCCATGAACAGGCGGGGCACATCGGATGAGATACGGGAGCTTATCGCGAAACTCAGAGAGAGGATACCGGACGTGGTGATAAGGACCACGTTTATATTGGGCTTCCCGGGAGAAGGAGAGGACGAATTTGAAAATCTCGCGTCTTTCGTAAACGAGATTGAATTTGACCGGTTGGGCTGTTTCTCCTACTCACCCCAGGAGGGCACTCCCGCGGCGGCAATGGAAAACCAGGTGGACGAAGATACCAAACTGCGCAGGGGCGAGATCATCATGCAGGATCAGCTTGAGATAGTCACCTTGAAAAACGAGCAGAAGATCGGCAATGTGTACCGTGTGATCGTAGAGGACTACGACGGATATACGGACAGCTATACCGGCAGGACATATATGGACGCTCCGGAGATCGACGGCGTGGTAATGTTCACCTGCCCGAGGGATCTGAACAACGGCGACTTCGTGTTTGTGGAGATAATCGGCGTCAACGAATACGACCTTATCGGCAAAGCTTTGTGAGGTGAATAAAATGAACGTTCCCAACAGACTGACCCTTATCAGAATGGTGATAGCCCCCGTTTATCTGCTGTTTATGTTTCTGCCCCTCCCCCACAGGTTCCTGTGGGCGCTGATAATATTCGCGGCGGGCGCGATAACCGACGCCCTTGACGGCAGGATAGCAAGGAAATATAACCAGATCACCGTTTTCGGCAAGCTCCTTGACCCGGTGGCGGACAAAATGCTGACCACAGCGGCGCTGCTGGCGTTCCTTAAGCTGGGCTGGTGCAGCGTTTGGATAGTCATGATCGTACTCACCCGTGAGTTCGCCGTGACCTCCGTGCGGCTGATAGCTTCCGCTCAGGGCGTCGTCATACCCGCCAACATCTGGGGCAAATTAAAAACGGTGAGCCAGCTTGTGTTCATCGTTGTCATCCTCATTCTGGCGGAGCTTGAGGAGAGCCGGAGCATATTCGCAAACGCATCTCTTTCCCTTGCGGAGGTTTCAAATATATTGCTGTGGATAACCGCGGCGCTTGCTGTCATTTCCGGCGTGATATACTGCGTAAAGAGCCGCAAGCTTATTGATTTTTCAAAATGAGACCGGCTCGGCGGCGAAAAATTTTGCTAAAAATCCCCACGCAGGCGTTATAATATCTGTAAATATTAAAAAATTTTAAAAAAGTGATGCATTTTATCTCCGATTGTAGTATTATATATATAATCGGCTTATAATCGGGTAGAATCATCAAACACACCCCGCGCCGATGCGCGGGGTTTTATTTTGCAGATCGCTGTTTCGTTCCAAAATTTGTATGCTCTGTTTTTATCGGCGGTCACTTTGGATCGTTGGTATCATTATTCGCTCTATTGGAGGAGTTTGATTTTATGTTCAAGACATTGAAGGAGGACATAGCCTGTGTCCGCGAGAGGGACCCGGCGGCGCGTTCCACCCTGGAGGTGCTGTTCCTGTATCCCGGACTGCGGGCGCTGAGGATGTACCGCAAGGCGCACTGGTGCTACGAGCACAGGCTGTTCTTTTTGGCGAGATATATTTCTCAAAGGGCGGCGGCGAAGACCGGTATAGAGATCCACCCTGCCGCTCAGATAGGCAAAAGATTTTTCATAGACCACGGCACGGGAGTGGTCATAGGCGAGACCACCGTTATCGGCGACAACGTTACCATTTATCAGGGCGTGACCCTTGGCGGCACAGGCAAGCACACAGGCAAAAGACATCCCACCATCGGCAACAACGTCATGATCGGTTCCGGCGCCAAGGTGCTGGGTCCCTTCAAGGTGGGGGACAACACCAACATTGCCGCGGGCGCCGTGGTGCTCAATGAGATACCTCCCAACTGTACCGCGGTGGGCGTGCCCGCAAGGGTGGTCAGGAGAGACGGCCAGCGGGTGGATGAGCTGGATCAGATCCACATCCCCGACCCGGTCTCTCAGCAGCTCTGTTATTTGCAGCATCAGATCGACGAGCTGAAAAAAACTATGGAAGAAGGAAAGAAAGAACAATGAGGATATACAATACGCTTACAAGGCAAAAAGAGGAGCTTAAGACCATCACCCCCGGGGAGCTTAAAATTTACGCCTGCGGCCCCACGGTCTACAACTTTATCCACATAGGCAACGCCCGTCCCCTCTGCGTGTTCGACGTTATGCGCAGGTACATGGAATACAGGGGCTACAAGGTGAACTTCGTGCAGAACTTCACGGATATTGACGACAAAATCATCAAACGCGCCATCGAGGAAAATTCGGACTACAAGACCGTGTCCGAAAAGTACATAAAAGAGTTCTGGACGGACGCGAAAGGCATGAACGTCAGGGAGGCAACAGTCCATCCCAAGGCGACGGAGAATATCGACGAGATCATTTCCATCGTGTCGACCCTTATCGAAAAGGGCTTCGCCTACGAAACGGAGGGTGACGTCTATTTCAGCCCGGAAAAATTCAAGGACTACGGCAAGCTGTCCCATCAGCCCCTTGAGGAGCTGGAGGCGGGCGCCCGCATAATGGTTGGGGAGATAAAGCGCAACCCCATGGATTTCGCCCTGTGGAAGGCGGCAAAGCCCGGCGAGCCGTACTGGGAATCCCCCTGGGGTCACGGCAGACCCGGCTGGCACATCGAGTGTTCCGCAATGGTGCGCCGTTATCTGGGCAAGACCATTGACATACACTGCGGCGGACAGGATCTCATCTTCCCCCATCACGAAAACGAGATCGCTCAGAGCGAATGCTGCAACGGCGTACCCTTTGCCAATTACTGGATGCACAACGGCTACATAAACGTTGACAACGTAAAGATGTCAAAGTCCCTTGGCAACTTCTTTACCGTCCGGGACGTGGCGAAAAAATACGGCTATGAGCCCATACGCTATCTGATGATATCCTCCCAGTACCGCAGTCCCATAAATTACAGCGTGGAGATAATCGAGCAGTGCAAGGCGGCGCTCAACAGGCTTTACACCTGCCGGGACAATCTTGATTTCGCACTCAAAAACGCCTCGGATGAAGTCGCGGCGGCGGAGGCTGTGCTCAAGGCGTTTGACGATTACAGAGAGAAATTCATCGAAGCGATGGATGACGACCTCAACACTGCGGACGCAATAGGCGTTGTGTTCGAGCTTGTCCGTGAGATAAACAGCAAGGTCATAAATTCCGGTTCCGCGGCTCTCTGCGAAGAGGCGGCAAAGATATTCGACGAGCTTACCGGCGTGCTGGGTCTCGTTTACAACCGCAGTCAGGGGGACAGCCTTGACGCGGAGGTGGAGGCTCTCATCGAAGCGAGGACCGCCGCCCGCAAGGAGAAGAACTGGGCGGAGGCGGACCGTATCAGGGATCAGCTCAAGAGCATGGGCATAGTCCTTGAGGACACCCCCCAGGGCATCAAGTGGCACAGAGAGTAATTGAAGGAAGTGCGTGTTTTGGCTAAAGATATTCAGCCGGCTCAGGCGGAGCAGGCAAGGCAGGAGGAGTATTCCGCCCTTGTGAGGACGGTGCTTATTTCCCACTTCGATCCCCGGGAGCCTCTGGCGTTCGTACACACCTACGGCTGTCAGGGCAACGTGGCGGACAGTGAACGCATAAAGGGAATGCTCGGGGAAATGGGCTACGGCTTTACGGACAATATCGGGGACGCTGACCTTGTGCTCTACAACACCTGCGCCATAAGGGAGCACGCGGAGGACAGAGTGTTCGGAAACGTGGGGGCGCTGAAAAACTTAAAGAAAGCGAAGCCCTCCCTCAAGATCGCCCTCTGCGGCTGTATGATGCAGCAGCAGCACGTGGCTCAGCGGATACAAAAAAGCTATCCCTTTGTAGATCTGGTCTTCGGCACCCACGTTATCCACAGACTGCCGGAGCTCATGTACAGGACGCTGTGCGGAGGCTCAAGAGTTTTTGAGATCCCTTCGGAGGACGGAAAAATTGTCGAAAACGTCCCTGTGCGCAGGGACAGCGATTTCAAGGCGTGGCTGCCCATAATGTACGGCTGTAACAATTTCTGCAGCTACTGCATAGTCCCCTACGTCAGGGGCAGGGAGCGCAGCAGAGATCCTGAGATCATAATCAAAGAGGCGGAGGAGCTTGCGGCTCAGGGCTACAAAGAGATCACCCTTTTGGGGCAGAACGTAAATTCCTACGGCAAGGGGCTGGACTGCGACATAAACTTCGCAAAGCTCCTGCGGAGACTGAACGATATAGACGGGGATTTTCAAATCCGCTTCATGACCTCACACCCAAAGGACTGCACCTTTGAACTGTTGGACGCCATGGCTGAGTGCGGCAAGGCGGCAAAGCACCTGCATCTGCCTGTGCAGAGCGGCAACGACAGGGTGCTCAAAGAGATGAACAGGCATTACGACCGGGAGAAGTATCTGGAACTTATACATTACGCCAGAGAAAAAATGCCGGATCTTTCCATCACCAGCGACATTATAGTCGGTTTCCCCGGGGAGACCTACGAGGAGTTTTGCGACACGCTGTCCCTTGTGGAGGAAGTGGAGTACACCTCATTATTCACCTTCATCTATTCCCCCAGAGAGGGCACAAAGGCGGCAAAAATGCCCGACCCGGTGACAAGGGAGGAAAAGGGCGCCTGGTTCAAAGAGCTGTGTCAGCTTCAGGAGAGCATCGCCGGCAGACGCACCGCCGCAATGAAGGGCAAGGTCTACCGGGTGCTGTGCGAGAGTATTTCGGACAAAGGTATGCTTTCCGGCAGGACGGAGGGAAACGTGATAATCGAATTCCCCGGCAGTCCGGATAATATAGGAAAATTTGTAAACGTCAAAGTCACCGAACCCAGAACATGGATGCTCTTCGGTGAGGAAGTTAAATAAACCGTTTTTTCGGTTGAAATAAAAATTTAGAAACAGAGGTAAAAAATTATGGATCTTATTCAAATGACAAGAGAACTTGCAGCGGCGCTTCAGCAGGATCAGCGTTATCTCAATTTTGCGGAAGCTCACAGAAAGAACGACGAGGACAAGGAGCTCAACGAACAGATGCAGCGCATCAGGCTCATCCAGATGTCCTATCAGCACGAAGCTTCAAGCGAAGAACCCAATGAGCAGAAGTTAGAGGCCTATGAGAAGGAGTTTGAAACGATCTACAAGATCATCAGAGACAACCCCAATATGCAGGAATTCGAGAAGGCCATGAACGAGATGGACGCGCTCATGAAGTATATCACGGGCATCCTTTCACAGGCGGCGATGGGCGAGGATCCCATGACCTGCGAACCTCATCAGGAGCATAACTGCGGAGGCGAATGTTCCTCATGCGGAGGCTGTCACTAAAGGTCGCCTCTAAAATCTAACGGACGTGGAAAGGAATATGTTATGGCTGAGTTTACTCCCATGATGCGGCAATATTTTGAGATCAAAGAGCAGTACAAGGACACCATCCTTATGTACAGGCTCGGGGATTTCTATGAGATGTTTTTTGAAGACGCGGAGATAGCATCAAGGGAGCTGGAGCTTGTTCTGACGGGCCGCAACTGCGGGCAGGAGGAGCGGGCTCCCATGTGCGGAGTTCCCTTCCACAGCGCGGACAGCTATATAGCCAAGCTTGTTTCAAGGGGCTATAAGGTAGCGATCTGCGAGCAGACGGAGGACCCGGAGCTTGCCAAGGGTCTTGTGCAGCGGGACGTTATCCGGGTGATAACGCCGGGCACGGTGATCGAGAGCAACATGCTGGACGAGTCAAAGAACAATTTCCTCTGCTGTATGACCTGCGACGGAAGTTCCGCGGGCATCTGCTTCGCGGACATTTCCACGGGTACGGTGAGCCTGACTCAGCTGGGCGACCCGGACATTGACGGAAAGATAATAAACGAGCTTGCCAAGTTCTCCCCCTCGGAGATACTGTACAACGACGGCATCACGGGCAGGGTAAAGATCAGGGACTTCATCTCTCAGCGCATGGACGTTATGGCGCAGAAGCTTGATGAGGACAGGACGGATTTTGAAACCTGCTGTCAGACAGTACGCAGACAGTTCAAAGAAGAAAATCTGGGAGAGCTTGATCTGGCAACCCCCAATCAGGCGGTGATAGCTTTAGGCGCGCTGCTTGATTATCTCAGGGACGTGGAGAAAAACGACCTGAGCAATATTCAGAGCGTGGATTTCTTCAACGACGAGCAGTTTTTAAAAATAGACGCATCCTCCCGGCGGAACCTTGAACTCTGCGAGACAATGCGGAGCAAGGAGAAAAAGGGTTCCCTGCTCTGGGTGCTGGACAACACCAGGACCCCCATGGGCAAAAGGCTCCTGCGCAGCTGGGTGGAACGCCCGCTGATGAATATACCGAGAATAATCAAACGTCAGAACGCGGTGGGCGAGCTGTGCGACAATTCCGTTCTGCGAAACGACGAAATGATCTTCCTTGCGGGAGTGCAGGACATTGAGAGAATGCTCACCCGCATAGTCTACGGCACGGCGAACGCCCGGGAGCTGAGGGGGCTTTACGCCACCATCAGATATCTGCCGAGGATAAAGGAGGTCATCGAAAACTGCAACAGCGCCTATCTCAAAGAGCTGTACGGCGGTATAGATACCCTTGACGATATCGGAGGAATGATAGACAGCGCCATAGTCGAGGAGCCGCCCTTCTCCGTGCGCGAAGGCGAGCTTATCAAGGACGGATATGATCAGGAGCTGGACGAGCTGAGGATAATCGTGAGGGACAGCAAAAAATTCCTTGCGAAGATCGAAAACGACGAACAGCAGAAAACAGGTATAAAGAAACTCAAAATAGGCTACAACCGGGTTTTCGGATATTACATAGAGGTGTCCAAATCTTTCATTGAATGCGTGCCGGACACATACATAAGAAAACAGACCCTTGCCAACTGCGAAAGGTTCATTACCCAGGAGTTAAAGGAGCTTGAGTCAAAGATCCTGGGCGCCAACGACAGGATCGTCAAGCTGGAATATGAGATATTCAACATGATACGGGAGAAGACCGCGGCGGAGTATCTGCGCATAAAACACACCGCCTCCGCGGTGGCTCAGCTGGACGCCCTCTGCTCCCTTGCCCACACAGCGGCGCTGAACAACTACACCTGCCCCGAAATGTGCGCCGAGGGCGTGATCGACATAAAGGACGGCAGGCATCCCGTGGTGGAAAATATGCTTAAGGACACCCCCTTCGTGCCCAACGACACTTTGCTGGACTGCGACGAAAACCGCTGTCAGGTCATAACCGGCCCCAACATGGCGGGCAAGTCCACCTATATGCGGCAGGTGGCGCTGATAGTTCTCATGGCGCACATGGGCAGCTTTGTCCCCGCTTCCTACGCGAGGATAGGTCTGGTGGACAGCATCTTCACAAGGGTGGGCGCCTCGGACGATCTGGCCGCCGGTCAGTCCACCTTCATGGTGGAGATGAACGAGGTGGCGTCCATATTGAGATCCGCCACAGGCAAGAGCCTTATTATCTTTGACGAGATAGGCAGGGGCACATCCACCTTTGACGGAATGAGCATTGCCCGCGCCGTACTGGAATACGCGGTGGACAAAAAGACTCTGGGGGCGAAGACCCTGTTCGCCACCCATTACCATGAACTCACGGAACTTGAAAATGTTTCAAAGGGGATAAAGAATTACAACATCGCCGTTAAAAAGCGCGGGGACGATATAACCTTCCTGAGGAGGATCGTCCGCGGCGGAGCGGACGGCAGCTACGGCATCGAGGTGGCAAAGCTCGCCGGAGTGCCTGACCCGGTGGTGAACCGGGCAAAGAAATGCCTGCGTGAAATGGAAAAAACAGCGGTCAGACCCACGGTCTCCACGGAATACGCCGAGCCGGAGGAGGAACCCGCCCAGACATCCTTTGCCTCAAACGCGGACACCGCCATAGCCGACAAAATAAGATTGCTTGATCTTAACACCCTGACCCCCATCGAGGCTCTTACCTTCCTGTATGAGCTGAAAAAGGACAGCGGGTCAGTATAACGAAAGAACTATCTACTTCACATAAAACGGGGTGAGAAAAATGCCTAAAATAAACGTACTGCCGAAACAGATCGTTGACCTTATCGCGGCGGGCGAGGTGGTTGAACGTCCCGCGTCTGTTGTAAAGGAGCTTATGGAAAACTCACTGGACGCGGGGGCAACATCTATAACCGTCGAAATAAAAAACGGCGGCATAAAATACATCCGCATAACGGATAACGGCTGCGGGATAGACCGGAGCGACATACGCAACGCCTTTGTCAGCCACGCCACGAGCAAGATATCCCGGGAAGAGGATCTGGATTCAATATTCACCCTGGGCTTCCGCGGAGAGGCGCTGGCGTCCGTGGCGGCTGTGGCGTCCGTTGACGTTATGACCAGAGCCGCGGGGAGCAATATAGGCACCCATTACCGGATAGAAGGCGGAGAGGAACAGCTCATGGATGACGCCGGCTGTCCCGTGGGCACCACCATAGTGGTGCGGGATCTGTTCTTCAACACCCCGGCAAGGATGAAATTCCTCAAAAAGGACGTCACCGAGGCAAACGCCGTAGCTGCGGTGGTGGATCGCATAGCCCTTTCACATCCGGAGACCGCGGTCAGATTTATCAGGGACGACAAAGAGGTCCTGCGCACAGAGGGCAAAGGGGATCTGGGCAGCGCGGTATATTCCGTGCTGGGCAAGGAGTTTTTCGACACCCTTATCCCCGTGAATTACGAGCTGGAGGGGGTCCGCGCGGAAGGCTTTATCTCAAAGCCCACAGCGGCGCGCCCGAACAGAAATATGCAGTATTTCTTCCTCAACGGCAGGTTCATAAAAACAGGTACGGGTTCAGCCGCTCTTTCGGAGGCGTACAAAAATTCCATAATGGCGGGCAAGTTTCCCGCCTGCGTGCTGAACATCATCCTTCCTCCCCACACGGTGGACGTGAATGTGCATCCCTCCAAAATAGAGGTGCGCTTTGCAAACGACAGACCGGTGTTCAACGCCGTTTATTACGGAGCGAAGAACGCCCTTACCGGAGGAGATTTCCGTCCCAGGGTCACACCTGCCGCGGCGATAAAATCATACATAAAAAATCTGGACGCCGTAACGGAATCGAAGCAGATGGATCTTTTCTCTGCGGTCACTCCGAGAAGCGCGCCGGCAAAGCCTGCCCCCTCCGGGGATTTCTGGCAGAAGCAGTCGGCGGAGCAGTTCAGCGGCGAATTCAGAAAACCCGAATACAAAAAAACGGCGGGAGGAAGCCTGCGCGACTCCTCCGTCGTAAGAGTTGAAAGAGATACCGATCTGTCCCTCGCTCCCAAACCGGAGCCTGTCCCTCCGGCAGAAGTCCGGAAAGCAGAGCCGGAGAAAGCAAAGACCGTTCCCGATATGCCACCCCGGGCAGAGACCCCTGCGGAGATAATAACCGAGGCGGTGGAGGAGAATTACCGTTACGTCGGCGAGCTGTTCAAAACCTATCTGCTAGTGGAGAACGGAGATAAAATGCTCATCATCGACAAGCACGCCGCCCACGAGCGCATGATTTTCAACGAGCTTAAAAACAGGCAGTCCAAACCCGATTCTCAGCTCATCATGCCCGTCACCGTGAGCCTGAGCAAGGAGGAGTATTCCGCCGTGGTGGACAACCTTGACCTGCTGTCTCAGGCGGGTTACGGAATAGACGATTTCGGCTCTGGAACGGTAATAGTCAGGGAGTGTCCCCTGAACCTTTCCACGGAGGACGTGGAGATGCTTGTGGTGGAGATAGCGGGACATCTTATCTCAAACAAACAGGATCTCACCCCGGCAAAGCTGGAATGGCTCTACGACAATCTGGCCTGCCGCGCCGCGATAAAGGCGGGGGATCTCACCTCCGACTACGAGGCGCAGAAATTTGTTGAGCGGCTCATGTCCATGCCGGAGATAAAATTCTGCCCCCACGGCAGACCGGTGATGATAGAAATGACCCGCAGAGAAATGGAGAAAAGCTTTGGCAGAAATCAGTAAAATACCCATAGTTGCCGTGGTAGGTCCCACCGCCTCCGGAAAGACCGCCCTTGCCGTGGAGATATGCAGGGCGTTCAACGGGGAGGCTGTGTGCGCCGACTCCATGCAGATATACAAAGGCATGGACATCGCCACGGCGAAACCCACGCCGGAGGAGATGATGGGCGTGCCCCATCACATGGTGGATTTCCTTCCTCCGGGGGAAAGATACAGCGTGTCGGACTACTGCAGGGCGGCGGGGGTCTGCATAAGGGACATTGTTTCCCGGGGCAGGCTGCCGGTGCTTGTGGGCGGAACGGGGCTGTACATAGATTCGCTGCTCAACAACATTGAATTTGCCGAAAGCGAAACAGACTTTGAGCTGAGAGAAAAACTCAGCGAAAGAGCGGAAAAGGAGGGAGCGGAGGCTCTGCTGGCCGAGCTTGAAAAAATAGACCCGGAAACAGCGGCGCAGCTCCATCCCAACAACATAAAAAGAATAATCCGGGCGCTGGAGCTTTACTATTCCTCCGGCAAGACCATGACCCGGCAGAGGGAAGAGTCAAGAAAGAACCCATCCCCCTACGAACCCTGCGTGCTGTTCCTCACGGCGAAGGACAGGCAGTTCCTCTACGACCGTATCGACCGCCGTGTGGATGAAATGCTGAAAAACGGACTTGAGGCGGAGGCGCGGGCAGTGCTTGCGATGGACATCGGCGCCACCGCTAAACAGGCGATAGGCTGCAAGGAGCTTGCGCCCTATTTCGCCGGGGAGGTCACCCTTGAACAGGCGGTGGAAAAGCTCAAGCGGGAAACAAGGCGGTACGCCAAGCGCCAGCTTACATGGTTCAACCGCAACGAGCAGGCGCACAGACTGTATATCGACGAAGAGGACGTCAAAGCCCGGGCGACGGAAACGGTAGCGGCGTTTTTGAACGGAGTAAAAACATAAACGACAGGAGCTGAGAGCGGTAAAATGGAAGAGACAAAAAAACTTTCCGGCAAGAAAAAGCGAATATTGATAATAGCCGGCGTAGTGGTATTGCTGCTCGCTGCTGTTATATATTCAAAATATTTCCTCAATTTCAACGGCGTTTCCACAGAATTGGCTCTGCGCCATACCAAGGAAGTCACCCTACCGATAAATTTCTTTGTGGTCAGGGACGAGGAATACCTTGATTCCCCGGGATCGGTGCAGGCTATCCCCCTTGTCAGCGACGGGACCAGAGTGGCGGAAAACGATAAAATAGCGGTGGTCTGCGCCAGTGAAACGGACGCGGCGAACTATTCGGAGATACTTGAGATCGAGGACGACATCAGTTACTACAAACAGCTTAACTCCCTGACCGATATCAGCTCAATAAACATTGAGTCCGTGGACAAGCAGATACTGTCCCTGTTCAACGAAGCTCTTGACATTGCGGACAGCGGCAGACTTTACGATTTTGACGAGGGCATAAAAGCCTTCTCCGACAAAAAGACAAGGCGGGACATCGCCATAAACGGAAGAATGGATTTTTCACAGCAGCTCACTCAGCTCAACGACAGGCTGACCGCCCTTAAAAGCGGAATGTCCGGCGTGCGGGAGATCGGCGCCGAAAAAGCCGGCTTCTATATGGGAAACACCGACGGATTTGAAAACACCCTTAAGTACGGGGATGTTCTGAAGCTGACCCCGACGGACATTGAAAACGCCTTGGCGTCGGAGGAAAAGCAGCCCGGAGACAATATGGGGCGGCTGATAAAAAGTCACAAATGGTATCTCTGCACAGTGGTGGACAACGGCACCGCCTCTGAGCTGACAAAAGGCGGCAGCTACAGTCTGATCGTCCCCGAAGCCGGTTCGGTAAAGCTTACCTTCACGCTGGAGGCGATAAATCAGGCAGAGGGAAAAAAATCAGCCCTGATATTCTCCTGTCTTGAGACCGGAGAAAACATCTTCAATCTTCGTAAGGGAGAAGCGCAGCTTGTAAGGCGGACATATACGGGCTACAGGATCCCCCAGGCGGCGATCAGGACGGAAAAGAAAGAGGACGGCACAGATGAAAAGTTTGTATACATCCTCAATAAGACCACCGTTAACCGCAAGGAGATAAATATAATCTACTCCGACGCGGACTACGTTCTGATCGGGATATCCACCGATAAGCTGAACAGAAAATACGTTCAGGTCTACGATAAAATAATTACCGCAGGAAAGGATTTGAGAGATGGAAAGGTCATATATTGAGAAAGCCTGCGCGTCAGTGGAGGAAGGTCTCAAGGCAGTCAGACACGATATCGAGGAGGCGGCTGTAAAAAGCGGCAGAGATCCCGGTGAGGTCACCCTTATGGCGGTCACAAAAACCGTGGAGCCTGTCTATATAAACTACGCCATATCCAAAGGTGTCCGGCTGATCGGCGAAAACAAGGTGCAGGAATTCCTGGGAAAGAAGGATGAGCTTGACCTCTCCCGATGCAAGGCTCACCTGATAGGACACCTTCAGACAAACAAAGTGGGCAAGATAGTGGGAAACGTCGACATGATCGAATCGGTGGACTCCGTTAAGCTTGCGGGGGAAATAGGCAGGCAGTCCGTGACGAAAGGCATAGTAACGGATATCCTCGTGGAGGTCAACGTGGGAAACGATGAAAACAAATTCGGCATAACCGTCGGAAACGCCCCGGAGATCATAGATGAGATATCCCGGATCGGCGGTGTGCGGATAAGGGGGCTTATGACAGTGCCTCCGTTTCTGGAAGACGCTGTGGAAACGAGAAAACTTTTTTGCCGTATGAGGCAACTGTTTATTGACATTGACAGCAAAAAAATAGATAATGTATACATGGATATTCTGTCCATGGGAATGTCGGGAGATTTCCGGGAAGCTGTCGCGGAGGGCTCGACCCTGGTGAGAGTTGGCTCGGCTATTTTCGGGCAAAGAAACTACAGATGACAACAATAACAAATCAACATAAAAAACGAGGAGGAAATAATATGGGCATTTTCGGAAAGATCAAGGATGCGTTCAATGTTTCGGAGGAGAGATATTTCGAAGAATCGGAGGATATGCTTACAGAGGGAGAAGACTACAGAGAAATGGCTGGCAATCCGGGTCGCAGAGGCGATAGAGGATATTACCGTGAAGAACCGGAACAGCAGTATCCTACAAGGGAGTATTCGGTCAAGGATAATTCCAATGTTGTAAATATGCGCGCGCAGAGAGAAAACGTATTCAGGAATTCGTCCATGTACGGTTCAAACGTTGTTTTTCAGAAGATTGACCGCTTCAGCGACGTGGGCGGGGTCGCCGACATTCTCAACGAAGGCAAAATAGTTATCCTCAACCTTGAGACCTGTCCCGATCTGGATTCCCGCAGGATACTTGATTTCCTGTACGGCGTTTCCTATGCAAATGACGGTATCATAAAGCGCGTAGCGGGCAGAGCCTATGTGTTCACTCCCCGCAACGTTGAGTTTACCGGTGAGATGCTGGATGAGATCCAGTCCAACGGCACCTTCAACCCCAACAACGCGTTCCCCGGAGACTTTACTTTTGACGGACAGTAATGATTGAAAATAATCGAATTATTCGGAAGGGATGTTTAATATGCTTACACCTGCTCAAATAAGATCTTATGAATTCAGATCTGCCGGCAAGGGTATCTACCGCGCGGATGAGGTGGATTCATTCATAGATAACGTGGCAAAGGCGTACGAAAAGGTTTTCAATGAAAACGGAGAGATGCTAAAGAAAATAAGCGCGCTTACCGATACTGTGGATCAGTGCAACAAGGACAAGGATCTGATCCAGAGAACGTTGATCACGGCTCAGCGCAGCGCCGATGAGGTTGAGCAGAACGCCGCCGTCAAATCAAAGCAGCTTATTGAGTCCAGCACTCAAAAGGCAAACGCCATAGAGGCGGAGGCCCAGGCAAGGGCGGATAAGCTCAAGGCGGAGGGCGAAGCGGCTCTCGCCAGGATAGAGACCGAGGTCCGCGCAAAGGCTTCTCAGATCATAACCGATGCCGAGGCAAAGGCCGAAAAGATAATAAGCGACGCAAAATATAACGCGGACAAGCAGGAATATGAAAACGTCGCAAGGCTCAGCAAATATGAAGCGCAGCTCAAAGAGCTTAAGCTTATGATAAAGGATTTCAAATATCAGATCCTTTCAAAATACGCGGCGCAGATAAAAGATATCGAGACCTTGCCCGAGGTGACCGACGATGAGGTCAGGTATCCCATGCCTCAGGTCGAGATCCCGGAGCCGGCGCAGCCCGAACCCACGGTGTCGGAAGCCCCGGCAGAGATCCTGCCCGAGCCTGAAGAAGCTCCGGTCGAAGCTCAGATCATTGAGGAGCCCGTCGAGGAGGCGCCTGTAACAGAGGCGGTTGAAGAATCCGTTATCGAGGAGCCTGAAGAGGTTCCTGCGGTCGAAGAACCCGTCGAAGCGCCGGAGGAGCCTGATGAGGCGCCCGTTGAGGAGCCTGCTGATGAGTCGGAACAGACCTTCCCCACTCTGGATTCCATCACCGATTTCCTCAGCGAGGATGAGGACGAATCCGATGACGACGAGGAAGCTGAGGACGAGGATTTCAAATTCTTTGTACCCGATCTGTCCGATGAAGACGACGAGGAAGACGATATCCTGAGCCTCGCCAAAGGCGACTTCAAGCTGGGTCATTATGAGGATGACGACGAAGAAGAAACCGAACCGGAGGATGACGGTTCGGGTCGCCGGTTCAAGGGCTTCTTCAACAAGAAATAAACGCAGGTAAGGTTTTATTATACATGAAAAAATATGTTTCTCTGATCATAATCGCATTGCTTGCGGTGCTGGATCAGGCGTCAAAGGTGTTTGCGCTGAATTTTCTCAAACCCGTCGGCACCGCGAAATTTCTGCCGGGGATACTGGGTCTTCGGTACGTTGAAAATACCGGAGCGGTATTCGGCTCGTTTTCAAACAGCACCGTTATGCTTTCCGTTATAACCGCAGTAATAATTATCGTGGGGCTTGTTTTGCTGGTAATGGGCAAATTCAGCAACAAGGTCTACCGCACCTGCGCCGTGCTCATCATAGCCGGAGGCATTGGAAATCTTTACGACAGGATCGTCCGCGGCTTTGTGGTGGACTTCTTTGATTTTCAGTTTATGGATTTTGCGGTATTCAATGTTGCGGATATTTTTGTTACGGTGGGTTCCTTCGTTTTGATAATCTATCTTATCGTCGGAATGATCCGTGACGGAAAGAACAAGGAGCGGCAAAGTGAGCAGGCTTGAATTTGTTTTTGACGGCTCGGAGGGTCAGAGAATAGACAAGGCCATTGCGGAATATATGCCGCAGATGACCAGATCGCACATACAAAAGATAATCGACATGGGCGGCGTTACGGCTGACGGAAAGCCGGTGGACAAGGGCTATAAGCCCAAGCCCGGCGCCGTTATCGTGCTCAATGCGCCGGAGCCCCGGGTACTGGAGGCAAAGGCGGAGGACATTGCCCTTGATATAAGATACGAAGACGAGGATCTGCTGGTGGTAAACAAGCCCCGTGGCATGGTGGTTCACCCCGCCGCAGGGAACTTGGACGGCACCCTTGTCAACGCCCTTATGCATCACTGCGACGGAAAACTTTCCGGCATTAACGGAGTGATCCGCCCGGGCATAGTACACCGCATAGATAAGGACACCAGCGGTCTGCTTATCGTGGCAAAAAATGATTTTGCCCACACAGGGCTTTCGGAACAGATAAAGGAGCACAGCTTCAAGCGGGAATACAGAGCCGTGGTTTACGGTCATTTAAAGGAGCCGGAGGGCACGGTCGACGCCCCTATAGGCAGGAGCGAAAAGGACCGCAAAAAAATGTGCGTCACATACAAGAATTCAAAGAACGCCGTGACCCATTACAGCGTTCTTGAAGAATATAAAAAGTACAGCTACATAAAGCTCCGGCTTGAAACGGGCAGGACCCATCAGATAAGGGTCCACATGGCATATCTGGGTCATCCCGTGGCGGGAGACAAGGTGTACGGCCCGAAAAACGGAGTGGATATCGGCGGTCAATGCCTTCACGCTGGGCTGATAGGTTTTACCCATCCCCGGGACGGCAGATACATCGAGATCACAGCGGAGCTGCCGGACTACTTTAACGAGTTTCTTGACAAGATAAAATAATTTCTGGAGGTGGCTGCTTTGGAAGCAACCGTAAAAAAACAGCTTAAGATCAAAGCCTGCAAAGTCAGAATGGGCATAATAAACGGTGTTTATAACGCGAAATCCGGGCATCCCGGCGGAGCTTTGTCCTCTGCCGATATCCTGACGTATCTGTATTTCAACAAAATGAACATCGACCCCAAAAATCCAAAATGGGAGGATCGCGACCGCTTTGTGCTTTCCAAAGGGCATATCGCTCCGGGACTGTATGCGGTCCTTGCTCTCAGGGGCTTTTTCCCTGTGGAGGATCTGGTGACTTTGCGTAAAACCGATTCCTACCTGCAGGGTCACCCATGCATGAAGACCACCCCGGGTGTGGATATGAGCACCGGCTCTCTGGGACAGGGCATATCCGCGGCGGTGGGCATGGCTCTGGGCGGAAAAATTTCCGGCAAGAGCTTCAGGGTCTATACGATTTTAGGAGACGGCGAGATCCAGGAGGGTCAGGTCTGGGAGGCGGCTATGTACGCTTCCGCAAAGGGGCTTGACAATCTTGTGGCAGTCATTGACAACAACAACCTTCAGATAGACGGTACGGTGGCAGAGGTGAACTCCCCCTATCCGATAGTGGAAAAATTCCGCGCCTTCGGCTGGAACGTCATCGAGATCTGCGCCCACAGCTTTGACGAAATAGACGCCGCGTTCAACGCCGCGGAGGAATTCAAGGGCAAGCCTACGGCTATAATCGCAAAGAGTACCAAGGGCAAGGGCGTTTCCTACATGGAAGATCAGGTGTCCTGGCACGGCGCTGCGCCCAACACAGAGCAGTATGAACAGGCGATGAAAGAGCTGGAAGAAGAACTGGCAAACCTGGAAAACGGAAATTGACGGATTTCTCCGATAAATATAAGGAAGGTATTGACTATGGCTGATATTATTAAAACAGCGACCAGAGAGGCCTACGGAAAGGCTCTTGCTGAGTTGGGCGCGATAAACGATAAAATAATCGTCCTCGACGCGGATCTTGCCGCGGCGACCAAGACGGGCATTTTCAAAAAGGCTTTTCCGGACAGATTCTTTGACACGGGCATAGCCGAGTGCAACATGATCAGCATTGCGGGAGGTCTGTCCACCACGGGCTACACCGTTTTTGCAAGCTCTTTTGCCATGTTTGCCGCGGGCCGCGCCTTTGAACAGGTCCGCAACACCCTTGGATACTCTCACCTGAATGTAAAGATAGGCGCCACCCACGCGGGTATTTCCGTGGGAGAGGACGGCGCCACCCACCAGTGCTGTGAGGATATAGCCCTTATGCGCACCATCCCCGGCATGGTAATAATAAACCCTGCCGACGATATCGAGACCCGTGGCGCGGTGTTTGCCGCGGCGGAGCATGAGGGACCTGTTTATCTCAGACTGGGCAGGCTGGCGGTACCCCGCATCAATGACGAGAACTATAAATTTGAACTGGGCAAGGGCGCGGTGCTCCGCGAGGGTACGGACGTGACGATAATCGCAACAGGTCTCATGGTCAATGAGGCGCTTATAGCCCACGATATTCTTTCGGCGGAAGGAATATCCGCAAAAGTTATAAATATACATACTATTAAGCCCATTGACAAAGAGCTTATTATCGAAGCGGCAGGGCAGACCGGCGCTGTGGTCACCGCCGAGGAGCACAATATAATAGGCGGTCTGGGCGGCGCAGTGGCTGAAGTCCTTTCTGAAAACCTGCCCACTCCCGTGGTTCGCGTGGGCGTTGAGGACATCTTCGGACGTTCCGGCCCCGCCCTGGAGCTGCTTAAGGTATTCGGACTTGACGCGGCAAATATCGTAGACAAGGCAAAGCGCGCCATTTCGATGAAAAAGAACTGAAGGCTTTGAGCATTTCGCTTTTGCTGTCGGGCAGATACCGTCGGTAAAGCGCTGCGCGCATCAGTGTAAGGGAGGCGTTCACCGTGGATAAAGAAAATGAAATATCTTTCACCAACAATGCTCCGGAGTATCCCGAAAAAGCGGATGCCGAACATGAGATGCTGTCGGCGGAGGATACGATCGGTGATGCTGCGATCGAAGAAAACATCGACCTGTCTGGCTGCTCCGACGAGGAGCTGGATGACATAATCAGCGGCAGGATCACCTATGAGGAATATATCGCGAGTCATCAGCCCCGGACGCTGTATCCGGAGAAAGATCTGCTTTCAGAGGAGGACCCTCTGACCATGCAGGATATTTCCCATGAGCCGACAGACAGGAACGCACAAAAAACAAGAAAAAATAAAAAGAAAATAATAATACCTGTCATCTGCGCGCTGGTGGTCTGCGTGGGTATCGTCGTTTTGTTCGCGGCGCTTAAGTCCGACCCGAAAGAACCGGTATTCAATGCGGACGAATACGCTTTTGCATACACGAAGAACGGCGTTATGCATATTGCGAGCTATCTTTCAAAGAGCGAACTTGAGGGCGGCGACGAATCTGAGATCAGGTTTTCGACAGACAGAAAGATAGTTGCTTTTTCAAAAGTCCATGAGAGCAACAGGCAGGGAAACGATCTGTATTTCTGCAATATAAGGAACAACGAGGAGCTTTCCGCCGGAGGAGTTAAAATAGACAGCTCCGTGGTCAAGTTTTATATCACCCGGGACGGCGAGCATATCATATATACAAAAGCAAAGGAAAAGCAGACCGACGCATACTGTTACAGCGTAAAAGACAGGTCTGCCGTCAAGCTGGATTCCGGCATACGGGATTTCTATATTCCCGAGGACAGGAGCGACCATTTCTTTTATACCAAGTCAAACGGCGCTTCCACCACGGTGTACAGATATGTTTTTGACAGCAAAAAACCCGAGGAGCTGCTCAAAGGCGTGGGGAAAATAACTTTCATGAGCGACGAAAAGGACACCTCCCTTTTCGCTGAGGTAAGCTCGGAAAAAGAAGGTCTTGTCGATATATATCAGCTCCTGCGGGAGGGCGGCGCTCAGAAGCTGGTCTCTGAGGCTCTGTCGGTCTTTTATGACGACTTTCTGCCCGGAGGCAATCTTTACTTTATGCGCTACTCCGACAACGACGGAACCGACGAGGCGGAGAAGCATTCTTTTGACTCCGTGATAATCGACGACAAGGCGGAGGCTGACGCGGCTCTGGTTCAGCCCAACCTGGACGATTATCAGCTGGTGTCGTTTTTCGGCATCAAAACTTATGATTATGTAAAATATAATATTGATAAGAAGGCTTACGATGAAAAGCTGGAGAGGGACAAGATCAGGGAAGCCCTGAAAGAGGGCGTCGCAAAGGATGTTATAAACAACGGACAGTGCACCTGCTTTGCTTACAGCATGGAAACGAATACCGAGACCGCCGTGTGTGAGAATGTGTCTGCCGGCAGCATAGTCGCGCTGAACAAAAAAGGTGCGCCCAAAGTGGTGTTCACAAAGTTCCGTGTGGAAAAACAGGAAGAGCCTGAACCCATCACCATAGACGAGGCCGTCACCGCTTCCAAAGCTTTCGGAGGCACGTTGGAGGAATATCTTAAGTCCCTTGTTCCCGAGACGATCATCCCGGACGGTCTGGTGCTTTCCGTTAATACCGGCGACAAGCCCGGCGAGGAGGAAATAAAAGACTATTCCTCGGAAAAAGCGGCGCTTTTCTTTATTGACAACGGGAACAAGCTTATCGCAGTTGTGAGGGACGATGTGGGCGAAAAGTGCAGTATGGTCTGTATGACCGTAAGTGATGAGGGGATCGGCGTTATCAACTCCGTAGACAATAACATTACGAAGGTCATCCCCCTGGAACACGGCTGCTATTATCTCCGGGTGAATTCCGGCAGAGACGAAGGCGATCTCTACTATTATCCGGAGTCAGGCACGGCGGGCATAAGGCTTTTATCCGTGGTGGAGGATATGATATCCTGCAAGGACGGAAACTTGCTGGTGTCTTACAGACCCAACGGTGCCGTTTCCGGGTTAAGCCTCTGCAGCGGTGAGAACGTTGAAGATATAGATACGAACGTGAACTTTCAGCAGATAGCCTATTACAGCAGCGACTGTATAATATACGTTAAAAAGTCCGACGTGGGGTCGGGTGATCTGTACCTGTACAACGGCAAAGCCTCCCCTGTTTTCATTGACAGCGGAGTGAGCAAAATATTTACCGATTAACCGTGAAAGGAGTTTGCTGATGAAGGAAGAATTTGTTTTCAAAAAGTCTTTGCTGGGCGGATTCAAGCGCAGCAGCGTTATTGAATGCATAGAAAAGCTCCAGATGGAAAAAATAGAAGTTGCGAAAAAAATTAAAGCTTTTGAAGAAACCATAGAACAAAAAGACGGTGAAATAAAAGCGCTGAACGAAAAGATCGCCGAACTTGAGGCGCTTAACAAAGAGCTTTCCCAAAAGCAGGAGGAACAGGAGAAGAAAACAACAAAAACCTCCAAGACAAAAAAGTCCGCGGCGGAAAAGAAAGCAAAGACTGATGACGCCGGGGAGCCTGAGGGCTATTACCCTCCGGACATTTCCGAGATAAACGACAAGTTTTCCGGTAAGGCATAATATCAGTAAGGGCAAGCATAATTATGGAATATAAAATTTTTACAGACGAATTAAAATCAAAGGCGGCCGAACTCAAGGCCGGGGACAGGGTCCTGCTCTCCGGAGTGGCGTACACCTCAAGGGACGCGGCTCACAAAAAGATGTGCGCTCTCCTTGACGAGGGCAAGCCCCTTCCCTTTGAAATAGACGGTGCCTGCATATACTACGCCGGTCCCACACCTGCGCCGGAGGGCGCGGTCATAGGCAGCTGCGGTCCCACCACTTCGGGCAGGATGGACCCCTACGCTCCCAGACTGTTGGATCTGGGTCTTGCCGCCATGATAGGCAAGGGCGAAAGAGATCAGGCGGTCTGCGACGCCATAGTGCGCAACGGCGCGGTCTACCTCTGCGCCATAGGCGGCGCCGGGGCTCTGGCGGCAAAATGTATTACGGAATGTGAAGAGATAGCTTTTAAAGAGCTTGGATGTGAAAGTGTTAAACGCCTTGTTTTCAGGGATTTCCCCCTGATCGTTGCCATTGACTGCGGCGGAGGCAATTTGTTTCGGTAAGGGTGTAATGCTTTGACGGTCTCTTTCGGCGGATTCGTATCACAGACAATTTCAAATCCTGCGCTTCTCGTAACGGTGCTGCTCACCCTGGGGGTGATCTTTGTAAACGGTTGGACTGACGCTCCAAACGCCATTGCCACCTGTGTTTCCACCCGTTCGATGAAGGCGCGTTCTGCGATTGCTATGGCGGCAGTCGCTAATTTTTTAGGCGTTTTTATAATGACGGAGCTAAACTCCACCGTGGCGCAGACCATATTCAACATGGTGAGCTTCGGGGGCAGCACGGAAAAGGCGGCGGTGGCTCTTTCCTCCGCAATGGGGGCGATAGTCATCTGGGCTGTGGCGGCGTGGAGCTTCGGCATTCCCACCAGTGAGAGCCACGCCCTGATAGCGGGGCTTTCCGGCGCGGCGATATGCGTCAACGGAGGGCTGTCCGGCATAAATTTCGCCGAGTGGGGCAAGGTGCTGGCAGGCCTGCTGCTCTCCACACTGATGGGCTTTGTCATGGGCTATGTTACCGCAAAGACCACCGGCAGTCTGTTCAAAAATTTTTCAAGGCAGAAAACCGCGGCGGCGTTTAAAAAGGCTCAGATCTTCGGCGGCGGAGCCATGGCGTTCATGCACGGCGCTCAGGACGGGCAAAAGTTCATGGGGGTGTTTATGCTTGGCATCTTTCTTTCCGGAGGCAAAAGCTCGGAGCAGTTCGTTGTCCCCTTCTGGCTCATTCTCCTATGCTCGGTTACAATGTCCCTTGGTACATCAGTCGGGGGTTACCGGATAATAAGATCCGTGGGCATGAACATGGTACACATGGAAAAATACGAGGGTTTTTGCGCGGATATCGCCGGAGCGTTGTGCCTGCTTATTTCATCCTTTTCAGGTATCCCGGTGAGCACCACCCACACAAAGACCACGGCGATAATGGGAGTGGGCGCGGCAAAAAGAATGTCCGCGGTCAACTGGCGGGCGGTAAAAGAGATGGCCGTGGCGTGGATAGTTACCTTCCCCGCCTGCGCCATGTTGGGTTGGCTCACGGCGAAAATATTTTTGATTATAAATTTCGGGCGGGCATGACCGCCCGTAACTCAATGCGGAATTGTTGAACAAAGCCCCGTAGGGGTCAACGACTCGACGACCCTCATATAATGGGTAAGGGCGGAGCCCTTCTTCAATGTTTCGCCGCAGGCGTATATCATTATAAAAAAACAGGAGGGCGTGGAAGCCCTCCCCTATCCGGATGTCCGGAAAATTTTCCTTAATTGTTATCCATGAAATGATACACTCTGACCTCATATGGTTTTGTAACAAAGCCGTTGCCGTCAATGGGGCAGTCTTTATAATTTGAAAACACTACCTCTCCCCTGCTCAGATCATAATTTACCGGGGCCTTGAATTTGACGGGCTTTTCCCTGAACGAGCAGATCACAAGCAGGCGTTCGTTTTTGCGTTTGCGCTCATATACATACAGGTCGGAGCTTGAATGATAATACTCTTTATATTTGCCGTAGACCACCAGGTCGTTGCCCCTGCGGTAGGCGATAAGTTTGCGGTAAAAATTCAGCAGAGAATCCGGGTCATTTTCCTGCGCCTCCACGTTTATTTCCCGATAATTTTCGTTGACCTTGAACCAGGGCTCGCCGGTGGTGAAGCCCGCGTTTTTTTCGCTGTTCCACTGTACGGGAGTTCTTGCGTTTTCGCGGCTGACCTTTGCCGCCAGATCAAGGAATTTTTCGTCGGAATAATGGAGAAGCTTTGAGAAAAGCCGATAGTTATTGAAGGTCAGCACGTCCTTGTAGTCCCCTACCCTGTCCAACCGGATGTTGCCCATGCCTATCTCCTGCCCCTGATAAATAAAGGGTGTTCCCCATTGCAGTAAGTACATCGCCGCCAGCATTTTCCCGCTTTCCCTGCGGTACTTCGGGCTGCCGTATCGGTCGATGACCCTGGCGTGATCGTGGTTTTCGATGTACAGACAGTTCCAGCCCTTGCCGTACATCTCGTTCTGCCATGTACTCATGGCGGATTTTAATTTTCTCAGATTAAAAGGTGTTTTCACCCAGTCGGCCATGAAGCAGTCCGCGTTCATGTGGTCGAATGAGATCATCATATCCAGCAGTTTATCCTTGCCTTCGGTGCAGAATTTTACCGCGTCCTTAACGCTTGTCATGGGACCCTCCCCCACGGCGAAGCAGTCATATTCATTCTGCACGTCCCGAAATTCTCTCAGGTATTCCTCCAGATGCGGACCGTGTTTGTAGTGTTCCACTCCTGTGGCGACGGGCAGCGGGAACCCGTTGGGCAGACCCTCCGCTTTGGAAATGAAGGTAATAACGTCCTCCCGGAATCCGTCCACACCCATGTCCAGCCAGAAGCGCATTATTTTTTTGACCTCGTCCCTGACCTTGGGATTGTCCATGTTCAGATCGGGCTGTTTCTTTGCGAAGACGTGAAGATAATATTCGTCCCTGTTTTTGTTGTACTCCCAGGCGCTGCCCTCGAAAACCGAAAGCCAGTTGTTGGGCTTTTTCTTTCCCCTGCCCTTGCGCCAGATATAGTAATCGCTGTAGGGATTGTCGGCGCTTTTTGAGCTTTCCTTAAACCATTCGTGTTCGTCGGAGGTGTGATTGATGACCAGATCCATAAAGACCTTCATGCCTCTTTTGTGAGCCTCATCAAGAATTTTTTTGAAATCCTCCAGCGTTCCGAATTCCGGGTTTATGTTCATGTAGTCGGAGATATCATAGCCGTAGTCCGCGTTTGGCGTGGGATATATCGGGGAAAACCAGATGCCGTTCACACCCAGGGACTCTATATAGTCCAGCTTGCTCAGCACTCCGGGCAGATCTCCTATACCATCCCCGTTCGAATCGCAGAAGCTCCTTGTCCAGATCTGATAGACCGACATAGTTCTGTACCATTTTTTCTCCATTTAAAAGCTCTCCTCTCTGCAAAAACCGTCTGCTATTATCATACATAAAAATTCTGTTTTGCGCAATGATTATTTTTGAATTATCCTATCTTTGACGGAACAAAAAAATACTTGCATTTCATAAAGTAATATATTATAATAAATTAGCTATAATATTTGGAGCAATGTTTTTGTTTTATTCTGACTTTGCTTTGGTCATGTGGCGTGTGGGTTCTGTGCGGCGGGACGCCGTGAACCATGTCAGGCGGGGAACCGAGCAGCATTAAGCGGTCTGTACTGTGCGCCACAGTCCGCCTGCGCGCCATGTGACCAAGGTAAAGTCTTTTTTAACGGAGAAACGGGAATGTATCAGGTTTTTTACAGAAAATGGCGCCCGAAGGCCTTTTCGGAGGTGGTTGGTCAGCCCCATGTAACGGCCACTTTGCAGAACGCTCTGCAGAGCGGCAGGCTTTCCCATGCCTATCTTTTCACCGGTTCCAGAGGAACGGGCAAAACTTCATGCGCAAAGATCCTCTCAAAGGCTGTGAACTGTCTCAATCCCGTAAACGGCAACCCCTGCAATGAGTGTGAGATATGCCGTGGCATCGACAGCGGCTCACTTACGGACATTATCGAGATCGACGCCGCCAGCAACAACGGTGTGGACAATATCCGTGACCTGCGGGAGGAAACAAATTTCACTCCCGTGCGGGCAAAGTACAGGGTCTATATCATAGACGAGGTGCATATGCTCTCCACCGGCGCCTTCAACGCCCTGCTTAAGACCCTTGAGGAACCCCCCTCATACGTTATTTTTATTCTGGCGACCACAGAGGTACACAAGCTGCCTCAGACCATACTCTCCAGATGTCAGAGATTTGACTTTAAAAGGATCATGCCCGATGACATAGCCCAAAGGCTTAAATTTGTAGCGGAAAACGAGAACTTGCAGCTCACCGACGATGGAGCAAACCTCATTGCCCGTATTGCCGACGGCGCCCTGCGCGACGCCCTGTCCATCCTTGACAGATGCGCGGGAGCGGATGGAAAGATCGACGCCGCCTACGTCAGCGAAGCTGTGGGTATTGCCAACCGTTCATACCTGTTTGAGCTTTCGGAATATTTCAGGACCGGCAACACTCCCGGAGCGCTGGAGCTTATAAATAACCTGCACAACAATTCCTGCGACATGGAGCGGCTCTGTTCGGAGCTTATCAATCATTTTCGCAATCTTATGATAGTCAAGACAGTCAAAGACCCTGCGGCGCTTATAATCTGCACCGCCGATGAGCTTGACAGGCTCAAAAAACAGGCGGAGCTGTATCGGTTGGAGGATATCCTCTATTCCCTGTCGGTGATAGAAGACACATATTCAAAAATAAAAAGAGGTCTTAATCAAAAAATCGAAACGGAGATGGCGGCGGTGGAGCTCTGCTCCCCTGCCCTGCTGAAATCAAACGAAGCTCTGTTGAGCAGGATCTCATCTTTGGAAGCTAAGATAAACGCTATCTCATCCGGGGATATAAAAATATCTCCGGCAAATACAGAAAATAAATCAAAAGAAACTCCGGCTCCCGCTGTTAAAAACGAAGCTCCCGAACAGGAAAAACAAAACGCAACGGAAAAACCTGAACAAACGGCGCCTGACCGGGATGAAAATATTCCATTTATGCAGTGGACAGAGGTGCTTGACGAGCTTAAACAGACCGACATGCCCCTTGCCGCTATCCTTCAGGGTTCTCAGGCCTTTGTCAGAGGCGAATTCATACTGATAAAATCTCAGAACTCCACCTTTGAACAGTTTATAAGGGTCGGCTCACATTCCTCCGCGGTCAAAGCGGCTGTTTTAAAGATATCAGGGAAAAAATACCGTTTGGGTATTTTGAAATCAGAAGAAGATCAACCGGCAAACGATCCCTTAGCCGGTCTGATAAATAAGGTAAACAAATTCAATTTATCATAAAGGAGAGTTACTATGAAAGCGAGGATCCCCGGCGCTCCCCAAAATAAAAAGAACATGATGGAGCTTGTCCAGAAAATGCAGGAAGACATGGAAAACGTTCAGAAGACGGTGGAGGAGACGGAATTTACCTCATCCTCCGGCGGCGGAGCGGTGGAAGTTGTCATGGACGGTAAACATCAGGTACGCAGTATCAAAATAAGTCCGGAGGTAGTAGATCCGGAGGATACCGAAATGCTTGAAGATCTGTTGACGGCCGCAATAAACGAAGCCGTACGCAAGGCGGACGAAGCAATGGAAAAGGGCATGGAATCCGCAAAGGGCGGTCTTTCCATCCCCGGATTATTCTGATTAAGGTTGATTTATTATGGACACTAAAGTCGCGCCTTTTGCAAGGCTTATCGAACAGTTTGAACGTTTGCCGGGCATAGGTCACAAAAGCGCTCAAAGATTGGCGTTCCATGTGTTGAGCATGACAAACCAGCAGGCTGAAAACTTTGCAAAGATAATAGTAGACGCCCATGAAAAAATCCATAAGTGCGAAGTCTGCTGTGATCTTACGGACAGCGATCTCTGCTGTGTTTGCTCAAGCCCTTCAAGGGACAGATCTAAGATCTGCGTTGTGGAGGACAGCCGGGACGTTATGGCCATAGAAAGAACACATGAATACGACGGACTTTATCATGTGCTCCATGGGGCTATATCTCCCATGAACAATATAGATATAAACGATATTACCGTAAACAAGCTTATCCCCCGCCTTGACCCTGACAAAGTTAAGGAAGTTATCATGGCGACCAGCACCACCGTTGAGGGGGAAGCCACGGCAATGTATATCTCCCGGCTCATTAAACCTCTGGGCATAAAAATAACCAGACTTGCCTATGGTGTTCCCGTGGGAGCAAACCTGGAATATGCCGACGAATATACTTTAGTCAAGGCAATGGAAGGCAGAAAAGAGCTGTAAAATTTTCCACAGAGTTTTACTTTTTCCACAATGAATTTTCAACACTTTTCTTTTCGGTGCTTCTGCCGAAGTTAATAACTTGAGTTTTGCCTGTTTTTTTACACACGGGATATCAGGATTAAATCAAATAAAATCAAGGCGTGAAAGAGTTTTCCATATTTTCCACCCATACTACTACAACTACTAAAATTTATTATATATATTTTTATTCATTTTTGATTTTGGAAGGGGTATTATCAAATGAATTTTATTTGCAGTACAGCGGAGCTTTATTCACTTTGCAGCAACGTTCAGAGAGCGGTCTCCACAAAGTCGTCTCTACCGGCGGTCGAAGGTATTCTTGTAAGAGCGGAAAGAAATAAAGTTTATCTTACAGGATATGATCTTGAACTCGGCATCTCCACATCAATGGACGCTAAGGTAGAAGAAGAGGGCGCGCTCATAATCAACGCAAAGGTAGTGTGCGATATCCTTCGTATGCTTCCCGGCGAAACCGTGAGATTTGATTCCGATGAAAGATGTGTTGTTTCCATCACCAGCGGCGAAGCAAAGTATCTTATTTCCGGTATGTCCGCCACAGAGTATCCGGAGCTTCCTACGGTTACCGGAGGACTGCCTGTTGTCATGGATCTTGACCTGCTTAAAGAGATGGTCAGGCAAACTATTTTTGCCGTGTCCACAAATGACGCAAAGGTAGTACATACAGGTATAAAATTTGAAATAGAAGAAAACAGTATCAGAATGATATCAATAGACGGTTTCCGCCTTGCGATACGCAATGAGATGATAAGCTATAACGGCGAGCCTCTTTCATTTATAGTTCCGGCAAAAACTCTTTCTGAAATAGTAAAGCTTACCAGTGACGATGAGGAAGGCATTTCTTTCGGTATCGGCAAGAGACATATCATATTTGAAGTTGGCAGATACAAGATAGTTTCAAGGCTTCTTGAGGGAGAATTCATGAATTATCATAACGCTATCCCCAACGGCTGTACAACGAACGTCACCGTCGATACACGCGAACTTCTTGACAGCATTGAAAGAGCTTCTCTTATAATCAACGACAGAAACAAGAGCCCCATCAGATGTGATTTTGATATTGCAAATAAGATAATTACCATATCAAGCGTTGCTGTTTTAGGTACGGCTAAGGACAGACTTTCCGCGGAGATAGACGGCAATTCACTTGAGATAGGATTCAATAATAAATATCTTATTGACGCTCTCCGCGCGGCGGATACAGACTTAGTTAAAATAGAACTGAACGGTCCCATTGCGCCGATAGTTATAAAACCCACAGAGGGAGACAGATTTATATTTGTCGTGCTTCCGGTCAAGCTCAGAAACGAGTAATATTTTTTTCGGGAAGTGATTGGTCTTGAAAAAACAGATAAAGGTCCATATAAAACAAAAACCTCTTAAGAAAATAAAAATAGATACTGAGTTTATCAGACTTGACGCGTTGCTTAAATTTTGCGACGCGGTACAGTCGGGAGGTCAGGCAAAGACGGTCATTTTCGACGGAGAAGTAAGAGTGAACGGAGAAGTCTGTCTTCAAAGGGGCAAAAAACTTCGCCCGGGAGACGTGGCAGAGTTTGAAAATAAATTGTATGAGATAGAATAGTTATGACTGTTAAAAAATTTACAGCGTACAATTACCGTAACCTGAAAAACGTTTGTGTTGAGCTTTCAGACGGCATAAACGTTTTTTACGGTGAAAACGGTCAGGGAAAAACGAATATTATTGAAGGTCTTTGGCTTTTTACCGGCTGTCATTCCTTCCGTACAAGCAGATGCAGCGAGCTTATTCTTGACGGAAGCAAACAGGCCAGATTATCCTTGGACTTTTTAAGCGCCGACAGGGAGCAGACTGCGGAGATCACCATAAACTCAAAACGCGAGGTTATGCTGAATGAGATAATTAAACCAAGTCCCCGTTACCTGCTCGGCGTTTTTCGCGCCGTGGTCTTCTCCCCTTCCATGCTTGCGATAATTCAGGACGGCCCTTCAGAAAGAAGAAAATTTTTAGACGTCGCCATCAGCATGATAAAACCCGGCTACGCAAAATATCTTACAAAATATATTAAAGCCATCACGCAAAGAAACGCGCTTTTAAAGCAGATGAGTCAGGGAAGATTCGACGAAGACGTGCTTATCCCCTGGGACGATGAGATAGCAAAACTCGGCGCGAAAATTATTCAGTACAGATTAAAATACATAGAAGATATCGCGGACATCTGCGAAGATATTTACGCGGGATTTTCCGGCGGCAGAGAGCATTTAAAATTAAAGTATGTTCAAAGCGGAACAGACTCGATTTTTACGGACGAATATCAGATAGTGGAGACCCTTTACAATTCGCTTGAGAAAAACAGGAGCGGAGACGTAAAAAGAATGTTCACCTCAGTGGGTCCTCACAAGGATGATCTTGTATTTGAAATAGACGGACTCAATGCGAAAAATTACGGCTCTCAGGGTCAGCAGCGTTCCTGCGCTCTGGCGCTTAAAATAAGCGAAGCTTCGGTGATAAAAAAATATACCGACGAATACCCGGTTGCTTTGCTGGACGACGTTATGAGCGAGCTTGACGTTTCAAGGCAGGAGTTTCTGATAAAATATCTCAGGGACTGGCAGGTGCTTATCACCTGCTGCGACCCGTCACAGCTGAGCAGGATAAAAGACAACAAGACATTCCGTGTGGAAAACGGAAATATTTATTGAGTGGTGATTTTATGCCGACAGTAAAAGAGATCTACGATTATATCGACAGCTTCGCTCCTTTTTCGGAGCAGATGAGCTTTGACAACAGCGGTCTTATCGTGGGTGACTGGAACAAGGATGTTTTTAAGGTCGGAGTGTCCCTTGACATCACGAAAGAAACCGTGAAAAAAGCGAAAGAGATGAACATCGATCTGATAGTCAGTCATCATCCAGTGATATTCAAAGCCAAAAAAAGCTTTTTAAAAGGCGACGTCGCTTTTGAACTTGCCACATCCGGGATATCAGCCATATGCGCCCACACCTGCCTTGACTGCGCGGCGGATGGCGGAGTGAACGAGGTGCTGGCAAAACTGCTGGGACTTTCAAAGATCGAGCCTCTGCCCACGGCGGAATGTACCTCCCCCATGGTGCGTGTGGGTTTTGTGGGTTTCATCGGCAAGACCAACGCCGTAGCTTTGGCACAGCTTGTCTCTGACAGGCTCGCCTGCTCGGAGGATTACTCCGTCAGATATTGCGACGGAGGCAGAGACATTGAGACCGTAGCCGTCTGCGGCGGTTCCGGCAGCAGTTTTATGAATGAAATAATTGACGCGGGCATAGACGCCCTTGTGACGGGAGACGCGGGATATCACGACTTTTTAGACGCGGAAAATATGAATTTTACCCTTATCAGCGCGGGACATTTTGAAACGGAAAATCCTGTGGTGCCGGTGCTGGCGAAAAAATTACAGCAAAGGTTCGACGACGTTTTCGTGACGGTCATCTCTCAGACCCCGACGATAAAATACTTATAATCATTCAGGTATATTTATGGCGCTTGACGGAATATTTTTGCATTTTTTAATTGAAGAACTTAAGGGAGCTGTTGTGGGCAGCAGGGTGGAAAAGCTTCATCAGACCGCGAAGGATGAGCTTGTACTTTACCTGAGGTCCAGAAGCGGCTCTTATAAACTTTTGCTTTCCGCCAACGCCAACAGCCCCAGACTGAACCTGACAGATCACGCGCCTGAAAACCCGAAAAAACCCACCATGCTCTGCATGCTTTTCCGCAAGCACCTTCAGGGAGCGGTGATAACAGACATTCAACAGACGGGGCTTGACCGGTGCGTAAAAATTTTCTTTGACGGCACAAATGAAATAGGCGACAGGGTAAAGCTTTTTATTTATCTTGAAATAATGGCGAAGCACAGCAACATAATCCTCACCGACGGCGGCGGAAAGATCATAGATTCCGTCAAAAGAGTGGACGCTCTTCAGTCCTCCGTGCGTCAGGTCTTGCCCGGGCTTGAGTACAGCCTCCCCCCGCAGCAGGATAAGCTCGATATCAGGACAGAAACTGTTGACCTTATCTGCGATAAAATTTTGCTCAATAAAAACAAAACGGTTTCGGGAGCTGTTCTTTCAACGCTTCAGGGCACATCGCCGCTTCTCTGCCGCGAATTGTCCCATCGCTGCTGTTCCGGGGACATAATTGCAGGAGAGTTGAACGTGATCGAAATACAGGGCTTGAAAAAAACGATCGCAGCCCTGAAAAGCATGGTGAACGATGGGTCACCTGCGCCCGTAATGCTGAAGTGCGAGGACGGGAAGCCCCATGAGTTCTGTTTTATGGACATAACGCAATACGGCAATTTATATTCAAAAAAGAGTTATGACAGCTTTTCACTGCTGCTGGACGATTTTTACTATGAAAAGGACAGGCTGGATAGGACAAGACAGCGGGCGGCAGACCTTATCCGTACACTGAACAGCGCCACATTGAGGATATCAAAGAAACTGAGCGCAAGACAGGCGGAATTTGAACGCTGCGCTGACAAGGAGACGTTAAGGATCAGCGCAGAGCTTATAAACGCCAACCTCCATAGGCTGGAAAAGGGCTGTTATTATTACGATCTGGAAAATTACTACGACAATAACAACATTATGCGCATAAAGGCGGACCCGGCGCTGTCACCTAAGGAGAACGCCCAGAAATATTATAAAGAATACAAGAAAGCGAAAACCGCCGAACAGCTGCTTGTGGAGCTTATCGACGCAAGCGAACAGGAATTGCAGTACATAGAGACCGTTTCGGACGCCCTGAGCAGGACCGATACCCAGAGCGAGATAAATGAGATAAGGGAAGAACTGGTACAGCAGGGCTTTGTAAAGAACAGAACAAGGGGAGGGGAGTCGAAGAAGAGCAAGCCTTTGCCTCCGCTTAAATATATTTCCAGCGACGGATTTGCCATTTATGTGGGCAGGAACAATATTCAGAACGATAAGCTGTCCCTGAAAACGGCAAAGGGAGGAGATCTGTGGCTGCATACCCAGAAAATACCCGGTTCCCACGTTATAATATCCGCGGAAAACCGTCAGATCCCGGACAGCACCATCGAGCAGGCGGCGATAATTGCCGCCTATCACAGCAGGGCGAGGCAATCCGCCCTTGTTCCCGTTGATTATACTCCCGCGAAAAACCTGAAAAAACCAAACGGAGCAAAGCCGGGAAAGGTGATATATCACGTTTATAACACGGTAATAGTAAATCCGGACAGAGAAAAGGTGGAAAGCCTTTCCGCCGAATAAAGCTTAAGGACAGTTATGGAATATTTTGCTGAAAAATATGATGTAATAATAATAGGAGCGGGTCACGCCGGGATCGAGGCGGGGCTTGCTTCGGCGCGTTTAGGCGCAAAGACCTGCGTGTTCACCATCAATATGGATTGGGTGGGCAATATGCCCTGCAATCCGTCTATAGGCGGTACTTCAAAGGGTCACCTTACCCGTGAGATAGACGCGCTGGGTGGCGAAATGGGCAGAGCCGCGGACAGAAATACTCTGCAGAGCCGTATGCTGAATCTGGGCAAAGGCCCCGCGGTACACAGTCTGCGGGCGCAGATCGACCGCCGCGCCTACAGCGCGTACATGAAAAACTGCCTTGAGACCCAGGAAAACCTTGATCTTAGGCAGGGGGAGATAACGGATATTGAGAAAACAGGGGATTTGTGGCAGGTAAAGACCAGGCTTGAGGCGATATATTCCGCCAAATGCGTGGTGCTTGCCACGGGAACCTTCCTTGCGGGCAAGATCTATGTGGGCGACGTTTCCTATGAGAGCGGGCCGGACGGAATGTTCCCGGCAAATTACCTTGCCGCCGCCCTTAAAAGGCTGGGTATCCCCACAAGAAGATTCAAGACCGGCACACCCTCAAGGGTGAACCGCAGAAGCATTGATTTTTCCTCCCTTGAACCCCAGCCGGGGGACGAGAGGATAGTTCCTTTTTCCTTTGACAACGACTGTCAGGTGCGCAACAAGGAGCTTTGTTACATAACGTATACCAATGAGCAGACAAAGAAGGTCATTCTTGATAATATCCATAAATCCCCATTATATAGTGGTAAGATAGATGGGATAGGCCCAAGATATTGTCCGAGCATTGAGGATAAGATAGTCAGGTTCGCGGACAAGGAAAGGCACCAGATCTTCCTTGAACCCTGCGGAGAGAATACCCAGGAGATATATTTGCAGGGACTTTCCTCATCTCTGCCGGAGGACGTACAGCTGGCGTTCCTTCACACCATACCGGGGCTTGAACACTGTCAGGTCATGAGGACGGCCTATGCCATCGAGTACGATTGCGTTGACCCGCTGGCATTGAAGCCAAGCCTTGAATTTCTTGATTTTGAAGGACTTTTCGGCGCCGGACAGTTCAACGGTTCCAGCGGCTATGAGGAGGCGGCGGCTCAGGGTCTGGTGGCGGGAATCAACGCCGCAAGGAAGGCACAGGGCAAACCGGCGGTCATTTTGGAAAGGTCAAGCTCATACATTGGCACACTTATTGACGATCTGGTCACAAAGGGTTGTTCCGATCCTTACAGGATGATGACATCCCGTTCAGAATACAGGCTTTTGCTCCGTCAGGACAACGCGGACAGGCGGCTGACACCCCGCGGATATGAAATAGGTCTGATATCTGAGGAAAGGTATAAGAGATTCCTGCACAAATGCGAGCTTATAAAAGAGGAGAGGGAAAGAGCGGAAAAAACCGTGATATCCCCATCCGAGGAGCTTAACAATATAATTGTTTCACGTGGAACATCTCCCATAGTGTCGGGGACAAGGCTCTCCGAGCTGCTCAAGCGACCCCAGCTGGATTATGAGATCCTGACGGAATTCGACAAGACCCGTTCGGAGCTGCCCTTTGACGTGCTGGAGCAGGTGGAGATAGATATAAAATATGAAGGCTATCTGAAACGCCAGCAGGCTCAGATCGACGAACAGCGCCGTCTGGAGTGCCGTGAGCTTTCGGACAAGCTGGATTATGACGCCATCAACGGCTTAAGGCTTGAGGCGAAGGAAAAGCTTTCAAAAGTCCGACCTGCAAACGTTGGACAGGCGTCAAGAATATCGGGAGTCAGCCCGTCGGACATTTCCGTACTGCTGATCTACCTTGAAAAAACGGCAAAGCAGAACGGGGTGCAGGGATGATAGACGAAAAGCTTCTTGAAGAATATATTGAAAAATCGGGCTTGAGCCTTGATAATACTGCAATGGACAGGCTGGACAGTTACGCTGCCGCGGTGGTGGAGAAGAATAAGGTCATGAATCTTACAGCCATCACCGAGCCTTACGAATTCACGGTAAAACACATTATTGACAGCCTTTCTCTGTTTATGGCGGCGGATATAAAGCCGGGAGCAAAGGTCATGGATGTGGGCACAGGGGCAGGATTTCCGGGCATGGTGCTGCTCATAGCCCGACCGGAGATCAAACTTTCCCTTTTGGACAGCACAAGAAAGAAGCTTGATTTTATAAATGAAACAGCTCAGGCAATGGGTCTTTCGCCGGAGATAATACATCTCCGAGCGGAGGAGGCGGGGAAAAAGCCGGAATACCGGGAAAAATTTGACGTAGTGACTGCCCGCGCCGTCTCAAATCTGCGGGATCTGAGCGAATACTGTCTGCCCTTTGTCCGTGTGGGCGGCGTTTTTGCCGCCATGAAGGGTGCCGGCGCCGGAGAAGAAATAGCAGAGGCAAAGACTGCCATAAAGCTCCTGGGAGGAAAAATTTCCGAAATAAAGAGCCTGAAAATAGAGGGAGCGGGGGAGAGAAACATAATTATCATTGAAAAGATATCGCACACTGCGACAAAATATCCCCGGTCTTCGGCACAGATTGCAAAAAATCCCATAAGATAATGTCATAAAACCGAAAATCACAAGGCTTTTGAACGACCGAAAAAGCTGGACATACAGCCTCCACGGTGGTATCCTTTACTTGCGGAAGGGGAAACCCCACGCAAGATGTTACAAAGGGTATTACGTAGGAGGTCATTTTTTATGCTTGCTGCGCAGACCGTTCCGGAATTGAGATGCTGCGGTCAGATCCTGCTGATAGACGCCGCAAGAATAGACCCGAACCCCCATCAGCCGAGGAAACTTTTTGATGATGAGGAGCTTCAGGGACTGGCGGACAGCATAAGGCACAACGGTATAATCCAGCCCATCAGCGTTCGCAGAAAAACCGACGGACGGTTTGAGCTCATATCCGGGGAACGCAGGCTCAGAGCGGCAAGATCTATAGGAATGTACGCCGTACCCTGCATAATAATAGAGGCGAACGACGAAAAATCGGCGGTCTACGCCCTCATAGAAAACCTGCAGAGGCAAAATCTCAACTTTTTTGAAGAGGCGAGAGCCATAGCCAGCCTGCATTATGACCACGCCATGAGCCAGGAGGAGCTTTCAAAGCGCATAGGCAGAGCCCAGTCCACGCTTTCCAATAAAATGAGGCTGCTCCGTCTGCCGGAGGACGTGAAGGAAACCATAATTTCCAACGGGCTTACCGAAAGGCATGCCAGAGCCCTGCTCAGGCTGCCCAACGAGACCTATCTGAGACAGGCGTTGAGCGCTATCCTGAAAAGAAAAATGAACGTAACGGAGACGGACAGGTTCATTACAAAGCTTCTTGAGGGGGGACAAATCAGGAAAAAGCCCCGCAAAAAGCCTCTCAGGGATGTAAAAATGTTCGTAAACACCTTGGATCACACGGTGGACACCATGCGAAAAGCGGGGATAGACGCAAATTCCGAAAAAAGCGAGACCCCGGAGTACATAGAATATATAGTAAGGATACCCAAGCAAAAATAATTTTTGCCCCCATATTATTTTACATACCCCTTTCTTTCTCTTTCACACCCACATTCCACGGCTGAGGGACTGTCGCATCTGCGGCGGTCCCTCAGCCGTTTCGCTTCTTCGCAATGACAAACTTATTAGGGAAAGGTGTGGAAACCCTATTCTGCAACGGTCACCGCGCCCTCAGGGAGGGAGCCTGACTTTACGGCGGCATGTATGCTCTGCGTTGGCGGTGTGGACCGTTGGTTCCTCTGCGATAAGGTTGAACTCAGCGACCCTAATAAATGAGCAGGGGCGGAGCGCTTCCGTTATTCATTTTCAGTCTTAAGTTTTCAATATTCATTCAGGCAAAATGTCTGCCGAAGGCAGGCGTTTTGCCGCTGTGTTCCACGTGAAACATTTTTGTTTTTGTTAAAAATATTATAAATATATAATTAAGTACTTGAAATAAATATCCCGTGTGTGATACAATAAAATGTACTTTTATCGGGACGGTGAAAAAATTGGGTAAAACCATTGCGATAGTCAATCAGAAGGGCGGCGTGGGAAAAACCACCTCCGCGGTGAACCTTGCCGCGTGTGTAGGCGCTTTCAGTTACAGAGTTCTGCTCATTGACATTGACCCACAGGGGAACGCCACCAGCGGGTTGGGGATAACCAAGCGGGATCTGAACCGGACCGCCTATGACGTTCTGGTCAACGATACCCCTGTGAAGGAGTGCATAATCCATACCGAGTATAAAAACGTGGACGTGCTGCCCTCAAGCATGAACCTTGCCGGCGCGGAGCTGGAGCTTGTGGACGCGGGACACAGGGAGGCAAAGCTTAAAACGGCTCTTGCCCCCGTCAGGGAGGAATACGACTTTATATTCATGGACTGCCCTCCGTCCCTTGGACTTATTACTCTTAACGCCCTTTGCGCCGCGGACACGGTCATGGTGCCCATTCAGTGCGAATATTACGCCCTTGAGGGGCTTTCACAGCTTATGGCGACCATCCGCAAGGTAAAGCAGAAATATAACCCGCTTATTGATATCGAGGGAGTTCTGCTGACCATGTACGACGGCAGGCTCAACCTTACCGAGCAGGTGGTAGGGGAGGTAAAAAGATTCTTCCCACGCAAGGTCTACTCCACCGCGATACCCAGGAATGTCAGGCTTTCCGAGGCTCCCAGCTACGGACAGCCCATCATATATTACGACCGCCGATCAAAGGGCGGGGAGGCGTACACGGCGTTTTCAGAAGAATTTTTGAAACAAAACGGAAAAAGGATAAAGCAATAATTCTGATTTAGAATTATAATCACAGAGGTGATAGATTTGACAGGTAAAAAAGGGCTGGGCAGAGGTCTGGACGCGCTCTTCGCGGACAATGCCGTTGTACAGGGTGAGTCCGGGGATGGCAGGGTACTGCTCAGGATAATGGACATAGAGCCCAACCGCAGTCAGCCCAGAAAACAGTTTGACGAGACCGCGTTATCGGAGCTGGCGGACAGCATCGCACAGCACGGTGTGCTTCAGCCGTTGCTGGTCAGACCCACGGCGGCGGGCGGTTATCAGCTGATAGCCGGCGAGCGGCGCTGGCGGGCGGCGCGTATGGCGGGGCTTACGGAGATACCGGTGGTCATCCGGGAAATGACGGATGAAGAAGCCGCCGCGATAGCCCTGATAGAAAACCTCCAGCGAGAGGATCTGAATCCAATGGAGGAGGCTCTGGGTTACCAAAGCCTTATGGAAAGCTGCGGTATCACCCAGGAGGAGGCGGCAAATCGGGTAGGCAAGTCAAGGCCTGCCGTGGCAAACGCCCTGAGGCTGCTCAAATTGCCCAAGGAGGTCGCCGACATGGTGCTGAAGGGTGTTCTTTCGGCGGGTCATGCCAAGGCTCTGTTGGGCTTTAAAGACGAAAAGAAACTTATTGAGACAGCGAAGCTCACCGTGGAAAAGAACCTTTCCGTGCGTGATGTGGAACGGCTTGTAAAGAACGAAAACAAACCCCCGAGACCTCCGGAGCAGAGACAGCACCGGGCGGCGATATTTGATGAGATCGAGCTTGCCCTTACCCAGTCCCTGCACAGAAAGGTGAGGGTATGCACCAAGGCAAAGCAGGAAAAAGGCACATTGGAAATAGACTTTTACGACAAAGAGGATCTGTCCAATATCGTAAAAGCGTTGAATCAAATGGAAGATTAGTCAGAAGGAGAAATAAAAATGCTGGATATTAAAGTTATCAGAGAAAACCCGGAGGCAGTAAAAGAGGCAATGCGCAAGCGCAACAAGAACATGGACGCCCTTGTGGACGAGATACTTGCCATCGACGTTAAGCGCCGCGAGCTTATAAGTCAGACCGACGCTATGAAGCAGGAGCAGAACAAGGCGAGCAAGGAGATCCCCATGCTCAAGAAGAACGGCGGGGACATTTCCGCCATTATGGCGCGTATGAACGAGCTTAAGGAGGATATCAAGCTCAACGACGCGAAACTTTCCGAATACGAAGAAAAACAGAAGTCAATAATATATGAGTTCCCCAATATTCCCAACGCCAGCGTCCCCGTGGGCAAGGACGACACGGAGAACGTGGAGATCCGCAGAGTGGGCACGCCCCGTGATTTCGGCTTTGAGCCCAAGGCTCACTGGGATCTGGGCGCCGATTTAGGCATACTTGACCCGGAGACCGCCGCCAAGGTGACGGGTACCCGTTTCCATTTCTACAAGGGTCTGGGCGCAAGACTTGAAAGGTCTATAGTCGCCTTTTATCTTGACACACACACCGCCAACGGTTACACCGAGATATTCCCGCCCTTTATGGTAAACCGCGCCTCAATGACAGGCACCGGTCAGCTTCCCAAGTTTGAGGAGGACGCCTTCAAGACCACAACGGACTATTTCCTTATCCCCACCGCGGAGGTCCCCGTGACCAATATGCACAGGGATGAGATACTTGACGGGGCAAAGCTTCCCATCAAATACTGCGCCTATTCCGCCTGCTTCCGCGCGGAGGCGGGCAGCGCCGGCAGAGATACAAGAGGTCTTATCAGACAGCACCAGTTCAACAAAGTTGAGCTTGTTAAGTTTGTGGAGCCGGAAAATTCCTACGACGAGCTTGAAAAGCTTACAAACGACGCCGAGCGCGTATTGCAGCTCCTGGGTCTGCCCTACAGAGTGGTGGCTCTGAGCACCGGCGATCTGGGCTTCAGCTCCGCGAAGACCTACGACATCGAGGTCTGGCTCCCCTCATACGGCAGGTATGTGGAGATCTCTTCCTGCTCAAACTTTGAGGATTTCCAGGCGAGACGCGCGGCTATCCGTTATAAGAAAGACGCAAAAGATAAGGCGCGCCTTGTCCACACCCTTAACGGTTCAGGCGTCGCCATCGGACGCACCACCGCCGCAATACTTGAAAATTATCAGAATGAGGACGGCACGGTCACCGTTCCCGAAGTCCTTGTTCCCTACATGGGTACGGATATCATAAAATAATTCCGATACAGAAAAATCAGAGAAAAGGATGTCGGTAATACGCGCCGACAGCAGGGTAAGATCAATGACTTTAAAACAGAAGATCAGGCGCGCGTTGGCGGGAAAAGCCGTTGACAGGCTCCTTGATTATGTGGATAAAAATCCGGATGAAAACCTTCTCAAGCTGGTTGACAAGGTGGAAAAACTCACCGGAGATATTTATCCCAAGGTAAACTTCAAAAGGTTCAGAGAGGGCGCCGCGGACAAGGACAACGTGTGGCGCCGGCTCCTGCTCAGCGTTTTTTCGGACGTGGACAGAAGAATAGTCAAGAATATGCTCCTTGCCTTAGGGCTGGGAGGCGCCTATGAGGGCACGAAAACCGTCCGTGAAAACCGTGAAAAATATAACTGCAACATTCCCTGGATAATTCTTCTTGACCCTACAAGCGCCTGCAATCTGCGCTGTAAGGGCTGCTGGTCTGCGGAATACGGTCACCATCAGAGCCTGAGTTACGAGGAGCTGGACAGCATCGTTACCCAGGGCAAGGCGCTGGGCACCCATTTTTATATGTTTACCGGGGGAGAGCCCCTTATCCGTAAGGACGACATAATCAAGCTCTGCGAAAAGCACAATGACTGCGCGTTTTTAGCCTATACAAACGCCACACTTATTGACCAGAAGCTCTGCGACGAGGTACTGCGGGTGGGCAACCTTATCTTTGCCATCAGCATTGAGGGCAGCAGGGAGAGCAACGACAGCCGCAGGGGAGAGGGCAGCTACGAAAAATCCATTCAGGTCATGGATCTGCTCAGGGAGAACAAGTGCCTGTTTGGCATTTCCGTATGCTATACCAGAGAAAACGTTGACGCGGTAACAAGCGAAGACTTTGTCGACCTTATGATAAGCAAGGGCTGTAAATTCGGGCTTTATTTCAACTATATGCCCATCGGTCAGAACGCGGTGGAGGAGCTTATTCCCTCGCCGGAGCAGAGGACTCATATGTACTCCTGGCTGCGCAAAATGCGCAACAGCGCCACGGGCAAGCCCATGTTCGTTATGGATTTTCAGGACGACGGTGAGTTTGTGGGCGGCTGTATCGCCGGAGGCAGGAACTATTTCCACATCAATTCCGCAGGGGACATCGAGCCCTGCGTGTTCATACATTTTTCGGATTCAAACATCCGCACCCACACCCTGCTTCAGGCGCTTAAGAACCCGCTGTTTCAGGCTTTTTATCACAATCAACCCTTCAATGAAAATCATCTGCGCCCCTGTCCCATGCTGGAAAATCCCCAATGTCTGCGCAGCATAATAAAGGAGACCGGAGCAAAATCGACGGATCTTATCGCCCCGGAGGACGTGGACACCGTCTGCGCCCGGTGCGACAGATTTGCCGGGGAATGGGCGCCTCAGGCTGAAAAGCTGTGGCAGGAAAATCCCCATCCCAATCCCAAAACCCAGTATTACAAGGACAGAAAGGACTCATAACGGTCATGGTAAAGAAATTTATTTCTGCCGTACTTCTTGTGGGTCTTGTAATGTGTTTTCCCGCCTGCGGAAACGGCGGAAAAGGAAGAAACTCCTGGCCGACGGACGCTTTTTTCGGGGACAAGGTCCCTGCCGCCGCAGACGAGGTCAGCAGCATTGAGAATTTCGGAAAAAAGGGCAGCCGCAGAACGGTCATATATATCGACGAGTACCCCTACGACAAGTTCCTTGATTATGTCGACCGGCTGGAGGCGGCGGGATTCACGGAAATTTTCAACAAAAACAGCGTGTATCCCACGGAACCGAGAGGGGAAAAGGCGATGTTCGCGTCCAACAACGTGGAGGGCGCGTGCATTATAATGTTCTGGTATCCGGAGGATTACATCGGCCGTGAGCACGCCCTTAACATACAGATAACAGAGAACGACACAATAGATCAGTGAGGCGGAGCATGAACGTTTTTGATTTTGACAACACCATATATGACGGGGAAAGCGCCGTGGATATGTTCAAGCTCTTTATGAAGCACCACCCGGCGTTGATAAAATATACCCCCAACGTTGTCCGCGCCGTGGTAAACTACAAGCGGGGCAAGATATCCATTGACGACGTGTTCAAAGATTACGGCGGATTCATCGAGGAGATATGGCAGTCCATGGACGACGTGGAGGAGATCCTCACAAAAGAATTCTGGCAGAAAAACGGCAAAAAGATCCGCCCGTTCTACAAGGATATACACACGGATAACGATATAGTCGTATCCGCGAGCCCGGAACTGCTTCTGCGGGAACAGTGTCTGCGCATGGGGATAAAGGACTGCATAGGGTCTCAGATGGATCTGGAAAGCAAGAAGATAATCTTTCCCTGTTTCCGGGAAAACAAGGTCAAGGCTTTTCGCATGAAGTATCCTGATGAGGTCATAGAAAATTTCTACACCGATTCCCACAACGACAAGGCAATGATGGACATCTCAAAAAACGTTTATCTTGTTAAGAAGGAAAAGATCACAAAAATCAAATAACTGTTTACAAACTGTAAATTTTTATATATCCGGTTTGTTTTAATGAAAACCTGTGATAGTATATCAACAGAGAACTTTTAGTCAGGAGGTTTTGCTTTGGACGATTTTGAAAAAAACAATGAGCTTGAAAACGAAGCCGAGATCCCGGAGACGGAAGGCTCCGCAGCTTTCGACGAACCCGCCGAAGAGGTGACCGCGGAGAGCGCCGATACCGAGGCTCCGGAGACGGAAGCACCCGCAGCTTTCGACGAACCCGCCGAAGAGGTGATCGCGGAGAGCGCCGATACCGAAACTCAGGAGGAGGAAGCACCCGCAGCCGATGAGGAGACGGCGGAAGAGACCGACGGCGATGATGCCGGAGCAGAGACAACGGACACGGAGGTGACCGGGACGGAGGACGGTCAGGATGACGGTGAGCCCATGCTTGAGGGCGGAGACCTGCAGCCCTGCGAGGATATTACAGACGAGTCCTCCGATGAGGACGGCTCTGAAGATCAGATCGAAGACACAGAGGAGAACATAGAGGATATCCCGGAAGAAGAGCTGTGCAAACGCTGCTTCGCCCGCAGAAGAGACACCTCGGTGGAGGGCTTTGAATACTGCTCTGTCTGCGTGGACGAAATGGCGGAAACAAAGCTGAGCTTCGGAGCGTTTTTCTACATCGTTCTCTCCACGGCAGTCTTTATGATAGCCGCTGTTTTCATGCTTGCGGGGATATACGTTGCTCAACCGGTGGCAAAAGCCCAGATAGTCGCAGGTCAGCACAGAATGACCCAGGCAATGGAGCAGCTGGACGTTGCCGACGAACGGGTGGAAAAACTGAACAGCAGAGTGTTCGGTCAAAACAAAAATAATATCATACTCTTTGAAACCGGAACAAATACGGAATACAGATACATCAGATTCCTGAATGTTTTGACAGGTCCGCCTTCCGCGGGAGAGACGATTGAAAAAACAGAGACCATCAATATCGAAAAACTGCCCAAGGATCTGAAAGCGATACACGATGAGTACAGACTTTTTGAAGATACTTATGATCTGGTTTCCAACGAGTTCCAGAGCATTTATGAAACAACGGGAGAACCGGACTTTGATACGATGATCGCGAAGATAGATCAGATAGCTCAGGAGAACGATAATGTCCACAAGCCCGCGCTGGAGTATATCAAATATTATTTGGCTAAAAATTCAGGCGCGCCGGAGGACGTTCAGCAGTCCTATCTTGAGCAGCTTGAAAAAAAGTATCCGGATTGTGTTTGGCTCTATTTGAATCCTCTTTTGAATTTATATTTTGACGCCGGGAATTACAACAAGGTCATCGGATGCTGCGATAAGATCCTTAAAATAAACGTCAACGACGTAAGCGCCATGACTTATAAAGCAAGAGCATACTACAATCTGGACAAACAGGATAAGGTGGACGAAACGGTAAAGCTTCTTGAAAAGAACTGCACCGAAAACTCGAAGTCAAAAGTCAATGCCTTCAAAGCGGAGCTTAAGCGCCGTGACGGAAAGTTCGATGAAGCGATAGCAATCTGCGACAATGAAATAGAGAAGTATCCGAAAAAGGAAGAAGCTTACCGTCAGAAAGCGATCGCCCTGATGCTCAAGGGCGACATGAAGGGAGCCCACGAGACGATCCTCATAGCGTATGAGCAGGCGGACGACGCATCCTTCAATATGCTTGAAATACTGGCGATAACCGCGAACAAGACCGGCGACAAGGAAAAGATCGAAGAGATCGAAAATATTTTCTCATACTACGGAGGTTCTCTTTCATCCAAAGCGCAGGCGTGCATCGAGGGGACCATGACCGTTGAGCAAATATTTATGGAAGGGACAGGTGACATAGGATGACAGCGCTTTATATAATCACAAAAATCATCACGCTCCCCATGTCCTATCTTAAAAGCTTATGGGAGCATATTACCTGTGTGATCCTCAGGTTGGCGATAGAGCATAAGGAATGTATAAAAATGGACGAGACCTGCGGTCACGTGGAACACAGACTCGCGGACAAAAAGGCGTCTGCATATTTTGTCTGCGCCATACCTTCTTTTGTAATGTTTCTTGTGGCGCTGGTAACTCTCGCGGCGGGAGCGATACCCCTGTTCTACCTCGGCACGTTCAAATATCTGGCGCTCGCTAAAAGACCGTTGGTTTTCTGGCTGTATGTCGTCTTCGTTTACCTGGGCGGATCGGCTCTGTGCAATATGTTCCCCATGGTGGAAGACGTTTTGAAAATGCGCGAAAAAATTTACGGCAAGGACGGAGCAAATCTTTTTGTAAAGATCATTCTGTTCCTTCCGTTCCTCTGGCTCACCGCAGGCGCGTATCTTGAAAAATACTGCGTCACGTTTCTGCTCACAGCGGGAGCCATAGCGGCAGGCTTCATTTTACTGTAACCGCTTAAAGCGATCAAAAAATTACGGAGACAGCAAAAATAATGACAAAAGTTAAAAATCAGAAATTCGACCTGGATACGTCGGCAAAGATGTATTCCTACATAAAAAACCGCAAGTGGAACCAGATGTTCCGGGTGTCCGCCACACTCTATGATAAGGTGGACCCGGAGCTCCTGATCCGCGCGGTGGCGGAGCTTAAGGACAGGTTCCCCACGTTCTTTGTTACGATCAGAGGCAGTTTTTTCTGGAGACATCTCAGAGCGGTGGACTGTACTGATATCGTCGAGGAGGACGACGGAAAATGGCCCTGCCGCCCCATAGAGATAGGCAGAAAGATCAACACGCCCATGTTCAGGGTCCTCTATAAAGATTCAACTATAGCGCTGGAGATTTTCCACGCGGTGACCGACGGCACCGGCGCGATGAGGTTCCTCCAGACCATAGTGGCAACCTATTTCCGTCTGCAGGGCATAGACGTTCCCTCAACGGACAGCATTCTGGACGCCAAGGACAAGCCCACCGATGAGGAGATGGAAAACGCCTTTCTGAAATGCTACGATAAAAAGGGCGAGACCCAGGGCAGGGGCGAAAGCAAAGCGTACCAGTATATGCCGAAGATAACCGAAAATTATCTTAAAATAGTCCACGGAATTATTCCTGTGGATGAGCTTAAGGTTGTCACCAAAAATTACGGCGTCACGGTAACGTCGTTTATGACCGCGGTGTATATTTACGCGTTCTATAAGCATCTCGGAGAAAAGATCGACAAGCCCATAAAAATTCAGGTGCCGGTAAATCTGCGCCCGATATTCGGCTTTAAAGACAACCTGAGGAACTTTTCTCTTTTTGCCAACGTGGAAGTGAATTCCGACATGAACGGCTGTAATTTTGAGGATATCCTCAAGACCACGGTGGAACAGATGAACACGGGTTTTCATAAGGATAATCTGCAAAAGATAATAAACGCCAACGTGGGCAGCGAGCAGATGGCTGTGGTGAGATTTTCCCCAAGCATCGTTAAACTTCCCATTCTCCGTATTGCCACAAGGCTTTACGGAGAGCGGCTTTCCACCTCGCCGTTTTCAAATATCGGAGTCATTAACGTTCCGGACGTACTCAAGGACAAAATAAAGAGCTTTGACTTTGTCATCGGCGCCACAAGGGTCAATAATATCTACATGACCATGAACAGCTTTAACGGCAAAACGGTCGTCACGTTCTCATCCAGAAGCAAGGAGACAGAGGTGCAGAAGATATTCTTTGATTTCCTCCGGGAGCAGGGCATGAGCGTGGAGACGGACTTTTGAGCGGAATTTGCCGAGGCAAATTCCTAAATGAATAATGAATATTGAAGACTTAAGAATGAATAATTGCGGGACCTGCGGTCGGCAATTATAATTACCTCAAAAACGGCGGCGATCCTCATACAATTGGCAATGGCGGAACCCTTGCCAATTATATTAGGGCTGCCGGGGTCGTCAGCCCCTACAGGGCGAGTACAGATAAATTCGCATTGATTTTCACACAGCTAACGTAGGGCATGGATTTATCCGCGCCCTACGAACCGTTGATTTCCCGGACGTATGGGCGTGCAAATACAAGTACAACAAAACACAAAAAAAGAAACCTCCTATGATACAGAGAAAGTATCACAGGAGGAATTTTTTGCCTTTGATTTATTTGTTGAGCTTCTCCACGATGTCCCGTGTGTCCCGGGCGATAAGGAGTTCTTCATTGGTGGGCAGAACGAATACCCTGACCTTTGAGTCGGGGGTGGATATCTCGCCCTCGGCGCCCTTCCTCAGCTTCTCGTTGACAGCCTCGTCGATCTTGACGCCTAAATATGTCAGGTGGTTGCAGACGTCCGCGCGAAGGTCTGTGGTGTTTTCGCCGATACCGCCGGTGAAGACGATGGCGTCTACGCCGTCCATTGCCGCAACGTAGCTGCCGATGAATTTACGCACCTGATAGCGCTGTATACTTCTTGCCAGAGCGGCTCTCTCATTGCCGGCGGCCTCCGCGGCGGCAAGATCGCGGTCATCGCTGGAAATGCCGGAAATGCCAAGGCAGCCGGATTTTTTATTGATGATCTCGGAGGTCTGTTCCGGGGTCCAGCCCTCTTTCTTCTGAACGTAAACTATGGCGGAGGGGTCTACGCCGCCGCAGCGGGTGCCCATGATAAAGCCGTCAAGAGGGGTAAGACCCATGCTGGTGTCGATGACCTTGCCGTCCTTGATGGCGGTGATGGATGAACCGTTGCCCAGATGGCAGGTGATGAGCTTGATGTCCTTGAGATCCTTGCCCATGACCTCGGCGCAGCGGGCGCTGACGAAGCGGTGGGACGTGCCGTGGAAGCCGTAGCGGCGAACCTTGTATTTCTCGTAATATTCATAAGGGATCGGGAAGATGTAAGCCTCGGGGGGCATGGTGCTGTGGAAGGCGTTGTCGAAAACAACAACTTCGGGCAGCTCTGTGCCGAAAACGGAACGGCAGGCGTTGATGCCCTGGATGTGAGCCGCGTTGTGCAGGGGAGCCAGGTCGATAAGGCTCTCGATGCCGGCGATAACTTCCTCTGTGACAAGCACGCTTTCCTTGAACAGGGCGCCGCCCTGAACTATCCTGTGACCCACGGCGCTGATCTCGGAGATGTCGTCAATGACCTTGCACTCGCCGGAGATGAGGTTTTTGTTCACCTCATTGAAAGCGGCGGTGTGATCCTTGAGCTCGACTTCATACTTGAACTTTCTTCCGTCGGCGGTGGAGCCGCTGATAATGCCGTCGATACCGATGCGCTCGCAAACTCCCTTTGCCAGCATTTCTTCTGTCTCCATATCGATGAGCTGATACTTGAGGGATGAGCTGCCTGCGTTTATTACGAGTATTTTCAAATCCTTTTCCTCCTAAAAAATAATATCTTTTTTTTGCCGCGGCAAAGACGTGCGGTCCATGCCGGAATTGCCGTTAACCGTTGTAGGGTATGTAGTCAAATTTCATTTCTTCTGTGGATACGTTGTTCGCCCTGAGAAATTCGTCACGCTCGTTTTCATAGTCAGCGCCGAAACGATCGCTCTCCGCGACCAAAACCAGCTCGGTGTCCACAAGCTTTTCGATGGTTGCTCCGTGGTATGTCTCAATAAAATAACCGTCTGCGCTTACGGTACAATCTCCGTGCCTGGTTACAAAATACAATTCTACGGGCGTGTTATTTTTGTCAAGAGTATAAATTGCGCCTATGCGGAAATCATCCGGCACATAGCCGCTGGAAAATTCAGACTTTTCACGGATCACCAGCTCGTCCACACCGTCGGAGTTTATATCCTTTATGGCGTATTCATAAACGGTTTTATCAATATAAACGTCATAATCCACGGCGTGGGTTATGCGCGTGTTTCCGTAGCTTTTGAGCACATCGCTGTAATGATCAAGGGAAGAAGGCTGCGCTTCGGTTTCCTCCTCAAGGGACGTGGGTTCGTCTTCGGCCGCGTCCGTCAGATATTCTGTTTCCCGTGTCGTTTCGTCAACGGATTTCCCGGATGTGGTCGTTGCGTCTGTGCCCTTTACCCCGCAGGAAGACAGGGCGCCTATCAATGAAAGAATGAGCAGAAGAGAGACGATGATCTTTGTTGCTTTCATGCCAAACCTCCTGAAAAACCGAAAGATATATTACATAAAAAAGCCGCTCTCGAAAGGTGTGCTGAAAATGCTCTTTATCGCCATATAAGGATAATGCACCAGTCCGTAGAAAAACAGGATCAGACCCACAGACAGACCGCTTATCGGAACAAACATCCATGTAAGAGCGGTTGCCAGATACTCCGGAAGCAGAACCGCGTCATTAAAGCATGATCGCATTCCCTGCAGGTGGGCTTGTTTTTTGTCCAGCGCGGTAAAGGTGTATTCGTCCCAAACAAAATCATTCAGCCGGCAGACAACGTGATAAGTTCCGGGTTCCTCCGGGGCAAATTCAAAGTCGATCTTTTCGTCCCCGGCGGACAGGGCGCTTGCGTTTTTCCAGACGTCCCCGTATTTGTAAGAAAAATCGGTGTCTGTTTTTACCGTCGTACCTGCCAGAACGGTTTTCCGGGAGTCGGCGAAGATCCGGGAATCGGGGATAATATAGTCGCTGCATCCCGTTATGTTATACATGGCGATGTTCATATCGTTGAAGCCCACAGATACAGCGGCGGCTCTGCTGCCGGTTTTATCCTGAAACGCGCCGGCGCCCACGCATAGCTCATCGTCGATAAACTCGTTTGCGTACTTTTCCGGGATCCGGACAAACAGCTGGGGATAATAAACGCCTTCATAAAAAAACACCTGCTGTAAAATGTCCTCCGGGGATAAGGGCTTTTCGTTTTGCGAAGCGTCCTTGAGGGTGACCTCGGGAAGCTCTCCGACTTGAGAATAGGCGCTGTCATAGGTCAGTACAACAACGATCTCGTAAGTGAGCTCGTTGTTCAGGAATTCGCAGTATACCAGAGGACTTTCTTCTTGCGCAAAGGCGACGCCAGAAAGCAAAAAGCAGAATGCTGCCGCCAATAAAACAGACAGGACTTTTTTCATGACGTTACCTCCTTTACGGAAAGACAGTTGCCGCTAAGGCAGAGAATAAACTTCTAAATATTTATTATATACTAATAAAAATCAAAATTCAAGATTTTTGGAAAATTGTTGCTTGACGGTATTTCTTATTTGCGTTATAATACACCAAAACAAAAACAGAGGAACTTCAGAATGATTCGAGATCTTACAAAGGGCAAGCCGGTAAGGCTGATAATCTCATTTTGTCTGCCTCTTATGCTGGGGCAGCTTTTTCAGCAATTTTACAATATGGTGGACAGCATTATCGTGGGCAGATTTGCCGGCACTCCGGAGCTTTCCGCGGTGGGCTCCACCGGCTCTCTGAGCTTTTTGGTGGTGGGCTTTGTCTGCGGCTTTACCACCGGGCTTTCCATACCCATTTCCCGCGCCTTCGGCGAGGGGGATCATCAAAAGGTCAGGCGGCTTTACATAAACAGCATATATCTCACCGGACTTGCCACTGCCGTACTTACCACCCTGACATATTTTCTTACGCCTTCTGTGCTTCGGCTCATGAATACGCCGGAGGAAATTTTCTCCATGGCGTACGACTATATCGGCACGGTGTTTTTGGGACTTATAGCCATACTTTTTTACAATTTGTTTGCCTGCGTCATGCGGGCGCTGGGGGACAGCAAAACGCCGTTGCTGCTGCTGATATTTTCCTCTCTGCTGAACATAGCCTTAGACCTGTTCTTTGTCATCAAACTGAAAATGGCGTGCAAGGGCGTGGCGATAGCCACGGTCATAGCTCAGCTTATCTCCGCCTTGCTGGCGTTTTTTATAATCCTGAAAAGATATGATATCCTTCGCCTTAACAAGGAGGATTTCAGACCACGCCCCGCGCTGTGCGGCAATCTTCTGTATAACGGTCTGCCCATGGCGCTGCAGCTTTCGGTCACGGCAATAGGCGCCGTTATGCTCCAGTCGGCGGTGAACGCCCTGGGAGAGATATCCATAGCCGCGGTGACGGTGGCAAGCAAGATCCAGCTGTTCCTTGTCCTGCCTGCGGAGTCCATAGGGCTTACCATGGCTACCTACTGCGGTCAGAATCTGGGCGCAGGGAAATATCAAAGGATCAAAGAAGGTCTTTTAAAGGCTCTGATAATGTCCGGTGTGTACAGCGCCGTTATAATGCTTGTCGCCTATTTCTTTGCGGGAGATCTTGCGGTGCTGTTTGTTACATCCGATCAGACAGAGGTCATTTTACTGGTTGAAAAATTCCTGCACATCTGTCTGATATTCTATCCCGTACTTGCCGTGCTGTTCCCGCTGAGGAATTCCGTTCAGGGGCTTGGGTACAGCCTGCCCGCCCTGCTTGCAGGGGTGTTCGAGCTTGCGGCGAGGAGCATTATGGGTCTTATCGTCATACCGAGGGTGGGCTATACAGCCGTGTGCTTCGCGAATCCCGCGGCATGGATAGCGGCGGACGCCCTGCTCCTGCCGGTGCTGCTGTTTGTTCTGCACAGGACAAAGAAGGCGTTGGAGAACCGTTTGCCCCGGGCGGAAGCGCCCATATAATGATCATATACTGAGGGTGAAACATTCCCTGTTCGCTCACCGTAGAGCACGCATATATGCGTACCGCCGCAAGTTGACCGTGACCGCCCGAAAAAACAAATTCTCCGCCGCCAAATAAAAAATTTAGTATTTTTTCGGAAAAACTATTGACAACCGGCGGGAAATAATATACTATACTTAAGTGCCGTTTGATGGTATGTAATCAAATGATCCATTAGCTCAGTTGGCAGAGCACTTGACTTTTAATCAAGGTGTCCGGAGTTCGAATCTCCGATGGATCACCAAAAAGCAGCCCTGCCCTCATCGGAGGAGAGCTGCTTTTTTCCTCTTATTTAATCTTTTCGGACGCATAGCTCAGCTGGTTAGAGCGCCTGCTTCACACGCAGGAGGTCAACGGTTCGAGTCCGTTTGTGTCCACCAAAGCGAAGATCCTGTCGATTATTTCGGCAGGATTTTTTCATGTGTTTTCCTCTATTGAATAATTAACGAAATTCTGTTATACTAAGCGGGAAAAAGGCGATACAAATCAATTTACGGAGGAAGCGAAAATGAACAATTTAAGTCCGTTCTGCACTTGTACCGACTACAAGTGCCCGATGCATCCCACAAACCACGAAAAAGGGTGCGCTCCCTGCATTGCAAAGAACCTGAAAAGGAACGAAATACCCTCCTGCTTTTTTAAAAAAGCCGATCCCGAAAAGAAAGATGGAACGTACTTCTTTGAAGATTTCGCGAAGGCGGTACTGAAAGAAAAATAACATTCAAAGCAAGTCCCCCGACTTGCTTTTTTCGGCAATAAACGCATAAGCTTCAGAAAGGAGAGAAGGTCATGGCTGTCAGATGGACGCCGGAGCAGACCAAGGCTATCGAGGCGCGCAAGGGCACACTGCTGGTGAGCGCCGCGGCGGGCTCGGGCAAAACCGCCGTGCTTGTGGAGCGGGTCATCCGCCGCATAACCGACAGGGAAAATCCCTGCGGGATAAACTCCCTGCTGACGGTCACCTTTACAAGGGCGGCGGCGGCGCAGATGCGGGACAAGATCGCCGCGGCTTTGGCGAAGGAGATGCAGAAAGATCCCGGGGACGCGCACCTGCGGCGTCAAAGTCTGCTTCTGCCCACGGCGAAGATATGCACCATCGACAGTTTTTGCAACGACCTTGTCAAGGAAAACTTTCACGCCCTGGGGATAAATCCCGACTATAAGATCGCCGACGAAGGGGAGCTTGACCTTGTGGGCGAGGACGCGGTCTCCACCGTTATCGAGGAGCTTTACAAAGAAGCCGATCCCGGATTCATAGATCTGGTGGAGCTGACCTTCAAGGGCAGGGACGACAGCTATCTTGCCAGCACCATCCGTCGGCTCTACGGTCTTGCCTGCGCCTATCCCGACCCGGAGGAATGGCTCGTTTCGCTTAAAGAAGCCTATGAAAACGCCGCGGCGCCCGGGGAAACGCCCTGGGGGGAGCGGATATTCGACTACGCTGAAGAAGGCGCGCTGGCGTGCCGCGAGCAGATACAAAACGTGCTTACCCTCATGGAGGATGAGCCGGCGATCATGGAAAAATACGGCGAGGCTTTTTCTTTGGACAAAGAAAAATTCACCGCGCTGATCGAAAAGCTCCGGGCAAAGGATTGGGACGGAGCAAGAGAGTTCTTGTCCGATTTTACACTTGCCGGACTGGGAAGGCTCTCCGCGAAAAACGCTTCGGCGTTAAGCGACTTTGCAAAAGATATCCGTAAAAACTGTCTCAATAAAATCATAGAAGGCATGAGAGAACTTTTCTGCTGTACGGCGGAGGAGTTTGAGGAAGATATCGCCGCTTCCGCCCCGGTCGTCGCCGCGCTTATCGACGGAGTTATCCGTTACGGCGAGGAGTTCGGCAGGCTGAAAGCGGAGCAGAACGTGCTGGATTTTTCCGATATAATCCACCTTGCCATCCGCCTGCTTGTTAAAAAGGACGAGGCGGGTCAGCTTGTGAAAACGCCCCTTGCCTGTCAGCTCAGCGAGGGCTTCAGCGAGATCTTGGTGGACGAATTTCAGGATATAAACGAGGTACAGAATATGCTCTTCACCGCCCTGTCAAAGGACAGGAGCAACCTGTTCATGGTGGGGGACGTGAAGCAGAGCATTTACAGGTTCCGGCAGGCTATGCCGGAGATATTCCTTGGCATAAGGGACACCCTGCCCATGTACGAAAACGGAAACTATCCGGCGCGGGTGAATCTGGACAGAAACTTCCGCAGCCGTTCCGGCGTCACACAGGCGGTGAATTTCATTTTCAGTCAGCTTATGACTCCCCGGCTGGGAGGACTGAGCTATGATGAGGGCGAGGCGCTGGTGTGCGGCGCGGAGTACGCGGAGCATGACTGCCCGGACGCGGAGGTGCATCTTCTCACCGCGGACAGGGAGCACACAGAGGCTCAGTATGTGGCGCGGCTCATCAGAAAAATGATAGACGAGGGCGTCACGGTAAAGGACGGAGACGGGGAGAGACCCGCGGGATTCGGGGATTTCTGCATCCTTCTCCGCTCACCGAAGAACAGCGGAGGAAAATTCATCGAGGCGCTCAAGGAGCTTTCCATACCCGCGTATTTCGACACCTCAGACGGGCTTTTTGACACCACGGAGGTCAAGTTCATGCTGAATCTTCTTCGGGTGCTGAACAACCCGGTGCAGGACATACCTCTGACCGGCGTTATGCTTTCTCCTGTGTTCGGTTTTACCCCGGAGGAGCTGGCAAAAATGAGGATACCGGACAGGAAGGTGCCCATATACAACAGCCTTGTAAACTACGCGGAAAACGACAAAAAGAGCAAGGATTTTCTGCTTAAAATAGAAGAGCTTCGCAGGCTTGCCGCCACCCTGCCCGTGGACAGCCTTATCCGCAGACTGTCCGAGGAGACGGGCTATCTTGCGGTGGTAGGCGCTCTGCCGGGAGGCAGTCAGCGCAGGTCGAATCTCCGCTTGCTTGAGGAGTGCGCTGTGCGGTACAGCGACGGGGGCAAAGCCGGTCTGCCGCGGTTCATCAACTTCATAGACAGGATCATTCAGGGCAGCGCCAAGGAACCCGCCGCGAGACAGATCTCCGAAAACGCCGGCGTGGTGCGCATAATGACCGTACACAAGAGCAAGGGGCTGGAGTTCCCCATCTGCATTCTGGCGGATTGCGCGAAAGCATTCAACGCCAAAGATACAAAAGAAAACATAATCGTTCATCCCCGAATGGGAATAGGCATAAAACGCATCCTGCCGGAGATAATGGTCAGGCACGACACCGTCTCAAGCAAGGCGGCGATACTTGCCGCGGGGCAGGATAACCGCAGCGAGGAGCTCAGGGTGCTGTATGTGGCGCTGACAAGGGCGAAGGAGCGGATCATAACCGTCGCCACGGAAAGGAGCCCGGGAAGCAAGCTTAAAAGGCTGGCGGAATACATCTGCGGAGAGGGGAAGATACCGCCGTTTTTTGCTGACAATTGCCGCAGTTTTTCGGATTGGATACTGCTTGCCATGCTCAGGCACCCGGACGCCCACGTTTTCCGGGAACTTGCCGGGGCGCAGTTCGTAAAGCGCATCGACACGCCACTCAAAATAAAATTTATCTGTCCGGATATCGAGGGGGAAGACGCCGCAGAGCAGACGCAAACAGTCCGCGCTCCCGCGGACGGGGCGTTGACGGCGCGGCTCAGGGAACAGCTTGATTACCGCTACCCCTACGATTCATTGGGGGGAGTCGCCTCAAAGCTCACCGCCTCCGGGCTTGCCCACGGCGGGATCGACACGGAGCATTTCGCCGTCACACAGCCTGCCTTCATGTCCGAAAAAGGGCTTACTCCGGCGCAGAGAGGCACGGCGTTCCACCTGTTCATGGAGCACTGTGACTACGGCGCCTGCGGGCGGGACATAAGCGGGGAGATAGCCCGCCTTGTTTCCGCGGGGCGGCTCACCGAAGCGGAGGGCAAGGCGCTGAACGTATCCAGACTGCAAAAATTCTTTGCGGGCGACCTTGCAAAACGCATAATGAATTCGGACAAATTTTTCCGCGAAAAGCAGTTCACCGTCACAGTTCCCGCCGGGGAACTGTACGATCTTCCGCCGGTCACCGCCGGGGAAAAAATACTCATTCAGGGCATGGTGGACTGCCTGTTCATCGAGGGCGGGAAGGCCGTTATCGTGGACTATAAAACAGATAAAACAGACCGCATTTCCGAGCTTGCGGAGCGGTATTCTGCGCAGCTTGAGATATACAAAAAAGCCATGGAACAGGTGCTGGGCATAGAGGTGTCGGAGCTGATCCTATACTCATTTTATCTGGGCGAACAAATAAAATTATAGACTTGACAGCACGTTCGGATATTTCACGTCAAAACAAAAAGACGAGGTGTTTTTATGGGCGAAACAAAACGGACCCCGCTGTGGGACAATTTAAAATTCATGCTGATCTTTCTTGTGGTGCTGGGTCATCTGGCGGACTACTACACGCCGGAGTCCCGGTATATGCGAATGGCGTTTTTGTTCATCTACAGCTTTCATATGCCGGCGTTTATTTTCACCTCCGGACTATTCTGCAAGAAGACGGTGAACACAAAAAATTATCAGCGGATCTTTTCGTATTTTGTCCTGTACGTACTCATAAAAATCATCCATTGGCTTGCCCGGTTTATTTTTCACAGGGACATTGCTTTTTCCCTGTTGTCCGAAAGCAGCGTCCCGTGGTACGCCTTTGCTCTTTTTGCGTTCAGTCTGATGACGATTTTTTTTAAACAGTTCAACCCGAAATACGTGATGGTATTCAGCGTGATCCTGGCGCTGTTCGCGGGGTTCGACAAGAACCTGGGGGACAAGCTCATGCTCATGCGCATAATCAATTTTTATCCCTTCTTCTTCGCGGGATACATTGTAAATAAAGAAAAATTGATCGCGCCGCTGAAGAAAAAGCCCGTGATGGTTATCTCCTCGGTGATCATGATCGCCCTGCTTGCCGCGGTGATCTTTCAGGAGAAAAGACTGTACGATCTGCGCCCGCTACTCACGGGGAAAAATCCCTACACAACGCTGAAGGATAATTTGGTGAACCGCGGCCCTCTGCTGAGGCTGGGATATTACCTCGGTTCCTCCGCACTCATTTGCTGTCTGATCTCCCTCACGCCTCAGCGGAATTTTCCTTTCACTCCCATGGGGGCAAGGACGGTGCAGGCCTATGCCATTCACTGCTTTTTGATAAAGGCTTACGGCTCGATGATAAGCCGGCACATAACCCGCCCCCTCGGCATGGGCAGCATATGGCTGCTGGTGATCCTGATCCCCATCGCCCTTGTTATCACCCTGATGTGTTCGCCGAAAATTTTTGAAAAACCGTTTAACTTTTTGCTCTCTCCCGGGACAAATCCCCGGGCGTCGGACGAATGATACGACACAGTGAAAAATATGAACACAGCTCCCGGTTGTCAGCAGTGACGCCGGGAGCTTTTTAAATGCGGAATTGTTTGCATACATCCGTAGGGCAAGGATACATCCTTGCCGTTGGATTACAGGTTCGGTTTTAAATGAATGGTCGTAGGGAACGCCGCCCCCGGCGTTCCCGGTGGTTTACAAGCCTTCCTCTAAGAGGAAGGTGGCGCCGCGAAGCGGTGACGGAAGGAGTATTTCACTCCCTCAGTCACTCACTTCGTTCGTGCCAGCGTCTCCGCTGCCGCGTCGGTCGGCGCTTCTGCCTTGCGGCAGAGGTGTCCACCGGACACCCGCGCCCTCTGGGAGGGAGCCTTTTTGGCACGCATGTATTTGAGGGAAGAAGTAATAGTGAAGAAGTAAGAGGTGTGGAAGGGCTTCGCCCTTGCCCATTGTATGAGGGTTGACCCCTACAGGTTAGGTGTTGTGATTTTTGAGGGCTGCCGAGGTCGTCAGCCCCTACGGCGAAGCGGCGATGAACATCTGTAAAATTTTCCACAAAAATGTTATACAAACCTCACAAAATTTACCGTGGGGGTTGAAGTTTGGCGGGAAATATTGTATTATAATAGAGAATAGGATTGGTGTCTGTATCCCTAATATTTTGAAAAAAAGACACTGAATCAACATATATATTCAACAGCACTATCAACCACAACATGTAGATCAAAACCAAAAAAGGAAAGGTGATATTATGAAACTGTTTAAGAGGACGCTGAGCGTGGTAATTGTTGCTATTATGGTGACAACTACGTTCTTTTTCACGGACTTCGGTTCGTTGAAGCCAAAGGCGTACAGCACCTATAACGTGAGCAAATACAGTAAGTATTACTTTGCTCCGTCCAGCGGATACAATTATATTTATGAAACAGGTCTGTACTTCTCCTCAAGCAGCAACTCCGACGCGGAGAGCAACCTCACAAGCAGGGGCTACACCCCCGTCGGTCATAACTTTAACGCAGGTGACGGCGAAAAATCCAAGTACATTCACCTGGGCGTAAAGTACGGCTCCAACCCCAGTGGTAAGGCGACGGCTTTCCGTGGTTATAACGCAACGGACGGCGGAACCGTGGGCACCTCTACGACCACCACCATTAACGGCAACAGCAGCGTCACATTTTACAAGATCGGTTCCAACGCAAACACTACCCTGACCCCCAACGTAATGGATGGCGCTGTCGACCTGAATAAGGGTGCCGGCGGCGATACCCTGTATCTTTACGTCTCCAATGCTGCAACGGCAGGTCCGCCCGTAACCGCTATATCAATGGTAAACAACGGTAATGCTTCCACTGCTGCCAACACTTTAACAAACGGTGGCTACACTATCGTCTCATGGTTTCACAACACCAGCGCCAACGCCGATTTTAACGAGGGATGCGGTGGCGACTTCAACTACTTCGGATACAAGACCACCATTCCCGAAGTAACCTCTTCTATCACTACCCTTAATAACAATTACAATACACTTCTGACAAAATACAATCAAAAATCCTATTACAGCTATTCCAGCACCAACGATACAAACATCGAAGCAGCGCTGACCAACGCCAGCAACGCCCTCGCCGACTACGTTGCGGACAGCTGGTCGTTGACCTATTCTAAGGATACTATCGATTCCTACGCCTCAGCCTGCGCCACCCAGAGCGGCTACATGACCGCCAAGAAGCCTTCGGTTTCTCGCAGCACTTGGGTACGTGACGGCGTTGCGGGTTATTATGTCTATGCTCAGGTAGACCAGAACGGCGGCGCACCCATCGCCCGCGTACAATTCCCCTCATGGACGCAAAAAGTAGTAAACGGCAACGAGCAGGACGATATCCAGTCAAACTGGTCGACAAGCTCCGCCGCCAGCGGCACCGCCGGCACTTATACGGTTGGCAGCACCTCCTACAATTACCGCTACTATGTGGCGGTCAGCGCCCACAATAACGAATACGGGGTCTACGCTACGCATATCTACGCCTATAATACTCTCGGCGCACAGAACAACAGAAGCCCCAACTATTTTAAACCCTTCGTCAACAAGGTGACCCTTAATAACCAGTCCGCCACCTCGGCGGGCACCACGGCGCTGTGGTTCATGTACAAAACAAATTCAGGGGACACATACTATTACTCCAACGCAGACTGTACCACAGCGCTGAACAACGGCTACACAATAACCTGCCCCACGAGGACGGGCTATCAGTTCGGCGGATACTGGACCGGCACGGGCGGCACCGGCACCAACTACGTCAACACCAGCGGCACGTGTATCAATAATATGTATACCAGCCTGTCCGCCGCGGAGAATACCATCTACGCCAAGTGGACGGCAAACACCTACACCGTGGCTTATAACGCCAACGGCGGTTCGGGCTCCATGTCCAGCGTCAGCCATACCTACGATACGGCCAAGAACCTTACCGCCAACGCCTTTACAAGGTACGGCTACACCTTCGCGGGCTGGGCGACCAGCGCAAGCGGTTCGGTTGCCTACACCAACGGTCAGAGCGTCACCAACCTTACATCCACCAACGGCGCCACGGTCACCCTCTACGCAAAGTGGACGGCAAATTCACATAATATTACATATAACCTCAACGGCGGTTCCGCATCGGGCAACCCCACCAGCTACACAATTGAAACGGTTCCCGTCAAGCTCAACAATCCCACAAAAACGGGCTATACGTTCACGGGATGGACGGGTTCCAACCTCTCCTCGGTCCAAACCACTGCGGGCGTGCCCAATGTTCTGGACGTGACGATCCCCAACGCTACCGCCAGCAGCCCCGTTACATTAAACGGCAGAGACTATCATCCGGGAAGCAGTTTCCCTGTTATACCGGGCAGAGTTTACAGAGTCTATGTCACAGCTAAGCGTACTGAAGGTTCTCTCAATCTTCAGGGCGGTATCTGGTACACATCCCAAACCTCCGGAAATGGTTATGACGGTTACGGCGGAGCGTTTACCAAGCTGCGCGACGTGGATAACGGATACGCCATTTATTATAAGGACGTTACCGCCCGCGAGGGCAAGTCAAGGGGTCAGTTCTATATTCAGATCGATCAATGCCTCAACGGAGCAGCTCCCACCACAAAGTGGCTGATCTATGACGCCTATGTGACCACGCTGTTCAACAACGTCAACATCGGCTCCATGGCGAATTACACCATATCCAGCCCCTTTGTGGCGAACAATCGAGACAATCACCCCGATCCCAGCATTCCCGTAACTTCGGGCAAGACATACAGGCTCTACTACAGCGCCAAGCAGACGGCAGGCACAGTTGCCCTTAAGGTGGGATTCTGGTGGACTACCTACAGCTCAGGCACACCATACGACTTTTACGGCGCTCCCAACAAGGAGTCTGACCTGACTGACGGCTGGGCAAGGTACTATAGAGATATGACCATCCCCGCCAACAAGTCCGCCGGCCAGATATTCTTCCAGATAGAGCAGGATCACAGCGTGCATGACCACGTCTGGAACATTGCGGACATCTCTCTTGTGGAGATGAACCAGAATGACCTTTCCTTCACCGCAAACTGGCAGGCGAATACATATACCGTCACCTACAACGCCAACGGTGGTACGCTTATATCCGGACAGACTGCGCCCTCCAACGTCAGCGCCACCTACGACGTGAGCTTCACCACGGCGGGCAACGTCTATGAAAAGACGGGCTACACACAGTCCGGTTGGAACACCGCGGCTGCCGGCAACGGCACCAGTTATTCAGCCAGCACCAGCGTCAGCAATCTTACAGCCACCAACGGCGCCACAGTGACCCTCTACGCCAAGTGGACTATAAACAAATATTATATTGATCTTAACTGGAGCTATATAGATTCCAACGGCACAGTCGACTATAACAGCGGCGGAAACTGGGCTACGGCAAACGTTTATATACCCAACGATACACTTGTAGCTTCCAACACCAAGGATCACTACGCTCAGTACAATTACGGCACCACGTATAAGATGGTAGCTACAGCTGCCACCAATTACACGATTAAAAAGTCGGATAACACCTACGCCTCAACGGAGACCCAGAGCGGCACCTTAGGCGCAGGCAACGCGGGCGTCAGGTTCTACGTTATGCCCACGTATACCATCGCTTTTAACGGTAACGGCAACACCAACACTTCCGTCACCATGACGAGCATAACCGGTGTTCCCTATGACCAGTCCAAGACACTGACAGCCAACGCCTTTGAGAGGAAGTACACCGTTTCATTCAATACCAACGGAGGTTCCACTGTAAACGCAAGGACAGCCACCTACACCTTCGACGGTTGGGCGACATCCGCAGACGGCGCAAAGGTCTACAATAACCAGGCTTCTGTCAACAAATTGTCAGACACTCCGGGCGCCACAGTGACACTGTATGCCCACTGGAATTCCGGTTCCATCAACCTGCCCACGGATTCCGATGTCACAAAGACAGGTTACCATGTGGATAAATGGTACACGAATTCCGGGCTCACCACATTGGCGGGCACAGGTACGGGCACATACACACCCACATCCACCTGCACCCTGCATCTGAAGTGGGCGGCGAACACCTATACCGTAAAGTACAATAAGAACGGCGCAACGGGTACTGAGACCATGGCGAACACAAGCCACGTTTACAATACCGCCAGCGCCCTGCGCACCAACGCATTCACATGGGTAGGTCACACCTTCGCAGGCTGGGCAACTTCCGCCAGCGGCAGCGTTGCTTACACCGACGGTCAGAACGTCAGCACCCTGACCACCACAAACAACGGCACAGTTGAGCTGTTTGCAAAATGGACAGCCAACGAGTACAAGGTAGCCTTCAACAAGAACGGCGGCAGCGGCTCCAACTCCGCCCCCAGCGATCCTTCACCCACCACCCTGAAGGTCACCTACGGCGCAAACTATCCCACCCTGCCTACCATCAGCCGTAACTACTACACATTTGACGGCTGGTTTACCTCCGGCGGCACACAGATAGTCGCGGCGCAGACCGTGGGCGGCAGAAACGAAGGCATATCGTTAACAACGCCTCTCTATTCCAGCGGCAACACGGCGTATACCCTGTATGCTCACTGGACGGCGAAGACCTACACCATACACTTTGATGAAAACAAGGGCTCCGGCTCCAGCGATCCCTCGGATGTCACCGATCTTGAGAACGTGGCGTATGACGGCAATTACAGCTCGTCAGCACTTCCCACCCCCACAAGGAACGGTTACACATTCTCAAGCTGGCAGGGTACCAACCTCAGCACCAGCGGCACCTTCACCGCCACCAAGGACAACATCCTGGGCGCCAACGGCGAGGTCAGCACATCTTCCAGCACAGTGACCCTGAAGGCTGTCTGGACAAAGAAAGATATAACCCTTAAGTGGAACTCCGACGGCGGTTCCACTGTGGCAAGCTATACCAAGAAGTTCGACGAGGCGATAGGCGCCTTGA
>JAIKWV010000012.1 GCA_024684435.1 Clostridiales bacterium
GTTTACCAATTTATCCTGAAAAAAGAATCTGAAGGTAAACCCTTCAATGTGGCAAAAATGGCAGGCGTCAACAAGTTCCTCAGGATTCTCTATGCCAGATCCATGGAGTTGTATAGATAATCCCTATTCCCATTATTGCACAATTTCCATGAATCAGCAAGTATTTGTTATTCTTTTTGGAGCCTGAGCGGACTCTTCAATTCCTATTCGGACAGCCGGCGCAGCATACCCTTGACAAACCGAAGCATTCAAATGCTATCCTGTTTGAGCGAGGGCGGCTGGGCTTGTTTTGTTATTCCCTTTATCGCCTTCGCTGTCCTTTTTTTAGCATTTGAACGCTGTTTGTCAAGGGCGGCGGAAAAGTGGAATTTTACTCAAATTAACTCTTGACAAACATTAGCAAGATTAGTAATATATAAGCGAGGGTTTACCAGCCTTCGCTTTTCCTGTATGATGAAGGAGGATTGGCTGACGGAATTCCCGATTGGGACACCACGCCCGTAGACAAATGTGTCAGCCAGCCTTCATCATTCTGCATTCGATTCAGCAAGTTGGGACAAATAATTGCTCCCGTTTCACGAACTAATCTGTTTGGATTTTGAAGGGCTGGAACCAATCTAAAATCACAAACAGGGAGGAAGCACATGATTGCAGTCGGAATCGACGTATCAAAGTCCAAAAGTACCGTGGCAGTTCTTGATTCAAACGGTGAAATTCTCGCAATTCCGTACACAATAGCACATACACAGCCGGAAATCCATTCTCTTGCCAGGTTTCTGAAAGAGTTGGGAGAACCCGTTACCATTCTGATGGAATACACCGGCCATTACCATTATCCTGTTCTGAAACAACTTCAGTCGGAAGGTTTACCGGTATGCCTTATCAACCCATATCAGATGAAAAAATATGGAGATGCAGAAATTCATAAAGCAAAAACGGATAAGAAAGACGCATTGCGGATTGCCACCTATGCTCTGGAAAAATCATACAAGCTTGTTCCGTATAGTCCTATGGAACAGAAGTACGAAGACTTGAAATTCCTATCCAGACAGTATGAGCAACGCATATCCTATGTATCCAAGCTGAAAGTGCAGCTTCTTGATCTACTTGACCAAACAATGCCCGGAGTTACAAAGCTGCTCTCTTTAACCAGCAGAAAGCCGGAGAAATGCACTCTTCTTCTCTTCATTAAGCGATTTAAATCTTTCGATGAGATCCGGCGGATGGGAAAAACAAGATTCCTTTCATCTTATGAGACAATGACAAAGAAATCATCAGACAGATATGCTGCTCAGAAGGGCCTCTCGATCTATGAACTGGCAAGGGACAGTATTACTACAAGAGGTGATGATCCGTATATTTGGCTGGTTCAGAATCAGTGCGTCGATCTGCTTTCGAGCGCACAGAACGCTGCTGATGAAATCATTCTGCAAATGCAGAATATTGCGCAAACGATTCCTGAATATTCGGTTCTTCGTGCGATGCACGGCGTAGGAGATCGACTTGGTCCAATTATTTTGGCTGAAATCGGCGATATCCGACGTTTCCACAGTGGTAAAGCGCTGAACTCCTACGCCGGTAATGATGCGCCACCATACCAGTCCGGTCAATTCGAGAGCAGGAACCGCCACATTTCCAAACGTGGCAGCTCCACTCTCAGGAAAGCTTGTTTTGAGGTAATGCAGGCCCTTAAACTGACAAAACCTCAAGATGACCCTGTTTACCAATTTATCCTGAAAAAAGAATCTGAAGGTAAACCCTTCAATGTGGCAAAAATGGCAGGCGTCAACAAGTTCCTCAGGATTCTCTATGCCAGAACCATGGAGTTGTATAGATAATCAACTCCACCTTCAAGGTTTTAGGTTCAGAACTTACCCTCGTCTCTTCGCAGTTCGATAAGCAGGACAAGTCCGTGGAGGCTGTCTCCGCAAGGAGCAGGGTGCTGAATAAAGAGATTGAAGAGCAGAAAAAGAAAATCGCCCTGCTGACCTCCGCGCTCGAAAACGCCACGCAGTCCTTTGGTGAAAGCGACAAGCGCACACAGGCTTGGCAGATCCAGCTGAACAACGCGAAGGCTGAACTGAATAAGCTGGATAAAGAACTGGCGGAAAATGAAAAAGTGCTTGACGAAACCGGAGACGAGTTCAAACAAGCGGAACGTAAAACAGATCAATTCGGGAATGAGCTGAAGGATACCGCCAACGATGCCGAAAAGTCGGACGGCAAATTCAAAAAAGTCGCCTCGGCAGTTGCGGGGATCGGAAAAGCGATGGGTGCCGCCGCAGCCGCAGTCGGAACGGCAGCGATCGCAGCCGGAAAGAAGCTGACAGATCTGGCGATGGAAACCGCCAACGCCGGTGATGAAATTGACAAGACGTCGCAAAAGCTCGGTATGTCGGCGGAATCCTATCAAAAGTGGGATTACGTTCTCAGCCAATCCGGTGTTGAGATCACTTCCATGACCACTGGCCTGAAAACGCTGACCAATCAGATTGATGACGCGAAGAACGGAAGCACCGCTGCACAGGCGCGGTTTGCCAAGCTGGGAATATCCTTGTCTGACCTGAAAACGATGAGCCGTGAAGATATTTTTGCGGCGACGATCACCGGCTTTCAGAATATGTCGGACAGCACCGAAAGAGCTGCCCTCGCAAACGATCTCTTCGGAAAATCGGGGCAGAATCTGACGCCATTATTTAATGAATCTGTAGAAAGCACCAAGGAACTCATGCAGGCCGCTGAGGACCTTGGTTTTGTTATGTCCGACAAAGCTGTCAAAGCTTCCGCCGACTTTAACGATTCGTTCGATACGTTACAGAAAACCTTCGGCGGCGTCAAAAATAACATCGTCGGCGAGCTGCTGCCCGGCTTTACGACCATTATGTACGGTTTGTCGGATCTGCTCGCAGGGAACGATAAAGCAATGCATCTTTTACAGCGGTCTTTACCTTTTTGAATTTCGCTTTCATTAAGGAATAAACTGCTTCGGAAAAAACCTCATATAAATCGGCTTCGTGTACGTAGATGTTTTTGCATTTACAGCTTTTATTAAACTTGTTGTGACAATTGTAGAATATTACCGGCTCTACGGGCTGAGATTTATAATACCGGGTTCTTCTTATAAAATTACCGCCGCAGATGGAACAAACAAGTTTGTGGGAGAAAACATAGCATCCCGAATATGATTTATCTCGCTTGTCAAGTAAAGACTGAACTTCGTTCCAGATGTCAACATCAATGATGCCTTCATGGTCGTGTTCTATGAAGTATTGTGGTAGCTCACCCTGATTCTTTTTTGCCTTCTTGGTCAAAAAATCGGTTATGTATGTTTTCTGAAGGAGAGCGTTTCCACAGTACTTCTCGTTCCTTAATATGCTTACAATAACGGTTGGATCCCATGTCTTAAGTCCGTACGGAGTCGAAATATCCGATTCTGTAAGCAATGATGCGATATACCTTGCGGTTCTGCCTGCAAGGAACAGATAGTATATGTATCTGATCGCAGCCGCTTCATCCGGAACGATTACTAAAGTTGACTCTCCCTTTTCATAACCGAGAAATCTGGAATAAGGCAAATGATATATTCCGTCAGCCATTCGTTTGCGGATTCCCCATTTGACATTTTCGGAAATCGAGCGAGATTCTTCCTGTGCCATGCTGGAGAGAAGCGTGATAAGAAATTCACCCTTTGCGTCAAGCGTATTGATATCTTCTTTCTCGAAATAGACGGCCACGCCCTTTTCTTTTAATCGTCTTATGTGGGTGAGAGTATCAACAGTATTGCGGGCAAACCTGCTGATTGACTTTGTTACAACTAAATCAATTCGACCGGATTCAGCTGCCTCTATCATTTTGTTGAATTCTGTGCGTTTATAATGAGACAAGCCGGAGATTCCTTCGTCTGCGAACAGCCCGACATATATCCAATTTTTGTGTTTTCTGATATGTTCTTCATAATATGATTTCTGAGCATCAATACTGTTTAATTGCTCATATGATGATGTGGATACACGGGCATATGCGGCGACTCTCTTTCGTTCTGATAACACTAAGCGGTTTGGCAGAGATGGTAAATGTTCAACTCTTGTTATAATTCTTTCTTCCATAGTCTGTCCTCCGCTTCAAGCATTCCGAACGGTGCTTGTAAATTATTTGCTAAAACTACCCTTGATCTGTCGTATTCCTCTTCGCATATGAGACCTTGGTGCAGTAAGTTATCCAATACGATTACGCCAAGGCGGTATATGGTTTCTGATTCGTTTTGTCTATCTGTCAAAGCGGCAACCTCCTTAAAAATCGAGTTCACAGTAATAAATGCTCTTATTTCAAGGAAAGTCAAGTCATTTTAATGGGGTGGGGTGCATTGCACACGATTACTCATCTCGCACACGAATACACCCCATCTTGCAAACGATTACTGCTTGCAAAAACTACTAAAAACCGAATAAAACAGAGAAGAGCATAACCAGACAGATAATTCCGTCCGGGCAGGCTCTAAAAGTAACCGTGTGCAAGAAGCCGAAAAACGCTTTGTTTCAAAGGCTTTTTCAAAGCTGTGGGGTGCAGTTGGTATCCATATTGTAGTCATTTGCCAGAAAAAACCGTTCCGAGAGGAACGGTTTTTTCAACTATGTGTTCCGCTGTACGGAACGTTATAAGCCCCGCGGGCGGTTATGATCGGCTCCGCCGAGTTGTGAGCGCTTCGGCATGTTGACGGGACACATATCATCACTGCGACTGACGGGAGCAACATCACTATGCCGCAGGCATAACATAACTTGCGCCTCGGCGCAAACGTAACTAAAAACAGGGTGGATTTAAACTACTATTCATATAAGTATTGTATTTCCTTGTTTTTTGTGATAAACTATAGTCGCCAAACTAATTGAATATGCAAAGTGGTATATTTATCCCTTTGGGGTATTATACCCTTTTCCGTCCCGTTTGAATTTGATAAAAATGCAAATTCCATTATGACGGGACTGGATAAAACCATTTTGCATAATTAGTTTGGCGACTATCGGAGTTTGCGTTTTTTGTGCGACTGCTTCGGTGGTCGCACTTTTTTATTTGAAAGAAGAAATAATATGGCTAACTATATTACTGAGCGCGAGGGACAAGTTGAGTTTTATAAAACGTTTCTTCCTTTGATTGATCCGTCGCTGAATTTGGATAATATTCTTGCCGATGATAACGACGGCGTTTTGAACGGAAATCTGCTTGAGTTTAAGCTACGCATCAATGATCTGAATGCAGTGCTTTTCCAGTGTGTAAAATATCTGTCTGCTTTGCGTGTAAAAGGCAAACCTGTTCCAGCTAACATTTTGATTGTTGATTTGAACGGCGAACAGGCATATCTTTATAAATCGGATGATTATTTAGTATATATTGAAAAAGTTTATAGCGGTGGAGCCTCAAAATCCAATTCGGGTTTTGTCGGCAACGCCTATAATCAGAAATATGACTATTCAAAGCCGCTTGATGCCTCAAAACTGATTGCTGTTTTGAAATCTGCGGAATGGACAAAGATTCATATTGACGAGAACTGTATTGTCGGTTGGGCAACGGCTTATTATAAAGCTGTTCCTACTGCTCGCAAAGAAGATTTTATCGGTGATGATACGGGAAAGCACAAAACAATCGGAGAAATTCGCAATCCGTCTGTCTTTGCTCCGTATATTATCCCATACACTGGACATAGCAACGTCCGTTTTCAATATCTTATGGACAGGCTGAATGATACGCTCCAGAAGAAAAACCTCGGTGCTTTTTACACGCCTGAGGTTTACGCCGAAAAGTCTCACGAACTGTTAAGAATGGCGATTGATCGCGTTCCTGAGGGGAACGATTACGTTATTATTGACCGTTGTGCTGGCACGGGTAATCTTGAAAAGACTTTGACAGATGAAGAACTGTCTCACTGCATTTTATCAACGGTCGAATATTACGAGTATAAAGTACTTCAGGAATTGTTAGGAGCTAAGGTGCGCCACATTGTTCCTCCGATAGAAGCTGATGATACATTTAACGCAGGGCTTGTACGCGGTGCAGATGCTTTGTCACAGGAATACATCAAGAACCCTGTTATCAAGCAGTATATCAATGATCAGAAATGCACGATAATCCTTTTTGAAAACCCGCCTTATGCCGAAGCTCATGGATCAGAAAAGAAGATGTCTGGTTCATGGAAACAGAGTTTTTTACATACAGAAATGAAGAAAGTCTTGCGTGGTAGTGTATCTGATGATGTTGGCAACATTTTCATTTGGTCTGGTTTCAAATATTATCTGCGTCAGCCAACTGATAGCTATGTGGTTTATTCTCATGTGAAATACTGGAAAGGACAAGGTCTTGTTCAAAAGAAATTTTTAGATGGAAGAGCATTTAATCGACGTCATTTTCATACAGATATTGATGCCTGTATTATGTGTGCTTTATGGGCTAATATAGATGATGCCGTGACTGAGGAATTGTATATACATGGTTATGATGTAGATGACAATGGCGATGTTATTGATTACGATTTACTTCCTGTTAAGAAGATACATTCATCTTTTGCTGATTCGTATTATGACAAACGAAAAGATTCGCATGATAAAGTTGGTGTTGCCTGTTATTCTGATGGTTTAGAAGAGTCGAATAAAAAGTTATCGTTGACACCTCTTTATAACGATAATATTGTGTGCTATCTTGCACCAAAGGGAACGGGGTTTGATAAGCCTGATTTGAATTGTACTTTGACAACTTGCGCGTTTTATAATGCTCATGGATTTTATGTTCGTAAAGATAACTATCTTGAAAAACTTCCGATGTTCTGCGCTTCCCGTTACATCACATACAATCGTGCGTGGACAGAACGTGCCCGTATTATGAAATCTGGCGACGGTGCAGATAGATATAATGCTGACGTTGCGTCTGGCAAACTTGACCAATGGCTTCGCAAATGTCTGTTGTTTACTTGTCTTGAAATGCAAAACCACATGAGAACGTTCACGGGAAGCGACGGACGCTTCTATCGAAATGAATTATGTCTTGACACCACAAACGGAGACACACTTGCTTCTGTTGATCTGTCAAAACTGAATATGAACGAGACCGAAAAACAACTGATGGCACAATGGAACAATCTGCTTGCAGAGGCAAAAAAGACGGCTGAGTACAATTCGTCTTTGACATACGGCGTCTATCAGATTTTTGCAGAAATTGATACTAGTTATAAAGATGAGGAAGGAAATACTGTTTGGAATAATATTGAGGTACATTCTGCCCTTCAGACTTTGAAATCTTTGGTGAAGGACTATTACAAAAAAGAGATAGTGCCGACATTGTTTGAGTACGAGTTCCTAAAATAATAACAGTTTTGATTCCACATCTTTTCACAAGTGGTTTCAAAATTAAAATCGTTTAATTGCACCAATACCCCAATAAAGCCGAACACCTCAAAGGAACAAAAGACGTGTACCTTTGAGGTGTTTTTTAATATAAGATTCTCTTCTCTAACTCTATCCAACTGAAAAATCCTCGCTTAATATACAACAAAAAACCAGCCACGGCGAACCGTGGCTGGCGGGTTAGTTTAATTGTTCAGGTTAACTATGAATTAGTCTTCCTTCTTCTTGCCGCATACGAATGCTGCTGCAGCTGCTGTTGAAAGAACAGCGAATACTGCGATAGCTGCTGTTGAACCGGTCTTGGGGTTCACAGGAGCGGGAGCTGCGCCGTAGGTGTAGAGCTTTGCGCCAGCGTTGAGGATCTTGGAGTTCTGAAGCTTCTCAACAAGAGTGTCCTTATCTACGCCCATCTTCTCAAGGCCTGCGAAGAAAGCGTCAGCGATAGCGGGCATGCCAGCTGTAAGATCAGCATCCTGAAGAGCTTCCTTGATGCCCTGAAGGCCGCCGTCAAGATCAAGCTTGCCGCCGGAAAGAGCATTGATGGAATCAGCGGTTGTCTTAAGAACATCGCTAAGCTGTGCGGGATCAACATTGCCGAGGATCTCTTTGAGACCGTCGAAATCGTTAGCTACGTTAAGGAGCTCTGAGAACTCTGACTTAACTTTCTCGCCAACCTCAGCAACCTTCTCTTCAACAGCTGCTACGTCTTCTTTGACTTCTGCCTTAACATCTTCTGCTTCATCCTTGAGCTCAGCAACGGGAGCTGCTGCGGGATCTGCAGAATCGACATCCTCTGCGAATGCCATAACAGACATTGAAAGGCAGAGAACAAGTGCAAGAACAATGCTTAATGCTTTTTTCATGATAGAAAACATCCTTTCAATTTAGTAATGTATTCTTTGCTTGTATATAATAACACATATATATCGGGCTTGTCAAGAGAAAATACAAGAAAAATAAATATATTTTGTATGTAAATTCTGACAAACCCGATTTGAATACTTTATTTAGTTTGCTGAGGTTTTATTCCTCGGCTTCAGCCTTGGACTCCTCGATGACCTTCTGAGCTACGTTCTGAGGAGCGTCCTCATAGCGGGCAAATTCGATGGAGAAGTAGCCTTTGCCGGCGGTGATGGAGCGGAGTACCGTTGCGAAATCGCCCATTTCAGCCATGGGGACTTCGGCTACAAGCTCCTGCATCTTGGGTTCGTCGGCGGGTCCCATGCCAAGGACGCGGCCGCGGCGCTTTGTAACGTCGCCCATTATGTCGCCCATCTTGTCGTCCGGAACGTAAGCCTTAAGTGTGCCGATAGGCTCAAGGATAGTGGGCTGCGCGTTGGGGATACCGTTCTTGAACGCGATGCTCGCCGCGGTCTTGAACGCCATTTCGGAAGAGTCAACAGGGTGATATGAGCCGAAATAAAGGGTAGCCTTGATGCCAACCATGGGATAGCCGGCGATAAGACCCTTTGCCACGCACTCGCGAAGACCCTTTTCAACCGCGGGGAAGTACTGCTTGGGCACTGAACCGCCCACGATCTCCTCGCAGAACTCCAGACCGTCGCAATCACAGGGCTCGAAACGGATGTAAACGTCGCCGAACTGGCCATGACCGCCGGACTGCTTCTTGTGGCGGCCCTGAACTTCGACCTTCTTGCGGATGGTCTCTCTGTAAGCTACCTTGGGAACTGTCAGATCGACTTCAACGCCGAATTTATTCTTGAGTTTGGAGACGATAACGTCCAGATGCTGCTCGCCAAGACCGGAGAGGATCTGCTCGCGGGTCTCCGTGTTGGTCTCGAATTTGATGGTAAGATCTTCTTCTGCAAGACGGGAAAGACCTGTGGCGACCTTTTCCTCCTCGCCCTTCTTGCGGACCTTGACAGCCATTGAAAGGCAGGGAGCCGGGAAGGTGATGCCTTCAAGCGTAACAACGTTCTTGGGGCTGCAGAGGGTGTCTCCGGTGTTGATGCCGTTGAGCTTGGTTACAACGCCGATGTCGCCCGCGGGGATAGCGCCCGCGTCTTCCTGCTTGCCGCCGCGGACGGTGACGATCTTGCCCATTCTCTCGCTCTCACCCGTGCGGGCGTTGAACGCGGGAACGTCGGAAGTGATCTTGCCGGAAATGACCTTGAAGAAGGACATTCTGCCCACGAAGGGGTCGGCGATGGTCTTGAAGCAGATCGCCGCAAGAGGACCGTTTTCGTCGCAAGGGATGTCCTTGTCCCCAGCCTTCTCGCCGGCGTAGTCCGCCGCTGAGGGGGCGCTGGCAACGATGCCGTTGAGAAGAAGGTCAACAGCGTCCATTGTGTAGCCCGCGCAGGCGTATACGGGGAATATAAGACCGGAGGCTGTGCCGATGGAGAGACCCTTTGCGATCTCGTCAGCGGTGAAATCCTCGCCCTCGAAGAATTTTTCCATAAGCTCTTCGTCTGTCTCGGCGATAGCTTCCTTGAAAGCTTCCTGCAGCTCTGCAAGATGATCGTCCGAAGGCATTGCGACCTCTGTCGCCTTGCCGTTGTCGTACTTATAAGCCTTGTTCGCGGAGAGATCGATGTAGCACTCGACCTTGTCCCCGTTCATGTGAGGAACGACTACGGGGCAGAGAGACGTGCCAACTTCTTCTTTAAGGGATTCAAAGGTCTTGAAGAAGTCCGCGTTCTCACTGTCGCACTTGGTGACTACGAAGATCTTGGCTATACCGCGCTTGTCGGCGGCTTTGCAGGCCTTCTCTGTGCCTACGCTGTAGCCTGAACCCGCGGAGGTCACGATGACCGCGCACTCAGCCGCGCGCATACCCTCGCTGATGCCGCCCGCGAAGTCGAAAAGACCGGGAGTGTCTATGATGTTGATCTTGGTGTTCTTCCATTCAATGGGAGCCACCGCGGTGGATACTGTCGCTTTGCGCTTCTTTTCCTCTGCGTCAAAGTCCATTACTGTGTTGCCGTCTGCAACTCTGCCCAGTCTGTCGGTAGCTTTTGCCATAAAGAGCATAGCCTCCGCCAAAGTGGTCTTGCCTCTGCCGCCGTGTCCGGCAAGGGCGATGTTTCTGATGTCTTTTGCGTTGTAGGCTTTCAAATTGTTTACCTCCTTGATTTATATGGATGTAATTAGCAGATACAGTAAGTTCAATACTAAATCATACACTAACAAACTTCATTGTAACACAACCGCTTTATATTTACAATAAATTTTTTATTATTCGGACAAACAAATATGCGTTTTGTGCAATTTGTTGAACATAGCGCCTGAGTTTACAGCAAAATCACATTACTGACCTGCTCTGAACCGCAGGAACGGGGCGTGGGCATTGCCATTGTGAACATATCAGCCACAGAACATTCCGTCTCAAACACCCTTTTTGCCCCGGCGCCGAGCATATGAACGTCTGCAGTCCGCATTACAATGGGCAGAGAGCAGCTGTCTTTAGCCTGACGGAGGATATCCTTTCCCGTGTCGTTCAAGGCGAGCGCCTGAATGTAGGGGGGCAGACCGGCGGAAAGCTCCTCCGTGATGCCCAGAAAGGCGTTCAGGACTATCCTGCGTATGCGGGCGTGGGTGAAGCGTTTGGTCTTTGCGGCGTCGTAAAGCTCATCAAGGGTGACCGCAGTGCGCAGAGCGGAATATATCCTGTTCTCGATGCCCTCCGAGACGTCCGGCGCCCGGGCGATATCCTCAGGGCTGAACCTGCGCAGTGCGCAGAGAACGGCTCTCTCGATATTTTTCAGGGACACGGGGGCTCTGCCTGCCGCGATCTCAGCGTTAAGAATTTCCGCGGAGGGCAGATATTCCTCCGGAAAAGCTCCGGCAAAGAGATGTTCCCTTATTTCTCCGGCGCTTGAAAATCCCCCGGATGCGGGTCCGTCATGCCCCGCGCCCTGCCGTTTTACGGCGAGTGGAACAAGGTCTGAGCCGAGGGTCTGTATTGCCTTGACGTACTCCACACCGAGAATGTCATTTGAGGATCTGAGCACCCCTGCGGCGTTCGGACACAGGATATTAAGGGCTCTTTCCCTTGCCGCGGCGAAGGTTATGCCGCTGTCAAGCCCCTCCTTGAGCAGGGCGGGGTACCGTTCATCATTTTCCCCTGCCGCCGCCGCTTTAACAGCCTCGACGTCTCCGGATTCGCTGCCGAAGCACAGAGTGTCCACACAGCCCAGCGCAGTTAATATCTTCACACCGCCCAGGGCGAATCTGTTTGCCCCGGCGCACGACCAGGGAGCGGGCAGACAGAGAACAAGATCCGCGCCGTTTAATACGGCGGCTTTTGCTCTCGCGTGTTTTTCCGCCACGGCAAGATCGCCCCGCTGGACGGTGTTGCCGCTCATGACCGCTACGATACGCTCCGCGCCCAGCTCACGAAGTTTCCTGAGCTGGTAAGCGTGTCCCGTATGGAACGGATTGTATTCCGCAATGATCCCCGCTGTCTTCATCTGAAATATCCTTTCGATCTGCCGTGATATGATTATATAAATGATAACATAAAAAGAAAAAAAGTAAACACAAAATTTGCCTGAAAAACAATTATATGCTATAATTGACCACAGTCAACATTTTTTTCGGAGAGCGTAATGGAAACAAAGGAAAACAAAGCCTTGATAAGAAAACAGTATCTGTCCATCCTGCTGGCATGGGCGGCTTATGTTTCCGCGTATTTCGGCAGGTACAGCTACAGCGCGAACATAGCTCTGATAGAACAGAGCTACGGCGGCGCCGCTCACACCAACGCCGAGGCGGGGCTCGTTATGACCTTTTTTGCCATAACCTACGGAGCGGGTCAGCTGGTCCACGGGCTTTTGTGCAGGAGATATTCCCGCAGATACGCGGTGTCGGCGGCGCTGACGGTTTCCGCCGCGGTCAATCTGCTTATTTTTATCGGCGTGCCCTTCGGCTCGGTGAAATATCTGTGGATGCTCAACGCCGCCTGTCAGTCGGTACTCTGGCCGCTCATCATGCAGATCATCAGCGAAAACGTAGGGGAGAGGCTTATGCGAAAAGCGGTGCTTGCCATGAGCACCACCACCTCCTTCGGGACGCTGTTCATCTACTCCATGAGTGCGGGGCTGGCGGAGAACAATTATCTTTTTACTTTTCTGATAAGCTCGGTGATCCTCGTCACCGCGGCGGTGGTCTGGCTCATATTTTACAGACCCGGAGATTTTCTTAAACCCACAGACAGGGAAAAGGAGCGGGATACCGACAGACCGGCGTTTGACAGGTCTGCGCTTCTGCTGCCGATAATCGTGCTTGCGTTTCTCTCGATCGTCACAAATTTCTGCAAGGACGGGCTTCAGACATGGGTGCCGGTGATACTTAAAAAAATGCATGGCATGAAGGACGAACACTCTATCCTGCTCACCCTCATCCTGCCTTTGTTCGGTATTTTCGGAGCCTCCGCGGCGGTCATGGCGAACAAGAAGATCAAAAGCATAATAGCTCTGGTGCTTCTGTTCTCGGGCTTTACCGCCCTGTTCAACACGGCGGTTATTTTATTCAAAGATAATCTGATAGTGACCCTTATCTGCTTCGGCTTCCTTGAGTTGTTCCTTCACGGTTCCGCCAGCGCCATAGTGAGCATTTTCCCGTTGGCAATGCGTGAAAAGATGAGCTCCGGTGTGCTTGCGGGCATACTCAACGGCTGCGCCTATCTGGGCAGCGGGATCAGCTCCTATACCCTGGGAAAGATCGCGGACGTGACCGGCGGCTGGGACAGTGTGTTTTTTACCCTGCTGGGAGCGGCGTGTTCCATGCTCCTGTTCGGCGGCGTCTGTGAGATAATTATCCGTAAAAGGGAAAAGCGGAGGGCCGGATGAAAATAAATACGGTTGCAAAAAATGAAAAAAGCTGTTACCATATAGAAAGTTCTTATTTAAAAGATTGATTGCGGAGAATAGATATGCTGTTTAATTCTTACATATTCATCTTTCTGTTTTTACCTGTGACTGTTGCGGGCTGGTTCCTGCTCAACAAGACAAAAGCCTCCCTGCCGCCGAAGATATTTCTTCTGGCAATGTCGCTGGTATTCTACGCGTATTTCAACATAAAATATCTGCCCATAATAGTTGTCAGCATCGCGGCAAACTATCTTATTTATCTGGGCATGAAAAGGCTTTCAAAAAAAGCTCCCCGAAGGCTCCTGTTCTGGCTGGGCATGGTCCTGAACATAGGCATTCTGTTCTATTACAAGTATCTGGGCTTTTTTACGGAAAACATCAACGCCCTTTTCAAAACGGATTTCAACGTGGTCAAGCTGGTACTGCCTCTGGGCATAAGCTTTTTCACCTTCCAGCAGGTGTCCTTCGTCATCGACAGCTACAAGAACAATGTGCCGGATTATTCCCTGCTGGATTATGCGCTGTTCGTCAGCTTCTTTCCCCAGCTCATAGCCGGCCCCATCGTGCTGCACAGTGAGATCATCCCCCAGTTTGCGGACAAAGGAAACAAAAAATTCAACTACGAAAATTTCGCCAAGGGCATTTACGCCTTCACCTTCGGTCTGGCAAAGAAGGTACTCATAGCCGACACTCTGGGCAACGCGGCAAATATTGGCTTTGGCAGCATACCATCGCTGAACTCCGTTACGGCGGCAGTTTCCATGCTGGCATACACCATGCAGATTTATTTTGATTTCAGCGGCTACTGCGATATGGCAACGGGCATCGGACTTATGTTCAACATCAACCTGCCCATGAACTTCAACTCTCCCTACAAAGCCCTTGACATGAACGATTTCTGGAAGCGCTGGCACATCACCCTGACGCGCTTTCTCACCACGAACCTTTACATACCCCTGGGCGGAAACAGGAAGGGCAGGGCGCGCACATATCTCAATCAGCTGATAGTTTTCGCGGTGAGCGGTCTGTGGCACGGAGCGAACTGGACGTTCATCGTCTGGGGCATTATGAACGGCGTGCTGGTGATCCTTTCAAAGATACTTTCTCCCCGCACGGAGAAACTAAAGAAAAAAGCGCCTGTACTGCCCTGGCTGGCGACCTTCGCTTTGACTAACCTGCTGTGGGTCTATTTCCGCGCGGATTCCATCAGCGACGCGAATCACATGATAGTGAAAATATTCTCCATGAATATCGGCGGGATCGACAGGGCTTTCTTTAAAGCGATAACCACCGCGGAGTATGATCTGGTAAGCCGGGTGATCGAAAAGATACTTCCTGCCGCGGTCCCACTGTTCGGGTATGTCCTGATGTTCGCCATGCTTGCGTTCGCGGTTTTTGCAAGTACCCGAATGAAGAACACAAACGAAAGGCTTGCCGCATTCAAACCGGGCTTCATTCCCATGGCGGTGATGTGCGTTCTGTTTGTATGGTCGGTGATCTCGCTTTCCGGCGTCAGCACCTTCCTCTACTTTAACTTTTAGGTGAATGGTATGTTTAAAAAATTTTGTGTAATATCCCTGTGTATTATACTCGCGGTCTGTACGGCTGTCGGTGGGCTGGTCTTTGCCATCGATCCCTTTAACGTATACCGCGCGGACAGCGACCTGAAAAAAATAATATATCAGTTCCCGTACTATCAGAATACCGGCATCGCCCGGCACGGGAAATATGACGCACTGATAACCGGCACCTCAATGACGCAGAATTTCCGGGCGTGGTGGTTCAACGAAAAATTCGGCTGCAATGCGGCAAGACTTTCCTTTGACGGAGGCGTTCTTCAGGATTTTGACGCGCTGTTAAACTGCGCATACAAAAGCGGCAACGAGATCAAGGCTGTGTATTTCGGTCTTGACAATTATATTATAACTTCCGACAGCAAGCTCGTTGACATAGACGAAAGAGTGCCGGAATATCTTATCGACAACAATCCCTTTAACGACATAAAGTACCTGCTCAACAAGGACATATTGTTCAAGTATATCCCCACATATTTTGCCTACAGGAAGCTGGACACCTATGACTTCTATGAAATGCACGCGTGGGACAGGGATAATTATATTTTTTCCGAGGAGAGCGTTCTTAAAGGCTACACAAGACCTGACCCGGCGCCACCCCTTCCGGAGGATGAGTTCATCGACGAGAGCGGCCTTGTGCTGGAAACGCTGCTGAAATATGTCCGGGAACATCCGGAAACAAGCTTTACGTTTTTCGCGCCGCCCTACAGCAAGCTCTATTGGAATTCTCTCAGGATATCCGGCAAGCTTTCGGCTACCGTTGCCGCGCTGAAACACGTTTACGGAGAACTGCTCAAGAACAAAAACGTGCGGGTGTTCTACTTCCAGAACGATATCGAAAGGATCGAAAATCTGGACAATTACAAGGACGAGACCCATTACTGTACAGATTACAACAAATATATGTTGGACTGTTTCGTCTCAGGGGAGCGGGAGCTGACCCTGTCAAACTATGAGTCCGAATTAGATAAGATGGAAGCCTACGCGAACACTCTGAACATCTGAATTTTATGAAAAAATATCACGGCCGGACCCGGAAAGCTCCGAAGGTCCGACCGTGTTCTTATGTCCTTCTTTAAAAATCCGCGGAACCGGTAGTCCTGGGGAAGGGAAGCACGTCCCTTATGTTTGAGATGCCGGTAAGGTACATGACCATTCTCTCAAAGCCCAGCCCGAAGCCGCAGTGCTTTGTACCGCCGTAACGGCGAAGGTCAAGGTACCACCAATAGGCGTTCGGGTCAAGCTTCAGCTCCGCCATGCGTTCGGTGAGCACGTCCAGCCGCTCCTCGCGCTGACTGCCGCCGATTATCTCGCCTATGCCCATGACCAGCAGATCCATTGCCGCCACGGTCTTTCCGTCGTCGTTAAGCCGCATATAGAAAGCCTTTATTTCCTTGGGGTAATCCGTGACGAACACGGGACGCTTGAATATCCGCTCGGTGAGACAGCGCTCATGTTCAGTCTGAAGATCCACGCCCCATGAAACTTTGTATTCAAAATCATCGTTGTATTCGGAAAGCAGCTCTATCGCCTGGGTATATGTCACCCGGGCAAAGTCGGAGGATGCCACGGCTTTCAGCCTGTCAAGCAGCTCCTTGTCAACGAATTTGTTTAAAAACTCCAGCTCCTGACTGCAGTTTTCAAGGCAGTAGTTTATGATGTACTTTATCATGTCCTCCGCCAGATCCATGTCGTCGGCAAGCTCCGCGAAGGCTATCTCCGGTTCGATCATCCAGAACTCCGCAGCGTGGCGTTGGGTGTAGGATCTCTCTGCCCGGAAGGTGGGACCGAAGGTGTAGATCCTGCCGAAGGCCTGAGCCATCGCCTCACCCTGAAGCTGACCGGATACCGTGAGATACGCCGGCTTTCCGAAAAAGTCCTGAGAGAAATCCACCGCGCCCTCCTCGGTGAGAGGGGGCTCTTTCGCGTCCAGCGTGGTGACCCGGAACATTTCTCCCGCGCCCTCGCAGTCACTGCAGGAGATAAGGGGAGTGTGGGCGTAAATAAAGCCCCGTTCGTTAAAGAATTTGTGTATTGCGAAGGCGGCTGCGGAGCGGACACGGAAGGCGGCGCTGTAAAGGTTCGCCCTGGGACGAAGGTGCGCTATTGTGCGCATAAATTCCGGGGAATGTCTCTTCTTTTGCAGAGGATATTCCGGAGAGGAGGCGCCTTCGATCTCTATTTTATCCGCGTTTATCTCGAAGGGCTGACCCGCGTCGGGGGTAAGAATGAATTTGCCCGTAACCACCACCGCGGCGCCTACGTTGAGGGAGGCTATCTCCCTGTAATTTTCCAGCTTGTCCCGCTCAAAAACCACCTGTACGCCCTTGAAGGAGCTGCCGTCGTTTATCTCGGTGAAGCCTATCGCCTTTGAGTCCCGGACGGTCCTCGCCCAGCCGCAGACGGTTATAACGCTGCCGTCTTTCGGGGGATCGCTGTAAAGTGTTTTTATAAGAGTTCTCTGCATATGTGTCATACTCCTTGAACAAGTGTATTATAAAAATCAAGAGTTTTGAATTTTCTTGAGATCCTGTTTCTCAGATATTCCTCCGTCACCTCAGAGAGCTTTGAAAAGCTCTTGTCCGGCAGACCGAAACTGAAAAGCTTATTGCCCGACGAATAGCAGATAAATCTCATGGCAGTGAGTATCCCCATGTCCAGCTCTATCCCGCTCCCTGAGCAGTCCGGGCAAAAGATCAGACCCTCCGCGGGGTTGAAGAACATGGTCTTATCTTCAAATTTTCCGCAGCCGTCACAGCCCACAAGGTTGGGCATATAACCGGCAAGGCACATCAGACGAAGCTCCACCACGGCCTTGAGCATGGGCTGGGGCTTTTTCCCCGAGGCAAGAAAATGCAGGGCGTTGAGGACAAGCCGGAGCTGTTCCTCCGATCCCTCATATTCGGGGGAAAGCTCACCGGCAAGCTCGCAGAAATACTGGGCGAGAGCCAGCCGCTCGATATTTTCACGGAGCTTGAAAAACACCTCGATGGGTTCCGCAGAGTCAACTATGTAGGCGTCCGCGCCTCTGAAAAGGGAAAGCTTTGAATAGCAGAGCATCTGGGTGCCGCTCTGCATACTGCTCTTGGTCTTTTTAGCTCCCCGGGCAAAGGCGCGAAGCACGCCGTAATCGCGGGTAAGGATAGTTACAACACGGTCACTTTCCCCCGTGCTGTTCTCCCTTATTATCAGTCCTTCCGTGTTCATGTGCATGGAGCCTTTCCTCCCTGAGCCGCGCGTACTTCCTGTATAAAAGATAGTCTTCCAATCTGCCGCTGTCCGCGAATTTCTGCCATTCCCTGAGATCTATATCGTTAAAATCATCCATTGACCGACCCTCCGAAAAATATTTGCTTCCGCACTGATATTTTTCGCTTTGCCGCCGGCAATATAAATGGGAAATTTTACTCGTCAAGACCGAAGTTGTGTATCAGACCTTCCCGATTCCTCCAGTCCTCCTTGACCTTGACCCAGCACTTGAGATTTATGCGGCAGTCGAAGAATTTTTCCATGTCGCTTCTGGCGCGGCTTGAAGCGCGCTTGAGCATCTCTCCGCCCTTGCCGATGATTATCCCCTTGTGGGATTCCTTTTCGCAGTATATCACCGCGTCGATGTCCGTAATGTCGCTGTCCTCCCGTTCCCGCATCCTTTCGATGCTCACGGCTATGCCGTGGGGGATCTCCTTGTCCAGCAGCCTCAGCAGCTTTTCCCTGATGATCTCCGCGGCGATGACTCTTTCCGGCTGATCCGTAAGGGTGTCCTCCGGGAAGAAAAATTCCGACTCGAACGCCAGCTTTTCCAGCTCGTCACAGAGCTCGTTCATATTTATATCTTTTGCCGCGGAGGTGGGGACGATCGCCTCAAAGTCATAAAGCCCGGAGAACATGAGTATCCTGCTCATGAGTTTTTCTTTGTCGGGGATAGTGTCCACCTTGTTGATGGCGAGTACCACGGGCATTTCCTGCTTTTTGAATTTTTCCAGCAGTTCCTTTTCCGCCGGACGCAGTTCTCCATCCGGTTCCACCACGAAAAGACAGGCGTCCACGCCGGAGATGCTGTCGCCCACCGCCTTCACCATTTTTTCTCCCAGCTTTGTACGGGGACGGTGAAAGCCGGGGGTGTCTGTAAACACCAGCTGGGTGTCGCCCTTTGTCAGAACGCCCATTATTTTTGTGCGGGTGGTCTGGGGCTTTTCAGATACGATGGCGATCTTCTGTCCCAGCAGTCTGTTGAGTATGGAGGACTTGCCCACGTTGGGACAGCCTACGATGGCTATAAAAGCTGTTTTTCTCATAAATTTACCTCTGAGTTATTTTACGGGCTTGCCCGTTTCGGCGTCCACGATCTTCTGGAAAACCGAAATGTGGGAAGCTGAGATGTATTTGTCCTCATGCATGGAGCCGAAGAACCAGCGGTCAAAGGCGCAGTATTTCTTGAGTTCCTCAAAATATGTGTTGAGACCGGTAACGTCAACGCCCACGGTCTCGTTGAGGCTAAGGAAGTTTTTGATGGACAGAGGCGGCTCGTGGGTTATGATTATATTGACCTTCTTGTTGCACTTCTCCATGTTCTCGGCGCCCTCCAGCAACTCTTCGGTGGAGGGGATGGCAAGGGACGAAAGGATGTCCGCGTCCGGCCGCATATCGAAATCCGGGCACTCGCCGCCGCCCATGGTGAATATCTTAAGCCCCTCTATACGGAACACTTGACCCCGCATAAGATGGTAGAGGTTTCCGCACACACGGTGGACTTTGCCGCCCTTCCAGGTGTCCACCTCCAGATCGTTGAGCAGCTCGAAATTCTCGTGGGTGCCGTCAATGAAGCAGACGTTGTATTTCTTTCTGCCGATTTTTTTGAGTATGGAGTTTTCCTTGCGGGTGTTCTTCCAGATAAATCCGAAGTCGCCGCAGACGATAAGGGTGTCCCCATCCTTAAGCTTCTTGAGCTGAGGGGCGCTGAAGCGGCTGTATTCTCCGTGCATATCCCCGGTTATGTATATCATAAACCGAACCCTCCTGAAAATATAAATATAAAAAAGATGTTTCTTTTTCTGATAAAAACTGATATAATATACTAAAATTACATATTTCATATCTTTGACCATATAATAATACAACATTTACAGGTGAGTTGTCTATGAAAAAATTGATAATTTTTATGCTGTGCGCGGCATTTATTTTGACAAGCACTCCCAAAATCCGGTCACAGGCGGCGTTCAACAGCCTGCTGAGCCCGGACAAGATAGAGCTCCACGCGGAAATTTATCTGCTTGTCAACGCGGATGACGGCTTTGTTATATTCGAAAAAAATTCAAATATGAGATCGGCTCCCGCATCTCTGACCAAGATAGTTACCGCCGCGGTGGTGCTTGAAAGGTGTACAGACCTTAACGAAAAGGTCATCGTTCCGGCGCAGGTCCCGGCGGAGATAGCGGGCACAAACAGCTCAAACGCGGGGCTCAAAGCGGATGAGGAGCTGACGGTGACGGATCTGCTCTACTGTATGCTGGTGCCCAGCGCAAACGACGCGGCGTCCGCGCTGGCATATCATTTCGGCAACGGGTCCACGGCGGCTTTCGTTGATATGATGAATGAGTATGTGAAGAAAGTCGGTTGTAAAGATACGCACTTCGTTAATCCCCACGGTCTTGATGAGGACGACCACTACACCACAGCCGCGGACGTTATCCGGATCTTGCTGTACATGAAAAACAACCAGCCGGAAAGCTACGCCCTGTTCGACAAGATCACCACATCAAGGGTCTATACCGTGCCGGAGACAAACAAGAGCAAGAAACGCAATCTCACCTCAACGGTCCAGATCACAAACAGCGGAATAAAAGATTATTATTTCAAATACGCTTCCGGCATAAAGACCGGCAGCACCTCCCAGGCGGGGAAATGTGTCGTCTCAAAGGCGTCCAAGGGCGGCTACAATTATTATTGCATTGTCATGAAGGCGCCCCAATATGACATAGACAAGGACAGAGTGGAGGAAAACTGCGCATTCATTGACTGTAAGGCTCTTTTTGAACACGCCTTTTCCAATATCGAATTCAAGAAAGTCTTGTCGGCAAATGAATCCGTAGGGGAAACGAAGGTGGAGCTGTCACGGGATACGGACTATGTGAACCTTGTGTCACCCACGGATGTTTCCGCTTTTGTCCCGTCGAATCTTAATCCCACCGGTCTGCTGGTGGAGATAATCCCGGAAACCCTGCCGGAACAGCTCAGAGCCCCTATCAAAAAAGGGGACAAGATCTGCATGGCGACAATAAAATATTCCGGTGAGGACGTCGCCACCGTTGAACTCGTTGCGGCAGAGGATGTCAAGCGGAGCACCGTGCTTTATATCGGCGCGTCCCTGAAAGATATGCGGGGCACAAATATTTTTTGGATAATGATAGGGCTTATAGCTGTAATATTAGCGACCTATTTTATCGTCGTTTTGTCTATAAAATCCAAGCAAAAGAAGCGCAGGAATCTGCGCGTAGTCAACTACCGCGATGTAAAAAATCCCGGAAGATACGGAAAAAAATAAAAAAACAAACGGAAGGAGAGCCGGACATTTTTTGTCCGCAACGAATCAAATGGCGTACAATGTTTTGATTTGCGATGATGATGTGGATCTTCTGGACTCACTTGAAATTTATCTCAAGCTGGAGGGCTACAACACTTTTCGCGCAACTACAGGCAAAAAAGCTCTGTCGATAGTCGAAAGGAACGATATCCACTGCGTTATTCTGGATGTTATGATGCCGGAAACAGACGGACTGAGCACCACACTTATGATAAGGGGAGAGCACAATCTGCCCATCATACTCCTTTCCGCAAAGAGCGAGGACACGGACAAGATAACCGGACTCAGCTTCGGAGCGGACGACTATATCACAAAGCCCTACAATCCGCTTGAGCTTGTGGCAAGGGTGAAATCCCAGATCCGCCGCTATACAAGCCTGGGCAGCATGGTGAACAAAGAGAACACCATAGTCACCGGCGGTCTTTGCCTTGACCTTGACATGAACGAGCTGTTCCTTGACGGAGAGCCTGTTCACCTTACAGCCACGGAGCTTAAGATCGTGCGTTTTCTTATGGACAATCTTGGCAAGGTCATGTCATCTGAAAAAATATACTCGGCAGTGTGGAACGAAACAGCCAGCTCGGCGGAAAAGACGGTCACGGTACATATCCGCCGCATAAGGGAAAAAATAGAAATAAATCCCAAGGAGCCCGTGTATCTGAAGGTGGTGTGGGGTATTGGCTATAAAATGGAAAAAATTTAGTTATTCCCATGCCGTAAAGTCTCTTGCGTTTCTACTGACGGTAATTTTCATCGTTTTTATCATAGTGAGCATTCTGAGCGCCAACATCTTCTGGAAAAGCTTTGACATAAAGAGTCTGCCTCCCAACAAATTCAACCTTGAAGAGACACAGCCTTTCCTTAATGAGATAGGTGTCCTGGCGGACAACGCCGTTGATATGCTTACAAAATATATAAGCGACGAAGCGGTCAGCAGCGGAGAGGCGTTCAAGCTCACCGAGGCGAATATATGGGCTGAATACCGCGAAGAGGTCTCGGCGGAGGTAGAAGACCGCAGAAACGAGTTGGAGAAGTACAGACAGTCGGCGGAGGAGTACGGGGATTATTCACAGTATCTGGATATGAACTATTACACCGTCGCCGCGGACGGCACCCTGTCGGTGAATGTCACCAACATTGAACACGTCCTGAAATCCGTATATAACCTTAAGGTGCAGAACGAGAAGAACAACTTCCTTTCGGGATATGAACGGGTCAGGCAGTATTTTGACAAGGTCATAAACCTCAGATATGCCGTTGTTTCCAAAAGCGAAGGAACCGTTGTGTCAAACATTCAGGGAGCGGATCCCGAGGAGGATTTTGATTCCGTACTCAAGGGAAGCTATCCCTGGTATATGTCCGTGACCGGCGCCTCCAATGTTACAGTTATAAACAAAAACAATGATGACAGCGTATTTTCTTTCTACAGCGGTCAAGACGGTGTGAACCGGAGCGAGACCGATCTGTCTGAGAAGCTCCTTAAATATCACACCGAAAAGGATTTTGACTTTTATTTTGCCTTTAATGAAAACGCCGATTCGGATAACTGCATCTTTTCCGGGATCATGCGTTCGTATGACTATGCCCGTACCGGTTACACGGCGGTCGTCTGGCTGTTGTTCTCAAGTCTGTTTATTTTTATACTTTTGATAGTTTATCTTGTTATCGTCTGCGGAAAGGACGGAAGGGATTCACCGGTAAAGCTTACGCGCATGGATAAACTTCCCGTTTCCCTGCACCTGATCATTTCCGGTCTGCCTGTATATTTGATCATAATATGGGAAAGGAAAAACCTTGACCGAGTGGCGAACAGGTTAAGCGAACTGACGCGCATAAAATGGGACATTACCGCCCTGATAGTCGCCGCGATAAGCGGCGCGATTATAGCCTGCATAGTTCTTGAGGCAGTTCTGTCCACGGTGAGACACATAAAAGCAAAGACCGTTCTTTCAGGCTCCCTTACAGCAAAAATAATAAGACTTGCCGGCGGCAGGCTTGACCGCGAAAAGATTCTGGACCTCAAGAAAAGCACCCTTGCTGCAGTGCTTGTATATACGGCGATCTGCACGGGACTTGCCATTGCCGCGGCGCTGTCATCCTCAAGATGGGTCACCGTTGCGGCCCTGCTGCTCATTCTCATTTTAAACCTTTCGATCTATTTGATCTTCCTCAAAACATTTACTGCGTTCAATGAGATACGCAATCTTGTTTATCACATTCAGCGGGGCGAATTCGACTACAAGATGGACGACAGCCTTATGACCGCGACGATAAAAGGCTTTTCTGATGAGGTGGTTGGCATCAGCAACGGCATACGCATTGCGGTGGATCGGGCGACCCGGGACGAAAAGACAAAAACCGAGCTTATCACAAACGTCTCCCACGATCTGAAGACCCCCCTTACCTCAATAGTGAATTATGTTGAGCTGATAAAGCGGGAAGAATCCAGCATGGAAGACAGGCAGAAATATCTCTCGATCATTGACGAAAAGGCAAAACAGCTCAAGCGGCTCATTGACGATCTCACAGAGGTCTCAAAGCTTTCCGGAGGAAACGTTGAATTCCATCCGGTGGACATCGACCTGTATGAATTTGCCCTGCAGGTGGTGGGAGAGAGCAGCGATGAGCTTGAGAAAGCAAAGATAGATGTGCGCATAAAAGAACCCCAGTGCCGTCCCATGGTTTTCGCGGACGGGCAGAAGACGTGGAGGATCATGGAAAACCTGATAAGCAACGTGGTCAAGTACGCCATGCCGGAAACAAGGACTTACGTGGAGGTCTCCGCGGACGAAAAATTCGGCTACGTTACCATCAAGAACATTTCCGCCGCGTCCCTTGACTTGTCGGGGGACGAGCTCTGCGCAAGATTTACAAGAGGAGACCCCTCAAGGACAAGCGAAGGCTTCGGTCTGGGTCTTTCCATAGCGCAAAGCCTCTGCGAACTGCAAAACGGCGTTTTCACCATCTCCGTTGACGGGGATATGTTCAAAGCCACCGTGGCTCTGCCGCTGGCCAATAAAAAATGAGCCGGGTCGGTATTTACTTAAGGAGGAGCTATGCCCTTAAAGATCATCAGAGATGATATCACAAAAATAAAATGCGACGCCATTGTGAACGCCGCCAATCCGTCCCTTTTGGGAGGAGGCGGTGTGGACGGAGCTATCCATAAAGCCGCGGGCAGAAAGCTGCTGGAAAAATGCAGCACTCTGGGCGGATGCAGGACCGGCGAGGCAAAGCTTACAAAGGGATACGACCTGCCCAGCAAATATGTGATACATACAGTCGGCCCCATCTGGAGAGGAGGAGCGGCGGGGGAGGAAGCTCTGCTCCGTTCCTGTTACCGCAATTCCCTTGCCATAGCGAAGGATAAAAAATGCGAGAGCGTCGCTTTCCCGCTCATCTCATCCGGCGCCTACGGTTACCCCAAGGATCAGGCTCTGCATATAGCTGTTGAGGAGATCACAGCGTTCCTTTTGAATAACGATATGCTGGTATATATCGTCGTGTATGACAGAAGAGCTTATCAGATCAGCGAAAAGCTGTTTGACGACATCTCGGCATTCATTGACGACAATTATGTTGCTCTGCACGGCGCGCCCAACATAAGAAGGTCTGTTCAGGCAGAGGCAAACGGCTTTCCCGGCATATGCCCCGCCCCGCCTCTGACGAGCGCTTTAAAAAAAGAGGCGGACGATGAGTTTTCCGACACCGCTGAAAATCAAACGGCTTCCCTTTGGGAACCTGCGGTCCGGAGACCAAAATCGGCAAAAGCGCCGGCTTTCCCCACAGCAGTCAGAGAAGATCTTTCTGACACGGGAATGATTTTTGAAGCGCCTCAGGATAAACAGTCCCTTGAAGATATACTCAAACAGATAGACGAAAGCTTTTCGGAAATGCTCTTAAGGAAAATAGACGAAAAAGGGCTGACCGATCCGGAATGCTACAAAAAAGCGAACGTGGACAGAAAGCTGTTTTCAAAGATCCGGGGGGACAAATCGTACAGACCCAGCAAAACCACAGCCATCGCCTTCTGCATCGCTCTGGAGCTTACTCTCACGGAAACCAGAGATATGCTGATGAAGGCGGGCTACGCCCTGTCCCACAGCAACAAGTTCGACATAATCATTGAGTATTTTATCACAAATCAAAATTACAATATATTTGAGATAAACGAGGCGCTGTTCGCCTTCGATCAAAGCTTGCTGGGAGCATAAAATTTGTCGCTTGTCAGGCGACCATTACAATTCAATATACCGGTATAATGTGGTTGTAAGGTCAAGAGGCCGAACGATCACATTATTTTTTCGGAGGTATTTAAAAATGAAAAAGGTCAACAACAACATTACGGAATTGGTTTTCATTCTGGACAGAAGCGGATCAATGGCAGGGCTTGAAAGCGACACTATCGGCGGCTTCAATTCACTCATCGAAAAGCAGAAGAAGCAGGAGGGAGAATGCTACGTCTCCACCGTTCTGTTTGACAATAGAAGCGAGATCATCCACGACCGCGTAAAGCTGTCGGAGATCAGGCCGATGACGGATAAGGACTACTTTGTCGGCGGATGTACGGCGCTCATCGACGCCATTGGCGGCGCCATTCATCACATCGCCAACATCCACAAATACGCCCGCCCGGAGGACGTGCCGGAGCACACCATGTTTGTTATCACAACGGACGGAATGGAAAACGCCAGCAAAAAATATTCCAGCGATGAAGTAAAAAAGATGGTGGAAAAAGAGAAAGAAAAATACGGATGGGAGTTCCTCTTTATCGGAGCGAACATCGACGCCGTTGAGACCGCGGGGCGTTTCGGCATCGGCGCAGACAGAGCCGTCAACTATCACGCCGACAAACAGGGCACCAGCGTCGTGTATGAAACCGTGTCCAACGCCGCCTGCCAGATGCGAGCCTGTATGCCCCTTGAAGCGTCCTGGAGCGAAGACATCAACGAGGACTACAACAACAGAAACGGGAACAGCGGTACAGGCAAGAGAAGGTTTTTCCACAGGTAAATAAGAGAAAGAACAGGCGAAAGCGTTTGATTTTTACGCGATCCCATAAAGACGATCAAGACCCTGAGGCGCGGTACTGCCGCCGCGCCTCACGGCAAATTTGTGTTTTATCAAAAAATATAAAAATTTTGCATTTTTGTATTGACTTAATTTGTTTTATATGTTATTATATGCGAAGTCGCCGGTACACGGCGGGATAATAAAGTTGATATTTGGGAGAGTTCCCGAGCGGCCAAAGGGAACAGACTGTAAATCTGTCGTCACTGACTTCGGTGGTTCGAATCCACCCTCTCCCACCATAACTGCACACCAATTTTGATACAATACGTGTCATCAAGGGTGTGCAGTTTTCTTTTGCTGAAAGCGTTGATACATAAGGCTTTGCGGTTTACAATTTAACGATTACGGCTCTGCGGGTTGTCAAAAATGAACCTGCAGAGCCGTTTTTGCATTTTAACGCTTTGTATAATTTAACGAT
>JAIKWV010000021.1 GCA_024684435.1 Clostridiales bacterium
TCCTATAAAAGGTGTAATGTTGTGCTCGTCGATAAAAGCAAAAATCTTGTCTATTGTTGCTTGAGTGGGATAGTTCGAGAAAAATCCTGTGAGATAACATCCGTTCGGTATTTCCTTTATCGGATCAAATCCGTTCAAATAATACTCTCCACCTAAAATTCCGGTATATCATTGCCAAAGAACTGACCGCCGACGGCATCCCCTCCCCGGCTGGCAAAATGGAGTGGCAGGATTCTACAATAAAAAGCATCCTGCAAAATGAAAAATACCGCGGTTCGGCGCTTCTTCAAAAGCACTTTACCACGGATTTCTTGACAAAGAAGCAAAAAGTCAACGAGGGCGAGGTTCCTCGGTACTACATCGAACACAGCCACGAAGCCATCATCGATCCCCTTGAATGGGACGCGGTACAAGAAGAAATCAAACGCAGGAAGCTTATAGGAAACGCATACAGCGGAAAAAGCGTATTCAGCGCAAAGCTGGTCTGCGGCGATTGCGGAAGCCGGTACGGTTCAAAGCTCTGGCATTCGACTGATAAATATAAGACAACTGTATGGCAATGCAACGATAAGTATAATAATCGTTGTAAATGTAAAACTCCCACTCTGACGGAAAATGAAATAAGAGAAAGGTTCATAACCGTATTCAACTCCATTATTTCGTCAAAAGAGCCGTATTTGGAAGCCTGCGTTGCCGCAAAAAACGCGCTCACTGATACGGCCGCCCTTGACGCCAAGCTGGATAATATACGGCAAGAAATGGAAATCGTCGCGGGAATAATAAGGAAATGTATCGAGGAAAACTCATCCACAGCCCTTGATCAGGATGAGTACAATACTCGATATAACGGTTATGTTGGGCGATATGAAGCCGCCAAGAGACAATTTGACAGGCTTAGTAATGAGCGTCAAAACAAAATAGCCAAAGCAAAAGCTATCGACAGATTTATACACACCGTTAGGTCGCGGGACGGGTTGCTGAAAGAATTTGATCCGCACCTTTGGATCGCCACTGTCGAAGAAGTCACTGTGACACGCGATGGAAAAATGCTGTTTCGCTTCTTTGACGGGACGGAGGTTATGGAATAATTGCAAACCGGCAGGATTCGGAGCGTATCCGATTTCTTGCCGGGTTTGACGTTTATATACGCTTTATCGACTTAATAAGCGACTTTGTAATTGTTTTCTGTCACCAGGTTCATTTTGGCGTGGAGGTTGCTCCAGGCGATTTTAACGTCTATGTCGAGGATGTCGGTATTGGCGAAGGTGATGTCCGTCACCCGCTGAGTCGCTTTGTCGATGGTGCAGGTGATGCTGCCGTTTATGCCGTTTATTTTGACCTTTTCAAAGGTCACGGTGGGGATATTGATGTCCTCAAAGGTGGACGCCGCCACTGTATTGAACACGCCGGCGTAGCCCTGCCCCTTTTTCGGATTGGTTAAGGCGTCGTTTTTAAGAACGATTTTCACCGTATAAGTATCGCCGTTATCCGTACAGGTCGCGGACTTTACCATATCCGGCGTCATTTTGGAGGAATAATCCGTGCCGCCAACAGGAAAACCAAGTTTTAAATCATCCCTGCTCGTCCATACCTCCGGTTTATCCGAGCCTTTGACAAACTGCTTGATTGCCGCCTGACCGAGCTTTTGTATGCCTGAGGGCAGTTCAAGGGTTTCCGTTGGGATATTCAAACGGCTGTAAGTTCGGGTGATCTGCTTTGCTTCGGGCTTGACCTTGTTCACCGCCGTGTTGTAAAGCGTGACGATCTCTTCAACGCTTGCCGGCGCGGACGCCGCCGTTGTTGTTTCGACAGCAACAGTGGTCTTCTCCGCAAGGGCTGTTGTGTCAGGCTCCGTGGGTTTATCCGGAGTTGTTTCTTTTTCTTTGATCACTGAAGTCGGTTCAGTTACGGTAACTTCTTCTGTGGGCTGTTCCGCAAGGGTAGTTTCCTGTACGTCCGGTTCAACGGGTTTGCCACAGGCGGTCAGAACTGTGAGCAAAACAGCGATAATTGTAATAAAAGCTACAAATTTTTTCATTTTAATCATCCACCTTTTCAGTATTGATATAGTTATATTTACCCGCAGCGACGGTTTCCACCCTGCCGCCGATCATTACGGTTGCCGTGCAGTTTGAGGGGATCTCAACGGAATAACTCCAACCGTTATCCGTCTTTTTCCAGCCGCTTTTTACCGTGCCGTAAATGCTCTTGTATTCGGCTTTTGCGAAAGTGAAATGTCCGCCGGGTCTCGGAGCGATAACAAAGTGATTTTCGCCGTCCATCCGTATGCCGCACATCTCCTTGAACAGCCATTCCACAGCGGCGCCCTTGGAGTAATGGTTCAGGCTGCCGATGCCGCCGGAGGTGGAATTGGGTCCTTCCCATGCCTCCCAAATGGTATTAGCTCCGTTTTTCGGCATGCTCAACCAGCCGGGGATCTCCTCGTTTTCCAGCAGACGGTAGGCGTATTCGATATCCATATCCGCCAGCACATAGAGAATGAGCGGTGTGGAAAGGAACCCGGTGCCCAGCCTCCAGTTATAACTGTCCAGCGCCTTTAGCAAACGTTTCTTCGCGTAAGCGGTCTGCTTACCGTCCAGCAAATCCATATACAAGGGCCGTACCAGCTTCGCCTGACGGTCGGTATCAAGAGAAAACTTCTTTGTCCTCACCAGCTTTTGGTAACCTTTTCTCGCCTTGTCGGCATAAGCGGTATAGCGATTCGCGTCATCGGATTTTTTTAATATTTTCGCGATTTCAGCCATACACTCCAACATATAGACTATGTACGCCGTAGTTTCTTCTGGATGAGGTGAGATGAAATCGGAAACGGAAAAAGCCTTTACGTCAGCAGGCTCCGCCCATTCGCCGTAGGACTGCCCGTAGTTTGATATGGAGCCGGCGTATTTTATGCCTATGCCCGTTGGCACGGAGGTCATATACCACTTGCCGATGGTCTTTATTTTATACTCTGCAAAGCGCTTCATTCTGTCATAATAATCCGAGAGCATTTTTTGATCGCCGTACTGTAAATACAATCGGTATGGGATAAAAATGCCAGCGTCAGACCATCCCGCGGAGCCGTCCATGGTGTTCATATAGAAGTCGATACCCCCGGTGGGGACGATCTGCGTAAAACATCCGTTTTTGTGCTGCGCGTCGCAGATATCGTTCTCATATTTACGTGCAAAGGGCAGATAATTGAACAGGTAGCTTGCGGTGTTCACAAAGATCTGTGCGTCCCCCAACCAGCCGTGCCGCTCCCTTGTGGGGCAATCCGTGGGCAGGTCGGCACTGTTGTCCTTCGTTGACCAGCGGGTGGCGTCAACAAATTTATTCAGCAGTTCGTTTGAGGACTCAAACTGACCCGTTTCCTCCATATTGGAATAAACGGCGATCGCCGTAAAATCCTCCGCGCTGATATCAACGTCCGTTTCAATATCGGCGTACTGGAAGCCAAAAATCGCGAACTTTGTTTTATATTGATTCACACCGTCCTTGCAGGTATATTCTATCTTCTGCAGGGGCGTTGTTTTCTTTTTATTGGAAAGCTGGATGTTTTTCTGGTACAACTCCCCGTCCTTCAGCAATTCTCCGAAACGGAGCGTAAGCTTCTGTCCCGCTTTTGCGTTTACGTTAAATGAAACGTATCCGGCGATGTTCTGACCGAAATCAAGCAGTTTTTTGCCGCTTGGCGTTGTTGTCAGGCTGCCCTTAAAGGTCTCCTTTTCGGCGATTGGTACATTGTTGGACGCGGTGGGCGTAACGTCGTGGGTCGTTACCTTTGCCTGACTTTTATAAAATGGTATCTTTCTCGCGTCTAATATCTCGCCGTCCTTGTTGTCTGCAAAGCGTATTGCGCCGTCATCTGACCACTGCCAGGTCTCGTCGGTGACAATACTCTCTTTTCTGCCGCTTGCGTAGGTGATATTCAACTGCGCAAGCAGTTTTGTTTCGGTGCCGTACTGGTTCCTGATGCCCCACGCGCCCACAGAACCCCGGTACCAACCGTCCGCCAATTCCGCCGTGATCGTATTTTTTTCACATATAAGTTCCGTAACATCATAGGTCTGGTACTGCACGCGCTTGCGGTAATCGGTCACTCCCGGAGCCAGGGGCATGGAAACGGGCTTGCCGTTGACCGTCATGCTGTAAAGACCGCAGGCGGTAACGTACAGCCGCGCGGAGCTGACCTTTTCGTCAATATAAAAATCCTTTTTGAAACAGTCCACCGGATAGCGAAGTTTTTTGTTGACCCTGTAATTGCCGGTTATCCATTTGCCCTGCCAATCACTTTTATTCAGAAGACCCATTTCAAAAAACGCGGGTTCAGACCATTCCCCTTTCCTGCCGTTTTCGTCCCAAAGCCTGATTTTGAAGCTGACCCTCTCGCCGGAGACAAGTTTAAGGGGATATTCGGCGCGCATACCGCCGTTTCCTACCCTGCCGCTGTCCCACTTTTCACTAATGATCTGATAGGCTGTCTGTCTGACTCCGCCCTCGCAGTTCCAGAAAATACGGGGCTTTTTTATGTCAATACCAAGGGGATCGCGCAGATATTCCGTTTTTATGTTATTCGCTTTCATATTGCCCTCCGTTCCCCTTAAGTCTCTTTGCCATATGTAATACTCTCGTAGCGTTTATCATAAGCTGTCGGCGCGTCACAATACCTTTTTCCAGACCTTTGAGCATAGCCTTCAAGTCGCCTTTACCGCCGGGCATGAACAGATCGCCTCCGGCAGCCGCGGTCCTCGGGGCGTTCGGCGCGGGATACTTTTTTGGGCCCATATACATGGCGCCGATGATCCAATCGGTCATTACAATTCCTTTGAAACCGAACTCGGCGCGCAGCACGTCCTCTGTAAGATCCCGCCGTTCGGAGGTGTGTACGCCGTTGAGCAGGTTATATGACGTCATCAGCGCGTGGGGTTGGCTCTCCTTTACGGCGATTTCAAAACCGCGCAAATATATCTCCCTCAACGCCCGCTCACTGACAACACTGTTGCTGCCGTAGCGGTTTGTCTCCTGATTGTTGGCGGCAAAGTGCTTGAGTGTAGTTCCGCATCTGGGATGCTTTTGAACGCCACGAGTAACAGCCGCCGCGAACAGGCCGGAAATCAGCGGGTCCTCGGAATAGTATTCAAAATTTCTGCCGCAGCGGATATCACGATGTATATTAAGCGCCGGGGCCAGCCAGAGATGTACGCCGAAGTGCTCCATTTCATCGCCCACAATATCGCCGCACAGCTTGGCAAAATCAAGGTTCCAGCTCTGCGCCAGCGCGGTGCCGATGGGTATTGCGCTGCAGTTCTGTTCAAGGATATCGCCCTTGACCTTTTTTTCACCGGCAAAGAGCTTCATGCCGAAAGCCGCGGGAGCGGGCATAAGCTCCATAACGCTCTCCGGCATACTTTTGCCCAATGAATGCACGCCTTTTTCGTCTTGTATGTATTGGCGGCTCAGGCGCAGTCCGGCAGGTCCGTCCGCCATAACCATGGCGGGAACACCTTTTTCTCTGAGACAGCAAACAGTCTCTCCCGCAGCGCCTGCCACGGATTGCCCCGCCTCCCCTATCACGCTCATTGAGCCTTTGCGTTTGAACGCGCCGATGTTCATCAGGCACAGTTCTTCATCGCTGAAATTTTCCACCAGAGGATCAATATCGTAGGAAAGATTATAGTCCACGATCTCTGTCTTAAACGCCCCTGCGTCAATTTCAATCACGGGAACATCGTCCGGTATTTCTCCCTGTCGCCTGTCCGGTTTCCATTCGCTGATCTCCGGCTTACCGAAACAGTTTTTACACTGCTTTATCAGCGCTTCGCCGTTCAATCGTATAACGGCTGCTGGTTTTGTATCACGGCTTGAAGTACCCTGCCTCAACACATAATCACCGGGTTCCAAAATCCATACCGCGCGTTTTGTGTCATAAGAGGCAAGATCCCGCAAGTCAAAAGTCAAGCTGATGCGCTGCTCTTCTCCCGGCTTCAGCTCCTCCGTTTTTTCAAAGGCAACCAACGCCTGATAAGGCTTACCCAGCCTGCCCTGAGGCTGAGAAACGTAAAGCTGCGCGACTTCTTTTCCGTTGCGGTCTCCGATATTTTTCACAGAGACGTTGACGCTGACTTTACTGTCTTTTTCAGAGACTTCGTCTGCGTTTACGGAAAATTCCGTATAACCGAGTCCGTAGCCAAAGGGAAACAAGGGCTTTTTATATGCGCTGTCAAAATAGCGGTAGCCGACATAGATACCTTCGTTATAATATGTGTCATGTTTATCGCCAAAGCCGCCGATATCCGGATGATCTTTCCACTCGCTCCAGGTTGCGGTCAGCTTCCCCGAAGGCGCGCTTTTACCCAAAATCAGATCCGCAAGAATGTTTCCGGTCTCCGCTCCCAACTGGCTGAGCAGCAGAATGTTCCCGACCTCCATCACAGGGGAAATATCCACCACGCCGCCCACATTCAGCACAAGCAGGAATTTTTTATACTTTTGATTGAGCGCAAGGATATCACGCTTTTCCGTTTCTGTCAGCAATATATCTCCGGGAATCGGTCGACGGTCCGAGCCTTCGCCTGAAATCCGGGACAGAACATATACGGCAACATCGCCCTCAGCATCCGTCGGAAGCTCATATTCAGGCTCAGGCATAACCGCGCCCATATCCGACAAGATCGCAAGCGTCCCGCGTTTCAGCGCCGAACGCTTCAAATTGCTAATAAAGCGTTTTTTCGCCTCTTTATATATGTCGTCATAACGGTCGATCCAGTCTTTGCTCGTAACGGTAAACCCGGCATTTTTAAGTCCGTCTTCCGTGGTGGCAAAATAACGGGAATTGACCTCTCCCGAACCTGTTCCGCCCTTTATTGTCCGTCGCGCGCCGCTGCCGTAAAGCGCCAGCTCACAGGGAGCTTTCAGAGGAAACGTGCCGTCGGACTTCAGCAGAACGGTACATTCCGCGCCGAAGCGCCGCAAAATTTCACTATGCTTCCTTTCATAATCATTCATTTCAGTCGCTCCTTTGGCTTAATGGTTTATTCTTCGGACTTTTTATGGCGCGCCTTGATCTCCGCCTGTTCCTCCGGCAGCTTCTTTTCAACGTTAAGGAAGAACAGTATAACAACCAGAGCTATGCCGGTAAACACCTCAAGCCCCACGAAGGCGAAGGATATGACCCAGGAAACCTTTGACGGCTGCTGCATGGCTACGGTGAGGACTCCGTCCGCGGCACCTTTCAGGTTTTCCAGCGGAACCTGAGCCGTCCAGCCGTTTGCCGCCAGCTTGCCCGCGGCGTCCGCCACGCTTTCGGCTGTGATCGGGGCTATGTAGCCCGCCTTTGCCAGCATCCAGTTGAAAACCCCGGTCATGATACCAACCATAGCCACGGCGATTATGTTATATATCGACATTGCCGCGCCATCCATGCGCAGATCCTTTTTCCACTCCAGATGATCAAGGCAATCCGCGAACAACGCCATAAATACGTAAGCGCAGGGCAAACCGCCTATGTTCTTGATAAACTGCCCCACAAGCACAATAACAAGCTGATTTGGGAATAACCAGCAGATCAGCGAACCGACAGAGTACAGGATAAAGCCCACCATGGTCACGTTGCGTTTGCCGAATTTCTTTGCCAGGGGCCACACGGCAAAAATACCGATACCCATGGGGATACCGCCAATGACGGACACAAGCATCTGAGTGATACCGTCGTTGTATGTACCAAGCACATAATTGCAGTAATATACAAGTCCGAGATTTTTAAGCGTCATGCCGATCGTATACACAAGAAAATACACATACATAAGCACCATGTACTTATCGGTAAACAGGATCTTCATCTGTTTGCCGAAGGGGATTTTCGTCTCTTCCCCGGCGGCGGTGGCTTCTTCGGTAACGCGTTCTTTGGTGAAGTAATATTCAAGCAGCGTCAGCGGCAGAGCAAGAATAGAAAGGATTGACATGAGAGTTATCCATTTGCTCTTATCCACACCGATCATGGGCATAATTACCATTGGAAACACCAGCGCCACTAAAATACCGCTCATCATGATGGTTGTGATCTGGTTGAAAACGGAAAGGCCGCCGCGAGCCGTGCTGTCACGGGTGGAAAGAGGAGTCATAAGGCCGTGGCTCATGTTGAATATAGTGTATGCGAGAGAATAGAACAGATTATATGATATCATTACCCACAAAGCCTTGACTGTGTCCGAGGACTCCGGCACCGTGAACAGCAAAACGCCGGTGACAGGCACCAGAAACGCGGAAAGGAACAGCCACGGACGGGCTTTGCCCTCGCTTGTTTTTGTGCGGTCAATCACCTGACCCATAATAATGTTTGTAACGGCGTCAATGATTTTTGAAACTATGGGGAAGGCGGTCAGGAACATACCGCCCCACATGGGCGTCAGATTCAGCACGTCTGTGTAGTAAACATTAAGATAAGTCGCCAGTACGGCGTTGAGCAGCAGCGCGCCGGCGGGACCTATAAGATAGCCCAGCCACTTTTCGCTCTTCGTCACCGTTTCGCTCTGGATACGGCTCTTCAAAAGCGGACTGTCAAACATTTTCATACGATCTTTCTCTCCCTGTTGACAAATTTGTACTTTTGAGGTACAGTTATATTATACAGACAAAGTGTCGGTTATACAATCATCAGTTTAGATAAATTTGGTGATAAAACCAACACAATTACACGAAAGTGACGGGATAATAAAATGAACGTTAAAGATAATCAGCGCACAAGGTTGAGCAAAAAGATGTTTCACAACGCCCTGCTGGAGCTTATGGAAGAAAAAGGCGGAATAGAAAAGATCTCGGTACGGGAGCTTTGCGCAAGGGCGGAGCTGAATCGCTCCACGTTTTACGCCCACTATACCGAACCGAGAGAGGTATTGCTGGAGGCGGAGGAAGAGATATTATCCGAAACGTCGGAGCACATCCGCAAGATCGGCGCCGAACAGACAGGCGGAGGCAGAGATTATCTGGCGTCATTTTTTCGCTATATACGTGAAAACGGCAAAACCTTTCGAGTGCTGCTGGTCACCACGGCTGATCCGGATTTCAAGAGCCGGTTTATGCAGATATCCCTCCTGCAACTGTTCAAGCATCTTCAATTAGATATGGACCCGGACAAACAGCAATTTATCTACTCATATCTTCTCAACGGCAGCTTCGGCGTCATCACCCAATGGATCCGCTCCGATTACGCGACACCCGTTTCCGAGATAGTAGACCTCCTGCTGACCCTCAACAGCTCCGCCATCAATAAGCTTGCGCTATAAAGTCAACAGACATCTGATTTTGAACATAGTTTGTCTATAATCAAATGCCTGTTTTTATTGACATATATAGCTTTTTCCGAACCCCATCGTGTGTAATGAACCCCACTGCCAAAATGCACCCCACCCTGTCCCCGGGGTGCATTTTGTATCAATGCAAGAGTGACTTGCCATATAAGAACGCTGATTTTGATACAATCGGCGTTCTTATTTTTTGCACCCCGCGTCGTCGCTGACTTTGTATCGTTCGCGACGATTTTTCTTCTGAAAATCATCTCTCACTCACGCCGTAGCTCCTCCTTTCCGCAAAAAGTCACGCTCCCCTCGCCTGTTTGCTTGCAAGCGCGCTCACGACGGCTCGTTGTCGCTACCAACTTTTTGCGGGTTATTGTTTAACGTTTTCTCGCACACGATTACATAGAAAATCCGGATCGGCAGATCGCTCTGCTGACCCGGATTTTTGCGTTTTGTGTTGATTTTTGGGATTTTCGCAAAAAGTAAACGTGTGCAAGATGGGGTAATTGACTGTGATAAGGGTGTTATTGAGTACTAGATAACCCTGGTTTTTGTGGAAAATGTATATAGAGATTTTCTTAACCTAAGACTATGAAGGTTGAATTGATGTACTTTAATGCGCTCCGGAACTTTTTTCGCCCTCGACACCCAGCTTCATACCGAAGTTATCAGACATAGAAAATCACCTGCCTTTAATAGTTGAATGTTTATGTGATATTTGATATAATGAATAATATAAATCGGGATTTAGCGAGGGAAAGATAATGAAAGACGGAAAGATACCTGATCCGAATGTAATACATCCGGTTGCAGGTTACGATAAAGAAATATACGTAAAACCGACGGTCAAGAATCCGAATATCATCGTCGGTGACTTTACTTATATCGCCGATTCCGAATTTGAAGGCCACGTAAGACATCATTACGAATGGAACGGAGATAAGCTGATAATCGGCAAGTTCTGCCAGATAGCGTCGGGCGTTGAGTTCATAATGAACGGGGCGAATCATCAAATGAATGCGGTATCGACCTTTCCGTTTTATACGCTTGAAGGGTGGAATATGGATCCGCCCGCATTTTCCGATTTGCCGCTCAAGGGTGATACGGTTATCGGCAACGATGTATGGATCGGGCAAAATGCCGTAATACTTCCGGGTGTCCGCATCGGAGACGGTGCAATCATCGGAGCCAATAGTGTGGTAGGCAGCGACGTTGAGCCGTACACGATCGTTGTCGGGAATCCCGCTAAGGTTTTGCGGAAACGATTTGACGAAGAATTGATCGACTTGCTCCTCAAATACAGATGGTGGGATAAAAACGTTGAAGAAATCAATGATTTGATCCCGATCCTGACTTGCAGTGATTTGGAAAAAGTACGAGACGAATTAAAGAAACGGCTTGCTTGACAAATTCCGGTTTGTCAAGCAAGCTCCGCCCATCACAGCGTACTTCGACGTCAACTATATCAAACAATAAAAATGGAGGTGAACATATGGCTTTTATGTTTGGAGTGCTTCCCATGCTTTTGCTTTCACCGATCCTCGCGCCACTGCTTCTGATCGTAGAAGGGGCAAATAGATTATGGGAACTCATTGCACCGTATTTTCCTCATTTCTAAAATGAACGCCTCGCCTGTCACAGCGTCCTCCAGTTGGGTGCGACAGACAGCATCCGAAACCTTTACCGTCTCCTTTTCCGGTGAGCCGTTCGACTTCAATGCTTTCGAGGTGCAGATCGTATCAATATTAGAGTCATTTGCTGAAAATTGAGCCGTCCTTTTTTGCAGCTTAATTTTTTGTTATGAACAGGCAAGGTATTCGAAGCCTGAGAGGTTGAGCGGCGTAAGGAAACAATTCGATATACTGATTTTGAGGTGATTATGTGAAAGTACAAAAAATACTATCTTTTTTCTTTGCAGCTCTTTTTATGATTTCCGTTTTTTCAGTGTCGGTACAAGCCGAAGGGATCGGTGCCTGCACCCACATGGCCCAAGGCCGTAACCAGGAGCGAACTTGTACAGCGGCAGTTAATGTCAACCTGCCTATTGTGCGTGACGAGGTGCATTGGCGGACTGTGGAATCCGTAAAAGGACAGCTTTCCTTCCCTGAACGCGCGAGATGGGTTGAATCAGCAACCGAAAACGGCATCAAGTGCCTTGTGGTACTAAGCTACGGTAACCCGATTTATGATTTTGGCAGGCCCACACAAGCCGATTTAGATGCCGGAGCCGCATGGGACTGCACAATACCCGTACGTGACGGTGATCCGGAAACGACAGCAGATGACGAATACTTCGACGCCTATGTTAGATATGTGGATTTTGTATCAAAATCATTAGCCGGTAAAGTTGAGGCCTATGAGATCTGGAATGAGCCTGATATTAAGTATTTTAATAGCAAGGACGCAACTGCCGCGGATTATGCAGAGATGTTAAAAGCGGCATATCAGACGATCAAACAAAATGATCCCGATGTTACCGTTCTTGGTGGTGCGATCGCGCTTCAAACAGATTTTATTGACGGTATGATGAAGGCAGGCGCGGGATCGTATATGGACGGTCTGTCTGTACACTACTACTTGGGAAAACGCGCTCCCGAAAATCGGGCAAGGAACAGACTGAACGAATATCGAGATGTGCTGGTAAAATACGGCTATGATAAAATGCCTGTCTGGGTCACGGAAACAGGCTGGGCAAACAGCAATGTTGATGAACAAACGCAAGCGCAATACATCGTACGCAACGCCATATTTTATGATGAATTTCTGCTGGACTACGGCATAGAGGGGCAATACATTACCTATGAGTTACAGGACAGCAGTATCACATCAGATGTCCTGGGCGGCGAAGAGTACGAAAACTCCCTGGGGCTATATAAAAATGACTTTACACCAAAGATATCAGCCGGTGCTGTAAAGACCTTTAATTCCATAACAGCAGGGAAAAAGCTCATATCTTTGGAGCAAACAAGATATGGTCTGTTCTATCAAAAATCCGCTTATACTGCAACATATTCGCAAAACGGCCAAACCGTATATGCCGTTTGGGCAGAGTCACAATTTGATTTGGAGGTCACCCTTCCCGATGCGCAAATCACCGTTTATGATATGCAGGGCAATATAATTGAGGATAATGTAAATGGAGGAGTTAAACGCATCCGTGCGACACAAGACCCTATTTATATTGTGTTTGATGCAGATCCTGTAAATGTTGAGCAGAATATCATGCAAAAAGTGGTTACATTTTTTAAACATTTATTCAGGGTACTTGCAAATGGATTTGTTGGATGGTAATACCCGGACAAATTAACCAAAACAGAGAATGAAAACAAGCCGCTGCGCCGAAAGGTACAGCGGTATTGTTATGTACGGTTTTATATTTAGTATAAGTGCTCTGCTAAGGCTGCATACTGTCTTCCTTTTTCTTAAGTGTTGCACTTCGTATGATAACCTATCCCCTGCCCTGCTTGGAGCATACCAAAGCAGATTTGACAAAAACACACCATTTTTGATCTGACAGAAGAACAAACCGGGCGGGGTTTGCAAGCCCCGGCAAATTCTGGTATAATCAATAAAAAAAGCCTCTGAAAAAACGAAACGAGAAAAGTAAGGTGACACGATGCCCAACTATGAATACCTGACGCCCGAAACAGAAAAAAGAATACTTGCGGAACGAGAGTCGGGTTCCTTTGCCCGCGTTGCATTTGATGAGAGCAAAGTGATCCGCCGTGATCCCGGTCGGGACAAGGCGAACGTTATCCGTACGGCGTTCATCCGCGACTGCGACAAGATCATCCACTGTCCGTTTTATAACCGTTACGCCGATAAGACGCAGGTGTTCTTATTTTATAAAAACGACGACATCAGCCGCCGCGCGCTCCATGTGCAGCTCGTTTCCCGCATTGCCCGCACTATCGGCAAGGCGCTGAATCTGAATCTTGATCTGATCGAGGCGATCGCACTCGGTCACGACATCGGTCACACGCCCTTCGGGCACGCAGGCGAAACGATTTTGGACGAGCTGTATTATACACATGCCGGCAGGCATTTCAGCCACAACATCCACTCCGTGCGTGTGCTGGAAGAAATATATCCCTACAACATTTCTCTGCAGACCCTCTGCGGGATCGCCGCCCACGACGGCGAGATCGAGCTGGACGAATACCGTCCCGAACCGCTGGAGAGCTTTGAAGAATTCGACCGCAGGATCGAAGCGTGTTATCTTGACAAAGCCAACGTGCGCAAGCTCGTTCCCTCCACACTCGAGGGCTGTGTGGTTCGTATTTCCGACATCATCGCGTACCTCGGTAAGGACAGACAGGACGCCGAACGCGCCAGGATCATCTCTGCCGACAGCTTCGGAGACGGCGCCATCGGTTCGATCAACGCGGAACTGATCAACAATCTCGTGGTAAATATTGTCGAAAACAGCTACGGTAAACCCTATATCAAGCTGGACGACGCGCATTTTGAGGCGCTGAAACAGGCGAAGGCGGAGAACTACACGCTGATATATAAGAACAAGACCGTGCAGGCGCAGATCGATACTTCTATCCGTCCCATGATGACGGCGCTTTATGACAAAATGCTCGCGGACATTGTCGACCGGAATACCGACTCGCCTATCTTCACACACCACATCGACTATGTGAACAAAGCCCACTACAAACGGAATGCTCCATACGCATCGACCGAACCAAACCGGATCGTAGTGGATTACATCGCCGGCATGACGGACGATTACTTTGTGGACTTGTACGCGCATTGTTTTCCGGATGCCGAAACGAATATCAAATATATCGGATACTTCGATTAAACATTGCATTCTTGCACATCGTAAAAGCGGATGGACTGTTTTTGTTCCATTCGCTTCTTTATAATTGGTCAAAACAAAATGTTTGAAAGGAGTAAATGAAATGAAACACATTTTTGACGTCATTACGGATTGGGAGGAACTCATCGAACAGGCGAAAAACGAATGCGTATTCGGAGATCCGCTGGACACGGAATTATTTGAAAGCTGCATGAAAAATGCTTTTGAGACCCTCTCTGTCGGAAAAGAAAGGACCGCGTTCGATCGGTCTGAAATGGAACTGTACGGCAAGATCTTCGGGTATTCCTGTATTCCCGCCGTAACCGAAAGCGAGGACTCCACGCTGTTTCAAGCCAGTTTATATGCAGCCGGCGATCTGGCCGAGGCGTTGATCCGTCCGGAAAGATACAGGTTTGAAATCAGCAGGATCATGGCGAAAGACGAGTATATAATCGACGGTGAAGTGATAGAAGCCGGTTATGACTTTGAAACGGGAAGTCTGGATAATTATATCAGGCTGATAGAAGAAGGTCTGTTGGACTGACGGATCGTTCCGAAATACAAAAATCCCGATGCACCGAAAATATCCCATCCCCTATTGTAATCTTTAAGCTGATATGATACACTGACTGCGGAGGGATGGACAATGGCATACACCAAAACGGGTAAGAAACTTCTGATAGTCAACGTACTGGACATTCTGCGCACATACACGGACGAGAACCATAGGCTGTCGCAAAAAGAGATCGCGGATATCCTGCGCACACGGTATGACATGCCGGTGGAGCGTAAAGCTGTCAAGCGCAACCTGATGGATCTGATCGAGTTCGGATACGATATCGAATACAGCGAGATAGTCCGTATGACACCGAATCCGAAAACCGGTGAACCGGAAGAAAACCGCATCCTTACGGATTTTTATCTCGTGCGCGATTTCACGGACGGCGAGCTGCGGCTACTGATCGACAGCTTGTTGTTTTTCAAGCACATCCCGTACAGCCAGTGCAGGTCGCTGGTGGAAAAGCTGGAAGGTCTTTCCAGCCGGTACTTTCAGTCCCGCGTGCGGCATATCCGCACCATGCCGGACACCGTGCCGCAGAACAAGCAGCTTTTTCTTAATATCGAGACGATCGACGAAGCGATCACAAACGGCAAACAAATCGCGTTTCGCTACAATTCCTTCGGCACGGACAAAAAACTCCATCCGCGCAAGGACGCGGACGGCAATGTGCTGGAATATGTCATCAATCCGTATCAGATCGCCGCGGCAAACGGTCGGTACTACCTGATCTGTAATTACGACAAGTACGACAACGTGTCCAATTACCGGCTGGACCGCATCACGGACATCCGTCTGCTGGACTCGCCCGTCAAGCCCATGCGTCAGGTCAAAGGGCTGGAACACGGATTTGATCTGCCCAAGCACATGGCGGAGCACATCTATATGTTCGGCGGCGAGAGTGCGCCGGTCACGTTTACGGCAAAGAAGATCCTGCTTAATGATATTATGGACTGGTTCGGCAAAGACGTCACGTTTCTCGATGAAACCGAAGACAAAGTAACGGTCAGGGTCACGGTCAACCTCGCCGCCATGCGCCTGTGGGCGCTGCAGTACGCGCTGTATACGCGGATCATCTCCCCGCTGTCTCTGGCAGACGCGGTGCGGAAAGATCTGCAAAAGGCGATGGAGAACTATAATGAACCGCAATAAAGCCGAAGGGAGAAAACCGAAAATGAACGTACAAATCTTATCCGAAGACGCGGCTAAAAAGATGCTGGCGGATCATGCGTTTCCTGCGCATACGGCGATAGTCTGCTTTACCGACGGAGAACAGCCGATAGACTATGGAAACGTGACAGACAGAATGTTCTGCGTCGACGTGCCGGATATCAGCATGGACGATCTGACGGATTATAAATACACAGTCGATGACTTTGCCGCAGCCATGCGCGCAGACGAACTCGCGCAGTTTATTCTGGATGCGCAGCGTGACGGCTATGACTTCATCTGCCAATGCGCCTACGGCGAAAGCCGTTCTGCCGCGGCAACCGCCGCGATCCGGGAGTATTTCACACACGACGGTATAAAAATATTTGCCGACTACCGCTACTGCCCGAATCAGCTTGTGTTCAATGTGTTATATGATGCCATGTGCATAAAGACTAAAAAACGGGAGGTTTAAGAAAGTGTCAGACTGCAAGTTAGAAGACCCGAAAGTCCGAGAGGATTTGGAAGGCTTTCTCGGTGATGACTTTAATGGTGTTATCTTCCTGCTGCGGGAACCGAACACAGATGGCGATGAAGCGGACAGCTTTTGGTTTAAAAACTGTTTGAAAGATACGATCCCGAACGGAAAAGATAAGAAAACGTATAGAGGAAACTACCAAAACTATGAGAACAAATTCGTTCGTCTGCTTTCCTATATTTATCAGGATACAAGCGTGGAATATCTCCTCAGCAAACTGAAACTCAGCGCCTATTTTAATCTTCGACCCGGTTCCGGCGGTGCCAAAAGAACGCACGAATACGATAGTCATCTTCACGACAAAGATTATGTCAAAGACAGATTTGACGAGATACTTAAGTATTGCAAACCGAAAGCCAAGGACAAGTGTTTATATATTTTCACTTGTTCAGATATTTCGGATGCGCTTCAAGAGTACGGCATTATTCATGATTTGACGAAGATGAATGGTGTCACTTATAAACGAGGAAAACAAAACTACCCAAAGATTTTAATACACTTCAAACACCATGGACTGAACATTCACATCTATGCGATCTATCACCCGTCCTACCCCAGTTACATATATGAAAGAGGAGAGTAATTCATGGAATTCAGATTTGAAAAAGATGGCTATATCCCGTCCGGCGCTCTGGCATATTCCACGCCGAGCAGCGAAGAATGCGAAAAAGCTTATGAACAGCTGCGTGCAAATTGCCTGGACGAAGTCGAAAAGCGATTTCTCAACGTTCAGGATATGTTAGGCCGTGTGTTGTTTGAACTGGACTGTTATCGCATGAACAAACAGATCATAGAACTGCTGATCCTGCGTGAGATAGCCGCGTTTTCCCATGAGAACGGTTATCCCGTGATGCTGCCCGGTATGGAAAACAAGCTCGTCCTGTTTGAGTTGCTCGGCATCACCGACGTGTGCCCGACGGAAATGGACTATTGCCCGAAATTCGGTGAAATGGCTTTTGCAAACTTTCCCGAAGCGGATCCGATGTTTGAGATCCACGTTGCCGCACAGATCCGGGATCAACTGCCGGATAGATTGAATGCCGTATTCGGTTCGATCGACAGCATAGACGGCCGTGAAAAGCATATCAACATTCAGCCCTTTGAAGCGCTGGACTGCATCGGCGAATTGGCGTCGCGTACGGGCGTACCGTATAAAACGATCGACCTCGCAAGCTTGTACGTGATGGGCAACATGGAACTGCTGAACGCGCTGGCAGAGGATGTGATCACAAAAGAACTCGGCTGGGAACCGGACGCGGAATCCTGTTATCATCTGACGGGCGTTGCGCGGCTCTATGCATTCGCTCGGTGCAACGCATCGAAAAAAGTGCCTGAATTGTTTGTCCGTATTGAGCCTTATATTTTCCGCGACGAAATATACACTCTATTGTTTGCGCTGGGTTTCCCGACACAGATCGCATTCCGCCTTGCGCGAAACCGGGCAAAGGGAACCGAAAAAGAACGCGACATGAAGATGATGCGTCGACGCGGCGTTTCGCCGGTGCTTATCGAGGCATACAGGCGCCTTCAGAATCAGTGGTCGGAATCAAGCTGTTTGGCACACGTCACTGTTCTGGCGATCCTGAAATACTACGAACTCCGTTACCCGGACGTATATGCGGAGATCCACGCAAAATACGACGGGCAGAAAACAGAATAACAAATACGCCGTCAGGGAAGAAAATCCTTGACGGCATTTTTTACGCACTTTTTATCACGCTTTTTCAATATGCAAAACAGCGATACGCTCACCGGCATACTGCTTTTTGACCAGCTCGCCTGCCTGCCATGCATCCGATGCGCCGACGATCTGCTCCGCTTTATATCCGCCCAACATAAAAACGACCCGCCATTGCGGCATTCTTACTGCCATTTTGTTCGCCTCCTAATTTTTGATCTCGGTCAAAGCATACCATTCTGCATGGCCTGTTTTCGGGATATCGAAGAAATGTTTGTTTATCAACTTATGCAGACAAAAGTTGTTTCACTCACGCTGACGTTTACAGAACAAAATCCCCGCAGTCCGGGATGATCTCGGATCGCGGGGATAATTTTTTACTGTATGAATTTTTCTATCGTATCTGCTCCGAGATAGCCCTGGACTACCTTGGGCAGAGCGCTGAACAATATCGAGAGCACCAGCAATCCCGACATAAATCCTTTCAAAAACTTTTTTGTGAACCTGAGCTTAAACATAGAATCACCCGACTCCTTTTCTAATAATGTGGAATCCCACAATTATACAAATACAAAATATCAGCTCAACGCAATTGATATATGTATCAAAAAAGTATCGTATCATTTGTTAAATATAGTTAAAAAAATCAAACAGTTATGGCGGTCATAAAAGAAATATTCTCATAAATGATTATTTTGCAAATCCCATAAAAAAGAACGTTGATCAGGTGCGGTCGAAGTTCTTCTTTTGCACACGTTTATCATAAAGAAGATCCGGCTCGGCAGATCGCTCTGCTGAACCGGATCTTAGCATTTATGTATTGCTGAATTTTTTGACTTTTACCAACCGCTGTCTGCGTACAACTGCGCCATTGCCGTCTGATCTATGGATTCGTCGGTAATGGCTTTGTACAATGCGGAGATGTCTTGAGCGTTAAATCGGTCACGTTTACTGATTTTAACAATATTCGCGGCAAATTCAAACACTTCGTCCTCAAAGCCACCCACAAGACCCTGCTGGGCAATGGAAATATCTGCGCCATTAACCCTGCCGTTGCCGTCCAGATCGCCGAAAATCACCACGGTGTATTCCTTTATCGCTTCCCCGTGGCTGTCGTGGACGGTCAGGGCCGAGCCTGTACCCGCATATCTGCCGGATGTAAGCGTGGAAACATAACCGTCCTGAGAGACATTGAACAGTTCCTCAAAATCGTCAACTCTCATGCCGACAGGTATGCCGTAAATATATTCTCGTGCTTCATCAATATATATTCCACTGTCATCGGGCAATATGATCTCCGGCATTTCAGGCTCAGGCTCTGCGGATTTTTCTTCAACGGCATGAACCAAACCGAGATATGCCCAGGTTCCTTTTGCCTTCGGGTAAGCGCCGCCGGTAAAGTCGCCGGTGTAACCCATTCTGACATTAAATGCGGCGTTGTCGCGGTCAAAATCATAAGTTCTGTGCAGGTTTTGCGCGAATGTGTAGGGATATTCTGTGTTGAAACGGTTCAGGTTGAAGCTGCCGGAAAAGCTGTCCGTATCTGTTATATCCGCAAATATACGCTTTATCGGTGTGCCTGCCTGCGGCGACTTTGTGTAGAAAAGCCAGGTGTTGTTATCATCCCCCAGCTCATCATGCCCTTCGCAGAACTTTATTTGCGCGTTGGTGTCTTTTCTGAGCGTTGATACCGTATAATCGGCGTTCCAGTCATAGTTAGCGTTGTAAAACGGAATTGAATCGTCCGAATCGTTTTCGGTGGAACGGTTGCCGCCGCTTTTTTGCGAATTGTTCTGGTAGGCCCAGATCTCCTGCCGTGACCATTTAGCCGGCGGTTCGGAGTCACCGTCGTATATTCTTATATCCGTAATTGCCTTTGCGGGATCGTTTGTCGTTTTATATCCAAGACAAACCGCCTTTGCGTCGGAATAATAACTGTTGTATTTATAACAGCCGCAATTAAAATCCGCAAACGTGGGATAGGCTGCGCTTCCGGGAGTGTTGCGTGAATAACAGGTTTCCAGCGGGGTGAAACCGGCGGCAACGCATTTTGCCCTCGCCTCTTCAAAATATCCGTAATAAGCATTCGGATAGTCAGGCATACCGGAGGTGTCGGAGGCAAACAGACGGACCTCACTGATATAGGTGTCGGTTTTGCTGAAGTTTTCGATATCGTAATCACGCAGCAGACTGTAATAGGTATACAGCCGTTTGCTTTCGGATATTGTTTGAGTACGAAGGCCGTTGCCTTTCAGGGTGTATCCGCTGATCAAAGGATTGTAAGCATACATGGTGCAGTCGGGATAATCTGCCGGATCCACCAGCAGGGCTCCGCCGTATCCGATAACAAGGCTTTTCCCGCCCACGGTGATGCGGCCGGTGACCGTATTCATGTGGTCGTGTCCGAAGAAAAGACCGACCACATTCGGCTTGTCCGCCAGGGCGTTGAAAAGATCCCTTGTACTCGAATATGAGCAGCCGCTGTATTCGTTGTATTCTCCTGACGCCGTAGGATTCTGAGAGTTGCCCGCATACGTTCCGCTGATCCCGGAATCGCTGCAAACATTCGGCGAACGGAACCCGTCGGGAGAGTTGATAAGCAGTTTCGTTTCAACGGAATCTCCATGAAATAACTCCTGAAGGGGTATGTGCTGAAATGCGATACATTTGACGGCAGGATCCGCCGTCCAGCGGTCTACCGCCGAAACTACCTTTGCGTAGTCATTATAATTATCTTTATAGCTCGCGGCGTTGATACCCGTTCTGCCGTATTGCGCGGGCTTTCTCGATGCGTCGTAGGTACCGGAGTTTATCAGAATAACACGGAGACTGTCCGAAAACGCAGCAAAAAAGGCGTAGAAAAAGCCGCCCGAAAATTGTCTACAGTAGACAATCTGGCGGTTTGGAAAAAAGCGGAATTCAATTATTGCATATCCCGTATTTCGGATCAAAAAAGAGCCCTTTTAGGCTCGTACCATCGCTATTGTTTGCTGTGCTCCGAGGAGATTTATCACTCTTCGGAAATCATATGCAAGGAAAGAAAGCCCGGTTTCAGCGGCTGCTTTCTGTTTGCCTTTTGTCAGAAGGTAGCTTGCACCGTGCCATCGCTTTACGGTTCCATATGGGTGTTCAACCACAGTATTTCGTTTTCGCAAATGCTGTTGATTGGGATAAAATCGTAAAACTACCCATTCATTCCATACACTTTCTTCTTCGGATAACGAGATCGCCTTGAACCGATGATTCGTTTTCCGAACGATTTCATTTTTCATGGCTTTATCATAAAAGTGTTCGTCTTTACGCGTCTCTCCATCCTTGAATGAAACAATTCGCTCTCTTCCCAACGTACACTTGTTCTTGCACTTCAGGCAAGCGGAAAGCCGATGATATCTGCGAATCATCATATCTTTTTTTCCATTCGGCTGACCGGGTCCTGCATAAAACAACGTCTGTCCCATCGGGCAAATCACAATATCTTTTTCAATATCGCGCTCAAAATACGGATGCAGCGGAGGGCTTCTTTTGACATCCACCTTTTCTTTCTCCAATCCGCCCTTTTCTTTCATTTCCGCATACGAAATCATTTCTCCGGTTTCTTTATCCAAATACAAAGACGTTCCCTTCTCACGTCTTTTGCAGATTTCCATTTCAACATCATCCCGCTGAAGAACATCGGGCAATACGCCGGCTTTTACACAGGCAAGCAGCGTGTCGTGGTCATCAGACAAACGCATTTCATCGGTGATTTCTGTATCTTCTTTTTCAAAGCGAAACGTTCTGCATTTCTCGCCTTTGTTCGGATGTGTCGTAGGCGTATCTCCGTTCAGCAGACAACGCAATATCCCTTCGTCGCTGCCGTAACCTCTGTCCGCTATGCCTTCAAGATTTTCCACGCCGAGCGCTTCTTTTGCTCCGGATATTCCGTCTTCAAGCAAATTCCAATCGACGCATTCGCTTGTTACATCATAGTGTACAATCAGATGGTTCTGAGATTCCACCGCAGTCTGCACATTAAAACTCGGACGGACACCGTCCCGTGTTTTCATTAACCGACATTCGGGATCAGTCGTGCAAATATGATTGACACCGTCACTTTCCATTTGTTCCAATGCTTCAGTAAGCTGCTTTTTTCTCCGTTCCAGATAGTCCAACACGCCGGAAATATCTTCTTTGGTCAGTGCGCCGGGCTTTGCTTCCGCAGCATCGACTTCGTCAAGTTCTTTCATGTATTGATTGATTTTCTCTTCAACATCCAAAAGAACTTTTGTCGCATTACTGCTGACATAGCTTTTGTTATCCGCATTCACAGCGCGAAACTTTGACCCGTCAATGACAACGGATTCGTGCGAAAGCAGTCCTGCTGTGTTGCAAAGCTTAACAAACGCTTTAAACACTTCCCTGATCGCCTTGGCATTGTCTTTACGAAAATCTGCTATACAGCGAAAATCAGGCACAATTTTCTTAAGAAGCCACATTACTTCAACATTTCGAGCAGCTTCCTTTTGTAACCGTCTGGAGGATCGAATATGGTTCAGATAGCCGTACATATACAGTTTGAGCATATCGCGCGGGTCATAGCCGGGGCGGCCTTCCTTCGCTGCCTCAGCCTTGAATCCCATTGATCCAATATCCAACGAATCTATGAATGCATCTATTGCACGCACTTCATTATCTGCTCCAACATAGTCGTCGAGAGCGTCAGGAAAAAGAATAATTTGATCGCGATCTGCTCCCTTAATATACCCCATACCGTTCCCCTCCGTCAGATCTTTTTTATAATTTAATTATACCATATTTTGAGAAATTTTACCATGTCTTTTTTTGGTTTTCGGACAGTCTGCACGCTGGATTACCGTCTCCTGGGCGGCATCATAAATATCCACATATCCCGTACCGTATTTCGCCGTGGCATTGCCGCTTGTGTCCCCGGGAACGATGTCACTGGTGAGCGTCAACGCGCCGTATTTCTTGTATATGGCGTCCTGTTCGGCCTCTGTGAACCTGTCATTGTCGCCGGTATCCCGGCTGTTGCTCTCCTGATCGTGGTTGCCGAAGGTAACGACAAATGGGATATCTCCGAACAAAGACGTGACCTTCTGCACGGTGTATTCAAAGACGGTCATGCCGTTTTCCAGCGTTCCCCGCGCGCCGAATATATTGTCGCCGCTGAACACGATAAGATCGGGCTGCTCCCGTGCAATGGCGAGTGCAATGGTGTTCATCTCACGGAAATAAACGTTCACGGCGCTGCTTGTGTCGGTTGACGGACGGAAATAATCCTGAAGATCGGCGATCTGAAGAATACGGAAGCTCCCGTCAGCGTGTACATGCAGTTTGCCCTCTGCGCCTTGAGACGAAGTTCCTGCAACAGAAGAGATCGAAACTGGAAACACAAGTCCTCCCAGCATCAGGACGCTCAAGATAACACAAAAAACTTTCTTCATTGTGTATCTCCTTTGTTCGTTTGATTTTTGCGGTTGTTGATTTGAATGATCTACAGCTTCATTAACTGTTCAACATAAGCCTGACCAATTCTACAACATACCCGATCGGAGCAACTATCACGGCAAGCGGATAGAGAATCGGCGCCGCCAAAAAGGACAATGAGCCGAGAACGATCGCTTGTGAAACCGTTTCGTGGAAGTAACGGCCCATTATCGTGCCGATATCGGAGACCGCCGAGCTCAGCAAAAACTGTTTCCGGGCTTGAGCGGACGCGAAAACGCGTACCTTGACGGTGTATTCCATCTTTTGCGCGATACGAAGTGTAAGCGTACTCTCCCCTGCTGAAACAGCCGTGACCGTGCAGTCCGCGTCAACGCGCAGCGCGTCGCTGCTGACAAGCGCCTGTGTGCGATTCAGCAGCGCTTCGCTGTCCATACCGAAACGGATCATGTCTCCCTGTACGCAGTAGATCGTGTCCGTTTCACGGGTGTAGCGGCGGATCGTTTCCGTCTTATCGGGATCGGGATAATCGATCCAAACGCTGTCTATGGCGTAGCTGTCCAGTGAGAACGTAATATCCCGTTCGACAGCAGTTCCGGCGCCGTTCAAAAGCCCCGTAATATGAAGCACAGCGTTGTTCGGCGTCCAACTGACCGGCAGGAACAATTCGAGACGGTCGCCGTTTTCAGCGCAGGGCGGCAGGCAGCGGATCTTGCCGCTGTCGATCTGCGGAACAGTCTGCAAGTCGTTCTTCGGGATGAATGCCGCGGAAAGCGTTTCCGAAACGCCGCGAACCGTTTCGTCCATACGCAGATACAGTCCCGTTTCCTCGTCCATCCGGGTAAACAGGATCACTTCTTCGGCGCTCTGTCCGGCGGCGCAGCACAACGGCAGACCGCACATACAGAGCATCGCACAGCATAGTAAAACAGCCAACAATGAACGAATAGATACTGACTTCATGAATAATCCCTCCTATACCATGTAGTACCGGCACCTGCTTCAAAGACCTTTTCCCTTGATATAAGATACAGGAAAAATGCCTCGGCTGTTGTCAGACACAGCCTCAATAATATCATTTTTTACAAGATCGCCGTCGCCCGGTCTCAGCATTCTCAACAAGCACACGCCGAAAACAAAGCCTATTATTCCGGTTATCAGCGAATGTGATTATAAGTAATCGAACAGTTTTTTCATTTTATGACGTCCTGACTGATTATAAAGCAATTTCTAATAATTTTTACGGCATAAACTTTTCTATGATTTATATGTCAAAATAGCTTTGAACGACTTTAGGCAGAGAGCCGAACAGCATACGGAAAAAGGCTACCAGCTTGGCAAAGAAGCCTGTTTTGACATTGACTTTTTCCACGCCTGATTCCGCCAGCGTCTTGCCGTCCTTAATGTATTTCACCTGAACGGTAAAGGATTTTGTCGCTTTGGTCACGGTGCAGCTGTCTCCCGTGTCGGCGTCCTTTCCGTCAATAAACCAATGAACAGCCGCGCCGGAGACTGCGTTCTTGACCTCCGCTTTAAAGGTTTTTGTGGTCTTATAGTCAACGGTCTTGTTGGCGGTAAAGTTTTTGATGTTGACGTGGTTTGCTCCGAATCCTTCTCAAACTGCGCCGTAAACGTCAAATCGTTTGCCGGCATTGCGGCTGGTATCTCCGGAGTCCAGCCCTTGAAGGTGTAACCCTCCTTCACCGGGTCGGCGGGCTTGGAAGAATCATAGCTCCAGGCATTATTTATCTTCTGACCGTTACACACGGCATCGCATCTGATCTGATCGATCATTATTTTGCCTGACGTTTTGTCCCCGACCGTGCACTTGAACTGCATCAGCTCTGTGGGATCGCTGCTTGAATAATCGCACAAGCGGATGGCTAAAGCTCTTTGATTGTTGTCAAACGACGGAGCGACGGGGGGCGGTAATTTTTGAGCCTAACGAGCGACTCAGTGCGGCCAGTTCGCTTTCGGAAAGCGGAATGAAGGTCAATCCCTCGGGGATCGGGAAGTTAACAAAAAGCTGATTCAAATCACTGACCGGACCGATCGACAGCGTGTAGGTGATCGTCTCGCCGGGCGCGACTGTCGTTTTGTCAGGTACGATGATGACCTCCAGTGCTTCCTGGGCGCAGGCAGGTATGCACAACCCGCCGAGACCCGGCAGCACAAACAGCACCGCCAGAAAAACGGATAAAAACTTTTTTGTGATCTTCACAAGAACAACCACTTCCGCTATTCCGCTATTATTGATTTTATGATACCACAGTTTACCAAAGCATACAAGTATTTAAAAAATAAGAAATAAATGCCGAATTTTGTAAAAAATGCAAAAATGAAACTTGCAAGCATTGCTTAATATGATCCTCTTTTACACTCCATTCTAAACTCCGGTTTTTCATATAATATCCGACCGGGCAGAATGCTTTGCCGAATTTGACTCATATTTTTCAGATATTCCCGGTTGGTAATGGCACAATTTTTTGCTGCCTTAAATTTTTTGCTATTTTATTGTTATAATTTCTTGCTATTTTTTAAATTTTATGTTAATATAAAATTTATTGAAAAAAATACATTTGTCCTTCCGGACGGAAAGGTTTTGCGCAAAAATGGACGTTCGCTCGGTCTACATCACAAACTTCATAGGTATTTCCATACTGCTGATACTCCTTTACGCTTCCCGCGCAAAGATACTGCGGCACCGTACGGAGGACAGGATATTTTCTTTCCTCGTTATCGGCGTTACGGTAGGTTCACTGATGGAAATGTTCACATATCTGATCGACGGCAAGCTGTTTTTCGGGGCGAGGATATTCAACTATATTGCCAACACTTACATTTTTTCATTCAATATGCTGCTTCCCTTCTTTCTGCTTGTTTATGTGGATCTCTGCCTTTACGGCGACAAATCAAGAATAGTCAAGCGGTATAAACCGCAGATAATTATAGGAGCTGTCATGCTCCTGGTAAATATCGTAAACTATTTTGTTCCGATATCCTACTATGTAACAGAGCAGAATTTATATGAGCGCAGGCCATTCGGCTATGTTTATTACGCTGTCATAGTTTACTACTGCCTGACTATACTGTTTATTTTGCGGCGTTATAACAAAGAATACGGGACACGGAGTTTTCTGAATTTTTATATGTTTCTGATCCCGGTCATCGTAGGTATAGGTCTGCAGTTCATGTTCTTCGGTTTGTCCCTTGCCTGGCTTGCCTCCGCCATCGGACTTACCGGTCTGTTTATGATGCAGCAGAACGAGGCAGCCTACATAGATTCCCTGGTAGAAACATACAACAGGCAATATCTGGATCATATCCTTTCGGCGTGGATACGCCGCGGCTATAAATTTACCGGGATCATGCTCGACATAGACAATTTTAAAAATATCAACGATCAGTTCGGTCATACCGAGGGTGACAAGGCGCTGAAAACTCTTGCGGATATATTGAAGTCCTCATGCAAAGACCATGAATGGATATTCCGGTTTGCCGGGGATGAGTTCATAGTTCTCAAGCTTACCCTCTCCCCCGACGAGCTCACGTCCTATATGGATGAAGTGAACAGACAAATAGCGGAACAAAAACAAGAAAAATCCCGGCTACAATCTGTCCGTTTCTTACGGCGTCAGCTTCTTTGATAACGGGAACGTTGATTCGTTTATGAAAGAAATGGACAAAAGGATGTATGAAATGAAAGAAGCAAATCACAGAGGTGCAGCGGTATGACGGTGTGACAGAAATATATTATTACAAATAAATAATTTGCAAAAAATCGAGCTGTCCTTTGGGGCAGCTTTTTTGTATATATTTTTTTGTATATATTTATGAAAACTTAAAATAATTTTTATGCTTTAGTGTCAAAACTATCGGCAATGTGTATCAGAATTTTTTGTATGAACAATTTTTATTGTATATTTTAAGCAAAAAATTGTTGATTATTTAATAATATATATGATATAATGATACCGTTGTATGAGCTCCGGCTTGTACAGCAAGAAGAATAATTTAAAACACAAAAGGAGGAGTATGATGGACTACAATAAGTGCGCAAAGGAAATACTTGCTGCGATCGGCGGCAAAGATAACCTTATCAGCGGCGCTCACTGCGCCACACGTCTCAGGCTTGTAATAGCCGACAACGGAAAGGTAAAAAAATCGGTACTCGAAAATATTGACGGTGTAAAAGGCGTATTTGAGGCTGCCGGTCAGCTTCAGATCATCATCGGCACAGGAACCGTAAACAAGGTGTACGATGAATTTGTCAAACTGGCGGGCATCTCCGCGGCTTCAAAAGACGATGTCAAAAAAGCCGCGGCTTCCAAAGCGCCGTGGTATAAAAAAGCAATAAAGACCCTGGGAGATATTTTTGTTCCGATAATCCCGGCTATCGTTGCAACAGGTCTTCTGTGCGGACTTCTCGGAGGTTTGTCAAAAGCCTTCCCGAATTTTGCCAATACACAAATATTTACCCTGCTTGATATGTTCTCAAATGCGGCTCTTACCTTCCTGCCGATCCTCATTGCGGTAAGCGCGGCAAAGATATTCGGCGCAAACGTTTATCTCGGCGCCGTTATCGGTATGATAATGATCCACCCGAATCTTATAAATGCATGGTCGGTTGGCGACGGAACGAACCTTCCCACCCTTTGGTCATGGTTCGGCGCATGGAACATACACGCAACCGGTTATCAGGGACACGTTATCCCTGTGGTTATTGCGGTGCTGATCCTTTCCATTATAGAAAAATGGTTGCACAGGCACGTTCCTGAAATGTTTGATCTGTTCGTCACTCCCCTTGTTTCTGTTCTGATAACCGGTTTCCTTACCATGACCGTTATTGGTCCGGTATTTTCCCAGCTTGAAACATGGGTGCTCACCGGCGCAAAATGGCTGATCTCCATACCGTTTGGAATAGGCTCGTTCCTGATGGGCGCGGCATATGCTCCCACGGTAGTCGCGGGCGTACATCATATGTACAACGCCATTGAGCTTTCAATGCTTGCCGCCAACGGACAAAATATCTGGATGCCCATTGCCACCGCCGCAAATGTCGCGCAGGGTGCGGCTGCTCTTGCGGTAGGCTTCAAGACCCGCAACAAGAAGATAAAGTCCATGGCTCTTCCCGCTTCTCTTTCAGCGTTTTTAGGCATTACGGAGCCTGCTATCTTCGGCGTAAACCTTCGTTTTGTCAAGCCCCTTATCGCCGGTATGATCGGCGGCGCCTGCGGCGCTGCTGTGGCATCTATCATGGGTGTATATGCCACCGCGAACGGCGTTACAGGCGTATTCGGTTTCCTCATCACTACAGAGAGCTTCTTCGGTTATCTGCTGACTTTCGTTGTGGCGACAGTCGTAGCGTTTGTGGTGTCATGGATAATTTACCGTGACAAAGACGAGGAGGCTGAGGAAGCGCCTGAGGCGGAAAGCTCTTCCGACGACGTGGAAGTAAAAGCCGCGGAAGAATATGACGACTCCTTCGTATATTCTCCCCTCAAGGGCAAGGCTGTCCTCATGGCTGACGTTCCCGACGAAACCTTTGCAACGGACGTTCTCGGAATGGGCGCCGCGGTTGACCCCAGTGAGGGAAAAGTGGTAGCGCCTGCGGACGGAGAGGTCACAACTCTGTTTGACACGAATCACGCTATAGGTCTGACCCTTGATAACGGCATGGAACTGCTTATACATGTGGGTATCAATACCGTTGAGCTTAATGGTGAAGGCTATAAATCTTATGTTTCAGAGGGCGACAGGGTCACACGCGGTCAGACGCTCATAACCTTTGATATCCCGCTGATACAGAGTAAAGGCTACAAAACCGTTACCCCTGTAATAATCACAAATCCCGACGACTTCAAGAGCATTGTCAAAGCTGCGGACGGAGATGTTGGCTTCCTTGACAAGCTCATCAGCACAGAGAAATGAGAGTTCATGGAGTGACCTTTGCATTATGAAAAACGATTACAGACAAAAGCTGCACCTTGAGCCGCGTAAAGGCTGGCTCAATGATCCAAACGGGCTTTGTTTCTTCAACGGAGCGTACCATGTGTATTTCCAGTACGCTCCGGAAAGCCCCTTGGGAAAAGGCGGAAAATGCTGGGGACATTTTGAAAGTCCGGATCTGCTGAATTGGACTTTTACCGGTACGGTGCTGTTCCCCGACTGCCCCGATGACCGCAGCGGAGTATATTCAGGCTGCGGCTTTGTAAAGAACGATACTCTGTATCTCTTCTACACGGGCAATGTCAAAGAGGAAGGCGACCACGATTACATAACCTCGGGACGCGGCGCGAATGTGATAATGGTGACCACAAAAGACGGTCACAATATGAGCAAAAAGAAGACCCTTCTTCGCAACGCCGACTACCCGGATTACTGTTCCTGCCACGTCCGGGACCCGAAGGTATGGAAAGAAGCCGGACGTTATCATATGGTACTCGGCGCAAGGACCCTTGACAGCAAGGGCTGTGTGCTTTACTACGTTTCTGACGACCTTGAAAACTGGGAGTACGACAAGACGGTTTACGGCGGTGACGGCAGCTTCATGTGGGAGTGTCCCGACGCCTTTGCCCTTGGAGGGAACAGTTATCTGAGCGTATCTCCCCAGGGCATACCGCCGGAGAAGTACAGGTATCAGAACGTTTACAGCTCGGGATATTTCACCATGAACGGCGATGTGCCGGGAGAATACCGGGAATGGGATATCGGATTCGACTTTTATGCGCCCCAGACCTTTGACGCGCCGGACGGCAGAAAGATAATAATAGGCTGGGAAGGTATCGGTGATATTCCATATACCAACCCGACCACTGATCTCGGTTGGCAGCACTGCCTCACTATACCCCGTGAGCTTTCGGCAAGAGAGGACGGAGCAATACTTCAGACGCCTGTAAGAGAGATCGAAAAGCTAAGAAAAGCAAAGAAGACCGTCAAATCGGGGGAAAAGGAAAAAGTATCGCTTCCCTTTGAGTTCACAGCGGATATCAACAGTGATTTTGAGCTGATCTTTTCAAACATACTTAAGATCACATACCGCGGTGATGAGCTCTCCCTTGTTTTTACCGATGAAAGCGCAGGCTGCGGCAGAACAGAGCGTTTTGCCGGGCTGACCGAATGCAGGAACATCCGCGTCATAGCCGATATGTCCTCTGTGGAGATATTTGCAAACAACGGCGAGACGGTAATGTCCTCAAGGATGTATCCCGGGGACACGGACATCGTTATATCTGCGTCCGGTTCGGAAGGCTTGCTGTATCAGCTTGACGGAATGAAGATCACATATAATGAATGATCCCCGCAGGCACTGTAAAAAACGGTTATATCGCATCTTATCGATCCATGATCAGACGCGAAAAAATACATTTAAATTATGAAAGGAAAAAATACAATGAAAGAATTTTCTTACACCATCAAAGACGAGATAGGCATCCACGCAAGACCCGCAGGCAACCTTGTAAAGCTTGTAAAAGGTTTTACAAGCGCCGTTACCATTGAAAAAGAAAGCAAGCCCGCTGTTAACGCAACAGCTTTGATGAAGCTTATGAGCCTCGGCGTAAAGTGCGGCGATACGGTAAAGTTCACCGTTCAGGGCGATGATGAGGACGCAGCTGCAAAGGCGATCGAAGAATTTATGAACGCTAACCTGTAATTTTTACTGAAAGGTCAGGTGACGGTTATGACCGTATATAACGGCAAAGGAGTTTACAGCTCTGTTGCTATAGGAAAGGCGTCCGTGTTCAAGCGCCGTTCCGCCTCTGTTCCCATGTTGAAAATCGATGACCCCGCAAAAGAAATAGAACGTGTCGAAAACGCAAAAGCTCTTGCGGTGGAACAGCTTACCGCGATACACGGCAAAGCGCTGAAAGAAGTCGGAGAAACGAACGCCGAGATCTTTGAGATCCATATAATGATGCTTGACGATGAGGATTACAATGATTCCATTCGCAGCATCATAGAAAATCAGGGCGTCAATGCCGAGTATGCCGTGTCGGTCACATCCGATAATTTTTCCGAGATGTTCGCCAGCATGGACGACGCATATATGCAGGCTCGGGCGGCGGATGTCAGGGACATTTCAAACCGACTCATCGCGTGCATGACCGAGGGCTCTGCGGAAAGCGGCAGCTCCGATGAAAAAGTGATAGTCTGCGCGGATGACCTTGCCCCCAGCGAAACGGTGTCCCTTGACAAGGACAAAGTTCTTGCATTTGTTACCGCTTACGGTTCGTCAAATTCTCACACTGCAATACTTGCAAGGAATATGAATATTCCCGCCATAATAGGCGTAGGTGAGGAATTTCTGAAGAATATATCTGACGGGGATCTCATGATCGTTGACGGACATACCGGAGAAGTTTTTGTTTCCCCCGATGACGAAACGCTGAAGCGGCTTGAAGAAAAGCAGGCTGAAGATATAAAGAAGAAACAACTCCTTCAGGAGCTGAAAGGCAAAGAGAACGTCACGCTTGACGGTACTGAAGTCAAGATATACGCAAATATCGGCGGTGTGGGCAGCATAGGCTCTGTGCTTGCCAATGACGCCGGCGGGATAGGACTTTTCAGGAGCGAGTTCCTTTACCTCGAAAGCGATAATTATCCCACTGAAGAGCAGCAGTTTATCGCCTACCGCAAGGTCCTTGAGAGCATGGTGGGAAAAAAGGTGATAATAAGGACCCTCGATATAGGCGCGGACAAACAGATAGACTATTTTGATCTTGAAAAAGAGGAAAATCCCGCCTTGGGATTCCGGGCGATAAGGATATGCCTTACCCGCCCAGAAATATTCAAAACACAGCTTCGCGCGCTTTTCAGAGCGTCGGCATTCGGAGATCTGGGTATAATGTTCCCGATGATAACCAGTGTGTCAGAAGTGGAAAGCTGCCTGAAAATGTGTGATGAGGTCAAGAAAGAGCTTGCGGAGGACGGAATAAACTTCAATGAGGATACCGAGATCGGCATCATGATCGAAACTCCCGCCGCCGCGGTGATAAGCGACAAGCTTGCGCCCCTTGTGGATTTCTTCAGCGTGGGTACAAACGATCTGACCCAGTACACTCTTGCGTGCGACAGGCAGAACGCTAAGCTGGAATCATTTGTTGACACTCACCATGAGGCTGTACTCAGACTTATAGAACTCTCTGCGAAGAACGCTCATGAAAACGGCGCGTGGATAGGCATATGCGGCGAGCTTGCCGCGGACCTTACCCTCACTGAAACGTTCCTGAGAATGGGCATTGACGAGCTTTCCGTTTCTCCCCCATATGTACTCCCCCTCAGAGAAAAAGTTCGCAGCCTCAGGTTGAAATAAAACAAACTAAAGTGAGCCTCTAAATATAAAGCAGCCCCTGTGATATCTAAATCACAAGGGCTGTTCTTTTGCCGTCGTTAAGCTTCCGCTCCCTATTGCATTGTGTCGCAAAAGGGTTTGCACGAAGCCGGCTTTGTCTGTATGCAGACGTAAAGCTCCGGGGAGCTCCCCTGCACAAAGATGTGTCGGGGTCGTCATTTATGCAGAGGAGTTCCCCTGCGGCATACAAACTATTGTTTTAAGATGCTTTCTCTCGGAGGTCTTTTTGAATGTCATAGACAGTTTCCAGCATATTTTCCGCAAATATTCCGTAGCCCTGAAGGGGATCGTTGACATAAACATGGGTGACAGCGCCCACAAGCATGTTGTTCTGTATTATGGGGCTTCCGCTCATACCCTGCACTATTCCTCCGGTGAGGGATATAAGCTCCTTATCAGTTACCTTTATGACCATGTTTTTAAGTCCCGTATCGGCATTCTGGCAAAGTCTCGTTATGATGATATCATAGTACTGCGGGCCGTTCCCTACGTTTGAAATTATCTGCGCCTTTCCCGGTTTTACCTCGTTGGAAAGCGCAATGGGAACAGGTTCCGATTTGCATGGAAAACTCTTTGCCTCACCGTATATCCCCGTCTCACCGTTAAGAGTAAGGGAGCCTAATACGTCTCCCTCGAAAGCTCCGCAGAGCTCTCCTGGCTTGCCGTGACTGCCCTTGTAACAGCCGTTCACCCTGGCGGTCAATGCCTCTCCTTTTGAAAGTGGCAATATTTCTCCGGTATCCACGTCGCAGACAGCGTGGCCGAGACCCGCAAAGATCCCGGTGTAGTTGTCATAAAAGGTCAGTGTTCCTATGCCGGCTGAGCTGTCTCTTACCCAGATACCCAGCTTATACTTTCCATCTGTGCTTTTTGCGGGGGTCATGGTCAGATCCGTTTCCTTGCCGCCTCTGAGAATTTTCAGTACAACTTTTTCGCCCATGCTTTTTTCAATCATCTCTGACACCTGTGATCTTCTGCTTATTTGTGTTCCGTTTATAGACAGGATCGTATCTCCGCTCTTTAAGCCCGCCGCTTTCGCGGGACTTATATTGCCCTGAGCCGTAGTTACAGAGTCAAGCCTGGCTATAATAACGCCTTTTGTATAGAGGCGTATACCGAAAACATCACCTCCCGGCACAACGTAAGTCCGTTTGGTGACCGTAACGGTGGATGACTTTATCGGAAAAACATTCAGGACTTTTATATCCGCTTCATATCGGGTCTTGTTTTTCGCATCGGCGGACAGACCCGTCTGTTTTTCAAAGCCGCAGTTTACTTCTTTGATGTCCACGGTATAGGGCGAGGGAAGCAGCGGAGCGCTTCCGGAAACAACGAAGATATCGTCCGGCAGCGCATATTTGCCATGACCTATTATGCCGAAAACAATCGTACAACATACAAAACCGAATACAACCAAGCTTTTAAAAAGATTTTGCATTTTGTCACCGTCTGTTTGCCTTTCCGGCATTTGAACCGAATCAAGCTTCGATTTTCCTCCGGCGGTTCATGACCGCAATGATAATTTGTGCAGTAAGGCAACGATTATTTACGGAAAATGAGAGCAAAAAATGAAATCCGTACCTTACTGCCATTATTTATTATTTTATTATTTTTTTAATAAATATCGACAATTATCTGTTTTTATGGTATTATAAAAAGGTACATCACAATATTTGCGGAAGGCGGTGCGGAGACTGTAAGCACGGGTTATCCGTTTAGTCTCGTTCTTAATGAAAAAGAAAAACGAATTATATGACAACGTCCCCCCTGTCAAAACTATCAAAGAGCTTGTGACCTACGGTGTAGGCAAGGGGCAGGACGAAAAAATACTTATTTATCACAAAGACGGTGTCGAGCATATAAAGACCTTCAATGACGTCTGGTACGACATCAACGGTTTAGGCGCCTATCTGTTCAGCATAGGTTTAAAGGGCAGTCACATAGCCCTTATAGACAAGAATTCATATGAGTGGATCATTTCCTACTTTGCCGTTCTGCTGGGCAGCGATGTGCTCATTCCCCTTGACCCCAAGCTTTCAGGCGAGGATCTGGCGGAGCAGCTTATTGAAAGCGACTGCAACGGCATATTATATTCCGAACATTTCAAAGATCAGGTGGATGTTATCAGGAACACTCCCTGTATGCCCATTAAAGAATACCTTGAGATCGAAAAATTTGACGAATATGTGGCGGAGGGTCACAGGATCATTGACGGCGGCAACAGGGAATATCCCGACCATGAGGTCAAGCCCGAGGATCTTGCCTGCATAGTTTTCACTTCCGGCACTACGGGCAAAAGCAAGGGCGTCATGCTGTCACACAAAAATCTTACCGCGGACGCCACAGCGTCCTGCAAGGTGGTACAGGGACACTGTACCGTTGGCTTTCTGCCCCTCAACCACACCTACTCGTGGGTATCGACTATCTTTGCGGCGTTTATCTGCATAGGCTACGGCTACATCTGCGGAGATATTAAAAATCTCGTAAAGGATTTCCAGAAATATCATCCCCAGAATTTTGCCGGCGTGCCCCTTGTGATCGAAACCATTTACAAGAACATCTGGCGTTCTGCAAAAAAACAGGGTTCAGAGGAAAAACTGCGCAAGGGAATAAAAATAAGCCGGTTTCTTCTGAAATTCGGGATCGACGTAAGGCGTAAAATGTTCAAACAGATACATGACCATCTGGGCGGTAATCTTGAAATGATAATCTGCGGCGGCGCTTCCCTTGACCCGGAATATGAACAGGGCCTGTACGATATCGGCATACAGACCCTCAACGGGTACGGAATAACCGAGTGTTCCCCTGCCGTTACCACCAACAGGCAGAATAATTACAAGATCGGCAGCGTGGGTCTGCCAATGCCCTGCAATGAAATAAAGATAAACGAACCCGATGAAGACGGCGTGGGTGAAATATATGTCCGGGGCGACAACGTGATGATGGGCTATTACAAAGACCCGGAGGCCACTGCCGCTGTTTTTGACGGCGAATGGTTCAAGACCGGTGACTTCGGCAGGATCGACGAAGACGGCTTCCTGTTCTTTGTGGGACGCAAAAAGAATCTCATAATCCTCAGCAACGGCAAAAACGTTTCCCCTGAGGAGCTTGAAACAAAGCTCATGCAGAGATATCACTACATAAAAGAAGTGATGGTCTACGAGGAAAAATCACACATTGCGGCTGAATTTTTCCTGGATACCGATGAGTATCCCGACGCTAAGGAACGGATAAACAAAGACGTTCACGAATTCAATGCTGCAAACCCGAAATGGAAATGCATCCGCTACGTCAAAGTCCGTGACGAGGAATTTCCTAAGACGACTACTTTGAAGATAAAACGAAACTACGACGCCTCGGGAAATAAATAATATTTTATACTCAGCGAAAGAACCTTGCTCATCTGAGCAAGGTTCTTTTTGTACGTGTTATTTGATTGAAATGTTATTGGCGGATTTCTCAAAGAAAGCTTCATAGCTGCCGCTGATATTGCCGTAGGTTACGACCACACACTTAGAGCTTGAAATCTTTATCACGATCTGGGTGATATTGCACAAAACTCCGGAAACAGTGTAATCGTATTTAATAACGTACGCATCTTTTCCGCTGATTTTTTTGCTGTCAATTGAATCAATTCCTGAGAAACCGGTATACATTGAATAAAATGTTTGTTCAAAAACTGATTTTACTTCTGAATCAGACATACCGTCAAGCCCCCAGGAACCTTCTTTCACAAAGTTTATACTGTCGGAAGGATTGGGATAAGTTTTCGATTTTGCGATAACAAGCGAACTTGAATCATCAACTTCAAAATCATCCGGTATAGGAACAACTACGCCCTCAAAAGTATATGTTTTGCCACTGTATGTGTTTTGGGCGCTTTCGTTCCCACCGCTGCCGGCTAAAATTGCGATCACAACGATCAAAATAACAACAGCAACACCTATGATAACCGCTATCAAACCCTTGTTTGATTTTTTCTGTGGCGCAGGCTGATACGGTCCCTGATTATACGGCTGAGCATATTGATACTGTGCCGCTCCCTGATTGTAGAACTGTCCCTGCTGATACTGCGCCGCTCCCTGATTGTAGGGCTGTGTCTGCTGATACTGCGCCGTTCCCTGATTGTAGAACTGTCCCTGCTGATACTGCGCCGCTCCCTGATCGTAGGGTTGTGCCTGCTGATAAGGTGTGCCACCCTGATTGTAGGGTTGCGCCTGCTGATAAGGTGTGCCACCCTGATTGTAGGGTTGCGCCTGCTGATACTGCGCCGCTCCCTGATTGTAGGGTTGTGCCTGCTGATAAGGTGCGCCGCCCTGATCGTAGGGCTGTGCGGATTGATTTGCCTGATAGTCTATTCTGTCTTCGTCCATCTTAAACCTCCGTTTTTTTATTTCACAGCCGGAAACGCAGAGAACGTTTACGAATATGATGTATGTTAATTATACAATATTTTACAAAATAAGACAACTGTTTTCTTTTAGCCGCTTAATATGACAGTTCTCATTTTCGGTCTTCTTTACCAAACCTATTGAAATCCGGATAATGCATATTGTAATGAACTTTTATGCATTATCCTTGCCCATTACGGAGCGAATGACGTCAAGCGTACTGTTTCTCGCCTGATACTTCATTGCTTTGCCAAATGTACCGAAGGCGCTCACCCCACGGGCATCACATTCGGCAAGTATCGTTGTTTCCGTTGTCGGATGCTTAAAATCAAAGAAAACGCCTGAGTTCAGTCCGTACAGAACGCCGTCGCTCTCACCCCACCCATCGCAAACAGAGAAATAGAAACGTCCGTTCTCCGTGCGGAACAGTATCTCACTATCATCGATGCAGCCGCAGCAAATTATCCCGGCGTCATCGGGGATACGCTTTAAATAACTGTCTGAACTGTTGTCCGCAATGTGTACCCCTTTGAATTTGTCACCCGGCAATATCCTTCCGCTTTTCTCGCAGACGGAATAGATACTGTTTTTTCTGATAATGTCTTTTGAAAGCATTTTTTGTCCTCCATATAAATAAATTCCTATAAAGGAGCACAAAAATACGCCCATCGTTACCGACAGGCGTAATCAGCATATTCAAACCCATCGATCAAGCTTTAGCACCTTACCCTTTGGCAGGTTGCTGTGCGGTCAACGGGCTTGTCCCTCGCGCACTCTTTATAGGTTATGTTAATGATACCACGATCTAAGCGAAAAATCAATAGTTTTTAACGCCGTGAATCGATCAAAGAAGACTTGAGTCAATATAAACGTGCTGTACGTTTGTAGCGCCGTTACTGTCAACGGTAATCGTTGTACCGCCGGACATATCTTCCTCCCAGTAACAGCCGGGACCGGTTTTAAGGGAATATGTAAGACGGATGCCTTCGTACTCGATCGAGAAATTGTTTATATGCTCATGACCGCAGACTATGTCCTTTGTGCTGCCCAGCTCTTTGCACACGGAGAAGAAACCGTTATTGAGGTGGGGACTGCATATCTCCTCATGGCAGGTGCCGAAGGAACCGGGATCATTACGGTGTTCATCCCACGCAATGTGATATTCGTAAACAGGGATATGAATGAATACTGAACTGGGTACGTTTTTGCCCGCAAGCTTTTCCGTGCCCTTGACAGCCCATTTGTACCACTCGATCTGATTGTTCCAGAGATGATCGTATCCGCCCATCTCAACGGTACCGTTTTCGTTATCCTCGGTGATTGAAGAATGGGTGTCCATCATGTACAGTGTATGGATGATCCGCCCGTTTTCCTTTATGTTGATAACGTAGTTGCCGTAGCCCATATCCTTGGGGCCGAACTTGAAAATACAATTCTTTGCCGCATACAGCTGATACGCGCACCAGAACTCATTTATGCAACTCTGACCGTCATGGTTGCCCATTACAGGCGCCCACGGAATATTGTATTTTTCCAGATCTATGATAAGTTTGAGATATGTGCTGGTGCTCCAGGCGTTATCTCCGGTCATGGTTATGAGATCCGGCTTTGTCTGCTCCACGAGTTTGTCCATGATCTTTGTGGCAAGATCACCTTCCTCGCTGTATGCCTGCCATTTTTTAAGCTGCACATCAGTAAGGTTAAGGATCACAAAGTCCCTGTCCGGGTCTTTTTCAACGCTGAAAGCATATTCATCGGTGTAGGTTTGCTCCACCGACCAGTTTTCAAAGAATGAATCTTCACCCTTGAACAGCTGCGCCCATACAGGCGCGAGGATCTGGTGAAAAGAGGTGACAATAAGCATTATCGTACAAAAAATCTTTCTCATCCGAAAACAGCTCCGTTCATATATTTTTGAAAGCTATCTCAAATCAATTCCTGCGGGGACGGTGACCGCCGTTTCTGCCGTGGGAAGGACGTCTGGGAGCGTCGGAAACATCGTTTTCCGGTACAAGACCTTCAACATCGATAAGCGCCTCGCGGCGGGAAAGGTTGAGTCTGCCCTGATCGTCGATCTCACGAACCTTGACTATTACTTCGTCGCCCACATTGACAACGTCTGTTACCTTATCCGTACGCTTCACGTCAAGCTGGCTTATGTGGACAAGGCCCTCTTTGCCGGGTGCTATCTCAACAAAGGCGCCGAAGTCCATTATGCGGGTAACGACGCCGTTGTAAATAGCGCCGATCTCGGGATCGTTGGCAATGGTGTTGATCATCATAAGGGCGCGGTTCGCGTTGTCGATGTCAACAGAGCAGATATAAATAGTGCCGTCCTCTTCAACATCCACTTTACAGTTGCACTCAGCGCAGATCTTCTGAATGACCTTGCCCTGCTTACCGATGACCTCGCTAATCTTATCAACGGGGATCTGGGTTGTGAGCATCTTGGGAGCGTACTTTGAAAGCTCCTTGCGAGGCTCGGGAATAACGGGAAGCATAATGTCGTCAAGGATGTGTATCCTTGCCTTGTATGTCTTTTCAAGGGCCTCTTTTATGATTGCGGGAGTAAGTCCGTCAACCTTAAGATCCATCTGAATGGCGGTGATGCCCTTGTGAGTACCGGCTACTTTAAAGTCCATATCGCCGAAGAAATCCTCAAGACCCTGGATATCAACCATAGTCATGAAACGGTCACCCTCGGTGATAAGACCGCAGGAAATACCGGCAACGGGAGCCTTGATGGGCACGCCGGCAGCCATAAGCGAAAGGGTGGAACCGCAAATAGCGCCCTGTGATGTGGAGCCGTTGGAAGAAAGCACCTCGGACACAAGACGGATGCAGTACGGGAACTCCTCAACTGTGGGGATAACGGGCAGCAAAGCGCGCTCCGCCAATGCTCCGTGACCTATCTCACGTCTGCCGGGACCTCTGCTGGGCTTTGTTTCACCAACTGAGAATGAGGGGAAATTGTAGTGGTGGATATACCTCTTGTTCTCTTCCTCGTCAATTCCGTCAAGAAGCTGAACGTCGCTCATGGGTCCAAGGGTGGTAACGGTAAGCACCTGAGTCTGACCTCTGGTGAACATACCGGAGCCGTGAACGCGATCAAGCAGATCGATCTCGGCGTTAAGGGGACGGATCTCGTCTATTCCTCTGCCGTCTACGCGCTTGCCGTCATCCAGCAGCCAGCGGCGAACCACGTACTTCTGGATCTTGTAAAGGCACTCGTCTATTTTGAATTCCATCTCGGGATATATCTCGTCAAATTTTGCGTGAACAGCCTCATAAATGGGCTTTAAGCGCTCGTCGCGGATACGCTTGTCGTCTGTATCAAGGGCAACTCTGATATCGTCGATTGAGAATTCCTTGATAGCCTCGTACATCTCGGGATCGGGATCGTTTGAGGGGAAGTCCACCTTCTCCTTGCCAACCTCGGCGGCTATGCCTTTGATGAACTCAACAATACGCTGATTCTCTTTGTGGGCGAACATGATGCCGTTGTACATTTCTTCGTTCGTGACTTCCTTTGCGCCCGCCTCGATCATAGCCACAAGGTCGCTTGTGGAAGCAACGGTGACCGCCATACGGGAGACCTCGCGCTGTGCCGCTGTGGGGTTGATAACGAACTCGCCGTCAATAAGGCCCACGGAAACGCCGGAGATAGGTCCTCTCCAGGGGATCTCGGAGATCGACAGGGCTATGGAAACGCCCAGCATCGCGGTTATTTCCGGTGAGCAGTCCTGATCAACGGACATGACCGTAGCAACAACAGAAACGTCATTTCTCATATCCTTGGGGAAAAGCGGACGGATGGGACGGTCGATAACACGGCTGGCAAGAACAGCCTTCTCGCTTGCTCTGCCCTCTCTCCTCTGGAAGGAGCCGGGGATCTTGCCTACTGAATAAAGCTTTTCCTCAAAATCAACTGAAAGGGGGAAGAAATCCACTCCGTCACGGGGCTTGGGAGCCATGGTAGCCGTGCAGAGTATGTTCGTCTCGCCGTAACGGACAAGACATGAACCGCCTGAAAGCTGCGCCATTTTGCCGACCTCAACTACGAAGGGGCGACCGGCGATCTCGGTTTCGAATTTTTTGAAATCCTTGAAAAACATAAATTTTCTCCTTATAAAAATTTTATTTTTTCAGGCGGAACGGTTTTAGCAATAAAGCCGCAATTTGAATAAAGAATATTCAAACTGTCGATTCACTGCTAAATTCGGCCGCCTGTAAATACCTGAATAACACAATTGTGAGCAGGCAGAGAATACTCTGCCTGCCCATGATATCAATTTTATTTACGGATACCAAGCTCAGCGATTATCGTACGATAACGCTCGATGTCGTTCTTCTGAAGGTAAGAAAGAAGGTTACGTCTGTGACCAACCATTTTGAGCAGACCTCTGCGGGAATGATGATCCTTCTTGTGTACCTTAAGATGCTCGGTAAGGTCATTGATACGCTTTGTGAGTACAGCTATCTGTACCTCGGGCGAACCGGTGTCGCCCTCATGCAGTGCGAATTTCTGCATGATCTCAGTTTTTTCTGCCTGTGTCATAATAATTCACCTCATTTAATATTTTGCAAGCTTCCCAGCGTAAGGCAGGTGAACACCCTATGGGTTTACTCCATACTCCGAGAACAAGCAAGTGATAGTTTAACACATAATGACTCGTTTGTAAAGTATTTTTTTATTTAATTTAAAGCTTTCTTTTTAAGCAGGGCGCGGACATCGCATTCGTTCTTTCTGATCTCGCTTTCCTTGACGCAAACAACGCCCTTGCATATTCCGCCGGCAAGACCGATCTTGCGCTGCATATCCTCAGAAGCGGCTCTGAACATATTATTGCCGAAAATAATGCCGTAAATGTCTTTTCCGTTAAGATAGTTTCTGTGAAGGAAATCATTTATCGCCGCGGGCACGCAGAACATCTGCATTGACGCCGCTATAACAACAGAGCTGTATTTTGAAAAATCAATATCCGGCTGAGAGGTGCAGACGCCCTGGCTGACTATTGATTTGTATCCGCTTACAAGCTTGTTTACAACAAAGCCTCTGTCGTATTTTTCATAGATCTCTACCGTGTCTATATCTTTGTCTTTTGAATTACTGCAAAAATTCTTTATAGTTTCACTGTCCGAAAAATAAATCAATAAAGTTTTCATACTAACATCCTTTCCTGATTACTTTACTGCTGCTTCTCCGTCTCCCTCTTTACAACGCTTTCCGACCATGCAAGCAGGTCGTAGAAAACTTCCTTTCTGTCTATTTCGTTCAATATCTCGTGTCTCATATCCTTATATAATTTCATTGAAACGTCCCTGTGACCGCTGCTCTTTAAATCCGAAGCCACCTGACGTACGCCCTTGCCGTACTCCCCTACCGGGTCCATTTCGCCGGAAACTAAAAGTATGGGCAACGAAAACGGTATGGATTTGTACCACGCCGGACTTGATACCGCCTTTAATATCTTGAACATATCCCTGTAACCGGCGGCGGTAAACAGGAAACCGCATTTGTCGTCCTTGATATATTTGTCTACTTCAGCCTCATCACGGGAAAGCCAGTCAAACTCCGTCCTGACCTTGCCCACATGCTTATTATAGGAACCGAAGGCAAGCTTGTTTATGAAATTGCTGCGGTGCCTGCTGCCGTAAAACTTTGCAATAACCGAGGCGATCCCAATGCCCACGCCCGCGGCGGGGTTAGTCCCGCTGGTGCCTGAGAAGATAGCTCCGCTTATGTCAGACCAGAACTTTTCCGCATAGTAACGGGCAACGAAGGAACCCATGCTGTGCCCGAAGAGGATGAGCGGTCTGCCCGGATATTCGCTCTTGGCGATATCCGTCAAAAGCTTGGCGTCATTAACAAAGCCCAGCCAGCCGTCGCGCTCGCCGAAATATCCCAGCTCCCTGTCCGAGGATACGGACTTGCCGTGACCCACATGGTCATTGACAAAAACAGCATATCCGTTGGAGCATAAAAAAGTGGCAAATTCCTTGTAACGGTCGCCGTGCTCCGCCATTCCGTGGATTATCTGAAAAACAGCCTTTACGTCGCTGCTGTTGGCGGGGATCCAGCTCTGGGCGTAAATATCACCTATACCTGTTGTCGAAGAGTAAACATATTCCTTATGAATAATATCCATGCTCAACACCTCTTTTTTTGAAAAGAATCAGCTCGCATTTCAATACAATCTCAGTACAATGGGGTTATATTATAACACATCCTTTACTATTTGTAACCCTTTTGTTACCTTTGTAATCAATTTTTGTATCGTTGCACAAAAAAGCCCGGAATTTTTGTCTGATATTTATATCTACTAAGTAAACCGAAAATATTCTTTTTTAAACCCTTGATTTTTCCTGTAATATGTGTTAATCTATATGCGCAACTTAATATGCCTTGGGGGTGTAGCTCACTTGGGAGAGCGCTTGAATGGCATTCAAGAGGTAAGGGGTTCGATCCCCCTCATCTCCACCACAGCGAAAATCCTGTCACGCAAGTGGCAGGATTTTTGCTGTGTATTATTCATTCTTCAGTTTTCAGCATTCATTATTCATTAAAAAATGACAGGATTTTCTAAATGAATACTGAAAATTTAAGACTTAAAAATGAATAATTGCAGATTTTCAAACGCTCTGCTATAATAAACAGGGTGATCATATTGAAAGATAATCCGTTGATAGAAAAGACAATAGACTTCGGCGCACGGATCGTAAAACTAAATCGTTATCTGACACACGACAAACATGAAACAGTGTTATCAAAACAAATTCTGCGAAGCGGCACATCCATCGGTGCCAATGTTAATGAGGCACAGTACGGAAACAGCAAGTCAGATTTTATTGCAAAGATGCATATTGCGCTTAAAGAAACGGCGGAAACGGAATACTGGCTACACGTTTTATGCAAATCGGAGTATCTGGATGAACAAATGACAGCCTCTCTGTTGACCGACTGCCTTGAAATCAAGCGCATCCTCATCGCCTCAATAAATACAGCGAAGAAAAGCACTGAATAAACATGACTATAAAAGATCCGGGAATAGTGAAGACTTGATCATCTCCGCTATTCCCTGATTTTATACCTTTTCGCTTTTACTTAATTGCCTGAAAATTCGCCCTCTCGTTTCCGAGAGGGCGAAGCGGTCAAGATTTTCACTTAACTTTATTTGTTGCTCATTTTAAGAAACTCATATTCTTTTTCGGGCATACAAGTAATTAGAGCTTGGCGATACCATAAATAATTTGGTAATGCAACTGTTTTTTCCAAAAGACAAAGAAATATCCCTGCTCAGAGAGGAACAGGGACATTTTTGATAAATGTATAAAATATTGGGGTTTTTATAGAACATACATATCAAAATGCTGACGGATATATATTTGATCCAACGGAACGCATGTATGCGTTCCCTACAACATACAGATCAAGCCTCCGGTTCTGATTCTTCAACCTCCGTCGGCTCGTTCTCCGTCGGCAACTCTTCAATGTTTATTTTCAGATCGTCATTGACTTCAACAAGATATCTATATTCTTCATCATCCATTATCGGCGAACTTGAATGCACCGTTATATCAGTTGTGCCGGACTTGAGACCCTTGAATTTGAAGATCACGTCATACGCCGCGCCGTCGATCACCTCGTGGTTTTTCTTGCCGTAATCGCGTTTGCTCGTGCAGGAAACGACGGAGGGATCGTCTATTTTGATCGAATACTCCGGTCCGCCGCCGTCAAAAGAGTGGAATGACAACTTCGCCTCTTTTTCAAACTGTTTTTCCGTGGTATACGGATCGTCTGTCACCATCAGATTCCGCTGTTCAACTGTGAGCGTCACGTCGTGGGCAGGCATTTCAAAGGAAATTATAAATCCCTTATCGTCATCATAGCCTGTGTTGAGCCGCTCCGAATCCAGGTAAAAGGCGTAATCCGTATCGGTAGCGATATATTTGTAATACAGCGTTACCTTTTCTCCCGCCTTGTATGAATCCTTCGCGTTTTCAAAAGATGATTTTTGACCGTTGTAATCGACTTGATATTTAACGGCATTTCCCTTTTTGCCGCAGCCGAAAAAGCAAAACATCAAGATCCCTCCTATAAGGAAAATACAGATGACCCTGTGCAAAATACGCTTAACGCCCATACCCGCACCTCCGTTTTAATAATAAAAGGTTTATCATCCGAAATCAGATAAAAGCTTTGTGATCCCTTCTGTGACAACATCATCCTGGACATATTTTAACGCCGTTTTCAGGGCTTCGACAACAGCGTCTTTGTCCGCAATAATACCCGCGTCTTCTTCTTTCAGATTGTCCTCAAGACAGCAAAGCAGCCGCCGTGAGTTTTCCGGCTCCTCGGATGTGAGGATATCCAGCACAGCGTCCGCGCCGTCCCTGACCGTTTCTTCCTCAATAACGCCGAAGGGAGCAAGGAACGGGTTATCCTCGTCAATAAGCTCCACGCTTGCTATATTACTTTTGCCGAAAAGCCAGCCGGATATCTCCAGGCACTCCTCATTTACGCCGCATTCGATCTCGCAGAATTCCTCGGGAGCATGCATACAGACGCCCTCAAAGACGGAACCGTCCTTCAGGGTTATCCTGACGCATTTTTCGTTATAATCGGAAAGTTTCATGGCTGACCTCGTTTCCTCTGTAAAATCACGGTTCAGAATTTGCCGCCCCCTCCACCGTGGGTCCTGCCTGATGAAGATGTGTGGGAACCGGCAATACGGGTGGAGCTTGAGCCTGAGGAGGATGTGTCCGTATCTTTTGGGCGCCGTTTTTCACGGGAAACGTTTGAATACAGGAAGACATCGCTTTCCTCCTGAATATTCACCTCGCCCACCAGATAATCATCGGCTTCATATTTTCCGCTCACAAAGCCTATATAATTATCGTATTTATAATATGTAGTTATACCGGCGGCGGCAAGTCCGAAAATGACCGACCATATAAGTCCGGTACGCATACTGCTCCGCATATGGAAGCGGTGCTTTGCGGAATAGGGTTTATTCTCCTTTGCCTCGGTGACAAAATCCTCCACCGTATCGGCGAAGAAATTGAAGGACTTTTCATAATCGCCTTTTTTCAGATAGTATGTGAGATCCGACGGGCTGATGATCTTCATAAAGTAGTCGTCGGAAAGCGCCGTCATACCGTAGCCGCAGGTAGAGATCCACCAGTCCCGCTCCGCCATGCTGATCAACAGCGCGACCCCGTCAAAGTCCTCGCCGTAACCGAAGCCGTTATAGTCGTAGTAATCGTCGGCGAATTCCATGGGTGTGCGGCTGCCGATATTCTCCGCGGTAACTATTACCACGTCGAACTCAAGCCGCTCGCTGATCGTGTCAAGCTTTTTCCGCAAAGCCTCTTCAGCCTCCGCAGAAAGCAGATCAGCCTGATCCACCAAACGGTCCCCGCGAACCGGTGATATTTCATCGGGAATGGGCACGCTGCCCGGCAGATAGGGTTCCTTTGCCTGTTCTATCCCTGTCCGCTGTGAAAGGATAGAATTGAGTTTTTTATAGAACGCTTCCGCCGCCTTGTACTGCTCGCCTTTTTCGTCGTAGTCGGCTATGGCGTCATAAAGAACTCCTAAATCGTCGACCTCCAGAATATCCCCCGCTTTTCCGCAGGCATTCATATAATAATTATCCGAAGAGACGGCAAAGACCATGGCGTCATCAGTGGCAGCGTTATCATCACGAAAACCGCGGGCGTAATTTTTAAACTCATCCCCTGCGCTGTAACTGTAATTTATCACAAAGAAAGCTTCGATGCCGTAATTCTTACTGATCGCGTCGAACCACGCGTCAATATGCGCGATCTCTTGTTCGGAAAGGGTCTTGTCTGTGCTGACGCTGACAGCCGCCCCGCAAAAAGCAGTTGATCCGGCTATGATAAGGAGACAAAATATAAAAGCAAATATCCGTTTCATTCCGCCGCCTCCCATCAATACAATCCGATAAGGAAGCCGAGGCCCCAAAGAGCTCCGCTTACGCAGACAGCCACCGCTCCGAACAGGGCGGCAAGTTTTCCCTTTGAGATGGGCAGATTGCCTATGAATTTACCGGTTTGCCCGTTCATTGCAAAGCGGTAATTTATACCGTTGTGCTTCGTGTTGAGCAGCCAGACCGGGAACAGGGCGTATTTGCTTCCCCGGGACGTGATATGTACATCGTTATGTTTGACCGACACGGAATCGTACCCGGATACGGTGCCGCTCAGAGCCTGATTCGCGCTGTTTTTTATACGCTCGTCGGCGCGGGGAACGCTGTCCTCAAGGCTTACATCGTACTTATCTGCAAGAAAGCCCGCGAGATATGACGGCAAGAATTTTTCCGCTCCTTTAAAATAGAACGGTTCCAGAGAATCCATCAGATCGTCGGACATCTTCTTTGAGGCGTCCACGGGTATGTTTTCAAAGCGCATATCGCCGGCTCGGCTGACGCTGTAATATGAGGTTTCGGCGCAGTCATATTCGCCCTCTGACCAGCGTCTGATCCTTCTTGCTTCAAACTCGGCGGAAGCAAATACGTTGGAGTCAAAAAGCCAGAAGGGAACGTACATGCCCTTTATCTCCTCAAGCCTGTTTTCCCTTTTGAATTTGCCCGGAGCAAAGCGATTCTTTTGAACGAAATCACGCAAAGCGTTTTTGGCGTCCTCTTTAGTCTGCTGGAACGGGATGACATAATCGGGCTTGAGCAGACCCTCCACACGGTCGCTGAGCACCACGGGATTGCCGCAGTATGGGCAGGAAGTCGCCGCGGTGGTGGCTTCTGTAATGATCTCGCCGCCGCAGGACTTGCAGATGTATGTTTTTATTTTTTCTATTTCATCTGACCGCCACTCATTTTCCGGGCGATCCCATTTTTCGGCGGCTGCCGGAACGCCGCTGTCGCCTATAGACTTAGGGTCAAAGCTGCCTGAGCAGAAAGGACACAGCATTTTTTGAGTTTTTATGTCAAACTCAAGCTTTCCACTGCAATTCGGGCATTTGAATTCCTGTATATCCGCCATTTTGATTCTCCCTCGAATATGTAGCAATAGTCAGTAATTTAAAATAATTTTATCATATAATCGATTTTATTGTCAACATAAGGAAATCAGGTCATCTGTTTGCCTTTGTGATATAAAAATCCGGACTGTTCATTGACAAAGATATCCGCAGGCATTATAATTCAATCAGGCAATATGACCGAAAGGGTGAAATAACCTTGATCCTGAAAAAGATAAAAAGCTTTATACGAGGTAAATTAAGCATAAAAACCATCGAAAAAGATTTCCGGTGTTATAAACCTGTTGAGGTCTGCATAAAGCCCTCCGCTGTTATCAATATAGGTGAAAACAGTTCTTTATGGTTCAACGTAAGTCAAAATGCCGATCTGAAAAACAGGAACTGCGGCTATGTGACTTTGGAAGAAAATTCACAGCTGGACGTTAACGGCAATTTCGTTTTCTCCTCCGGCTGCCGTTTAGGTGTGCTCAAAGGCGCTCACCTTTCCCTTGGCGAAGGCTATTGCAACTACGGCAGTAAAATCTACTGCTTTGACAGAATAGATATAGGCAATGACGTTATAATTTCCGAGGACGTTATAATAAGAGACAGCGATAACCATTCCATAAACGGCAACAAGACGGTTTCTGCGCCTATAAAGATCTGCGACCATGTCTGGATAGGGATGCGGGCGACCATACTCAGGGGCGTGACCATAGGGGAAGGCAGCGTTGTAGCGGCAGGCTCTGTTGTGTGCAAGGACGTTCCGCCGCGCAGTCTCGTCGGCGGCGTTCCGGCAAAGGTCATAAAAGAAGATATTGCGTGGGAAAGATAACCTTTCGCCTTGATCTTTCATAATAAAACAGAGGACTTGAGGGCTTATATCAAAGCTGTCAAGTCCTTTTTTATCGGCAATATCAACCTTCCAAAAGCGGTGACTCCGGCTCCATCTCCGTCATATGCGCCCAGTACCTTTTGGGCATATGGGTCATGCGGCATTTGGGATTTTCCCTCTCGTCAATGGAAATCGTTTTATAAAATGTTTTCCACAGATCACGGAACATAAGCTCGTCCACATCCGCTCCGGGAGCCTGAAAATCCTCCACCTCCACGATTGAACAGCGCCCCTCTCCGTAGACAAGGGCCGCTTTATGGGTCTTGTCATAGATAAGAAAGGTCTCGTTGGGGTATCTGTCGCAGAAATGACGGGCTATTTCCGGCAGCACATAATTTTTAGGCTCAATGACCGAAACCATATAGTCATCATAAACGGAAAATCTGACAAAGCCCTTATAGTTGTGGCTCTCACTGGAACGCGCGCGGACCGCTTTGAAAAGGGTGTTTACTGTATCGTTTGCCAGCATTGATGTGATTTCCGGACCTGTTTTCATACCAAGCCTGACAAATTTAAGGATCAGCATATCCTTTTCCGGATGGCAGGTATAAAAACCCTTCAGAGCAAACATATACGCCCTTTTACCCATTACTCTTTTTATGCCGTCTCTTACTCGCTGAGCTTTTTGCTTATCCGTTTCGACAAAAACGGGAACGAAGAATGTGGGCTCAAAATCGAACTCCGGCATTATATTTTCCGGTATCTCCTTCTTCTCATAGCTTCTGAATATACAGCATAGAAGCCCGTCAAATGAACCGTCGTATGTGTAAATAAAATCAGACATATTTTCCCTTCTTCATACTGTCAGCAGTTTGTTGGGAGCGCTTATATAGTCAAAGAAGCTCAGCTGTCTGCACTCGCTGCTGTCCTCTATCAGTTTTTTGCCGCTGTCGGAAATAAGCGCGTTCAGGGCGTTGTCAGGGGTGATCTTCAAACCCTCGGCTATCTTTCCGTCGCAGGTTATGAAATACTGAGCGCGCTTGAGTACCACGCCTATTTTCTTAAGCCCTGCAAAGTCCAGCTTGCCCACTCTGCGAGCCTGGATGATACGGTTCGCGCTGCGTACGCCTATCCCCGGCACCCTGAGCAAAAGCTCCCGGGACACGGTGTTCACATCCACCGGGAAAATGTCCAGATGGTTTATCGCCCAGTTGCACTTGGGGTCTATCAGCGGGTTGAAATTGGGATTTTTTTCATCCAGCAGTTCGTTTGCCTCAAAGCCGTAATACCGCAGAAGCCAGTCCGCCTGATACAGCCTGTGTTCCCTGAGCAGGGGCGGTTTTGTGTTCAGAGCCGGCAGCAGCGGATTGCTGTTTATTGGGATGTATGCGGAATAGAACACCCTTTTGAGAGAGTATTTTTTGTACAACGCCGCCGACAGGTTAAGGATAGTATAGTCGCTGTCATCGGTGGCGCCCACGATTATCTGTGTGCTCTGCCCCGCCGGCGCAAATTTCGGCGCGTGCTTATATTTGACAAGATCGGTGCAGTTTTCGTTTATCTTATGGCTTATCAGTCCCATGGGCTTAAGAATAGCTTCTTTGCTCTTGTTGGGGGCAAGCATGGTCAGGCTTTTCTGCGTGGGCAATTCTATGTTGACGCTCATACGGTCCGCCAGCATACCCAGAACGTCAAGCAGGGCGCTGTCCGCTCCCGGTATCGCCTTGCAGTGGATGTAGCCGTTAAAGCCGTATTCGTGGCGCAGGATCTTCAGCGTCTCTATCATTCGCTCACAGGTATAGTCCGGGCTTTTTACTATCCCCGAGCTGAGGAACAGCCCCTCAATATAATTCCGCCTGTAGAAATTCATGGTCAGCTCCGCCAGCTCCCTTGGGGTAAACGTAGCCCTTGGAACGTCGTTGGTAACTTTGTTCAGACAATAGGCGCAGTTGTATATGCAGGCGTTGCTCATCAGCACCTTGAGCAGGGATATACATCTTCCGTCTGCGGAAAAGCTGTGGCAGATGCCGCAGGAAGCCGCGTTGCCTATACTGCCCCCCGCGGAGCTTTTATCCACGCCGCTGCTGGTGCAGGCAACATCATATTTTGCCGCCGCTGAAAGTATCTTCAGTTTTTCAAAAACATCCATAACGTCACCTCCGAACATTTGTTTTCTATATGATATCACCGAACGTTTGTTTTGTCAATAGGTTATCATATAAAAAATACTCCTGCCTTTCAACAAAGCAGGAGTATTCAAAGAATCAATTATTCAGTTGGTTTCAACGGTTCAGATATGCTCTTCCAGGCGTTTCATGATCTCCTGATAGGCGTCCTCCACGCCGCCCATATCACGGCGGAAACGGTCCTTGTCAAGCTTTTCGCCTGTTTTGCTGTCCCAAAGGCGGCAGGTGTCCGGGCTTATCTCGTCGGCAAGCACGATGGTGCCGTCCGACAGTCTGCCGAATTCAAGCTTGAAATCCACAAGGGTCACGCCGCAGGACTCCCAGAACTTTTTCAGCTCCTCGTCTACTTTGAAGGCATATTTTTTAATGGTGTCTATCTCTTCCTCTGTGGCAAGCTCCAGCGCCATGGCGTGGTACGCGTTTATGAGGGGATCGCCCAGATCGTCGTTCTTGTAGGAAAACTCAATGGTGGGTATCTTGAGCACTCTGCCTTCCTCAACGCCGTAATGCTTTGAGAATGAACCCGCCGCGATGTTTCTGATTATGACCTCAAGGGGAACGATGCTGACTCTTTTTACCACGGTGTCACGGTCGTTGAGTTCCTCTACATAGTGGGTGGGAACACCTTTTTTCTCCAGGTATCTCATAAGCGCGTTGCTCATTTTGTTGTTGATAACGCCCTTGCCGCGGATGGTGCCTTTTTTAAGTCCGTTGAATGCGGTGGCGTCGTCCTTATAAGAAACGATCAGAAGCTCCGGATCGTCAGTCTCAAAGACCTTCTTTGCCTTTCCCTCATATAACTGTGCGCCTTTTGTCATGTTGTTACCTCCGAAATCTTATTTTTTCCATCTAATTATATCACTATTTCGTCAATTATCAAGCATAATCATGCAAACAAACTTATTTTTTCTCGCCGGAACTGTCAATTAAAAAGCATCTTGAATTTGCGCGGATAAAATAGTACAATGAACACCGTAAAAATTATTCAGGAGATAGGCTATGTTGAGAGAACCGGACAAAACCAAATATTTTGATTACACTGTCGAAAAGGGTCAGAATCCCTATTGCGGCATTATGAGTTTCCAGCATTTTCGCGGTGAGGAGTTATATTCCGATATCGTGGTCAAGCCGGAAAACAATATGTGTGAGACCGAAAACGTCGAATGTTACCCCATCCCGGATCATGTTGAGCAAAACGGCAGAGAACAGGGATATTATCCCGACAACACGGTAGCGTATATAAGGGTCCTGTGGAAAGAGTTTGAGCCGGAACAGGGCGTGTACGATTACGGATTCATAGAGGACATCATCGCAAAGGCGCGATCGAAACGTCAAAGTCTTATTTTCCGCCTGATGCCCCACAGCACAAGAGCTTGCGACGATGTGCCGGAATGGCTCAAAAAGCTTATCCCGTGTCCGGAAAGACCTGAGGGAAAAAGGATCAAGGCCTCCCCCACCGACCCGCTGTTTATAAAGCTTTTCTGCGACGCCGTAAGAAAGATCGGCGAAAGATTTGACAGCGATCCGGTCTTTGACGCCATAGATATATCAATGCCCGGCGCCTGGGGCGAGGGTTATAATCTCCACCTTTACAGCGATGAGGATATCGGGACGATATTTGACACTTACGTTGAGTCTTTTAAGAGTACACAGCTTATTTCTCAGTACAAACACACCGATATCCTGAACTATCTGCGTCAGCGCACAAATATCGGATGGCGCGCCGACGGTTTGGGCGACCCCCATCACACGGACGAAATATACCCTCCCCTGATCGAACAGATCTCGGATTACTGGAAAACCGCCCCCGTTTCATTCGAATCCTACTGGTGGATGACAGAATGGAAAAGAAAGGGCTGGGATCTTGACGTTATAATCGAAAAAACGCTGAACTGGCACATTTCCTCATTCAATCCGAAATCCCTGCCTATCCCTTACGAATGGGAAAAAAAGGTCAGATACTGGATTTCAAAGATGGGCTATCACTACAGGATAAACTCATTCTCTTACCCGGAAAAGGCTCTCCCATCAGACAGTATAAAAATGATACTTGACGTGGAAAATGTCGGCGTCGCGCCCTCTTATCATAAAATACCTCTGTACATAAGGCTCAGGGGAAATGACGAATATGTTTTTGAAACCGATATTGACATACGCAAATGGATGCTCGGGAAGCACAAAGAAGAAATAAGCATTGATATCCCCAAAAACATGCCGGCAGGCAGGTACAATATTGATATATCAATATATGACGACCCGGTGGGTAACGTATATTTTGCAACTGACGCGGACTTTAACGACGGTTGGTATGAACTGGGCGAGATCAATATTTGCAACTAATTTGCAGCTGTAATATTCAGATTTTTTGTATTTTTTACTTTATTATTTAAAAAATTAAAAAACTTCTTGATTTTCCCATCGCCTTGTGTTAAACTTATGATAGCTATATTTATTATATTCTATTCGGGGTGATTTTCCAATGAAAAAGAAAATTATTGCTTTGATCGCTGTTGTCGCCTTAGTGGCGGGCATATCTGTGCTGCCGTCAAACGTACGCGCCGGACAAAACAGCGACGTTGCAAAGGAAGCTGTTGTTCAGACTGCAGCTGTTAAGGAAGAAGTCGCGGCTCAGGCTGTTATTGAAAATGCCGAAGAAGAGACTGCAGCTCCTGTTGTCACTGAAGAGTCCACAGAAGCGGCTGTTCCCGGCACTACTGCTGCGGAAAAAGCAGCTGCTCCAGAGACGACCGCTGCCGCTGAAGAGACCACAGCCGCCGCTAAATTAACATGGCAGGAAAAGAGAGCGGCTTATAACGCATCATCTACCACCGTTGCCGCTAAATCCGGTAAAAAGACAAACAGCGCCAACTCCGTCGGTGCAAACGAGCCGGATTGTTTCACCAGCAACAGCCGTCCGTATAAGGTAGACACCAGAGAAAAGGATTCTTCCAAGTATGCCAACCTTGCCGAGGGCGAAAAATGCGTACAGACCTGGACGGCAAGCGTAGACGGCAGTGAAGTTTACGTTGAAAAGCTGAAGATCGACGTTGACGCCAGACATGCCAAGACAGGCACGCCTGATTACCGTTACGCTTATATTGCGATAATAAAGACCACTCCCGACAGGATCAAGACAGTTGACGCCAAGAGCGTTCTTCCCGGATATTTTGAGGCTCCCGCGCTCACCATAGCGCAGAGATCGGGCGCCCTCATCGCGGTAAATAATGAAATGTGTATACACAATATACATGACCAAACCGTATATCTCCACGGCGAAACAGAGACAGACAATGCAACTGTTATAAAGAACGGTGATCTTGCTCAATCGGGCATCCCCACGCCTTCCCTTGTTTGGAACAATAACGGCACCTGGGAGTATCCCAGAACTGTTTCTACGGATAATTATTATGATCTGTTGGCTGAAGGCATAGAGAACACCATAAGCTATACAAACCCCATGATCTGGCACGGTCAGAAATATAAGCTCCCGGATACCGGCACGATCTCAAATGTATGGAACGATTATGACCTTTGGCAGGAAGGTATGCCCATGAACCGTTATGACCATACCCTGATTGGTAAGATCGACGCCAACACCTATGTTTTCGGAATTACCGAAGGTTTCGGTCAGGCTTTCCTGTGGGATATCTTCTACAATGAAATAGGCGTTCAGGACGGTTTCTGGTGCAACGGCGGACACTGCTCCGTTATGTACCTCAAAGGTTTGGGCTCTATCAACGGCGGCGCGAACGGCAGCCAGAAGAGATACAACGACCCCACCCCCTGTATCACCGCTGACATCGTAGCAGTTTATTAAAATCAAATTTTTCGGTGACCGTCCGATGGGCGGTCACTTTTTTATTCGGAACCAACGCGCAGAATGTTATCTCCACCCATAGATCATGTTGAAAGCGTCTGTATTATTGTTTGAAAAGCTATGATCCTGACGCTTTGTTTTTTAGGCAATTTCCCGAAAATAAAAAATTTTTAAAAAATCTTATAAATCCTATTGACATAGTAGGTTTAATGTGCTATACTTCCCTCAACAAACATGAAAGAGGGGCGCACAGCTATGAAAAAACACTTTGAACGTCTTCTCCGTGCCAATTTCCGTTTCGGTCGAATGTATTGGTGCAAGTGATATTTTATACATTATATAATATAAGCCGCACCCAAAATACATTATCGACTGAAAGGAAAATGAAAAATGAGTAACTATAAATTTGAAACCGTACAGATCCACGCAGGTCAGGAAACTCCCGACCCCGCAACCGACGCAAGAGCAGTTCCCATCTACGCAACAACATCCTATGTGTTCAAGGATTCAGCCCAGGCGGCAGGCCGCTTCGGTCTTGCCGAAGGCGGAAACATCTATACCCGTCTGATGAACCCCACCTCGGACGTATTTGAAAAGAGGATAGCGGCTCTTGAAGGAGGCGTTGCCGCCCTCGCCGTTGCCACCGGCTCCGCTGCTATCAGCTACGCTATACAGAACATTGCCACCGCCGGTGATCACATAGTATCCGCCGCCACGCTTTATGGCGGCACCCACAACCTGCTCAGCAACACGCTCAGGGAACAGGGGCTCTCCACCACATTTGTCGACCCCTCTGACCCGGAAAATTTTGAAAAAGCCATACAGCCCAACACAAAGCTCCTCTATGCGGAGACTTTGGGCAATCCCGGTTCAAACGTCATCGATCTGAAGGCTATCGCCGATATAGCTCACAGGCACGGCATCCCCTTCATAGTAGATAACACCTTTGCAACGCCCTATCTTATCAGACCCATTGAGTACGGCGTTGACGTAGTTGTACACTCCGCCACAAAATTTATCGGCGGTCACGGCACGGTAATGGGCGGCGTCATTGTTGATTCGGGCAAATTCGACTGGGCGCAGAACGACAAATTCCCCGGACTTTCAAAGCCCAACCCCTCATATCACGGCGTGGTATTTACCGACGCTGTAGGCAATCTTGCATACATTATAAAGATAAGGACCACCCTGCTCAGGGATCAGGGCGCAACGATCTCTCCCTTCAATTCATTCCTGCTTTTGCAGGGACTTGAGACACTTTCACTCAGAGTGGAACGTCATGTTGAGAACGCCCTTAAAGTTGTGGATTACCTTAAAGATCATCCCCAGGTGGCAAAGGTAAACCATCCATCTCTTGCGACCGGCAGAGAAAAAGAGCTGTACGATACCTATTTCCCCAATGGCGCGGCTTCGATATTCACCTTTGAGGTCAAAGGTACGGCGGAGGACGCCAAGAAATTCTCCGAAAGTCTTAAGCTTTTCTCCCTGCTTGCCAACGTTGCGGACGTTAAGTCCCTTGTTATCCATCCGGCATCCACGACCCACAGTCAGCTCAGCGAGGAGGAACTGCTGGGAATAGGCATCACCCCCACCACCGTTCGTCTTTCCATTGGAACAGAGCATATAGACGACATAATCGCCGACTTAAGTCAGGCTTTTGAATCTATCAAATAAATTATTAAAGGAGCAGAAACTATGGCTATATACACATCAGCAGACCAGCTCATCGGCAAAACTCCGCTGCTTGAGCTCACACACATAGAGAAAAAATATGATTTAAAGGCAAAGATAGTTGCCAAGTTGGAATACTTTAATCCCGCCGGTTCCGTCAAGGACAGGATCGCAAAGGCGATGATCGATGACGCAGAGGCCTCCGGTAAACTGAAGGAAGGCTCGGTCATAATCGAACCCACCTCCGGCAACACGGGAATAGGTCTTGCCTCCGTAGCGGCGGCTAAAGGCTACCGGGTCATTCTGACAATGCCCGAGACCATGTCGGTGGAACGCCGTCAGCTTATCAAGGCATACGGCGCGGAAATAGTGCTGACAGACGGCTCAAAGGGCATGAACGGCGCCATTGCCAAGGCAAACGAACTGGCAAAAGAGATACCCAACAGCTTTATCCCCGGTCAGTTTATCAACCCCGCCAATCCCACGGCGCACAGAGAACATACCGGTCCCGAGATCTGGGAGGACTCTGAAGGCAAGGTGGACTTCTTTGTAGCAGGAGTAGGTACCGGCGGCACAGTTACCGGCACAGGTGAATTTTTGAAATCAAAGAATCCCGACATTAAAGTCGTGGCGGTGGAACCGGCGACGTCAGCCGTACTCTCCACAGGTATTCCCGGTCCCCATAAAATTCAGGGCATCGGCGCGGGCTTCGTGCCGGAGGTGCTTAATACAAAGGTTTATGACGAGGTCATTCCCGTCTCCAATGAGGACGCCTTCGCCACGGCAAAAGCAATTGGAAGAAGCGAGGGAGTTCTTGTGGGCATATCCTCAGGAGCGGCGGCATTCGCGGCTATAGAGCTTGCGAAACGGTCTGAGAACGAAGGTAAAACAATTGTAGTCCTGCTGCCGGACACCGGCGACAGATACCTTTCCACTCCGCTGTTTGCAGATTAAATACCTACCGGCATCCTAATGGGTGCCGGATTTTTTTGCGTTTGCCCTCCCCTTTCAGCATTTTTCGGTGTAAAGATTGAAATAATTCTTGCCCTGTGCTATAATTCAATCAATATTTTTCGGAGGTGCGGGCATTACGGAAAAGATTTTTTATCCTGACTCGCCGGATGAAGGCTGTGTTTTTCCGGACATTGCCTACGGTGAACATGAAAGGCAGAGACTCGATCTGTCCATTCCATCAAAACGTATCTCTGATTCCGGGGTAATTCTGTTCATTCACGGCGGCGGCTGGGTCTCCTGCGACAAAAGCGTCCATTGGGACGATGTAAAATACTGGACGTCAAAGGGCTTTGTGACTGCTGACATGAACTACAGGTACGCCTCCTCCGCCTGTCACGTCCCCGATATGCTGGAAGATATCTCGGCGGCGCTTGAGCTTATAAAATCAAAGTCCGAAGAAAACGGACTGAAAATAAGCAAGGCGCTCCTTACCGGAGGTTCTGCCGGCGCGCATCTCGCCCTTATGTACGCTTACACAATGACTGATAAGGCTCCGATTCTTCCTGTGGCAGCGGCAGTATGCTGTCCACCCGTAGACCTTACCCCTGCGGATATCTTCATCCGCAAGAAGCCCGAGCTGGAAGACTGGCGCAACGGTGTGCTTTCATTCTGCTCCGGCAGGGAGATCACGGGAGGAAATATCAACGACCCGGATATCAAAGAAATATTGAGATCCATTTCACCGATATATCACATCAAACCCGGAACAGTACCCACGCTTATTGCCCACGGCAACGAGGACGAGATCGTTCCCTTCTCCCAATGCATCGATCTGCATAATAAGCTCAGGGAAAACGGTGTGCCAACCGATTTGATCGTGTATGACCGTACCGGGCACGATATGAAGGGCGACGAAGAAGCTGAGCAACGGTACAAGGAGCTTTTTTATCAATACGCTCTGCGTTACCTTGACTGAAATACATTAAATGAATTATGGGAGGATACTATGTACAGCATTGAAGAGATCCGTGAATTTTTTGCAGGCGACCGTTTTGCCACAGAACAGACGGGTATCGTGATAGACGAAGTCACAGAGGAATATGCTAAATGCAGTCTGAAGCTTGACGAGAGGCATTACGGCGCCCACGGTCAGGTCATGGGCGGGGTCGTTTTTACCCTGGCTGATTTCACCTTTGCCGTGTCCGTAAATTCCCCCGAGGAATTCGTCGCTACGGTGAACAGCAACATAAGCTACATTTCATCCCCTAAGGGGTCTGTACTTTACGGCAAGAGCGAAAAGATCAGAAAAAGCAAAAGGGTCTGCTTCTACAGGATACAGATAACTGACGATACCGGCGCCCTGATAGCCGTTATCGAAAACACCGGAATGCGTATAAATAAGCAATAAAATACCCTGTGCTCAGGTTTGTTGCGGCAAACCTGAGCGCTTTTATTTTTCCGCTTTTTGTTAGTAAGCAATATGCTTGCATTTTTTATGTATTAGTGTTATAATAATTAACAGTATCACTGCGCAGTATATTGCATATTGTACTAAAAACGCTGTGATTTATCCCACTAACAAAGGAGATCTTGAAGTGAACTATAAACTTACCAAAACAAAGGCGCAGGAGCTTATTGAAGGCAAGCTTCTCCATTTCATCGGAGTCACCGCCGAAGAGGCAACATACGAACATTACTACAAGGCCATTGTTATGATACTCAGGGACATGATGGCAATAGGCAGAGATGATTTTGAAAAGAAGAGTGAAACAGAGGGAAAGAAGAAAATTTATTACCTCTGCATGGAATTTCTCATGGGTCGTTCCCTGAAGAACACTCTTTTCAACCTCAATCTTACCGACGTCTTTGCCAACGCTCTTAAAAAGTATGACATCAAGCTTGAAAAGCTTTACGACTGCGAACCGGACGCGGGTCTGGGCAACGGCGGTCTTGGTCGTCTTGCCGCCTGCTATCTGGACGGTCTGGCAACTCAGCAGTACCCTGCAACGGGTTATTCCATACTCTATGAGTACGGAATTTTCAAGCAGAAATTTGTTGACGGCTGGCAGACTGAGCTTCCCGATTTCTGGCTCCCCGGCGGCGAAGTATGGCTCGTTCCCCGTGAAGATAGCGCCATTGAAATAAACTTTGAGGGCACCGTGCAGGACAGATGGGATGAACACTATCACCACGTTGAGCTGGTCGACTGCCGCACCGTAAAGGCTGTGCCCTACGATATGTTCGTGGCGGGCAAGGACGGCAAGGGTATAAGCGTACTCAGGCTGTGGTCGGCAAAATCTCCCGGTCTTGACATGGATCTGTTCAATCAGGGCAACTATATGCGTTCCATGGAGCAGACCGCCATGGCTGAGGTCATCAGCAAGGTCCTCTACCCTGCCGACAATCATCCGGAGGGCAAGAGCCTTCGTCTGCGTCAGCAGTACTTCCTTGTGTCAGCCTCAATTCAGGACATTGTCCGTGAGCATCTGAGGATCTACGGGAATATCGACAATCTTTCTGAAAAGGTCGCTATCCATATAAACGACACCCATCCCACAATGGGTATCCCCGAGCTTATGAGGATATTGCTGGATGAGTGCGGCTACGGCTGGGACGACGCCTGGAATATCGTAACTAAAACCTTTGCCTACACCAATCACACCGTAATGAAAGAGGCTCTTGAGTGCTGGCCTGAGGATCTTGTAAAGCGTCTGCTTCCGAGGATCTACCAGATCATCAAGGAGATCGACAACCGTTACCGCTATGAAATATGGTCAAAAACTCAGGACGCTGACCGTGTGGAGCGCATGGCGATCATATCAAACGGCGTTGTCCGCATGGCTAACCTCTGCGTAATGGCCTGCCACAGCGTAAACGGCGTTTCCGCCCTGCACAGTGAGATCCTTAAGGACACCGTTTTCAGCGACTTCTACGCCCTCACACCGGATAAATTCAAGAACGTCACCAACGGTATCGCTCACCGCCGCTGGCTCTGTCAGGCTAACCCGGAGCTCACGGCGTTTATCACCGAGCTTATCGGAAACAAGTTCATATATGACGGCAACGAGCTTCTCAAGCTCAGAGAATTTGCCGACGACGCTTCCGTATTGGAGCGCCTTGGGGAGATCAAGACCCATAACAAGGAGAGATTCGCAAAGCTTGTCAAGAAGTCCACGGGCATCGAGCTGGACACCTCATCCATATTTGACGTTCAGGTCAAGCGTCTCCACGAGTACAAGCGTCAGCACCTGAATGCCTTCAATATACTTTCAAGATACCTTGCCATAAAGGAAAACCCCTCCGGCGATTTTACGCCCCACACCTACATTTTCGGCGCGAAGGCGGCTCCCGGCTACTTTATGGCAAAGAAGATAATCAGCTTTATATTTGCCCTTGCGGATCTTATCAACAACGATCCGGACGTTGCGGGCAGGCTCAAGGTGGTGTATGTGGAGGATTACAATGTCACCATGGCTGAAAACCTTATGCCCTCCGCGGATATAAGCGAGCAGATCTCCCTTGCCGGCACAGAGGCGAGCGGAACGGGAAACATGAAGCTCATGCTCAACGGCGCCGTTACCCTTGGCACAATGGACGGTGCGAATATCGAGATACACGAGGCTGTGGGCGACGATAACATCATCATCTTCGGCATGACCACTCCCGAGGTCTCAAGCCTTATGAACAGCGGATATTTCCCCATGAATTACTACTCCAACAATGCGGAGATCAGGAACATCATAGATTATATCAACACCGGTATCGGCGGAAAGATGTTCCCGGAGATCGGTTCGACCATCGTACACCACGATCCTTACATGGTGCTTGCGGACTTTGCGGACTATCATCAGGCTCAGCTTAAGGCGGAAGCCCTCCGCGGCGACAGCAAAAAGTGGAACAGAATGTCTCTGATGAACATCTCCGGCGCAGGCAGATTTGCCGCTGACAGGGCTATAAACGAATACGCAAAGAATATCTGGAATGCCTGATAACGGCGATCAAAAGCTATTTAAAAGACGGTTTTGCGCTTGCAGGACCGTCTTTTTGCCTGATTTTTTAATATTTTTAAATTTACTATGGACAAAACTGCTTCTGTAATTTAAAATATATAAAGCCTGTTTATTATTTTCTTTTTTATTGTTTAAAGAGGGAAACACTTATGAAAGAATTGAAATACAACGTAAAGCGTCTTTCGGTTTTCCAGAAGATACTCATATGCTTTGTGGCGGTAATATTTTTTGGTGCGTTTCTCCTGATGCTGCCAATTTCATCACAGAGCAGAACTTTCACCCCTTTCAGCGATGCGATATTCACCTCCACCTCGGCGGTTTGCGTGACAGGTCTGGTAGTCCGGGACACGGCAAGCTATTGGTCATATTTCGGTCAGGCGGTCATATTGCTGCTCATACAGACAGGCGGTCTGGGCGTTGTGACAATGGGCACGTCACTGGCGCTTCTCTCCGGCAGAAAGATCATGCTCAGTCAGCGCAATCTTATAAAGGAATCCTTCGGCGCGCCTCAGGTGGGCGGTATAGTCAAGCTGACGAAATTCATCATCGGCGCTTCGCTGATATTTGAGCTTGCGGGCGCGGCGGTAATGCTGCCCTCCTTCTGCTCGGATTTCGGTGTAAGAGGTATATGGAAGGCGTTCTTTATATCCGTATCAGCCTTTTGTAACGCCGGATTCGACCTTATGGGGACCGCCCGGGAGCAATATGTTTCCCTGACATTTTACAGAAACAATCCCTTTGTCATCGTTCCCGTTATGCTTCTGATAATCGCGGGAGGCATAGGCTTCTTCACCTGGGACGATATAAGGGCAAATAAATTCAAATTCAAGAAATACCGTATGCAGAGCAAGGTGATACTTGTGTCCACCCTGATCCTCCTTACGGTACCGGCTGTGTTCATGTTCTTCCTTGAGTACGGGGATCTTTCGTTGAAAGACAGGATCTGCGCGTCTCTTTTCCAGACCGTCACACCCAGGACGGCGGGCTTCAACACAGCGGATCTCACCCTGCTCAGCGGCGTAGGCAGAGCTGTATTTATCATTCTCATGCTCATAGGCGGCGCGCCGGGCTCCACCGCGGGAGGAATGAAGGTCACCACAGCTTCCGTCCTGGTGGCAAACGCCGGTTCCGTTTTTTCAAGGAAAAATTACCCGGTCATGTTCAAGAGACGACCGGAGCCACCTATAGTGGAAAGAGCCGCCACCCTTCTTACGTTCTATCTTTCGGTATTTATTCTGGGAGGTTTTATAATAAGCGTCGTTGAGGATATTCCCCTGAACATGTGCCTTTTTGAGACCGCCTCGGCTATCGGCACGGTTGGATTATCCCTGGGGCTCACCCCCCAGCTTGGCACGGTTTCACGAATTATTCTTATTATTTTGATGTTCCTCGGCAGGGTCGGCGGTCTGACATTTATTTACGCGGCAGTATCAAAGAGCCGCAATGCCGCTGAGAAATATCCCACGGAAAAAATTACTGTAGGTTGATATAAATGAAAGACTGCCGATAACTCCGGCAGTCGGAAAGGATCGTTATGAAAAGCTTTTTACTCATAGGCGCCGGAAAATTCGGCAAAAGCATTGCAATGGAACTCAACAGGATGGGTCAGCAGGTCATGATCGTGGACAAAAATGAGGATCTGATAGAGGACATTATGCCCTATGTGACCGACGGTCAGATCGGCGACTGCTCAAACAAGGAGTTTTTAAGATTACTCGGGGTCAGCAATTTCGACACAGCCATAGTCACCATCGCGGAGGATTTCCAAAGCTCTCTGGAAACCACGCTGAACCTCAAGGAGCTTGGAGCGAAGCACGTTATCGCAAGAGCGCTCAACGATGTTCATGAGAAATTCCTGCTTCGCAACGGTGCGGATGAGGTTATTTTCCCCGAAAAGCAAATGGCAAAATGGATAGCTGTCCGCTACAGTGCGAATAATATCCTCGACTACGTTGAAATTGATGGAGACTGCTCAATGTTCGAGCTTCAGGTACCCTCAAGCTGGATTGGCAAAACCGTGGTCGATCTTAACGTAAGAAACAAATACGACATAAATATTATCGCGCTGAAGAAAAATCAGAAAATGAATATTTTCGTCAAACCCGACACGGTGCTGGAGGAAGACATGACCATGTTCGTTGTGGGTGAGATCAAAAATTTGCAGAAATCCTTCCACGTTCTTTAATACTTAATATCATCAGTAAAATGGGCTGTCGCGCTAAGGCAGCCCCTTACTATTATCCGCACCCGAAGGCAGAAGCGCCGACCGAGCCGGCAGACAAGACCGGTGGAAATGGGTATTGGGTGACAGAAGGATTAAAACTCCCTCAGTCATGCTGACGCATGACAGCTCCCTCAAAGAGGGAGCCTTTTTGGGCGCGTATGTATGCGTACCCTACGATTTCAGGTAAGAAGTAAGAGTGAATATGTAAGAAGTGTGGAAGGGCTTCGCCCTTGCCCATTGTATAAGGGTCGACGACCTCGGCGACCCTAAAAAATTCAATGATGTTTGTTATGGAAGGGCGTGGAAGCCCTCCCCTACACCCTATCAAGATAAATATTATACTTAAATTTCGGTTATCAACCGTTATCCGGCACAAAGAGTTACGGGGCTGTCTTGCGACAGCCCCGTTGTTGTTATTTGCTTTTGCGTAATGCCTGATTTTTAATACTCGAAGTACTCGTAGATCTGAGCAAGCTCGACCTGGCTGATTCCACCTTCGGAAACAGCTGCCCAAATAATGGAAACGTCGTTTGCTTTGAAAGTATCGCGGGGGCTCAACACCTCAACGTTTGCGGCGAACCTGAACACATCCGCATACTCTCCGGCGAAGCCGAAGCCTTCTGCAAGAGCCTGTGACGCAATAGACGCATCGGCGCCGGTTATTCTGCCGTTTCCGTCAAGATCGCCGAAGACGACGATCGTGTATGTGTGGAGCAGATTGTCATCCATATCATACAGCGAAACGATCGTGCCTGTGCCTGCGTATCTGCCTGACGCCTCAATAGTGATGTAACCTTCACCGGTAACCTCGAAGAGACTCTGAAGTCTTGAAATTGAGATGCCGGTGGGGATACCGTAGATGTAGGATCTGGTTGTATCGATGTAGACATCCTCATCGTTGGAAGTAAGCTCAACTACGTCCTCTGATGTGTTTCTCCAGATAGCGTACAGCACAACTGAATCCTGTGAAATGGTGTAGCTGTCAAGCGCCTTTTTGGCGTCCTTATCCGTGTTCCAACCAAGGAATCTGCAGTCGGGCATTCTGAGTGAGCCCTGACCGGGAAGGTCTATTTCTTCGCCGTAAATTCCTGAAGTATTCGAGGGAACAACGCCGGTCGCGCCGTTAGCGTCAAAGGATACGATGCCTATCGAGGGTGAAAGCGTACCGTAAACCGAGAGATTGTTCGCGGGCATTGTTTCGGGAACCTCAGGTGACCAGCCGCTGAAGGTGTAATTCTGCTGGCTTACTGTGGGAGCCGTAATGGGTGTGCCGTAATCCTGGGTTATGGTCAGATCGTCACGGCGTACGCTGTTGACGTAGAAGTAGATGGTGTACTGGTTAATGGTAAGGGTTCCGTAGAAGTCCTGATCCTCTCCGCCTATTGAGGTCGGTACCGCGGGTGACCAGCCGCTGAAGGTATGACCCACGGGAATCGCGGGAGCTTCAACCGCTGTGCCGGTAGGACCTGTAACGGTCTTCTCAAGCTTGTTGTTTATATAGAACCTGTATGTAAACTGTGCGGGTGAAAGCACGCCGTAGTAAGTGGTATCGAAAGCAGGGATCTCGCCCTTATCCTCTGTACCCTCCTTGGGCGCTAAGCGATTGCCTGTCAATTCGGCATTGTCGTACCAGCCGACAAATGTCCAGCCCGACTGTACATAAGGAGCAGGGATATCATACTCAGCCTGGAAAAGTCTGGTGTATGATTCAAATTCCATATACTCGCCATTGCCGCTGTCAAGCATGAATGTAACGGTGATCCTCTTCTTTGAAGTGGTTCCGGTAAATGTCATGTTTGAACCGGGAGTGGGCATGGTATCGGGAACTGCCGGTGACCAGCCGTTGAATTTATAACCGTCCGGAATCGTAACGCTCGGTATTATGATAGCGCCGCCTTCCTGAACCTTGCTGGAAGATACCTGAACACCGTCAAGGATGAAGACAACGGAGAATCCACCCTCGTCCAGGGACGCGTTGAAGGTCATATCGGTGGCGGGTACCGTAGTGGGAACTGCCGGTGACCAGCCGCTGAAGGTCTTGCCTGCGGGAACATTCACGGTGGGAACAACGATAGTGTCGCCGTACGCAAGCTGTTCGCTGGAGATCACATCACCGTTGAGAATGAAGGTGATGGTGTACAGGTTGGGTTCCCAAACCGCCGTGAAGGACATATCGTTTGCGGGCATTGTTTCGGGCAATGCGGGAGTCCAGTTCACGAATCTGAAACCTGTTCTTGTGGGCGCCGCGGGAGGAGTTACCTCAGTGGCGTAACGCTGTGTGATGGGAGCCACCGCTGTGCCGCCTGCGGAGTTAAAGGTCAGAGTGCTGACGTTTCTCATGTAACGCAGACTGAGCACCAGAGAACCGTCCGCAAGAACCTCGCCTGTTGTTTCGCTGTTATCCTCGAAGTAGTAGAAGCCTGTGTATTCCTTGGGCTGACCTACGACCTCACTGCCGATAACATCGTTAAATGTTTCTGTATCTGCAAGGCTGTAGCCTATGCCTGTTGCGTTCTGCTTGTAGTGCTTGACTGTGTAATCAGCCTTATGGGCGATCCAGTGAGCGACAAGGGTGATGTCGTGATCGGGCATCGTCAAGGGCCAGGTCACAAGCTCATCGTCAAGGTACCAGCCGTCAAAGTCGTGGTTTGCCCATGAGGGTGATGTGGGAGCCTGAACCTTTCTGGTCTCCTCCGCTTCAACTGAAGGAACAGCAGAGCCGCCGGCTGAATTGAAGGTAATGGTATGTGTGGGTCTGACTTCTCTTTCGACAATAGTATAGTTCAGGTCGCCGTCAAGCTGATAGACAAGGTCTCTGTCGGAGCTGTCAGTTGAATAGAAATTGCCGGACTTTGCGGTTACATAAAGTTTGTGATTAGCTGCGATACCGGTACCCTTTATCGCATCTTCGGTCAGGAATATTCTTGCGAACTCGCCGTCCGGTGTGGGTTCAGCGGTATCTCTGACCATAAGCTGGAAGGAGAAGACGTCCTGCTCGGGATCAACGGTGATGATCGTACCCGCCGCCGGAACCTGTCCTGAAGCAGACGAGGTGTACTGGACGTGGATGTAATCATAGTATGCATAATCCTCACCAAGGGTGTTGCTGGGACCTGTACGCCATGAAGCCGGATAATAACCTGCGTTATAGGTGGAGTTTGTTCTGCCGCCTAACGTACCGGTCTGCCAGAAGTTCCAGCCTAACGCGCCGTTAAGGTTGTCGATCTCGGTGATAACGCCTTTGTTGCGCAGGGCATTACCTGTTGTCAACGTTGTGTAAAGTCCGCCGTCTACCGCGATACCGTAATATCTCTTATCGAAATAAACAATGAAAGAGGATGTGGCGCAGTAGAAGTTTGTGTTTAAGCTCAGCGTTACTGTGATCAGATCGCCGGGCTCAAGCTCTGTTTTGCCCTCGGGAAGATCTGTTCTGATCTTTATCTTGGCAATGTCGGGGGTCTCGATCCAGTTCGCTATAAGGGTTATATTGGTGGTAGGCATCGTGGTGAATGTGTAGGGCTCGCCGTTAAGCAGCCAACCCATGAACATATAGCCTTCCTTTTCAGGCATCTCGGGAGCGGCGACAACTGTGCCGCAGAGCTGACGTATGGGAGCTATCTGGATATCGTCAAACTGAGTGTTGAAGAATATCGTAATTTCTTTCGGCTGCCATACCGCCTTAAGCGTAAGGTTGAATCCGGGCATGGTGTCGAAGGTCCACTGCGCGCCGGCGTAACTCCAGTACATGAAATCGTAACCCTGCTTTACAGGATTTGCGGGAGCTGTGATGGGATCGCCTTCGGGATGTGTCTCTTCGGGGATCGCCGTGCCGCCGTCACTGTCATATATGATCCTGAAATAATCTTTTGTCCACTGAGCGTAGTAAGTAACATTCTGCGCCGGCATGGTGATAGGCCAGGTGACCTTCTTTCCCCAGCTGCCGCCGAGAGCTCCGTTGTTGGGATACCAGCCTATAAAGTTGCTGGCGTCTTTAATGGGCTCGGGAGGAGCGTCAACCGATTCGCCGTAACGTGCGGCAATGGGGTCAACATTGGAGCCGCCGTTGGTGTAAAATGTAATGTAATAGAGAGCGGGCTCCCACTTTGCGTAGAGGACATAACCTCCGCGGGGGATATCATATATCGGGAACGTAACTTCCTGCTCAAGCGCCGCGTCATAGTACCAGCCCATGAAATTATAACCGTTCTTTGTGGGGGTCTCTCCGGGGCCGCCGTAGCTGTGGTGTACCAATACGCTTGCCGAGGGGATGGATGAACCGCCGTTGGTGTCGAATTCAATGGTGGTGCGGTCTTCGTCCCATGCCGCGTAAACAGTGATGCCGTTATAGGGCATTGTGATGGGCCAGTTGACCGGTTCTGTGAGAGCAGAATCCAGATACCATCCTGCAAACACGTAGCCGCCCTTGGCGGTGGTGGTCTCCGGCTCCTGAACAAGGGATTTATATTTTTGTCTGATGGGTGACTGTACAGTACCGCCGTTGGTATTGAATATGACATTGTAGCTGTTGTATTCAAGGGCAACAGCAGCGTTATAAAGGTTTGTTGCCATCTCGTTGACGACCGACTGATAGAAAATATTCAGAGGACGGTCATATTCAACGTCTTCGATAGCGCGCTCAAGAGCCTGACGTGTGGAGTCTGTGTAATATTCGGGATGTGAGTTGAAATCGTCAGGAATGTTCTTTTGAAGAACACGGTCAACAGCAGTATAATCCGCGGAAGATACGCCGCCTTGTGTCGTAAGCGTCTGGACAGCGCTTGAAAGGGTGTTCTTCGCGCTGTTGATCTCTGACTGTGTAGCATTGGGCTTGCCAAGGACAGAATACGCATTCGCATATGCCGGCGCGTAAACCTGCCATGCGGCTGTTGAGTAGTGTCCCTGCTGTCTGTTGGCAGCCTTTTCGGATTCAACAAGAGTCCTCAAAGCGCTCTTATCATATGTAAGGACCTTGACCTTGATCTTTACCGTGTTGTTACATGAAGCGGTAACACTGTCGCCTGCCTGAAGCTTATAGGTTACCTGGGTCTCCATAGTGACAGTGCCGTTCGCGCCGGGAAGAACACCGGCAAAGCCGAAGCTTTTGACCGTGGTGTTGTCCGTCATGTCATAATTTGAATAACCGGTGATGGAATAGTCGCTCGTGGCGGTTTCAGTGTTTCTTTTAGCCTCGCTGATCTTAAGATCCCTTACCATTGCTTTGTGGGAACTGTCAAGTGTTCCGCTAACATGCTTTATGTTGATCTTGAGGTCAGTCTCGTTAAGATTGCTGTACCTGCTGACATCAGCATAATATGTGGCTGTGGGTCTTCTGTCATCGCCCAGAGCATCGTCGGTTGTGCCAGCGGTGGGAATGGTGGGATCATCATGATAGTACCACTTATACTGACCGACAGAGGCGCTGATATCATAATTGAAAGTATAATCACTGTATCCGAGAGCCATGTAACCTGAGCCTGAGCCTGAGCTCACTAAAGAAGGAACATAGTGCTCAAAACTACCTATTGAAGGCGTGACCCATGTAAAGATCTTGCCGACTGCAGTGTGCCAGTTGGCTTTTTCCTGAAACCAATCCATGAAAACGCCGCCGGGGTTGGTAGCTGGCTTTACCCATGAATAAGCTCTTGTGACGTACGCAGTGTTGTTGTATCTGTAGGATACATCGAACTCAACGTAGCTGTTTGCTGTAGCCGTACCGGATTCTATATCCGCGCAGGTCTCATTTCCGGACGTATACTGCGTACTTAAAGATACGTTTCCTACGCAGGAAAATGAAATGTTGGTAGCGCCCTGCAGGTAAAACTTGATACCTTGTTCGATGGGTTTCACCTGAGAGCCCGGCAGATATTCGTTTGTTCCGTAGGTCTCAATGTAGTCGGGAACAATGAACGTGGGGTTCGGCATAGTGTCAGGTGTTCTTGCCACGTACGGTGCCGCAGCTGAAACCGAGACAAAAGCCACTGTCATTACTGAAAACGTCATGATCATTGCCAGTAATAAACTGAGTATGCGCTTGGTTGTTTTCATAACTCTACCTCCGTTATAATTTTATGAGCGCATTCGGTTGCGGAAAAGCACAACTGAACACACTAAATTACAAGTATAATTTATCACAATATAAAACAAAAGTCAATCAAAAGCCCTATTTTTTACACAGTGCATATTTATAATATAAATAATTTGTATATAGTGTACATAACGAAAATTTAAAACAACTCGTTCCGCGGTGCCTGAACACCGCTCCCTACGTTAGCCGTGTGAACCGTTGATCGCTCGGCTGTAGGGGCTGACGACCTCGGCAGCCCTTCCAACGTGTGGGCGGGTTTCCACACCCGCCCACACACCACGTCGGATAATTTGGAAAGGGAGGGCGTGGAAGCCCTCCACTACAAGTTTGGTGAAATGTCCGGGAATGTATGGAACGGATACATCCGTTCCGAAAAATGCGGCACGCATGTATGCGTGCCCTACGAAGGATGAGCGCAGGGCTTATTCCGCAGTGCAAAAACACCGCACCCGACAACGTAGGGAACGGATACATCCGTTCCAAAAAATGCGGCACGCATGTATGCGTGCCCTACGTGACCCTTTCTGTAATATACAATACGGTATAGGAGAAGACCTGACTTACAACCTGTCAAAATCCCGGGCGAACCACACGTCACCGATCTGAAAACTCTTCCCGTTCAGGTACTCAAGTTCGCCGGCGTCCGAGGTAAAATCAAAGCTGAGTTTGTAGGAGCAAAGGCACTGCTTTTTGTAGCCTTTTTTCTTGTTCAGCTCATTGGAACCGTACTTTCCGTCCCCTAACAACGGACAGCCGATATAGGCAAAATGCGCCCTTATCTGGTGTGTCCTGCCGGTGAGAAGCTCCACCTCAACAAGGCTTAAAGCGTCCTTTTCATTGACCTTAAGGACCCTGTATTTCGTCCTTATCTCCTTGGAATTTTCCACTTGTTTTTTGTAAATTTTCACCATATTTTTTTGTTCATTTTTTACAAGCCAATCCTCCATCAAAAGGCTGCCGTCAGGCTGTATTTTCCCCTTATCCGGCACCCCGTGCACCACGCAGAGATAGAGCTTGTGCAACTCTCTTTTTTTCATTTTTTCGTTCAAAATGCGCAGCGCATCCGCGGTCTTTGCGGCAATGACTATCCCCCTTGTGTTCCGGTCTATCCTGTTCACAAGGGCGGGAGAAAATGAGTTTTCATCCTCCGGTTCATACTCCCCTTTTTCGTAGAGATACCGCTTGACACGGGTGATCAGAGTGTCGTTATACTCCCCCTCGTCGGGGTGGGAAAGAAGCCCCTGTTTCTTGTCGAGGATCATTACATTTTCGTCCTCGTAGACGATGGAAAGCTCCCTGGACGCCCGCATAAAATCGTACTCGTTGAACTTCTTTTCAAAGAATTCGTCGTTTATGTACATATCCACCTGATCGCCCTCTGCCAATCTGGTGGATATCTGAGCCCTTCCCCCGTTGACTTTTATGCGCTTAATGCGGATATACTTGTACATGAGCGTGCCGGGCAGCATGGGGACCGCCTTGGAAATGAATTTATCAAGCCGTTGACCCGCGTCGTTTTTTGTAACGGTAAAGCTTTTCATAATCAAACCCCGCCTGAACCTTTTTATGTTTTCTGATTTTTAATTATATCACAAATTTCCCGGTTTGCAAAACATGAAATATAAAGCTGATTTTTTGACATATATTCTTTTTTATAACAGTTTACATTTTATTATTTTTATGTTATATTTAAGGTTACGAAAGATGCAAGGAGCATTTGCCATGGACAGATTTATTTTACACTCGAATTTTACTCCCACCGGCGACCAGCCTCAGGCGATAGACAAGCTGGTGCAGGGTCTGAACGAGGGCAAAAAAGAACAGATACTCATGGGCGTTACCGGCTCCGGCAAGACCTTTACCATGGCAAATATCATCCAGAGAGTGAACCGCCCCACGCTGGTGCTGGCTCACAACAAGACCCTTGCCGCCCAGCTCTGCTCGGAATTCCGTGAATTTTTCCCGGAGAATGCGGTGGAATACTTTGTTTCCTATTACGACTACTATCAGCCCGAAGCGTATATCCCCGGCTCGGACACTTATATTGAAAAGGATTCAGCCATCAACGATGAGATAGACAAGCTGCGCCATTCCGCCACCTCTGCTCTTTCGGAACGCAGGGACGTGATAATCGTCGCCAGTGTGTCCTGTATCTACAGCCTGGGCGACCCCATAGACTACCGCAGCATGGTGATATCCCTGCGCACAGGAATGGCAAAAAACAGGGACGATCTCATAAAAAAGCTTGTTGAGATACAGTACGAAAGAAACGACATAAGCTTTACCAGAAACAAGTTCAGAGTACGGGGAGACGTGGTTGAAATTTTCCCCGTTTACTCCAACGAAAACGCCATAAGAGTTGAATTTTTCGGGGATGAGATCGACAGGATCTGTGAAATAAACGCACTCACCGGCGCGGTCAAAAGCGCCCTTTCCCACGTCGCCATCTACCCCGCCTCCCACTATGTTGTCTCCAGTGAAAAAATGGAAAACTCCATACAGGAAATATACTGCGAGATGCTTGAGCGGGTCAAGTTCTTTGAGGAGCAGGGCAAGCTCATTGAGGCGCAGAGGATAAGACAGCGCACGGAATACGACATGGAAATGCTCCGTGAAACAGGCTTCTGCAAGGGCATTGAAAACTATTCGAGAGTCATGTCCGGCAGAAAGCCCGGCTCTCCCCCCTTCACCCTGCTGAATTATTTCCCCGATGATTTTATACTGTTCGTGGATGAATCCCACGTTACCATACCCCAGGTCAGAGGTATGTACGGCGGTGACCGATCAAGGAAGGAAAGCCTTGTGGATTACGGCTTCCGCCTGCCCTCCGCCTTTGACAACCGTCCCCTTACCTTTGACGAGTTTTATGAGAGAGTGGGACAGAAAATATTTGTCAGCGCCACTCCGGGGGATTACGAGCGGGAGATAAGCTCCGCGATAGTCGAGCAGATAATCAGACCCACCGGGCTGCTTGATCCGGTGATAACCGTCAAACCCACGGAAGGACAGATCGACGACCTTGTGTCCGAAATAAATATAAGGACGCAGCGCAAGGAACGTGTACTGGTGACCACCCTTACCAAAAAGATGGCGGAGGATCTGACGGATTATCTGGACAATCTTGGCATAAAGGTGCGCTATATGCACCATGACGTGGACACAATGGAACGCATGGAGATCATCCGTGATCTGCGTCTGGGAGAATTTGACGTGCTTGTGGGCATAAACCTTCTGCGTGAAGGTCTCGATATCCCGGAGGTCTCTCTTGTAGTGGTTCTCGACGCGGACAAGGAAGGCTTCCTGCGTTCGGAAACATCTCTCATACAGACCACAGGCAGAGCCGCGAGAAACGCAAACGGCGAGGTCATAATGTACGCGGATACCGTGACCCCCTCAATGGAGCGGGCAATCAGAGAAACCAACAGTCGCCGTGAACGGCAGATGAAATATAATGAGGAACACGGAATAGTCCCGAAAACGATAATCAAGGACGTACGGGATATCATAGAAATATCCGAAAAAGCGGACAAGACCAAGCCAATAAACAAACTCAGCCGCAAGGAACGGGAGCAGCTCATCACCCGTCTGACGGCGGAAATGAAGTCCGCCGCGAAACTGCTTGAGTTTGAACACGCGGCTTACCTGAGAGACAGAATAAACAAGCTAAGATCCATTAAATAACAAAGCGGAGAACAGAAATGTCTAACAAAGAAATTATCATCAAGGGTGCCCGTGAGCACAACCTTAAAAATATCGATTTGTCCATTCCCAGGGACAAGCTTATCGTCTTTACCGGGCTTTCCGGCTCCGGCAAAAGCTCCCTTGCCTTCGACACAATATATGCGGAGGGACAGCGACGGTATGTTGAATCCCTCTCCTCCTACGCAAGGCAGTTTTTGGGGATATCCGACAAGCCCGATGTGGATTACATTGAAGGGCTTTCCCCTGCCATTTCCATCGACCAGAAGACCACATCAAAGAATCCCCGTTCAACGGTTGGCACCGTTACGGAAATATACGACTATCTGCGTCTTCTGTACGCCCGTGTGGGCATCCCCCACTGTACCGTCTGCGGCAGGGAGATAAGCCGTCAGACAGTGGACGACATTGTGGATAAGGTCATGCAGCTGCCGGAAGGCACTAAGATACAGATCATGGCTCCCATTGCCAGAGGCAAAAAGGGCGAATTCGTAAAGGAGCTGGAAAGCGCCTCCCGAAGCGGCTTTGTGCGCGCAAGGATCGACGGGATCAATTACGAGCTTTCCGAAAAAATAAAGCTTGAAAAGAATATAAAGCACAACATTGAGATCATAGTTGACCGGCTTGTGGTCAAGAAGGATATCAAGAGCCGTCTGTCGGATTCGGTGGAGACAGCCACAAAGCTCAGCGGCGGTCTGCTGCTGGTGGACGTGGTGGACGGCGAGGAAATGCTGTTTTCCATGAACTACGCCTGTCCGGAACACGGAACGAGCATCGAAGAGCTGGCTCCCCGTATGTTCTCCTTCAACAGCCCCTTCGGCGCCTGTCCCAAATGCGCGGGACTTGGAGTATTCATGAAGCCAGACCCGGATCTGATAATCCCCGACAAAAATCTTTCCCTGCGGGACGGAGCCATAGTCGCCAGCGGCTGGTCAAACGCCGAGGGCGGCACCATAGCCCAGATGTACTACGAGGCTGTGGCGGAATACTGCGGCTTTTCCATGGACACGCCGATCAAGGACATCCCGAAAGAGGGACTGAACACTATCCTCTATGGCACAAAGGGCAAAAAGATCGCCATGCACCGCAGGAACGAATACGGCAGCGGATCATATCTTACCGATTTTGAAGGCATAGTAAACAACCTCGAGCGCAGATATAAAGAGACCTCCAGCGACTATTCGCGCATGGAGATAGAGCAGTACATGAGCGTATGCACCTGCCCTGAATGCAACGGGGACCGGTTAAAGCCCGAAGCTCTCAGTGTCACCGTAGGCGGCGTGAATATAAGCGAATTTACAAAGCTTTCCATAAGCGAATCCATTGATTTTTTGAAGTCCATCGAATTCACTCCCCGGGAAAAGAAAATTTCCGACATGATAGTAAAGGAAATTTCCGGACGTCTGGGCTTTCTTTCCAGTGTGGGGCTCAACTACCTGAATCTTTCCCGCGCCTCGGCCACCCTTTCCGGCGGAGAAAGTCAGCGTATCCGTCTTGCCACACAGATAGGTTCTCTGCTCATGGGCGTGCTGTATATCCTTGACGAACCCAGCATAGGTCTGCATCAAAAGGACAACGCAAAGCTGATACAGACCCTCAAGCACCTCCGGGATATCGGCAATACACTTATCGTAGTTGAACACGACGAGGAGACCATACTTTCCGCGGATCACATCGTTGATATCGGTCCCGGCGCCGGCGTACACGGAGGCAAGCTTGTTTGTCAGGGAACTGTGGAGGACATAAAGGCATGCGAGCAGTCCGTTACAGGTCAGTATCTCAGCAGAAAGAGATCGATCCCCGTACCGGAGAATCGCCGTAAAGGCAACGGAAAATTCCTTGAGATAATCGGCGCGGCGGAAAACAACCTGAAAAATATAGACGTTAAAATACCTCTGGGTGAATTTGTGTGCGTGACAGGAGTTTCAGGCTCCGGAAAATCCTCACTGATAAACGAAGTGCTTTACAAAAAGCTTGCCGCGGAGCTGAACAGCGCGAAAAAATTTGCCGGCAAGCACAAGGAGATCCGGGGAATTGAATATCTTGATAAGGTCATAAACATCGATCAATCCCCCATCGGCAGGACTCCCCGTTCAAACCCCGCCACTTACACCGGAGTTTTCACGGATATAAGGGAGCTGTTCGCCGCCACCGCCGACGCCAAGGCGAAAGGCTTTAAGGCAAACCGTTTCTCCTTCAACGTCAAAGGCGGTCGGTGCGAGGCGTGTCAGGGCGACGGGATCATAAAGATAGAAATGCATTTTCTCTCCGACGTTTATGTTCCCTGCGACGTGTGTCACGGAGCAAGGTACAACAGGGAGACCTTAGAGGTAAAATATAAGGGCAAGTCCATATTCGACGTGCTGGAAATGACTGTGGAGGAGGGCATGAATTTCTTTGAAAATCAGCCCAAAATATACCGCAAACTCAAGACACTTTATGACGTGGGTCTGGGTTATATAAAGATCGGTCAGCCCGCCACCACCATATCCGGAGGCGAAGCGCAAAGAGTAAAACTTTCCACCGAGCTTTCACGGCGTCCCACGGGCAAGACGGTATATATCCTTGACGAGCCCACCACGGGACTGCACACCGCGGACGTTCACAAACTCATAGACGTTCTGCAAAAGCTTGTCGACGCGGGAAATTCGATCATTGTCATAGAGCATAATCTTGACATGATAAAGACCGCGGACTATATAATCGATCTGGGTCCCGACGGAGGCGACGGCGGCGGCACGGTGGTAGCCGCCGGTACACCTGAAGAGGTGGCTCGCGTAAAAGGCTCATATACAGGCGAATATCTGAAGAAGATACTTTGATTTTTTTAGGCGGTGATCTTTTGCTGAAAATAATATTGAACAAAGACATTGATAAGCTTTCCGAACACATGGCAGGCTATATCTATGAACACCTTACAAACGGAGACGTGGATAAGTTTGAATACCACAAAAACTTAAATATAATCTGTCTCGACTGGTACGACACCCTGAGTCTCGATGATGAGCCCTCACAGATAATAGTCTATTTCAATTACGACAACCTGTTTTTTATCTGTGAAAATGATCGGGCCATGAAAATGGTCAATACGATCATAGACACCAACAAGCTTTACAACAAAAGCAACGAGATCATTCTTTACCGGTTTTTTGCAAAGCTTCTGGATGGCGATACGGACGTACTGGAAAAGCTGGAGGACGAAATAATAGCTTTGGATGACGAACTTCTCACCACATCCAATAAAGAGTGCTCCCTTGAGATAGTCTACTACCGGCGCAGACTTTTGAACCTTAAACGATATTACGGACAGCTCACTAATATATTTGAGAATCTTGTGGAAAACGAGAACTCGCTTATTGATGATGACGCTTTGAAATATTTTCGTATTCTTGACAGCCGTGTGGACAGATTATTCGCAAATGTTCTCAATCTTCACGACTATGTGACCCAGGTCCGTGAAGCGTATCAGGCAAACGTTGATATCGAACTCAACAGCCTGATGAAGACGTTTACGATAATTACTTCCGTTTTTCTCCCGCTTTCTCTGCTTGTGGGCTGGTACGGAATGAATCTTCAAATGCCGGAATATCACTGGCAGTACGGATATCCGGTATTGATCGCGATAAGCGTTGTTATAGTCCTTGTTATGTTGATCGTATTCAAGAAGAAAAAGTGGTTTTAACGGATTATGCAGGAGGTGTATTCACCGTGTATGAGGAATTGATCCGACTGGCAAAGGAGGCTCGACGCAGGGCATATGCTCCATATTCAGGCTTTTCCGTAGGCGCTGCGCTGCTTACAGCCGACGGCAAAATATACACAGGCTGCAATGTTGAGGCGCCCTCATTTCTCGCCTGCTGCGCCGAGAGGAACGCTCTGTACAGAGCCGTTTTTGACGGACACAGAAAATTTGAAGCCCTTGCCGTTGCCGGCGGAAAAACCGGTGATGACATAACAGACATATGCCCGCCCTGCGGGATATGCAGGCAGGCGTTAAACGAGTTCTGCGATCCCGACTTCAAAATAATAATGGTAAACTCCGACGGGTACGTTATAAAAACATTGGGGGAACTTCTTCCCCTGAGCTTCAAGGAATAGAGAGGTGTTCACCATGCGTATGTACGACATAATCAAAGCAAAACGCGACGGCTTTTCTCTCACCGAAAAGGAAATAGATTTCATTATAAACGGATATCTCAACGGCGACATTCCGGACTATCAGATGTCCGCTCTGCTTATGGCGATCTATTTTAAAGGCATGACCTCCTCGGAGACCTCCATGCTCACCATGGCAATGGCAAGATCCGGAGATACGGTGGATCTTTCTGAGATAGACGGCATTACCGTTGACAAGCACTCCACCGGAGGCGTTGGGGACAAGACCACCCTCATACTCGTTCCCATCGTTGCCGCCTGCGGAGTAAATGTGGCAAAGATGTCCGGCAGAGGTCTGGGACACACCGGCGGTACGGTGGACAAACTAGAATCAATTCCCGGGTTCAGAACGTCTCTTAACAGACAGGAGTTTATAGACACGGTCAAGAAATGCGGCGCCTGCGTTGTTGGGCAGAGCGGCAATCTTGCGCCGGCAGACAAGGCTCTTTACGCTCTGCGGGACGTGACCGCAACAGTGGACAGCATACCGCTTATCGCCGCAAGCATAATGAGCAAAAAGATAGCCGCGGGCTGTGACTGCATACTGCTTGACGTTAAAGTGGGCAGCGGCGCCTTTATGACCAAAATTGAAGACGCCCGTAAACTCGCTGAAAAAATGATCGAAATAGGCAAGAAAGCCGGCAAAAAGACCGTAGCGGTCATAACAAACATGGACGAGCCTTTGGGCTATGCCATCGGAAATTCTCTGGAGGTAATAGAGGCGGTCAACACCCTTAAGGGCACAGGCCCCTGTGACCTTACCGAGCTTTGCCTCCGTCTTGCGGCTGAGATGCTCTGTCTTGCTCAGAAAGGGAGCTATGAAGAGTGCCTGAAAATGGCAAAGGATTCCCTGTACAGCGGCAGAGCTCTGGACAAATTAGTTGAAATGGTGACCCTTCAGGGTGGCGATCCCACGGTCATTCTCAACACCAACAACCTGAAAAAAGCCCGCTTCTTCCACACCGTTACGGCGGAAAGAAGCGGATACATAACACATATTGATACCGAGTGCTGCGGGAAAGCCTCCGTCCTGCTCGGCGCGGGACGTCAGACAAAGGACAGCGTCATAGATCACACCGCAGGCATCGTTCTCAGCAGTAAGGTCGGAGATATCGTCAACAAGGGCGACATAATAGCAACGCTTTACGCGGACGATGAATCCCTGTTCCCCTTAGCGGAGGATACGCTGCTCAGCTCAGTTGAGATCGGCAGCGAAAAGCCGGAACCCATGAAAATAATCATGAGCGAGACGCTGAGATAAACTCAAAACCCAGGTCGTTTATTGTGTCCTCGAGGACCTTATCCGGGATATCCTCAGGGGTGTCGATAACGGCCTGTTTATTTTCAAGGTCTACCGCCGCGCTTGCTCCCTTGAACTCCTCTATGGCGTTCTTTACCCTTGCGGAGCAGTGTCCGCAGTGCATACCTTCGATTTTAACGGTTATTTTCATAAACAATTATCCTTTCACACCTTCGGTTTTTTTACCGGAGGTTATTTTATTTTTGTTTTGTAAAGTCTGAGAGCGTTTGTGACAACAAACACCGAGCTGAAGCTCATGGCGGCGGCTCCTATCATTGGGCTCAACAGCAAACCGAACGCCGGATAAAGCGCCCCTGCCGCTACTGGGATACCGATGGAATTGTAGAAGAACGCCCAAAACAGATTCTGCTTTATATTTCTGATCGTCTTTTTGCTCAGCTTTATTGCCTTGTCCACGTCGGCAAGGCTGTTTTTCATAAGGACTATATCGGCGGAGTCAATGGCAATGTCCGTCCCCGCGCCTATAGCTATGCCCACGTCGGCGCCCATAAGGGCGATGGCGTCATTTATACCGTCACCCACCATGGCGACCCGCCTGCCCTGCGCCTGAAGCTCGGATATTATCCTGCCCTTGTCAACGGGTAGTACCTCAGATATCGTGTTTGTTATCCCGAGCCGTTTGCCTAAGGCGTCGGCGGCAGCTTTGTTGTCCCCTGTGAGCATGATAACGTCGATATCATTCTCCCTCAGAGATCTTATGGCTGACTCGCTGTCGGGCTTTATTTCGTCCGAAACGGCTATTATGCCTATAAGCTCACCGTTTTTGCCGAAATACATGACGGTCTTTCCCTCGCCGGAAAGCTCCCCGGCCTTATCCTCAAGAGCCGCGGTGTCTATACGATTTTCCCTCATATATACCGCTGTGCCGCCGTATATCTTATCGCCGTTTATTTTGCAGGAAATACCTTTACCCGGAGCTGCTGAAAAATCCTCGATCTCGTATAGCTCTACGTTTTCGGCGTAACCGCAGATCGCCGAAGCAAGCGGGTGCTCGCTTCCGGATTCAACCGACGCCGCCAGCCGCACAAGCTCCTGTTTATCAATACCCGCCGGTATTACATCCGTTACCGCCGGTTTGCCTGTGGTGACGGTTCCCGTCTTGTCAATTACAACCGTATCGACTGAATGGAGCACCTCGAGAGCCTGAGCGGATTTTATGAGTATCCCCTCACCGGCGCATCTGCCTGTGGCGACGGTTATGGCAACAGGAGTTGCCAGACCCAACGCGCAGGGACAGGAAATGACAAGCACGGATATTCCTGCGGTAAGGGCAAATTCGATCCCTTTGCCCAACAAAAGCCATATGACAGCCGTTACAAAAGCGATCCCCATGACCACCGGCACAAAAACTCCGCTGACCTTATCCGCAAGCCTCGCTATGGGAGCCTTGCTCGCTCCCGCGTCTTCAACCAGTTCGATTATCCTTGCAAGGGTAGTATCGGAACCCACCTTGGTCGCCCGCATACGGAAATATCCGCTGTTATTTATCGAGGCGGACATGACCGTACTGCCCTCGGTTTTTTCCACGGGCAGGCTCTCTCCGGTCAGAGCGGACTCATCCACCGTGGAGCTACCCTCGGTGACCACACCGTCAACAGGTATCCTTGCGCCGGGTTTTATAACCAGAATGTCGCCCACCGCAATATCTTCGGCGGGGATCTGAACAGGTTCGCCGTCCCGTATTACAAGGGCTGTTTCGGGGGACAGCTCTATGAGTTTTCTGATAACGTCCCCTGTTTTGTTCTTGGAGCGTTCCTCAAAGAATTTGCCCACGGTAACAAGGGTGAGTATCATGGCGCCGGATTCAAAATAGAGGTTCGAGGCGTACCTTGACACAAGCTCACTGTCTCCGTGACCGGCTCCGTAACCTATTGCAAAAACGGATATTGTTCCGTAAATTATGGCCGCCGACGACCCTATGGCAACAAGGGTATCCATATTCGGCGCCCGGTTTTTCAAGGCTTTAAAGCCCACAAAATAGAACTTGCGGTTGACGTACATAACCGGCAAAGTGAGCAGAAACTGAAGGAAGGAAAACTGAACAGCGTTGTCCGTTCCTTCAAAGAAACCGGGTATAGGCAGACCAAGCATATGACCCATTGAGAAATACATCAGTATCAAAAGAAATACCGCTGATATTATCAGTCTCTGCTTAACAGGCGTACCCTGCTGTTCCGTTTTTTTCTCCTGTTCGGGAACCGCGTTTTTTTCTTTTATCGGCGTAGCTGTAAAGCCCGCCTTCTTTACAGCCTGAACGATCAGGTCTGTATCCACATCCCTGCCGCACTCGCAGACAAGGGTCTTTGCAAGGAGATTTACCTCGGAGCTTGTGACCCCGTCTATCCTTGACGTGACCCTTTCCACCGCCGCCGAGCAGGCGGAACAGCTCATTCCATCAACTATAAATTTCTTTTTCACAAGGGCACCTCCCCTTTGCTTATTGTTCCTTGTTTTTTTATTTTCATCGCTCTCATGGCGTTGAGAATGGCTATTACAGACACGCCCACGTCAGCGAACACTGCGAACCACATATTGGCTATTCCGAAGGCTCCGAGTATCAGCACAAGCGCCTTTACCGCAAGGGCAAAAACAATGTTCTGTCTTACTATTCCCATTGTTTTTTGGGAAATTCTCATTGCCGTGGCAAGCTTTGAGGGCTTATCGTCCATAAGCACGATGTCAGCCGATTCTATTGCCGCGTCCGAACCCAGGGCTCCCATGGCGATACCCACATCCGCCCTGGTTATTACGGGAGCGTCATTTATACCGTCCCCCACAAAGGCAAGGGTGCTCTTTTTTTGCTTTCCCGTAAGCAGGCGTTCGACTATTTCCACCTTGTCCCCCGGCATGAGCTGAGAATATACCTCGTCTATATTCAGCTCTTTTGCCACGGCGTCTGCGACATTTTTTGAGTCCCCGGTAAGGATAACCGTTTTTCCGACGCCTAAAGCCTTTATCGCTGTTATGCAGTCTTTTGAATCATCTTTTACAACGTCTGAGATCACTATATGTCCCATATACTCGTTATTTACGGCAATATGCACCACCGTACCCTGCTGATGGCATTCATGCCAGTTTGCATGGATGCTGTCCATGAGCTTGCCGTTGCCAACATGAACGGTAACGTCCTGCAATTCCGCTTTTATACCCATACCGGATATCTCGTCTATTGCTTTTATCTGATCGGTGTCGATATCTTTGCCGTATTCTCTCTTAATGGATTCCGCGATAGGGTGCTTTGAATAGCTCTCCGCGTAGGCGGCAAGCCTCAGCAGTTCTTTTTCGGATATTTCTTCCGGGTGCACCGCCGTTACATAGAAAACGCCCTTTGTAAGAGTGCCTGTCTTATCAAACACCACCGTGCCGACCTTCGATAAGGCCTCCAGATAATTGGCGCCCTTGACAAGTATTCCGTGCCTTGACGCCCCTCCAATACCGCCGAAAAACGAAAGCGGAACGGATATGACCAAAGCGCAGGGACAGGAGACCACAAGGAATATCAACGCCCTGTGAATCCACTCCGACCACACTCCGTGGAAGAACAGCGGAGCAATAACCGCAAGCAGGACTGCCGAAATGACAACAGCCGGGGTATAGTAACGGGCAAATCTTGTGATGAACGCCTCAGACTTTGCCTTTTTGCTTGCGGAGTTCTCCACCATATCCAGAATTTTTGATACCGTTGACTGGGCAAATTCACACTTGACCTCCGCTCTTATAAGACCGCTCAGGTTTATTGAGCCGCTTATGAGCTCATCCCCCTCAGCCGCTGAACGGGGCAGGGATTCGCCTGTAAGGGCGGAACAGTTTACAGTCGTGCTGCCTTTGACTATAACGCAGTCAAGGGGTATCTTTTCCCCGGGAGCTATGGATATGATCTCACCGGGCTGTACCTCCTCGGGGCTGACGGTGACTGTTTTGCCCTCCCTTACAACGTTGGCGTAGTCCGGGCGTATATCCATAAGCTCGGTGATGGATCTTCTGCTCTTGCCCACGGCATATTTCTGGAACCACTCCCCCACCTGATAAAACAGCATGACGGCAACGCCCTCCGGGTACTCCCCGGTGAACATGGCGCCTACGGTGGCTATTGTCATAAGAAAATTTTCGTCAAAGACCTGTCCTCTTACGATGTTTCTTACAGCTGAAAAAAGCACATCCCAGCCTATTATAAGATACACTGCAAGGAACAAACCGAGCTTCAAATAACCGTTAAATCCGTCGGTCAATTTGCTTGCGGCAATAAGGCAGGCAAGCATCAGAGCGCTTATGATTATTCTTATTAAATTTTTCTTCTGCTTTCTGGACACGGCTCATCACCCCGAAAAATGTTTAAGTTCACATTATAATGCTCATATCCGGCTCGATCTTTTTGCAGATCTTAACTACCTTTTTCATTATTTCGTCAATATCATCATCCGTCTCTATTGTCATTTTCTGAGTAACAAAACTGACCGAAGCGGACTTTACTCCGTCGATCTTATTGATTTTTTCCTCCATCTTTGCCGCGCAGTTCGCGCAGTCAAGATCCTCAAGTTTGAATATTTTTTTCATGTTAAACTCCCCTTCCGTCAGATTATTATTCCAGTATATGATCCATGCCCATACCGATTATGGTACGCACATGATCGTCCGCAAGATAATATATTATACTCTTTCCGTCCCGTTTGTTGCCTATGAGCTTGCTTTGCTTCAATACCTTGAGCTGGTGGGATATGGCAGACTGGGTCATTCCCAGAGAATCGGCAATGTCGCAGACGCACATTTCGGACTCAAAAAGAACGTACAGTATTTTTATCCTTGTGGTATCTCCGAACACCTTAAAAAGATCCGCCAGATCATACAGATGCTCCTCCGCAGGCATATCGTGCCTTACTTTATCAACAAATTCAAGGTGATTATGCTCACACTTGCAGTCCTGAATTTTGTCCTCGCTCACAATTGCACGTCCTTTCATATGAATTGTTATTCATATGTTATCACACTATTCCCCTTTTGTCAAGAAAAAATCCAATAAAAAAAACGAAAAAATACCCGGTTGCTGTTACACAACCGGGTATCTGAAAATTAAGACTGTTTTAAATTATAAAACCTGTCCGGCGCCGCCCTGAAGGAATGCCATAACGTCGCTCCAGTTAGCGATTATCTTTGTCAGAGCGTGCATGAAGTGGTAGACCTGCTTTGCAAATCTGGTGAAGAAATTGGGAACCTCTTTGTAAAGATCGGCACCGATATTATCTGACGCGCTTACTACAACGTACTCAAAATCAGCAATGGCTGCCGGATGATCCGAAAGTTCGCCGATGGTCTCATCCTCGTACTTTTCAAGGGTGTAGGAAGTAGCGTTCAGCATGATGCCGCCACCGTCCTTGTAAAGGAAGCGCTCGATGGAATCCCATACGCCCCACTTTGATTCCCAGCTGTTGCCGTACTGCTCGACAAATGAGCTGAAATCGCTGTAATCGCCATGGTTGTAAAGCTCTACCCAAGCGTCCTTAAGTCCGCAGGGAACGATGAGGTTTTCTACAAGGCCGTCATTGCCGCTGCCCTCGATCATTGCGTTGAAGTCGCCTGTAACGATAACGGGACGGTCGATGATCCTGCTGTTGATAAGATCTGCAAGCTGATTGAAGTTGTCCCTACGGGCAGCTATGGAAGCCTCTCCGCCGTATGCGTCGGCGTGGATGTCGTAAAGGTCAACATAAACATTTTCAGCGATCTCCGCAACACAGTGAAGAATGCCCTTGGGAGTAAGCTCGTCGCAGCCGTCGTCCATAACGCCCGCGCGGGTCCTCCACTCGATTCTCTCCACGTTGTAAATGGGATACTTTGAGTATGCGTTCAGACCGTCGCCTACGGGAACTCCGCCTGAATGCTTTGTTACATACTTATAGCTCATGAGAGAAGTTTCAAGGCTGACATGATAATTGAAGTCCTCCTGAACCATAGCTATATCGGGATTGACATCTATTATCTTTGCACCGATAAGCTTCTGTGCGCCGCTGACATCACGGCCCTTTTCACCGAAAAGAATGTTGTAGTCAGGGAGACCCGCAACATTGAAGTTCATCATTTTGAATGAGCCTCTTGTGGTGACCTGATCTGCAAAAGCAACAGCGCTCAATGAGCAAACCAGGATGAGTACCAATGCAAGCGAAACGATTTTTTTGAAATGCTTTTTCATTGTAAAGCCTCCTTAAAAATATGAGAAACAGCCAAACGGTAATTGTTTCCGAAAATTATTGTATCAAATAAAATCAAGAATTTCAAGAGTATATTATAATATTTTTATCCTTTAATATGATATAAGTGGTAAAAAAGACGGATAAAACGATTTTTTAATCGGCTTATCCGTCAATACATATTTTATAAAATTATCAGACAAGCTTCATTTCCCGGAGCTTATCGGCAATGAAGTTTGCCATCACCTGGTAACCCGTTCTGCCAAAATGCAGACCGTCGTTGGGCTGCATAACAGGCTCGTTCTCCTCTGTAAATTCTTTTACGGAATTCACGTCGATAAGCGGGATGTTATTGTCCGCGGCATATCTTCTGATGAAGTCGTTTGCGTCAGCTATCCTCTCCGCATTACCGAAGCCGGGCTTTGAAGCGTCTACGGTGGCTCTGGGGGCGGTACAGATCACGACCTTTGCTCCGCGGGAATCCTCCATGAGACGTTTTATCAGAGTATCGTAATCCCTGTCCCCTTCAGTCTCCTGCTTTCCCGACATGCCGCCGTTGGTACCAAGCATAACGATAATTATATCGGAACCGGCAACGTCAACATTTCCGGCGGTGTAATACTTAAGATAACCGGTGGCGGTATATCCGCATTTGCCGCAGTTTATAACATCCGCTCCCAGTATTTTACTCAGGAAATAGGGATAATTTTCCGGCTGAACATTTGCTATTCCCCGTTTGCCCGGTATCCCGTAATCGCCCTCGGTCAGGCTGTCTCCTATGCAAACTATTTTCATCCCGATACGCGCTCCTTAAGTGTTGTCATTCGCAGGAAAATGTAAAGCAATGTGACTTTATATTATAACTTTTTTCAAGGTTATAACGGTTTTTATCGAGATTGATTATATTGGAACGGAAGGTGCTGCCCCGGATTTCTTTGTTGCCCAAACGCATTTTGGTAACATATCCCGTTGAATCCCTCTCAATTATTTCTATCCATTTCGTGGGATCGCTGCCCAAAGTTATTGCCGTTTTAGGATGTGAAGCGTTATATATATCCACATGGAGCTTAAGCTCCTCCGCAGATATCTCCAGCCTGCCTGACACGGGAGTCTCTATACTCGCTCTGCCGCCGGCAAGATATGGATAGGAAGTGCCTCCCCATACTGAGCTGTAAGGCAGTGTAACACCCGCAGAATTAGCGAAGTAGGTAGTAAATGCCGCCTTGCCGTTATATGCAACATATTTGCCTAAAACGCTTTCCGCAAGGTCATAGATATACTTTTCTTCAGTATCGTTTTTTATGTACTTGTTGTATCTTTCGTCATCAAGATACGCATTATCATTATAATCAAGAGAGAAGCCTTGATTTTTGGAATAGCTGTATATGGCAACTACCTGAGTCTTGAACGCCTCAGCGGGCACGCCTGTCCCGTTCGGCCTTGGAAAACCTATTTCGGCAAGAGCGACCCTTACCAGATATTCTTTTGTAGGAATGTCCCTTGCAGTACTGTTTTTTGGAAGATATCTTATGGTCGCAGGTACGCCGGCGTCTGACTCTATAGATATTCCGCTGCTATGATAATAATGCAGCAAAATTTTATCGTAAGTCCATCCCGTCTTAGCGTAAGCAATGGCTCCGTCCTGGCTCATTCCCACACCGTGTCCGTATCCTTTGGTCGCAAATACAAATTTAACGTTGGATAAAGGAGCGACAGCGGTAGTCGCCGCCGTAGTGCTTTCCTTAGTGGTGGTCATTGCGGATGTCCACTTTGTATAAGTGGGCTTTGTGGTAGTTACCGGTTTGGTAGTTGTCGGTTTTGCTGTAGTTGTCGGTTTTGCGGTAGTCGTCGGTTTTGCGGTAGTAGGAGCCGTGGTTGCCGGCGCCTGTGTTGTGGTTATTGCGGCAGTCGTTGCCTGCGTGGTGATCTCTGTCGTCTGCTCAGCTGTGGTGGAAGCTTCCGTCTGTTCAGGCTGAACGTCGGTCTCCTCCTCATACTCAAGACCTCTCACGTCCCATGCAAAGTAATTATAATCGTCCGCTTCAATAAAAGAAATATTTACAAGCAGCGGGTCATAAGAATCTACCGGGAAAATATTGTTGTCCGTCGGTTTGTAATTATCGTTTTCAGATACATTAGCGCTCTCCTTTGCGGGAGAAATAAACGCGAACACCGCCGCCCTTGTCTTTTCGGAACTGAGGGCAAAAATGACGCAGCCCGCCAAAACAAGTAAAATACAGACCAATACCCAGATCAAGGCTTTTCTGCGCTTGTCTTTTGGAGGAGCAGGCACTTCGTCAAAGCCGTCAATAGGAATGACCTCGGCCTCCTCAGGAGGTATGCCATGGTCTGATGTGTAGTCTATCATAAGACAGAACAGCTGGGTTATTGCCTCTTTTATAAGGGATATCTTTTTTTCGCCCTCGTTTGCGAATATCTTTCTTACCCTGGCGTTACCTTCATTTGCCAGGGCTACCGCTATATATTTGCCGTCGGAGTCAGATATACAGATATCAGATATCGCCACACCTACCTCCGCGCCGCAGGCTTTTCTTGCCTCATCAGCGGCGCGGGCTGTGTTGGCGCTGACTGTTTCGTCGTCACTGCCTATATATGTTTTACAGGGCTCAAAGGAAATCAAATTCTGTTTGACAAAAGCCGTCTGTTCGGAAGCTGACTTAAACACACCGGCAAGCGCCGTGTCCGCCATTGCAATGTGCCAGCCGTTATCTCTCATATTTGTAAACAGGCTGAACATCTGCTTTTTGTCAAGAAGGGTGTTTGTTCCCGAATCTGCTTTTTTGTCTCCGTGAGTACCTGCCGCCGGGAAAGCAACACCGTCAAGCTCCTTGTCAAGCAGAGGCTTGAGCTGTGAAAAATCAAGGTCTTTGTTCTGACCGGCAAGCTTCAGAAATCCGAAAAGTCCGTTTTTCATTATCTTGTCCAGCTTGCGGGTATCAAGAGGAATAAACACCAGATATCTGCTGTCTTCTCTGACAACAAAGCCGTTGCAGACAAAGTCGTCCGAAGGCATAACGGTGGAATTGACCGGAAGGAAAGCCATATTCTCGGCAACGTATTCATCCGCTCCGGAGGACACCGCTGAGGAAAATATCCTTTCATCCGTTTTTGCGGAATAGCCCATTGCCGAAATAATAGCATCCTTCTGAGCAGGATACATGTTTTTTTCAACCGCTGCCAGCACCATTTCGCAGTCCTTGTCGGACCGCTTTACGGCGTCAGCCAGCAATCCGGTATCGTCAAAAACTTCAAACTCCTTTGACTCTCCCATAAGAGCGGAAATAATTTTCTGAACTTTATCCTGAGCTGAAGCCGCGGCTTTATTATCTTTCCGCAAAGCGGAAAAAAGCTTAAAATTCAAATCTTACTCCTCCCTTGTTTTTATCGTGGTCCGGTATTTATCAGTCTTTGTACCAAAGCTCCGCATTCTTGTACGGATTTGTCTTTTTCTTTGCGTCATACCATGCCTGAGGATATCTGGGCGATTCGTTTATCCTGATATCCGGGCTTGATATATTTACCTGCTCCGACTCGTCGGGACGCACAAGCCTTGCAACTACCACCAGTCTTGCGTCGTCGAAATCATAAGAGCAGGTGGAAAGGGTGAGCAGTTTGTCTTCGGCGTTGATATCAACACCGGTGCTATAGAGCTTTCTCTGGTCTAAATTTCTGATATAGTCATCAAAGTTTTTCGTATTTCTGAGATTGTCAAAGAAATAATAGAAGCAATAGCCGTTATCGTCCTTTTCCTTTGAGTTTGTAATAAAGACGGCATAGATCTTGCATTTATAATCGGCATAGGGGGTGCTGAACTCGATGATGGGAGCCTTTTTATAGCCGTCAACAGTCAGATACTGTTCAAGCTTGCCGAAAAGCAGATCATCGTTTTCCATGTTGTGACCGAAAACAGTTGTATTCTGGTCAAGGGTCCTGAGATTATTTGTGCAAGAAACAAAAGGACATCCGTATCTTGTACTCTGCTTATAAAAGTTTCTCTTAAGATAATATTGGTTATCGTCAGCCTGTACAAGGGCGCAGTCCACATCTGCTCCGGGGATCTTTATCCATCCCGCATAGTCGCTGTTGATGGCGTACCACTTGACGGCGCTGACAAGTATCCCCTCGGGGAAATCAACGTCGGGATACTTTTCCATTTCATCCTGAACTGATATCTCGGTGGGAGTGTTATTGTTCTGCTCCGACATGCTTGAAATGTCTTTGCCGGCTCTGTAAGGTTCTATGATGTATATGTTTGACAACACACAAAGACACACTATGATCGTTATGATCGAAACTACAAAGAATATTTTTCTTACGACCTCGCCGCCGCTGTCGCCTTTTACAGGTATCGCGTTGGCAGTGAGCCACCCTTTAAATCCTTTTTTCTTTTCCGAATTCGAATATACATTTTCTGCCTGCGGAGCAATATCGGATACTTCTTCAAAGCCCTTGTGATCGAAGTCAAACATACTGTCAAGATCGCTTTCCGAACTTTCAGCGGCACTGAATTCGGATTCAAACGTACCCGGTTCCGAATCAGCAAAATCATACAGCTCGTCAAAGGGATCGTCGCCGTCATGGCTGTCATAGCTCGGTTCACTATAGTACGGCTCTTCTTCGACGGGTTCTTCAACATATTCGCCTTCACCGCCGTCAGGCTCGTAACTTTCCTGCGGCTCTTCCTCAACCGGTCTGTTTATCGGTTCGGCATAAGGGTTCTGCATCACGATATCAAAGCTTTCCTCTTTGTCCGCCTCACTGTCAAAATAAAGATCCGCGTGGGATTTGACCGTTTCGGTAAGAGAAGGCGTATTTTTCGCCTCAGCCGTTTTTCTGTCCAGTGCGGCAAAGGGATCATCCTCCGCAGAGGTTTTCTCAGCGGAAGGTTGATCTTCAGGCTCTGTTTCTTTTGTGTCTATACCTTCTGATACATTTTCTTCGTTGTTTGATTTGTCCTCTGTATCTTTTGACTTATCATCTGACATGAGAGAGTCGAATTTTTTCATAAAGTCATTAAGACCGAACTCCTCAAACAGATTGTCGATCATATCGTCTGCATTGTAATTTGATCTGCCCTTATTTTCATCAGACATAGAAGCTCACTCCCTTTTTAAACTTAAAACATCAATCTTCCGGATACCATTTTTCGGAATTCTTATAGGGATTTGACTTTCCCTTTTTGCTGTACCATGATTGCGGACGCCTGTAATCGGGATTTTCCTTTACCTGGTTCTCATCTATTTCTTCACTTTCCCCGTCCCTCATAAGTCTGGCGACCACCACCATACGGGTGTCGATATCTTTGCCGAAATCATAAGCGCAGGTTGAAAGGGTAAGGATCTTATCGCTTGAATTCACGTCAACTCCGGTTGAGTATAACGCTCTCTGCGCCACCTGATTCATATAACCGCTGAAGCTTCTGTCGCTGAAGGTCGGCCTGATGTAATTGAACACATAGCCGTTATCATCCTTTGGTTCAACGCTTGTAAAAAAGACCGCGAATATCTTCCACTTATATTCTTTTGTAAGCGTGTCAAATTCAATTACCGGATTTGCTTTGAAGAACTCCGGATCCTTGTAGTTATAAAGCCCCGCAAAAACCTGCTGATAATCATAGGTCGTATGACCGAAAAGTATGGTGTTGCGTTTTAAATTGTCAATGGTGCAACGGTAGTCCATGAATATATCGCCGTACTTGGTAAACTTGCCGTAAATATCCGTCTTGAGATAATGGGAATTGTCCTTTCCCTTAACAACAACGGTGTCGATGGGAGTGTTCGGTATCCTGAGCCAGCCCGCCACGTCACTGTTCACCGCATACACGGGTTTGAGCTTGTCCAGTATGCCCGCAGGATAATTTATCCCCGCCGTATTAACGGAAAGATCGGTAAAAAGATTTTTCCCTTTTAATGCCGTTGACCTGTCGTTTGTATCAAGCTGCTGTATGGATGTGTCCGGAGTATTCTCCGGCGCGCTCCTTGAATGCTTGACAAGAGTGATGGTGCCAAACGCGGTACAGGCAACTGTAACAGCAGAAAGTACAGAGCTTAAAATAATGATTGAAGGATCTTTTTTTGCCATTTTATAATTCCTCCGAAACTCAAGTTAAATAATTTTTTCAAAATATTTGCGAACCAGATTCAACGCGCGGGAAGCAGAAACATAACGGTTATATTCTCTGTCGTTTGTCTTCCCAGTATTGAGCTTTTCCCAAACGGTTTTTGTTCCGTCCGAAATTGCTATGTATATCAGACCCGCGGGCTTGTCCTCGCTGTCGCTGCCCGGACCCGCGACGCCGGTCATTGAAATGCCCAGATCAGCTTTTGCCAGGCGGCGGACTCCCTCCGCCATCTCGCAGGCAGTCTGTGAGCTTACCGCTCCGTATTTTTTCAGCGTGACCTCCGAAACGCCCAGCAGGTTCATTTTCACCTCGTTTGAGTAGGAAATGATGCCGCAGTCAAAGACCGCCGACGCCCCGGGGATATCCGTAAGTCTCTTCGCTGTGTAGCCTGCCGTACAGGATTCCGCGATGGCAAGCTTTTTATTATTTTCACGCAGTAATTCAACAACTCTCTGCTGAATACTGTCGTAATCCACACCGTAAACGTATTTGCCTATTTTCTTTACAAGCCCGTCAATGACCGGCCTGCAAAGCTCCTCGGCCTTTTCCGCGCTCTCCGCGCTCGCAGTGATCCTCAACAGCGCTTCCCCGTCCTTAGCATAAGGGGCGACGGTGGGGTTCGGCGAATCCATATGATCCCCCGCCAGCTCCGCAAGGGCGCTCTCGCCTATCTCCATGGTGCGTATGCTGTGGGAAACAATGGCGCCGGATGAATATTTTGCAAGCACCGGCTTTGCCTGATCTGTAAACATGGGTACCAGCTCTTTGGGCGGCCCCGGCAGAAAGATAACGCACTTGCCGTTCTTTTCAATGACGCCTCCGGGAGCCGTACCGTTATCGTTTTCCAGCACCGTACAATCGGCGGGAAGCATGGCCTGTTTCAGGTTGCTTTCCGGCATATCCATGCCCTTTTTCTCAAAATACCGTCTTATCTTTTCACTTTGATCTTTATGTTCAACAAGGGGGCAATCCATGACCTCACAACAGACCTCTTTTGTCAGGTCGTCGGGAGTGGGTCCCAGACCTCCGGAGGTAATGACGATATCGCTGCGGGTCAGCGCCCGTCGTATCTCTTCTGCAAGTCTTTCCCTGTTATCCCCCACGGAACTGCGATGAAGAACGGCTATCCCCATTGACGCAAGCTTCCTTGACAAGAACTGCTCGTCCGTGTTTAGGATATCCCCCAGCAGAAGCTCGGTGCCAACCGATATGATCTCACAAGTATACAAGCTAAACTACACCTTTCAGGGGTTTATTATGACCAGTCTCTTATTTTCAACCGCTTTTGAAATAAGCTCCTCCGCATTGAGCGCCTCCTCGGCTTTCAAAACAGCTTCAAGCTTCGGATGTGTTCTGGGGTGTTTCGGAGTAAAGACCGTACAGCAGTCCTCATAGGGCAGGATCGAAATATCGAACGCCTCTATTTTCCGTGATATCGCAATGACCTCGCTCTTATCCATACCGATAAGGGGACGGAAGACGGGCATGTCCACCGCTCTGTCCGTACAGGCAAGGGCATAAAGGGTCTGACTTGCCACCTGACCCACGCTCTCCCCGGTGATAAGGGCGGCGCAGTCACGTTCTGCCGCTATTATCTCTGCGCATTTCATCATGAATCTGCGCATTATTATGGTAAAAAGATCCTCGGGACAATTGTCGAGTATCTGTTCCTGTATCTCTGTAAAAGGCACAACAAACAGGTTTATTATACCGCTGTATTTTGCCACCTGCCTGAGCAGGCTGTGTACCTTCATTTCGGCTCTCTCGCTGGTGTATGGAGGTGAAGCGAAATGTATGGCGGTAAGCCTCAGTCCCCGCTTTGCCATCATATAGCCCGCCACCGGGCTGTCTATACCGCCGGAGATAAGCAGCGCCGCGTTTCCTGCTGAGCCGGAGGGCATACCTCCCGCGCCCTTGAGCTGGGTGCCGTGTATGTATGCGAATTTATCTCTTATCTCCACCATGACAGTTATGTCCGGGTCATGGACATCCACCGTGAGATGTGGGAACTGCTCCAAAAGCTTTTCACCCACGGCGGAACATATCTCCGGTGATTTCAGCGGGAATTTTTTATCTGATCTTTTTGCCTCAACCTTGAAGGTGCGGATACCGATCAGCTCCGGTTCAAGATAAGTGCCCACCGTGTCAAGTATGACAGCCATATCCTTGGGCACCTCCAGCGCCCGGGAAAAGGCGGCTATACCAAAGACTTTTGATATCCTGTTTATCGCTTCGTCAAAATCCACGTCCTCGTTTTCAGGCGCCGCCATTATGGTGGACTGGGACGGGGTGAACGTCCACTTGCCCAGGGAACTCAGACGGTGCTTCATGTTCTTTATCAGAATATCCTCAAAGGTTCGCCTGTTGAGTCCCTTTAACGCAAGCTCACCGTTTTTTAACAAAATAATTTCTTTCATACTTCCGTTTAACGCTCCGACTATTTTCTGTTTGGTCTTATCGTTTGCTTTATGCCCTTTATCCCTTCAATGAGAAGATCAGTTTCATCTGTGGTGGTAAACCTTGAAAAGCTGATCCTCAATGCGCTTGATATGTGTCTGTCGTCAAGTCCTATCGCTTTGAGCACCCTGCTTTTTTTGCCCTTTGAACAGGCGGAACCGTTGGAAACATAGACGCCCATGTTGGAAAGATAATTGAGCATAGGCTCGGAATTTATGCCCATTACCGAAATATTTACGATGTAGGGCAATGCGTCCGATGGTGAATTGATATCCACGCCGTCTATCTCCGATAAAGCATAGACGAAATAATCACGCAGTGACTTTACCCGCTGAGTTGTCTTTTCGGAACTCTGCAAAGCCTCCGCCGCCGCTCCGAAAGCCGCAATGGCGGGCACCGCCTGTGTGCCGGGGCGGATCTTGCCCTCCTGCGAGCCCCCGTATAAAGAGGGAGTGATCCTGACGCCCTGCCGTATGTAAAGCGCGCCGGCGCCCTTTATGCCGTGTATTTTATGGGCGCTGACGGTCATAAGATCAAGACCGAAGGACGCGGGTCTTATATTCATTTTGCCGAACGCCTGTACTCCGTCGCAGTGAATGAGCGCCGGTGAACGGGCGGCTGTGACGATACGTTTTATACTGCCCACAGGCTGTAAAGTACCTACCTCGTTGTTTACAGCCATAATGCTTACGAGTATGGTCTCTCCGTTTACCGCGGAGGCGATGTCCTTTTCGCTTACCCTGCCGTAATTATCAACAGGCAGCCTTATGACCTCAAAGCCCTGCTTTTCAAGCTGAGTCATAGCTTCATCAATGCTGGAATGCTCGATGGATGAGGTCACTATTCTTTTTCCCCTGTGTCTCATGGCGTTTGCCGCTCCGAAAAGCGCAAGGTTGTTGCCTTCTGTTCCTCCGGAGGTGAAGTATATCTCCTCCGGTCTGCAGAACAGTTTGTCCGCCACCTGTGTTCTCGCCTTTTTAAGTACATCCTCCGCCATGATGCCGACCCTGTGTAAGGACGACGGATTGCCCCAATGTGCGGTCATGGCGTCATTTACAGCAGCTATCGCCTCTTTACACGGAGGGGTCGTGGCACTGTTGTCAAGATATGCGTTCAATCAAAAGACCCCCAAAAAATCCATTACTCCGGATAAAGGCTATTTTATTATACATCATTTATCCCCCATTTGTAAATGTTATTTTTAATAATGTTACAGATTGTTAATAATTAAATAAAATCAAACAGGATCATACCTGTTTTCACTCATCATAATATGCGTTTTCGGGAATATGGCAACAGGATCTGAGCCTGTTGGCAAATATTTTCTTGTTTTTCGGCAAAGTGATATTATAAAATAAATTTACAAACCCGATGGGTTTTGATATAATAGGAGGGAAATCTGAACTCAGGATGTGATTTTTCATGATAAAAAGACTTTCGGCATTATTCGTCACGCTTATTCTGATCTTCTCGTTCTCCCTCATTTCCTATTCCGCCAGCGCCGATGTGAGCGCAAGTACGGTTTACGGAAAAGCGGGCGGCAAGGTCACCGTTGTCGTAAAGCTCAACACCAATCCCGGTTTTGCCTGCCTCAGGCTTTTCGCCGAGTACGACGCCAACGCTTTAGAGCTGATAAACGCCTATGACGAGGGCTTGATGGGCATTTCTTCTTATAAGGATCTGGGCAAAGGAAAATATTCTTTCCAGTGGGGAGAAAAGGGCGAAAGACATCTCCAATACACCGATACAGGTGAGCTTGTTTCCATTGCCTTCAGGATAAAAAATAACGCAAAAGCCGCAAAATACGACATTAAGCTCAGCTATGACCGGGATTGCACCGACGACATAAACGCAGAACCCATATCCCTGAACATCACAAACGGCGCTGTAATAGTAGTGGGTGAAGGCGAAACGGTCCCGCCCCCCACCACGAGAAGCACATCGACCACCGCTCCCGGCGGGAATCAGGGCGGAAGCACCACCAAGCCAGGAAACACCGTCAAGCCGGAAAATACCACTAAACCCGCAAGCACTACAAAGCCCGTAAGCACTACAAAGTCCGGAAGTACCGCAACGCCTGAAAACACCTCTGAGCCTTACAGCGGTCAGGGCAGCACAAGCGCAGCCACAACCGGTCAAAACGGCGAGACATCTCCCGCTGTAATACATTACACCGAGATCGCCGTCACCGATCAGGACGGAAGCACCGTATATACGCAGGTGCCTGTCAGCGTGACCGACGAAAACGGTTCTGTTGTTCCGGAGATCGCAGGATCTGCTCAGGAGGAAAAGACCACATCGGAGACCGACACGGACAGCTCTGCTCCCGGTTCGGGAAATACCGTAAAAATAATCATAGTGGTCGTTGTATTACTCTTAGCCTGCGCTTTGATATTCTTCCTGGCAACGCGGAGCAAAAAGCAGAAAAACGAACAAGAATAAATTGTGAAATTATTAAGCGGAGGGTTTGAACGCCCTCCGTTTTCTATTCTTTTTAAAAAATTATTTCTTGCAATAATCTTCCAAGATATGATATAATCATTAATAGCATATTTGTTCAAATTAACAATAAATCGGAGGTAAGGCTATGGCAGAAAACAAACCTATCGATGTGGCAAAATCCATGGAAGCCATGGAAAATCACATCAACGACTGGCGTGATGCGACAAAGGGCAAACAGAGAGGTATCTTTTCCTTTGACGAACTGTGCGCATTAAAGCTCAGAGAGCTTAAAAAGCGCATATATACCGACATTGAAGCCCTGCCCCCCTGGCAGATGCGCGAATGCATTTACAAGGATGTGGGAGAATACGAATATCTTTATGAAGGATGGAAAGAGGTCGACGTCGGCGGTTCATGGGGAGGCGAAGGTTTAAGCGCCTTCTTTAAGAATACCATCAAAATACCTGAACGTTTCAAGGGCAAGAGGGTTACCCTCAACATATATCTGGGCGGCGATTCACTGATCTCCATTGACGGCGTACCCTATCAGGGACTGGATCCTTTCCGCAACGCCGTTCTGCTCACCGAGTGCGCAAAGGGCAACGAGAGCTACTCCGCGGAGATCGAGTCATACTACGTCTGGCATTCCGACGAATCCAAGATAAAGAAGGTGGAATGCTCATTTATATCCACCATCGACAAGGATATCGAGGACGCCTACTGGGACGTTAAGGCGGTGTACAACGCCCTGTTCATGCCCGTGATAGACGATACCCTTTGTCAGATCATCCGAAAGGCATTGAAGGAAGCCATTTTCCGCATTGATTTCGACACACCGGATATGGACGTGTTCAAGCAGAGCCTTCTTGAATGCCGCAGCATACTCAAAGAGCAGGTATATAACAACAAGAATTATGCCTCTGAGGGTACTCTTTCACTCATAGGCAACTCTCACCTTGATCTTGTGTTCATGTGGGCTTACAAGGAATACGTCAGAAAAGTGGGCAGGACCCATGCCACAATGCTAAGGCTTATGGAGCAGTACCCCGACTTTATCTTCTCACAGAGCACCGCGGTCACATATGAAGAAATGAAGAACAGGTATCCCGATCTGTTCAGGCAGATCAAGGAACGCATCAAGGAGGGCCGCTGGGAGTATATCGGCGCCACCTGGGTAGAGCCGGACTGCAATATCATATCCGGTGAATCCTTTGCCCGTCAGTTCCTCCACGGCATCCGCTACGCCGAGGAAAACTTCGGCATAACCCCCAAAACCTGCTGGCTGCCCGACGTGTTCGGGAACGGCTACGCCATGCCGCAGATAATGAAAAAATCCGGAGTTGAGTATTTTGTTACCCATAAAATGGGTATCTGGAACGATACCAACCCCTGGCAGTATCATACCTTCTGGTGGGAGGGTCCCGACGGATCCCGCACCTTCTCCATTGTACCGCCCACTCATTTCATAGGTTCCATGGAACCCGATTCTTTGAAGGTCAACTGGAACAGGTATTCTGACAAGACCACCATCGGCGAATCCATGTACTGCTACGGCTGGGGAGACGGCGGCGGCGGAGTGGACACTGAGATGCTCGAATATGTCAAGAGATATCACGAATTCCCCGGTCTGCCCAAAACAAGGACCAGCAAGATCGAGGACTCCCTGGCAAGGATGAAGGCGAACGCCACCGAGGACAATATCCCCATCTGGAAAGACGAGCTTTACCTTGAGGAACACAGAGGCGTTTACACCACAAAGGGCAAGCTCAAAAAGATGAACAGATACTGCGAAAATCTTTACAGAGAGACCGAGCTTTACAGCTCCATTGCAAGCATTTACGGCTATGCCTACCCTGCGGAAGAGCTTGAAAAGGGCTGGAAAATGATACTTACCAATCAGTTCCACGACTCCCTCCCCGGCTCTCACATCACAGAGGTCTACGGTCAGCTGCTGGATATCTATGATGAGATCGTTGCCATAGCCGAGCCACTGCGCAAGAAGGCTCTTGACGTAATAGCTCAGCACATTTCGCCCGACGTTAAGAACGGCGCCCCCTTTGCCCTGTTCAATTCTCTCCCGGTGAGCGCCACGTCAAAGGTCGAGCTGCCCTACAGGGACGTTGATGTTTTCGATGAAAACGGCGAAAAGGTCGCCACCCAGAGCTATACGAAATTTGACGGCACGAAGGTGCTTGTGTTCGTGGCGAAGAATGTTCCTTCAGTGGGCTACAAGGTCTACTACACCAAGCCCTCGTCAGGCGAAACGAAGGTAAAGGCGCTGAACGCGGACTTTGTGGAAAATGAGAGATACAAGCTGGTTTTCAACTCAGCGGCAGAGCTTATTTCCATTTATGACAAGAAGAATTCCCGTGAAATATTGAGCGGCAAGGGCAATGTGTTCCGTCTGTATGAGGATCTGCCGGGCAAATATGAGGCGTGGGACATCGTCGCCACATACGTTGACAAGGAATTTACCACCGACGACGGCAGGATCGAAGCTATCACTCAGGGCGACGTTTTCACCTGCGTGACCATCAGCAAGAAGATCATAAACTCCCTCATCAAGCAGAACATCATACTTTACAATGATCTTGAAAGAATAGATTTCGACACTTACATCGACTGGTATGAGCGCCGCAAGCTCTTAAAGGTGGGCTTTGACGTTGATCTCAAAGCGAAGCACTATACCCGCGATATCGCCTATGCCACCATTGAAAATTCAAATTACCGATACAATTCCTACGACAAGGCGAAGTTTGAGGTCTCCGCGCACAACTGGATAGATATGTCTGACCCGGACTACGGTCTGAGTATATTGAACGACTGCAAATACGGCTTTGAGGTGGACAGACAGCGCATGATCGTCACTCTCCTCAAAGGGCCCATGAATCCCGATCCGGTGTCGGATATCGGCGAGCAGTTCTTCACCTATTCCCTCTACCCTCACCTGGGGGACTGGAAGGACGCCGACACCATAACAAGAGGTCTTGAGCTCAACAATCCCATGGTACCCGTTGAGATCAAAGGCGGAAGCGGCAGCGACAAGGAAGGCTCATTCATGTCACTGAACTGCGACGCTGTGACCCTTGAGGCAGTCAAGAAATGCGAGGACAGCGACGAATATATAATCAGAATGGTAGAAAAAACAGGCAGGAGCGCCGACATAGCGCTGACAATGTTTACAGACATCAAGTCGGCGGCGGAGTGCAACATCATTGAACGTGAGGACGAGGCTATACCCTTTGAGGGCAATAAGATAAATCTTCACATCAAGCCGTTTGAGATAAAGACCTTGAAGATAGGCACCCGTTAAAGAAACAAAAAACAGCGGCCGCCGCGGGACTTTTGATCCTGCGGCGGTCAAATTTTTATATTTGCCGATTTTGTTATTATCCGAATTCTCCGTTAAAATCCAGGAAAATGGCTTCCTTGGTTTTGGTTTTGTTCTTAAACGCCTCAACATTCGCAGACTGGGGAGTATCGTTCTTTTTGAGACAACTCTCGAAGAACTCATAATAATCTGTTTTACCGCAATCTATCGAGGCAATTTCCAGAACATAAAGAAGCTTTGCGTCAGCCTTGTATGTTTTATTGTATATCGAATAACGCTTAAGCAGTTCAAGGAGAGCATTCTTGTTATTTTTGAGCAAATAGGTTATAAGGACCTCACGGTCAACATTGTTGACAAAAGAATTTTTATACCTGTATGAGCTGTATATACTGGCAGCTCTGTTATAGTCCTTGTTCATCCTGCAGATATACAGACGCATTTCAGTAATGGCGCCGTCGTCGGCATTTTCCTCTTTACACAGTTCAACGGCCTGATCTGTCTGCCCTATTCTGACCATTGCCCTTATACCATACCCGATATAAAAATTGATCTTTTCGGGATATGCATTGCGGAGTTCTTCAAACAGCTCCAACTGTTTTTCGTCCGGCTGCTTGATTTGCGCCGCCATTTCCAGCTTGCTGAGTTCAAATGTGAAGGGCGGATAATCGGGATTGTCCTGCTTTGCCTTATCTATCTCATTGCAAAAATCGGCAAAATCCCCATTGACGTATTTTTGCTTGATACCGTCTATAAGCTCCTGGGCTTCACCGACAGTTTGCGCGCGCTTTATGACGGCAAGAAGCCTGCTGTCTTTAACGCTTTCAAGGCTCATACGATCCGTAATATGCTCCATTGCAGACTGAGAACCGAAATACTTTTCCCCTGCCTCAATGTATTTTACAAATGTGTTTCTGCCTGCGCTGAAGTTTATTGCACTTATCGGCAACACTTCCTTCATGTTTACAGCACGCTTGCAAGCCTCGGCATAGCTCTGTACGGCGGAATAGTACGTGCCCTCACCGACGAAATTATCACCTTTTCTGACAGATACGGAAACATAAATATTCCAGAACAAAAGATACCCGCAAAACAGGGTCATCACAACAAAAAAGATGACAGCAAAAATTGATGAAGCGGCACTTTTTATGCTTTGCGCGACTAATTCCGGATCGGGTTCCATATCGTCTCCAAAATAAGGAAGCGGCTTGCCTGTGACAAAATCCTTGACTTCTTCCATCATAGGTTCCGGATCTTCCGGTATATTATCCGGCATATCTTCCGGCATCTTTTCCTCTTGGTAGTCCATTTGTTCACCTCTTTTGATAAAAACTCACTCTATTAAAGTATTATATCAAAACAAAACACATTTTTCAATGTAAAATTTATCATATTTTTATTTTGTATTAAGCGAACAAATTTCAGTAAAAAAGGCTGTGCTCCGATACGGAATACAGCCCTTAAGATTCAGCGTATTATTTTCTTTTCAGGAAAGCAAATATCTTATGGAAAAATATTATCAGCTTACTGAATGTACCGGTATGTATCTTACCGCAGAAATCACAATGTTCACCGCCGGTCATCATCTGTTCGCATTGGTCGCAGTAACCGTCGTTGTCTCTGTCCACATGATCGTGCTTCGGCATAGGTATGACCACGGTTTCTCTGCTGATCTCCGCTCCGCATTCTGTACAGTATATCACAGCTTCATAACTGCCGTCCGCCTTGTAGGTGGCCGGCTTTTTGTTTTCTATTACTGTTTCCCCGGGAGTGTGACCCTTAGCTGATATCACCAGCGACCTGTATTCAGTAAGGGTTTCTTTTCCGTCGGAGAAGTACTGTCCGCACATCTCACAGCGCCAATGATGGACCACGCCGTCAACCGTACAGGTGGGATCTGTTCCGGTCACCTCATAAAGCTTATGGGGCAGTTTCGGCAGTACGGGAGGTTTGTCAAGGGGTATTGTCGCCGCCTCGTCCTCAAAGATGCCGTGACAGTTATTGCAGATGCAATAGGTGTCTATACCCTCCTCTGTGCAGGTGGGGGACTTCTGACGGATCCTCACGGTGTCGTGGGGCAGCTTCAGCAGTACCTCTGTCTTTGTCTGAACATAGAAAGACTTGCAGGCAAAGGCCCCGGAGGTATAAGTCGCCTCGCCTTCCTGAGTACAGGTAGGTTCTACGGTGACCTTCATGGTCACACCCACGGTCTCGGTTACAGTGGTATCTCCGCAGCGGGTGCAGGTAAGAGTCGCTGTAACACTGCTGTTGTCATCTGCCCAGGTATATACAGGCTGACGGTCATGTCCGAGAGCGGCTATATGTTCGGTCTTTGTCTGAACATAGAACGCCTTACAGGCAAATCCGTCTGACGTATAGATCGCCTCTCCGTCCTGAGTGCAGGTAGGTTCTACGGTGACCTTCATAGTCACGCCCACAGTCTCGGTTACAGTGGTATCTCCGCAGCGGGTGCAGGTAAGAGTCGCTGTAACGCTGCTGTTATCCTCAGCCCAGGTATATACAGGTTTATAGTCGTGACCCAGGGGATCTTCCGGGTCGGTCTTACTTATTATCTTTCCGCAGCGGGTGCAGATAAACGGCGCGTAACCGGGTTCGGTGCAGGTCGGATAAACATAGGGCGCTATCTGAGGATCATGCCCGAGAGGGGCTATGGGTTCGTTCTTTGTCTGAACATAGAAAGACTTGCAGGCAAAGGCGCCGGAGGTATAGATCGCCTCTCCGTCCTGAGTGCAGGTAGGTTCTACGGTGACCTTCATAGTCACGCCCACAGTCTCGGTTACAGTGGTATCTCCGCAGCGGGTGCAGGTAAGAGTCGCTGTAACACTGCTGTTGTCATCTGCCCAGGTATATACAGGCTCATAAATGTGACCCTTGGCGGGGATCGAGGGCAGCGGGAACATTGCGGGGGTACCGTTCTGATCCGCGAAATACTGTCCGCACATCTCACAGCGCCAATAAGCGACTACACCATCCTGGGTACAGGTGGGTTCGACCGCGGGGATCTCATAAAGCTTATGTGGCAATTTCGGCAGTACGGGAGGTTTTTTAAGGGGTATTGTCGCCGCTTCGTCCTCAAAGATGCCGTGACAGTTATTGCAGATGCAATAGGTGTCTATGCCCTCCTCCGTGCAGGTGGGGGATTTTTGGCGTATCCTCACGGTGTCGTGGGGAAGCTTTGCAATGGCTTCCGTCTTTGTCTGAACATAGAACGCCTTGCAGGCAAAGCCATCGGAGGTGTAAAGCGCCTCGCCCTCCTGAGCGCAGGTAGGCTCCGCAATGACCTTTCTCCTTGCGTTTACGGTCTCCGTTATGGAAACATCGCCGCATCGTGTACAGGTCATCTCGGCTGTTACGCTGCTGTTGTCCTCAGCCCAGGTATATACAGGTTTATAGTCGTGACCCAGTGGATCTTCCGGGTCGGTCTTGCTGATGGTTTCTCCGCAGCGGGTGCAGATAAATGGCGCATAGCCCATTTCGGTACAGGTAGGCTTGACGTAAGGGGCTATTTGAGGATCATGACCGAGAAGCTTGATATCTTCAGTCTTTTTGGCGCTGCAGTCCCTGCAGGTATAGGTCATAACGCCCTTTTCCGTACAGGTCGGAGAGGTAGTCTCAACGCCGTCATCCCAATCATGCTCATCATCCACTGCCGCCTGTGTTGCGATACAGTGACAGCAGACCGTGCCGCAGATGCCGCAGGACTCAGCGGGACATGCATCCGCCGCTCCCGCAAGACAAACAGGCGGAGCGACCAACAGAAGCATAAAACCGGACAAAATCACGGATATAATTCTTTTTGCCGTTTTCATTTCAAATCCCTCCTATATAAATAATTAACCCATATTCATTTTATTATATATTTTCTATTTTGTCAATATAGAAAAAATATTGACGCAGTAAAATAAAAAGAGTATAATAAAAGTAATAACAAATCTTGCTCCATAAAACCCGGAGGTAAATTTTATGTACAATTTATTCAGCAATTTTGGCTGGTCAAACGGACAGAGATTTTGCTTTGAAATCGGAATAAATTCACTGAAAGATCTGTTTTCCGGCAAAGTCTCCTTAAAAAAAATCATCGCAACGCTCCTTGTTATATCCGAGATTATGGGCATGGCGATATTCAAGCTGCCCATTTATCCCCGGGGAGAAGAGCTCGACCTGACAGGCTATGAGCTTGTAGTCTGTGATGAATTTAACGGCGACAAAGTTGATACCGACACATGGTTTTTCAGGAGCCTCGGCTCAGGCAACTCAGGCTGCGGCTTCAACTGTGAAAGTCAGGCGAAGGTTGAGGACGGCAATCTGATACTCACCGCCGAATATCTTGACGCGGAAAAAGGGAAATACGGCGAAGGCTGGTACTCCGCGGTGATCGCTCTGAATCAATGGTACTGCAAGGGCTATTTTGAGATCCGCTGCATATGCAACAAGGGCGAAGGCTTCTGGAGCACATTCTGGCTGCAGTCAGGTCATTCATACGATCTGCAGTCTAACGGCGGCATCGGCGGAGCGGAGATAGATATTCTTGAAAATTCCACATTTGACTTCCCTCTCAAAAAGTTCCGCAACTGCATTACTCAAACCGTATACTGCAACGGTTATGACGATAACGACGAAAATATCGACAAATGCCAGGTCAGAGCAGCCGGGGACGATATATACAACAAGTTCAACACCTACGGCGTAAAGTGGACCGACGACGAATACATCTTCTATATAAACGGCAAAGAAACCTTCCGGACATCCTTCGGCAAAGGCGTTTCCCAAGTCCCCGAAAATCTGATCGTCGGGCTTGAGATCCCCAACATACTGCCTAAAGATATAGCGGCAAACAAGGACTACAAAACTCAGATGACAGTAGATTATGTAAAAGTTTACCAGCTGGCGCAATAATTCAGAACATTAAAGAGCCGGGAGGACCGTCAAGTCTCCCCGGCTTTGTTGTCGATATTTTTATTTGCTGCTATGTTTTTTCTTTTTTATAATCAAGCCTATGATGACCGCGGCTAAGACCAGCGCCGCAGAGACCGAAGCAACGATCACCGGATCTACTGGGATGTCTTCTTTCCTCTCGTCTGAAAATTCAGTTGCGCTTATATTTTTCGCTTCTGCTTCCGCTGACGCGTCAAAATCCGAAAAATACTTTCTGAGCATTCCGGTTCTTGCCGGGATAAATGTCCGAAGCTGAACGTCTTCTTCGTTAGTAACTACATATCCCCAGCGGATAGCGTCGCATTTTGCGGATGCTGATATCATTTCAAAAAGTTCGTTGGCTCTGTCGTTCAGCTGAGTTTCAAACACATCGCACAGTTCCAGGGAACGCTTTGCTACAAGGTCGGCAAATTTTCTTACGGAGAGCATATGTTTAAGCACTGTCGACGCCTTTTCCAAGCTCTCATTGATCCCCATAAGATCTTCAGCCGCAAGCCTTACGCTTTTTGGCACATTTTCAGGGTTTGTCATAGACATGTCAAAGTCCCATATCGGTCCCATAACGAATTTATCGCTTCCGTCGGGAAGAAAAATATAATAACTCAGCTTCCCGAAATCCTGCTCCGAAGCAAATTCATATATCACTGCCGCCTCAACGAAAGAGTCGACATCAATATAATCCGTGAAGTATTTGCCCTTGGAATTTTTGCCGTCATCCGAAAGAAGAGCTTCTTCGAAATCATAAAAAAGTGAAGAAATATACTTGATCTCCTTTTGAGTAATATGTTCCGGCGAATGTATATTTATACAGAAATTGCTCTCAAACCCGCTCGACTTGTACTCAAGTATTTCCTTATCGTCAAATTCAAGTAAGTATCCGCCGCTTATGTCATCGGGATCATTGGGCAGCTTCCACCATTTGAGTCGCATGCTGTCGGCTTCCTCCTGTACGCATTCAAAGCTGTCAAGATCGGTCTCAGGATTGGCTGCTTCATTTGCTTTTTCAAGATCGTTTATATTGATCCTGTTTTTTCCGATCTCGATTTTTTCACATATAATATAATTACCTCTGTAGCTTCCGTTGATATAAAGGTCAACGAAGCGGAAATCCACCGTGTAGGGCAGGTTCGTCAAATGCGCGGCTGTATAGGCTATGGCGTTTCTCATAAGCGTCGGGTCCATATTATTGGATATCAACGCCCATTTCTTTGCCGCCGCCATGCCCAGAATATCCGTCTTTTCTGAAAATTTAATGCTGTAGCAGCGCTTTTCATTATAACCCCAGCTCTTGTTTCCCCTGCCCTTTATATGGGCAAGTTCGCTGCTTTCGATCACTGTTTTCCCGCCCTCCGCCAAGGTCAGGCTTGCTTTTTCACGATGTTCTTTGTTTTCGTGTGTTGCGCGGAGACTTCCGCTTGCCGTCGTTATAAACACCGACGGCAAATTTTCGGAGGAACAGACCTTCACGTCAAATTCTCCGGCGTCTGTTTTGATTTTTACGGTTTTGTCTTCGGCAAAGGCTGATGTGGCGGCGCCGGATGTTATCGGCTCTGTGCCAACGGTTATCTTTTCATAATCAAAAGTCAATCTTAAGTTCTTCCTGTCACAGTCCGCAGGCAAAAACAGGACGTACTCTCCGTCTTCTCCCGGAAGTTTCTGTATTTCCGTATAGGCTTCGTCTGCTTCAAACAAACTGACACGGATCTTCAGATCAGGGTGAGTAACAGCATCTTTTCTTTCATTTTCCGCTGCTGAAAAAACACAGCATATCACAGACAGCAGCAGCGCAGCCACAGCAGTCAATAAAAGTTTCAGCCTTTTTGACATGAAACATTACACCCCTTAACGATTTATCTTTAATAGAATATCACACATCCGCAGTAAATGCAAAGATTAAAAAACACCTCTTCAAATAACTGATATACAACTCTTGAAAAAAGCAACCATATGTGGTATGCTTAGAAAAAAATCAACACAATGGAGGGGGTCAGTGTGCAAAAGGTCAGAGACTTTTTGATCTCAAAATATTTTTTGATCGCAGTCGTTCTGCTTGCCTGTGCCATTACGATATCCGGTATGGAATATGCCGGCGTCATTATTTTTGCGGTTCTGATTTTAGCCATCCTGGCGTTGACCGACGATCTTCTTGCGACTACCCTGCCCTTCCTGCTGCTCTGTACTTTCTCTTTAAAATGTTTTGATTCTTTTGACCGTTTCGTTAAATACGTCCCTATCGCCATTCCTGCCGTCGCGGTTTTTGTTTTTCATTTTGTAAAATATAAAAAGCATTTTACCATAGGCAAAAGTTTCTGGGGCATTCTGGCAACTTCGATCGCCGTCACCCTCGGCGGGTTTGGTAAAATAACGGCGGCGGAATATTTCTCTTTGACCGCGATCTATTATACCATCGGTCTGGGCTTCGGAATGCTCGGCATATATATGGTCATAAACGCCTATTTTGAGGTCAACGAAAGGTATTCTCTGCGGGAACGGTTTTCACAGATCATGGCTCTTGTGGGCGCCTTCGCCAGTTTTATGGTACTTGAGCATTATCTTGTACATATCAGAGTGCTCATCCGGGATCCCGGTATTCTGGACTTTCAATGGCGCAACAACATTGCCACCGTTCTCATGCTCTCTCTGCCGTTTCCGTTCTATCTTTCACAGCGGAAGCACTTCTATATATGGTTCGGGATACTCAGTTATATCTGTATGCTCCTTTCCGGCTCCCGCGGAGGGCTGATCTTCGGCACGATCGAATTCATGCTCTGTGTTGTCATAATCCTTATTTACGACAAAAAACATCGCAAAGCCAATAAAATCATTCTGATCGTCCTTGCCGCTATCGGTCTGATCGTTTCACCCTATATTTTTGCCTTTGTCAGCAAGACACTTGACCGTGTTTTCAATTTTAATGAGAATAAGATACGTTTGCAGCTTTATGCCCGAGCGGTGGAGGATTTTAAATCCAATCCGATATTTGGACGTGGACTGGGCTATATGGGCAACCGGGACGTGCATCCTTCCCGCAAATTCTCCCTCTGCTGGTATCATTCCTCGCCCTTCCAGATCATCGGCAGCTTTGGCATCGTCGGCGTGCTGGGCTATGCGATACAGTGGGCTGTGCGTATACGTATATTTGAAAGTAAACGCAGCCTGTTCAACACCACGCTGTTTATTTCTTTTATCGGAATGGAAATGATGTCCTTGGTCAATCCGGGTATATTCTGCCCCGTACCATACCTGCTGATGGTAAACATGATGTTTATCATTATGGAAAAATGCAACGAGAAACAAATACTAAAGTAATCATTTTCCATACAGCAGAAAAAACGTTACAATAAACATCCACCGGCCAAGCCGGTGGTTTTTCTTTGACGGGCATAGCCCTCTGTTCTTCGCAGACGCGTTAACGCGTAATACGGTCTGCCAGCCGCGTAGGATTGTTACTTGCCGCCCGTAAACGGGCCTTTGTCACC
>JAIKWV010000025.1 GCA_024684435.1 Clostridiales bacterium
ATCCCATTTTGAATGCCTCCCTTTATTTTGTAGTTTGTGCAGTTGGCAGACCGCACGTCTATTCTATAAAGGGATTATTTTTTATTCAACTATTTAATTCTTACCGAACCACGCGTCTAACGCGTGGTTTTCAGATACAAAAAGAAACGCAATTTGCCTTGGTAGACAAATTGCGTTTCTTATGGCGCGCTGTGAGGGACTCGAACCCCCGACCTTTTGGTTCGTAGCCAAACACTCTATCCAGCTGAGCTAACAGCGCACAGACTAAATAACGGCAACCGGATGATCGCCTGTTTTTAACTGCCTAAATATAATAGCACATCTCAAAATAAAAATCAATACTTATTTTTAAAAAATATTGCGAATTACAGTATTATGACAGATGTGTTGTAATCGGCGTAAAAATGGTGTATAATTGATAAAAAAAGTATTCTTGAGAATAATATCCCTACTAAAAAAATGAACGGAGGTTTTTTCTTTGAGTAATAACTGTGCTGTCATTCTTGCCGCCGGCGAGGGAACAAGAATGAAATCCACAAAGCCAAAAGTTTTGGCTGAGGTATTATTTAAACCGATGATAGACTGGGTAATAACCGCTGTAAGAGCCAGCGGTATTGACGATATCTGCGTGGTAACGGGTCACATGAGCGAGCTTGTGTGTTCACATCTTGACTCTGATATTCAGACGGTACTCCAGGCTGAGCGACTTGGTACAGGTCACGCCGTTATGCAGGCTAAGGATTTTATGGGAAAGTATCCTGACGGAAACGTTCTGATCCTTGCCGGGGACGCTCCCCTGATGGACAGCGAGACCATAAGCGCCTCCCTCAGAGCCCACATTGAAGGCGGGAACTCCGCCACCGTTATTTCCGCAAAGGTCCCCGACCCCTTCGGCTACGGCAGAATAGTCCGCAGCAAAGACAACGCCCTTGAGCGTATCGTTGAGGAAAAAGAGGCGACCCCCGAGGAAAAACTTATAACCGAGGTCAATTCCGGCGCTTACTGGTTCAACGTAAAGGCGTTGCTGGATTCTCTGGGAAAGATCACCTTATCCCAGGTCAAAAAAGAATATTACCTTACCGACGCCATAGAGATAATCAAGAGATCCGGTCAGAGAGTTGACGCCTTTGTTGCTCTGAACGAGAAGGTTGTCCTTGGCGCAAATACCCGTGTACAGCTTCTTGATCTGAACGAAATAGCGCGCAAAGATGAGCTTACAAAGCATATGCTCAACGGCGTTTCCATTCCCTGTATCGACGGCGTTATAATCGGTCCCGGCGTTGAGATAGGCGCCGACACGGTAATTCTGCCCAACACTATCATCAGAGGCAAAACAGTTATCGGCAAAGACTGTGAGATAGGTCCCGGTTCACTGCTTGAAAACACCACCGTGGGAGATTTCAATAACCTTAACAGCGTTCAGTCATTTAATGCCAAGGTGGGCAACGGCTGTGATATCGGTCCCTTTGTCCGGCTCAGACCCAACACCGTTGTTGGAGACGACGTGCGCATAGGCAACTTCGTTGAGCTTAAAAATTCCAATATCGGCAACGACACCAAGATATCCCACCTCACATATATCGGCGATTCCGATTTCGGCGAAAATATCAACGTTGGCTGCGGCTGCGCAACCGCTAACTATTCCGGCAACGCAAAATTCCGTACCGTTGTAGAGGACAACGTATTCTTAGGCTGTCACACCTGCATGGTGGCTCCCGTTACTATCGGCGAAGGCGCATACACCGCCGCCGGCACAACCGTCACAAAGGACGTACCCAGCGACGCTTTGGTGCTGTCCCGCATAGATCAGGTGATCAAAGAGGATTGGGTAAAGCGTAAAAATCCTTATAAGAAAAAAGAGAAATGATCCCCCACAGTATTTTAAGGTAATACCGATCGATCCGTAATATATATCCAAGCCGTGCGATTATGATCATTCGTACGGCTTATTTTGTACACTTTAAAAAAATTGCAGTCTGATATTTGCCGTTATCAAATCACATTTTGTCACAAAGCAACACAAATAACCTTTATTGAGGGTCATATTGGTGTACTTTTAAGTTGCAAATTGACAAATAATAATGTATAATATATAAGGAAAACGTTGTTGTAATTATATTTAAGGCACTGATCGCGCTGATCCGTCAAGGCGTTACCGATTCATATTGACGTGTTCCGCAGCATAAGGTACCAAAGGAAGGAGTTTAAATTATGACAGAGTTGACAAAAAACAAATCCGTTCTCGCTTGGATCAAAGATAAGATCGATCTTGTAAAGCCTGACAAAATTGTTTGGATCGACGGCTCCAAGGAGCAGATCGAGGCTTTGCGCGCAGAGGCATGCTCAACGGGCGAACTGACAAAGCTTAATGAAGAAAAGCTTCCCGACTGCTATCTTCACCGCACCGCGGTAAACGACGTTGCCCGCGTGGAGCATCGCACATTCATCTGCACAAAGACAAAGGAAGAAGCAGGTCCCACCAACAACTGGATGGAGCCCGACGAAGCATACAAGATGCTTTACGATATAGCCAGAGACTCCTATAAGGGACGCACGATGTACGTTATCCCCTACTCCATGGGTCCTGTCGGTTCTGTATTTTCAAAGATAGGCATTGAGCTTACAGACTCAATATATGTTGTTCTCAACATGGTTATAATGACCCGCGCCGGCAAAGCCGTGCTTGAGGCTCTCGGCGACTCAGACGATTGGGTAAGAGGTCTTCACTGCCGCTGTGAGATCGATGAGGAAAAGCGCTACATCTGCCAGTTCCCTCAGGACAACACCATAATCTCCGTAAACTCCGGTTACGGCGGAAACGTTTTGCTCGGCAAGAAGTGCTTTGCTCTTCGTATCGCTTCATATCAGGGCAAGAACGAAGGCTGGCAGGCTGAACATATGCTTATCCTCGGTCTTGAGAATCCCAAGGGAGAAGTCAAATACGTCTGCGCCGCGTTCCCCTCAGCCTGCGGCAAGACCAACCTTGCAATGCTTATTCCCCCTGAATCTTACAGAGTCAAGGGTTACAAAGTCTGGTGCGTAGGCGACGATATCGCCTGGATCCGCAAGGGTGAGGACGGCAGGCTTTATGCCATCAATCCCGAAAACGGCTTCTTCGGCGTGGCGCCGGGTACAAATATCAAATCCAACCCCAACGCTCTCGCTTCCACAAAATCAGGCACCATATTTACAAACGTCGCTCTTAATCTGGACGACAATACCGTGTGGTGGGAAGGTCTTGACAAGAATCCTCCCGAGCACGCCATCGATTGGAAGGGCAATCCCTGGAACGGCAAGACCAGCGAAGAGAAGGGCGCTCATCCCAACAGCCGCTTCACCGCTCCCGCAAAGAATTGCCCCTGTGTAAGCGATCAGTTTGACAGTCATACGGGCGTTCCCATTTCAGCTTTTATTTTCGGCGGACGCAGAGCTAAGCTCGCTCCCCTTGTATATCAGTCAAGAGACTGGAACCACGGCGTATTCGTAGGCTCAATTATGGCGTCTGAAACCACCGCCGCCGCTACCGGCGCAGTGGGAGTTGTCCGCCGTGATCCCATGGCTATGCTCCCCTTCTGCGGCTACGATATGGCTGATTACTGGCAGCACTGGATCGACATCGGCAAGACTTTGGATGCGGACAAGGCGCCCAAGATATTCAACGTCAACTGGTTCCGTAAGAACGACGCAGGCGAATTCATGTGGCCCGGATACGGCGAGAACCTTCGCGTGCTTGAGTGGATAATCAAACGCTGTGAAAACAAGGTGGACGCCGAGGAGACTGCTATCGGTTACGTTCCCAAGCCCGAGGATATCAACCTTGAAGGTATTGAGGACGAGGTAAGCAAGGACGCGCTTAAAGAGATGCTCAGCGTCGACAATGTGCTCTGGCAGACCGAAACAGAGGGCATCGAGGAATTCTATCAGAAGTTCGGCGACAAGCTTCCCGCAGAGCTTCGCGATTGTCTGGACACCCTTGAGAATAACATCAAATAATTTATAGGTCATAAATAAAGACGCTCCGCAGTGTGAAAAGCTGCTGTGAGCGTCTTGTTTTTTACTTTTTAAAATTGCTGTTCCTCAGATAATTATTTTTTACCTGTTACCCTGCAATACAGCCGCGTCAGCCTGAATTTTATCATCAGCCGCAGAAAAATATCCTGTCTGCTCCCGCCGTAAAGGTGAAAGCCCGTCATTTTCCATGTTTCCCGGAAACAGCGCCTGTTCAGTATCCTTTTGAGCGCGGCAGGAGTCAACCCCTCCGGGGAATTGATCTGATTAGTTATCACTATAAAAGTCAAGTCCCTGACATAGTATTCGAGGAGATCCGATCTGTATGAGCCTATATCCATTCCGGCAGATACCCTGGTATTATACTGAAGCTCAACACTCTCTTCCAGATTCTTTTTACATCTGCTTCTCATCAGACTGCCTGTTGATATGAGGCTGTAACGGTATTCCGACTCATCGCAGGCAACTATGCTTTCAGCGATCTTCATGGCTCTGAAATTGAAATCAAAATCTTCGCCTATAGTGATGCTTTCGTTCACAAAAATATCGTTATCTGTCAGCATTTTTCTGCTGAAGAGCATTCTCCATGAAAAGCACAAATGACGTCCTGTATGTATGTCGCTGCAGCTTCTCAACAGCTCGTCGAAATTCATTTTTCTGTTTAAAGGAAAAGGCGTTTTTATTACGGTCTCTTTATCATTGGAAACAGCGGTCAAACCTGAAATAAGAACATCCGGGAAGCCCGTTTCCTCAAGCCGTTTCCTTCTTTTTGTGTAACATTCTTTTCCAACCCAGTCGTCGCTGTCGATAATAGAGATATATCTGCCCCTCGCGTCCCTGATACCTTCGTTCAGTCCCCTGGGTTTTTGCTGATTTTCACTGTGGAAGATACCGCGGATATTCGGATGAGCAGCTGTGTACTGCCTGATTATTTCCGGTGTTCCGTCTGTGGAGGCGTCGTCGACAATAATTATCTCGTATGAAGTCTCGCTTTGTTCCAACACGGAATCGATACAGGCGCGCACAGTAGCCTCGGAGTTGTAAGTAGTTATTATAATGCTGAAAAGCGGATCCCCGTTGTTCATATTCTCTGCCTTTTCCTTTCACTGAACTTTTCGGCCTTATGCGGACAAAGGATAGCCTTAATTGATCCTGAGGAAGTCTTCCGCCTCAACGGTCAGACCGTTTATGGTTCTGGGGGCGTCGTTGTAATTCACATAAATAACCGCTCCGTCACCGTATTCTGTACAGTAGAATCCGTTGCTTATCATATAATGATTTACTATTCTTGATGAGCGCAGATCGGCAAGAGCCTCGTTAGCCTTCTGGTAGAATTTGACTCCGTCAGCCAAACGCTCCGAGAAGAAATAAGGCTCATACATGGTCTCGTCATATGACATTTCACTGTAGCTCCATTCATATGACGGGCAGGCGCCGTATTCTATATATTTAAGCGCCATTTTTATTTCGTTATCAGCCTCGTTAATAGGTGTGCCGGAATAATCCGCCGTACCGTGGAGGATCATCTGTAAGAACGGAATGGCCACATAGGAGGGAGAATTTTCACGCTGAGTACCAAGGGGAATATTTATGATATAATCCGCTCCCCGCAAAGCGTAAAAGTTGCCGGTATTCACCATAACGCTTTTGTTTGTTGACAATGGGATCAGCTGCTTGAACATCTCCTCAGACGCTGCCTGACGGTTTATCGCCGTCTTTCCCGAATAATCGGAATAAAGCAGGCTGCCGCAGTCGTTTATGCAGAATCCGGTGTAGTTCATTTTGCGGGTATTGTTGAGCAGGGTTATAACGGAATCCTCAAGTCGTGAAAGACCGAGAAAGCTTCTTTTGAATTGCTCGCTGCCACCCAGATATTTATAAAATTTATTGTCAATAAGGCCGTAGCTTTTATCACCGTTCAAAGCCGTCGCGGCTTTTTTGCCTTTAAAGGTATGGCTTACGTTTGAAGTTATCAGATTGACGTCGATGTACAGCCCCATCTTTTTAGAGGACATATATTCGTAAAGCCGCTGAAGATCGTCCTTACCTCCCAGTCCCGAGAGCACTCTTGAGTTGAGTACTGAGGTCTGATTTACTCCACCGGACATAATGCCTGTATAGCGCACATTTATGTTGTCTATGCCTTTTGCTTTGATCTGCTCAAGCATGTCAATGGCCTCGCTGAAGGTGGTCATATACTTAAGGGACTTTACCCTACCCCCCGGCACTGCGCCTATGAGGCTAAGATTAAAGGGCAGAGCCTTATCATCTGCGTCAACTGTTTTTGTGGAAAGGACGTTGTTGCGTATGAGCTGTTCTCTACACGCCACGGCTATGGATGAATAGCTGGCGGTACTGCCGCTGAAAAATTTGTAACACAGCCTTATTTCATCGTTATAGCTTTCCGCCGCAACACACTGCTTTATTGTACCCCTTGTCGTTGTGCTCATTACAGGGGTTATCTTGAAGCTGGCGCCAACAATATTGAATCCGGTTTTTCCGCTCTGCCTGTCCGCCTTGATGGTGGCTATCGCGTCTCCCTTTTCGATTATTGCGGCAAAAGCTCCGTTACCCTGCCTGGCGCCGTAGGCGGCTATGCAGGCAGACTGCCTGGTCGCTTCAGTGGTAAGAGCATAATCCTCACCGTAGACGGCAAGCTCCACTGGCTGGAAGTTTTCCTCGAAAATGTCCGTATATATGAGCGCGCCGCTTCCGTCCGGGACAAGAATAAAGTCGTTGTCCCCCTCTTTATTTTCTTTCATGTGTCTGTTGGCTCCGAAGAACTCAAGCACACCCATATCCTCGATGCAGACGTCCTTGTTGCCTGTCAGATTCTTATGTTTAGCCGTGACGTACAGATTTCCGTCCTTGAGCATATATGTCAGGATAACTTCAAAGGCAATATCTTTATCCCCGAAGCTGCTCTTTGTCGCCGTCTGTTTGTCCGGTGCGATTATATATTTTACAGCTATGCCTTTGCTTTTGCCCTTTGCCACGGTGTCATAGGACGCTGTCCCGTAGGCAACGGAATTGTCCTGAGAATTGAGATAATAGATATCCGCGCCGCTGACCACTTTTAATGTAACTGCCGCTGCGCTGTAATCGCAGTTGCTGTCCTCTATTGCGGTGGCTATGGGCAAAGTGTACCAGTTCTTTTCCGTTGAGCCTTCACGCACAACGATGGAATAGCTTGATTTGTCAATGTACAAAGAAAGAAGTCCCGAGCTCTGCAGTGATCCGGAAATATACCCCGGGTCAGTAAAATGCAGGGATTTTTGTTCAACTTCAGCGTAATGTACAGCCGCTTTTGATTCTGGGAAGGAATATGTTTTACAGGTCTTTCCATTACCCGAACATCCGCTAAAGACAAAGAACAGCATCACCGAAATAATTATCAGTGATACCGCTCTTTTAACATACTTAACCGCTCGTTTCATAAGAATTCAGGACGCCCGGTCCAATCCTTTCTAAAATCTGCCTGTGAAATCCGTTGTTGAGCACTTTTCGACAGGGAGCTTTACGGTGCGCCCCTCAGCCGCCGCTTTGTATATTGAGAGAATAAGCTCCAGCGCTCGCCTGCCGGCATAGGCGTCTATGTAAGGCTGACGGTCATTTTTGATGGCGTCGATAACATCCTCGTAAACGGATATATGCCCCAGTCCGTAGATGTGCTCCGGGTCGGCTCCGTATCTTTTCTTTATGTCCTCTTCATCATCCAGACCGTCGTCAAACCGCCACTGTTCAACGATCTGACCCGAAATGCCGCCCAGCTTGACCGTACCGTGTTCTCCGAAGATCGAAAGAGTCTCCTCCTCGCTGTTCCTGTTGACGTCCGTTGTACCCTCGATCACGCCGTAACCGCCGTTTTTGAACCTGACTACGGCAATACCGAAATCCTCAGCCTCTATGCATTCATGAGCCAGACGGTCGGTCATGCCGGCAACCTCGGACACATAGTCTCCCATCATCCAGCAAAGCAGGTCAATGTCGTGTATGCTTTGATTCATCAGGGCTCCGCCGTCCTTTGCCCAGGTACCGCGCCAGGGCGCCTGACGGTAATAATCGTCCCCTCTGTACCAGCGCAGCTGAGCCGCGCCGTAATATATCCTGCCGAATCTGCCGTCATCAATAGCCTTTCTGAGAAGCTGAACAGCGTCGTTGAATCTATTCTGCAAATTGTTGCAGACCTTGACGTTGTTGGCTTCCGCGGCGCTGATGATCCTGTCCGCGTCCTCAAGCGAGAGGGCTATGGGCTTTTCAATGATAACATTACAGCCGTGTTCTATGCAGAAAACAGCTATTTCCGCATGGCTTCCGCTGTCTGTCGCTATACCCACCAGCTCCGGCTTTTCCTTCAATATCATTTCCTTGTAGTCGGTATACTTTGCGACATCGCCTATCTGATCGCCGTACCGGGAATATTCGGCGTCGATCTTTTCCGCGTCAAGGTCGCAGAGCGCAACGATCTCAAGTCCGTTTCTTATTGCGGCTATGATATGGTTGTGAGAGACCCTGCCACAGCCCACAAGTGCGTATTTCATAATAATTTCATCAGCCTTATATTAGTAATTTTTATTTTCATATATTATAAGCAGCATACCGTCATCCACTGAAACAGACGCCCTGCCGCCTGTAAACTCATTGCTGACGCCCAAAGGATCGTCCACGGTAAGCGTGGCGTCGGTCAGGGAATACTTCATGCCTGTTTCATTGACGCCCCGAGCGCTGCCGCCATAGGCAAAGACGGATATGTAACCCTTACAGCCCTCGTCAAAGCTCAGACCTCCCGATCTTATGACCGTGATTATACGTCCGTCATCGTAAAGACAACCCTCGGCTCCCCTGTTCGCTATATATGCAAGGGTCTGGATGTTTGCTACGGTGTGTTCCGTTCTGCCCCCTGTTCCGCCGTAAATGCGAAAAACATTGAAGCCCCGTTTCAACCCCTCCACAACTGCCAGAAGAACGTCCGTTTCGTCCTTTTCTTTTTTGTACCTGAGTATGTTTTCGCCCTCTGGCAAAACCGGCAGGGAGTCAAAGTCTCCAAGCAGAAGATCGGGTTTCAGACCCAGATCCTTAACGTAAGAATACCCGCCGTCCGCCGCGATAATAAAACTGCCCTCCGGAATATCCGGTACGCCGTAACGACTCCCGGCTCCGAAAATACAGCAAACACTTTTCGTCTTTTCGTTCATGGAGATCACCGACAAAAATCAATAAAATTCGGTGTTTATTATATCACAGTATATAATGTATAGTCAAGCAATACAACAACTTTTCAGGCAATACGTGCCAAATGCGGCAGCAGCCCGAAGACTGCCGCCGCATTGAAATTTTTTGCTTGGATATTATTCGTAAAGAGCCTTGAGTCTGAGAAGGTGCGCATACTTGTCCTTGGCGTTCTGCGCTGACTTCGTGTACAGATCCTCCGCTCTGTCCGGGAAGAGACGTGACAGGGAGTTGTAACGGACTTCGTTCATGATGAAGTCGCGGTAATTCTCCGTGGGCTCCTTGCTGTCAAGAGTGAACGCGCTCTTGCCTTCAACACCCAGAAGTCTGGGATCAAAGCGGAAGTTGTGCCAGTAACCTGAAGCGACCGCGTTCTTTTCCTCGGTCATGCTGATGCCCATGCCGCCCTTGATGCCGTGGTTGATACAGGGAGCGTAAGCAATGATGAGTGAGGGACCGTCATAGCTCTCAGCCTCGTGGATAGCCTTGAGACACTGGTTCATATCAGCGCCCATAGCGATCTGAGCAACGTAAACATAGCCGTAGCTCATAGCTATCTGGGCAAGATCCTTCTTCTTGACTTCCTTACCTGCCGCAGCGAACTTGGCGATGGCGCCTGTAGGTGTGGACTTGGAAGCCTGTCCGCCTGTATTTGAATAAACTTCTGTATCGAATACGAAGATGTTTACATCCTGATTCTGAGCGAGAACGTGGTCAACACCGCCGAAGCCGATGTCGTATGCCCAACCGTCGCCGCCGAACATCCAGAAGGATTTCTTTGCAAGGTAGTCGGCGTCCTTGATGATGTCAGCCGCTGCCGCCTTCTGCTCGTCGGTCGCGAACTTGGCTGCCTTGATAGCCGCTACAAGAGCGTCTGAAGCCGCGCCGTTCTTGCTGCCGTCCTTGATGGTATCGAGCCATGCTTTGGCCTCCGCCTCAACGGCGCTGCCGTCTGCAAGGACCTTGACATCCTCTTCAAGGCGTGAACGGATCTGCTTGTTTGCAAGGAACATGCCGTAACCGTACTCCGCGTTATCCTCAAACAGTGAGTTTGCCCATGCGGGGCCCTTGCCCTGCTTGTTTACCGTATAGGGAGTGCTGGGTGCGCTGCCGCCCCAGATGGAAGAACAGCCCGTTGCGTTTGCAATGTACATTCTGTCGCCGAAGAGCTGAGTGATAAGCTTTGCGTAAGGTGTTTCGCCGCAGCCCGCGCAGGCGCCTGAGTACTCAAGCAGCGGAACATTGAACTGGCTGCCCTTGACGGTGGTATCCTTGAACTTCGCGGAAACCTCTTCCTTCTTGTCAAGCGAATAGCCGTAATCGAAGTATTTCTGATCGTCTCTGTGCTCGTCAAGCTTCTGCATTGAAAGAGCCTTGTTGCCCTTCATGCCGGGACATACGTTTGCGCAGGAGCCGCAGCCCGTACAGTCAAGAACAGAAACGGTAACGGCGAACTTCATGCCGGGAACGCCTGTCATATCCTTCATCTGCATGCCTTCGGGAGCGTTGGCAACATCCTTGGCGTCAAGAGCCACGGGACGGATAACGGCGTGGGGGCATACATAGGAACAGAAGTTACACTGGATGCAGTTTTCGGGAAGCCATGTGGGCACGTCAACAGCTATGCCGCGCTTCTCAAACGCCGCTGAACCGGGCGGGAATGTGCCGTCCGCATCCTTAACGAAGGTGGAAACGGGAAGTGAATCGCCCTTCTGCGCGCTGATGGGGTTGAGGATGTTGGTAACGAACGCCTTCATGTCGGCGCGGTCGGTCTTGACCTCGACAACCTTCTCAACGTCCTGAGCGTTCGCCCATGAAGCGGGTACGTCTACCTTAACGGCTCCGGTGAAGCCTCTTTCGATAGCGGCGTGGTTCATGGCGACGATCTTTTCGCCCTTCTTGGAGAAGGAACGTGTAGCGGCGTCCTTCATGAGCTGTATGACCTTATTGCCGGGAATGATGCCGGTAAGGTTGAAGAAAGCAGCCTGAAGGATGGTGTTGACTCTGCCGCCGAGACCGATCTCTCTGGCAATATCTATACCGTCGATGGTGTAGAAGTTTATCTTATTCTTTGCGATATATCTCTTCATTGAAGCGGGAAGGTTAGCCTCAAGCTCCTCTGCGCTCCAGGGGCAGTTGAGCAGGAAGGTTCCGCCGGGCTTAAGATCCTGAACCATCTCATACTTTGTTACATATGAGGGATTGTGGCAGGCGACAAAGTCAGCCTTGTTGATATAGTAAGTTGACTTGATGCGCTTTTTGCCGAAACGGAGGTGAGAAATGGTGATACCGCCTGACTTCTTTGAGTCATATGCGAAATAGCCCTGAGCATACATATTGGTGTTGTCGCCGATGATCTTGATGGAGTTCTGGTTCGCGCCGACAGTACCGTCTGAGCCGAGGCCCCAGAACTTACAGGAATATGTGCCCTTGGGTGTGGTATCGGGATTCTCTTTGACCTTGAGAGAAAGATTTGTAACATCGTCGTCGATGCCGATGGTGAATCTCTTCTTGGGTCTCTTTGCGTCCATGTTGCGGTATATCGGGATTATGGTGCTGGGGTTGGTATCCTTTGAACCCAGACCGTAACGACCGCCGTATACGGGAACGTTTTCAAACTTTGTGCCACGGAGAGCAGCAACAACGTCAAGATAAAGAGGCTCACCGATGGAACCGGGCTCCTTTGTACGGTCAAGAACTGAAATGCACTTGACTGTGGAGGGAATAGCGGAAAGCAGATGCTTGACTGAGAAGGGTCTGTAAAGACGAACCTTGATAAGACCCAGCTTCTCGCCCTTTGCGTTGAGGTAATCTATGGTCTCTTCGATGGTGTCGCAGACGGAACCCATTGCGATGATGACCTTATCGGCATCCTTTGCGCCGTAGTAGTTAAAGAGTTTATACTTGGTGCCGATCTTCTTGTTTACCATGTTCATGTAGTCCTCGGTGACCTTGACAACATTCTCATAGTAGGGGTTGCTCGCCTCACGTGCCTGGAAGAATATATCCGGGTTCTGAGCTGAACCGCGAAGCACGGGATGCTCGGGGTTGAGAGAACGGCGGCGATACTCGTTGACCGCGTCCATATCGACCATTTCAGCAAGATCCTTGTAGTCCCAGATCTCGATCTTCTGGATCTCGTGTGAAGTACGGAAACCGTCAAAGAAATGAATGAAGGGAACTCTGCTCTTGATGGTGGAAAGGTGCGCGACAGCGCCCAGATCCATGACCTCCTGAACGTTGCTTGAGCAAAGCATCGCATAACCGGTCTGACGGCAGGCATATATGTCTGAATGGTCGCCGAAGATGTTGAGGGCGTGGCTCGCTACGCAGCGGGCGGAAACGTTGATAACGTTGGGAAGAAGCTCGCCGGCAATCTTGTACATATTCGGGATCATAAGAAGAAGTCCCTGTGATGCGGTGTAGGTGGTGGTAAGGGCACCTGCCGCAAGTGAACCGTGAACAGCGCCTGCTGCACCGGCCTCAGACTGCATCTCAGCCACCTTTACGGTCTGACCGAAAATGTTCTTAGTGCCTCTTGCCGCCATAGCGTCGGTTTCTTCAGCCATGTCCGATGACGGGGTAATGGGATAAATTGCGGCAACTTCCGTAAACGCATATGATACATATGCGGCGGCGGCGTTACCCTTGAGAGTTTTGGTTTTTCTCGCCATTTTTGTGGTTCCTCCTTAATATTAAAAATAACCGTATAATATTTTATCACCTTTGCTCTGTTATGTAAAGATAAAATAATGTATTTTTTTATTTTTTCCGCCATTATCATTATGCTCAAAACCTGTATTATGCATTTTTTACTAACGATAAACAAAATCGTGTAAAATAACTGTTGAAATTTAAAATCATGTGTGTTATAATCATTTTGTATAATAGTTATTTTGTAATTAAAAAATAAACTTTTATTCTGTTTTTGCATATTGCACTCATTCATTGAAAGGAAGGTAAAAACATTGAAACGCATTTTTTCATTGATAATAGCTGTGATACTTTCTGTATCTTTGTTGACCCCTGCCGTTTTTGCGGATGACAATACGGCGACTTATCAAATAGTGACTTACTGTATGGATATCTACGGAGATTCATACGAAATAGTGAGTACCGAGGAAACCACCGGCATTATTGACGAATATGTTTCTGTCACTCCCGAAGAAATAGAAGGCTTTGAATATAACAGCTACCTGAGCCAGCCGGGAGACTATGTTGACAGATACGGTGAGACAATCCTCACCCTTGTTTATGACCGTCTGATCTGGACCTTCACCGTGTATGCGGGCAATACCATCGACGCTCAGTTTGAGACATACTATGGCGCTCCCATTGAGGATATTGAGAATCCTTTTATAGATACGGAAAGGGTCATGTTTGAGGGCTGGGAGGAAGAGATCCCCGAAACAATGCCAAACCACGATTTTGACCTTCACGCCAAGCTGTCTCCCCTGGGTCAGACTTACGTTTCCATGAACGGCGGCACAGTGACCTGCAACGGTCAGCCTGTCTACGGAACCAAACCGTATTTATCAAAGCTCGGCACAAAGGTCACTCTTTCCGCCACCCCTGATGAGGGAGACGATTTCAGCAGCGAATTCATATATTGGAAGAATACGGAAACCAACCGCGTAGTTTCCTTTGACCCGGTTTATTCTTTCAATTCGCTCACCTATATGGACTATATTGCAATGTTCTATATTTCATATGATTCGGAGTATCATTACGTTGCGTATCTCAACCTTGCCGGTAATGTGCTTTTGGAGAATGAATATGCGATAGGCGAGGAGATCACTCCTCCCACGCCCACTCTCCTGCCCGGATATAATTTTGATCATTGGAGCATAGACGCCGAAACAGCAAGCAACACACCGGGAACAGTCATTGTTCGCCCCATATACAACAAGATCGAAGGCACCCAATATACAGTGATCCTCACAAATGAATATGGAGTGTCTGGAGCCGGTATATACGACGAGGAGGAACTTGTTACTATTTCCGCCGCCAACAGAGAGGACTTCTCATACTGGATAGACAATAACGGCGAAATAGTCAGCTACTATCCCACATATAACTTTACCATTGTATATGACGCGGTATTCACCGCCGTATTCTATGCGCCGGAGCAGGAAAAGATCGCTTGCCGCATCGTAAAAGATGTTCCAAACACAACAGACCATATAATCACAGTCTATGAGGAGTGGTCTGTTGATACCGCGTATACAGTGGACGCCACAGGATTTATAGCCACGTCAAACGCGTCTATCGGAAGCGATAAAGACCAGTTACAGATAGGAACATCAGGAATATCCAAGACCACATCAACAGAAACGACCCAAAACGGTATATATTCACTCAGAGTAGGCGGCTGGACATCGGGCAGAACATATTATTTCCGTCCGTATGTCATAGTCCATGACGCTTCCGGTCAGCATTCGGTCTACGGCAACATCCACAGTTATACCGCGCCGTGATCCAATGAAAAAGCGATAGTTTATCAGGGCATCTGCCACAAGGCAAATGCCCTGATTTTTTGTATCTGAAAACCACGCGTTAGACGCGTGGTTCGGTAAGAATTAAATAGTTGAATAAAAAATAATCCCTTTATAGAATAGACGTGCGGTCTGCCAACTGCACAAACTACAAAATAAAGGGAGGCATTCAAAAT
>JAIKWV010000003.1 GCA_024684435.1 Clostridiales bacterium
TGGCGAACAAGACCCTGCGCAAGGTCTACAAAAAGGTCGGCTTTGTGGCAAAATAGAAAACAGCCATCGCCTTGCCGTCGGGCAAGGCGATGTGTTTAACTGTGTTATTGGGATGATATAAAGGTGGCGAGCAGGGTTATCAGGAATTCCTCGTCCCTTGTGTCAAGATAGAGCAGGAGCAGGATCAGCATAAGGATCACGTCTCCAAGATCGGTCCCCTCCGGCAGGAGGCTGAACAGACCGTCAATGCCCGGCGGCTGTGACCCGCGGTTATAACGGTGATTATGACCAGCCTCGAAATACTGCCTGTTCACCTTATTCACCTCCCGGTATTTCACCGAGCGCCGTTTTCGACAGCTTCGCTATTCTTGCAAGCTCCGACGCCCGTTCCAGCTTTTCCCGGCGCTCCTTCTTCAGAAAGGGCTTAATGGATCTCAGCACCGCCGTTTTTTCGTTGGACAGCCGGTTCGACGCACCCATGAGCCTTCTCATCATACCGAGCATTTTCGGATCGACGCCTCCGAATAACGATGACGGGTCCATACCCGGCGGATCCGGTTTTCCTTCGTCATTCTTTTGAATGCTGTCTCCCAATCCGCTTTCCGACAGGGAACGGGCGAGGCCCATTATCTTTTCCATCTCCTCGGGGGATGACAGTATGCTGTTTATTTTGTCCTCAAGCTCGCCCATTCCGTCCACCTCTTATTTCCTGTTCATCATTTCCGCTATCCTGTCCGCAAGCTTTGCCCCGGCGTCTGTTTTCAGGAGCTGTGCCACGGCGTTTTTAAGTGTGTCCATATCGCCCTTTGCAGCTGCTTTTTGAAGCTCGTCGCTGTTTACCATCTGCCCCAAAGCTTTTCCCGCGTCGGTGGAAGCTATTTCCTTTAACCTGTCAAGCTCTTTGCCGGTCATCATTTCCTTTGCGGACTTCATCGGATCGTTCATTCATTCATCTCCTCACTGTTATTTCACTAACCCATTATATTCAGATATTTTGCGGAGGTTACTGCTTTGAAAATACTTGTAGTATCTGATACCCATGGCAGGGCAAGTTATCTTATGGAAGCGGTTGATACAGAGAAACCGGACGCCGTTATCCATCTCGGCGACGGATACAAGGATCTCAGGGGTTTGGGACTCATGTACCCGGATATCGGGGTATACTCCGTGGGCGGGAACTGCGATTTTTCCGTTGAGCTTCCGAAGTATCTTGTTTTCGTGACCCACGGTGTAAAGATATTCATGACTCACGGCCATACATACAGAGTAAAAAGCAGCTTGTGGGAACTTATCCGCGCCGCGAAGAGTCATAAGGCTGACGTGGTACTTTACGGTCACACCCATACCGCCGACATGGAGGAGCGGGAGGGCATGATGGTGATAAACCCCGGCAGTCTGGGTTACTCCGGAAGCTATGGGGTACTGACAGTAAACAACGGCAGATTCAGCTATGACAGACGGTCAATATAGTTTTGTGACTGTATCACAGAAAAGCGGTTGCTGCCGTGTTATTCTTGACTCAGGAGAGGTGATCACATATGGCTGTAAGATTAAACGAGAACAAAGAGATCGTCACCATGATCCGGGAAGGACTTAAAGCAAAAAACGGATATTGTCCCTGCAGACTGGAGATAATACCGGAGAACAAATGCATGTGCAAGGAGTTCAGGGATCAGATAGACGACCCGGAATTTGAAGGCTACTGCCACTGTATGCTTTATTACAAGTCAAAGGATTAAAGTAATTAAACACGAAAGGAACAAATGATATGTCAGTATTTACAGTTACAGATGAGAATTTTGAAAATGAAGTGCTGAACAGCGAAAAGACCGTTCTGCTGGATTTCTGGGCGTCCTGGTGCGCTCCCTGCCGGATGGTTTCCCCCATTGTAGACGAGCTTGCCGAGGAGCATCCCGAGTTTCTTGTGGGCAAGGTGAACGTGGACGAGGAGCCCGTACTTTCCCAGCAGTTCAGGATAATGAGCATCCCCACCCTTGTCGCCATAAAGGACGGCAAGGTGGCCAAGAAGATCATCGGGGTTCACACAAAGACCGAGATCCTGGATATGCTTCAGTCGGTGGATTGACCCGTCACACGGTATTTTCATCATTGACAAACATGGGAAAAACATGTAAAATTATTTGAAGGCGAATCAAATAACCTGATCCGGGAAAAAGAATGAATCTTTCAGTAAAATACAACACAGGAGGAATTTAAAATGGAAAAATGGCAATGCACAATCTGCGGTTACGTTCATGAGGGCCCGCTGCCCGAGGGATTTGAGTGCCCCATCTGCATGCAGCCCGCCGACGCTTTTGAGAAGATCGCTGACGCAGAGCCCGCAAAAGAGGCTCCCGCAAAGAACTCCTACGCTGGCACCCAGACCGAGAAGAATCTTCAGGCTGCTTTTGCCGGCGAATCCCAGGCAAGAAACAAGTACACATATTTTGCTTCCAAGGCAAAGAAGGAAGGCTATGAGCAGATCGCAGCTCTCTTCCTCAAGACCGCTGACAACGAGAAGGAGCACGCCAAGATGTGGTTCAAGGAGCTGAACGGTATCGGCACCACCGCTGAGAATCTGGGCGCTGCCGCTGACGGCGAAAACTTTGAGTGGACTGATATGTACGAAGGCTTTGCAAAGACAGCCGACAATGAGAAGGAGCACGCCAAGCTCTGGTTCAAGGAACTCAACGGAATAGGCGATACCGCCGCCAATCTG
>JAIKWV010000036.1 GCA_024684435.1 Clostridiales bacterium
GTCGGTAAGCTTGTACACCCGTCCGCTCGCGGGATCGGTGTACGGAGGCTGGTTGATGGCGTTCTGATCGTTGGTGCCGAGTGCGATGACCACGGTGTCCGGGTGGAAATCAAAAGCGTACTCCTCTTCGGACGCCCAGGCATAGAGCCTGTCGTAGACTGAGGGAATGTCGCCCGGCTCATTGTTCCAGCTGGTGAGCACGCCCTTGCCGCTGATGGCAAAGACGCTGTACTGCGCGTGCAGGGCGTCTGCCGTCAGGCGGGTGTAATCGTCCCCGGAACAGAACATCATCGGCAGCCATTCGTCAAACGCCTTCGGGCCGCGCACGCCCTCGCCCGCGGTAATGGAGTCGCCGATAAACTCGATGCGTCGTTCCTTTGGAGGCACCTGGCTAAGCTCGCCATCCCCGCGCAGTCTTAAAAGCGACACGCGGCTGTTGTCAAAGAAAGGCTGCGTCTCCTTGATGATGCGCACGCGGTGCACACGCTTTGGCTCCATGCCCAGGAACGCGGTATACCAGTACCTGCCCTCGAGTGGCGAAAAGGTCTGCGCGCGCAGGCCATCCACCTCGATACTGAGATAGGGACGGCGCAGGTCGTATGCTGCCTCAATCTCCACCTCGAAGCGGCTGCCTGTGACCCATATCTCCGCCTGAGCGCCTGACCAGAACAGCTCAAAACCGGGTTTGGAGCGGTCGTATCTGCCCGAAAGCAGAACCTCGGGGCATTGACTTATATCGCGCGCGTTCATTCCTCGATGGCCGCCTTTCTGGTGTTGATTTCTTTAAAGATCGCGGGGTCGAATTTCGGGCGGCGGTCGTAGTAGTAGAGGCCGTTTCTCTCCTGCTCCACATCTGTCAGCTGGGTATAGCAAAAGCCCATGTGATCCGGGTTGTTTAAAAGCGCGTCGGTCAGACCGCGATAGCGAGCGATGAACTCCTCCTCGGTTTTGGGACCATCGCCGTAGCCCCAGCCCTCGCCGTCCGGGTTCCAGCCGATGCCGCCGTATTCACTGATGAACACGGGCAGGCTGACGTCGCGCTCTTTTCGGGACAGGTGATCGTAAAACGGTTTACCTGGCGCGTAACGCTCGGCATACACGGCGGGATCCTGCGTGTAGTCGTGCGCATCGAAAATATCGGTGAGCGCATGTGTTCCGCCGGAGGCGTCGATACACGGGCGGGTGGGATCAAAGGCCTTGGTGACCAGATAGCTTAAGCGCATGGTGGCGTCCCGCGCGCCGGAATTGTTTTCGCCCCAGGTCTCGTTCCATGGGCACCAGCCCACGATACAGGGGGCGTTGTAGTCGCGGCGGAGCACCTGCAGCCACTCGTCGAGGAAGATCGCGGGAGTGGCGGCATCCTTGGGGTCGATGCCCCAGCTTGGGAATTCACCCCAGCAGAGGTAACCGAGCCTGTCAGCCCAGTAGAGGAAGCGCTGCTCGAAAACCTTCTGGTGCAGGCGCGCGCCATTGAAGCCAAGCGCCATGGAACGGAGGATGTCGCCCTTGAGTTCCTCGTCGGTGGGGGCAGTGTAAACGCCGTCCGGGTAGAAGCCCTGGTCCAACACCAGGCGTTGGAACACGCTTTTGCCGTTGATCAGGCACTTTTTACCATTGAAGGAGATCGTTCTGAGGCCAAAGTAGCTGTTTACGCAGTCGATGGGCACACCGTCCTTCTCCAGGGTGAGCTTCAGGTCGTACAGGTTACCGTGCCCGGGACTCCAGAATTTACTTTCATCCGCCTCAAGCAAAAGGTTAATGGCGCTTCGCCCACTGTCTGCCGCCGCGATCCCCTCGCTTTCGTATTCTCCGTCAAACAGCGCCTCCGCCATAAATGTACAGCCGCGCGCGTCGCCGTCGAATTCCGCCTCAATCAGCACGCTGCTCTCAAAATCGAAAACGTTCGGAGTGATCTTCACCGAGCGTACCCGGACCTGGTTCGTCCACTCCAGCCACACCGTCTGCCAGATGCCGGTCGTGCGGGTGTAGAAACAGCCCTGGGATTTTAAAGTGTAGCTCTGCTTGCCGCTGGGAACGGCGGTGTCTCTCTCGTTGTCTTCCGCGCACAGGCAGATGGAATTTTCTCCCTCCCGAAGGAGCTTTGTAACATCGAATTCAAAGGAGGTGTAGCCGCCCTTGTGGGTGCCCGCAAGTTCCCCGTTGACATAGACAAAAGACTCATAGTCCACCGCGCCGAAGTGAAGCAGGATCCTGCCCTTCAGCTGTTCTTTGGTGATGTTTACGGTCCTGCTGTACCAGACGCTGTTTATAAAGTCCGTGTAGCCCATGCCGGAAAGTCTGCTCTGGGGACAGAAGGGGACGATTATTTTCAGGATAAAATGTCCGTTTTCGTACAGCTTGCGATCCCTGCCGCTCTTGTTGAGATCAAATTCAAAATCCCATTCGCCGTTAAGGTTCATCCAGTTTTTACGTTCAAACTGAGGCTGGGGGTGTTCCATGCGCGGCATATATCTTTCGTCAGACATAGTAACTCTCCTTGAATAAAATTATTTGAATATTTCCTGTCAAATTATACATCATTATAGTATTGAAGTCAATCACCGACAGGGGGTCAAAATATGCTCGCAACACTTCTCAGAGTCCTGATAATTTACGTCGCCGTCATACTTGCCGTGCGGCTCATGGGCAAGCGGCAGGTTGGTGAAATGCAGCCCACGGAGCTGGTCATAACCATCCTGCTTTCAGAGATAGCCGCCCAGCCCGTAAGCGACGGCTCAAAGCTCATGCTGCCCTATCTTTCCGGGGTCTTCCTGCTGGCGGCGCTGGAAATAGCAAATTCCTTTGCCGCCCTCTGCTCAAACCGGTACAGGATCATCCTACAGGGGAGACCGGTCATCGTGATACGGGACGGTGCAGTCGACCAGAAACAGCTCAAAAAGCTCCGGGTCACGGTGGAGGATCTGACGGCGGCGCTCAGGGACAGGGGCTTTTTCGACATAACGCAGATAAGCTACGCGGTAATGGAGACAAACGGCAAGATCAGCGCCCTGGCAAAGGCGGAGGAAAATCCCCTGACCCCGGGGGATATAAAGCTGCCCTGCAAGGACAAGGGTATGCCCATAACGGTGATCTACGACGGCAGGATCATCCGCAAAAATTTCGGGGAATGCTCCATGACGGAAAAGAAGCTGAACGTGCTTCTGAAAAAGCATAAGCTCTCCCCGGAGCAGATACTGCTCATGACCGTGAATATGCAGGGAGAGGAAAATATAATATTGCGGGACAAAGCACGTTAGTATAAATCCCGCCTGTATGCAGAAAATAATAAAAAATGTAAGGCAGGGTTTATAATGGAATATGTTCCGGATATTTTCAAGGCTTTTTTCGTGGGAGGGATACTCTGCGTAATAGGTCAGATACTCATCGACACCACCCGGCTCACCCCGGGAAAGATTCTGGTGATGTACGTTGTGGCGGGTGTGGTCTTAGGCGGCATAGGCGTTTACGGTCCTCTGGCTGACTGGGCGGGAGCGGGAGCCTCCATCCCCCTCACAGGGTTCGGCTACGCCATAACCGAGGGGGTGAAGGAAGCCGTCGCCCAAAAAGGCGCGCTGGGCATACTTACAGGCCCTCTGACCTCCGGCGCCGCGGGAATAACCGCCGCCGTCCTTTGCGGACTCATCGCCTCCTTCATCTCCCGCCCCCACGAAAAATAGAATATCCCCGCCCTTTTCCTCATATGTATACAGGGAAAGGGCGGATAATTTATGTTTGTTTTCTCTGTACGGTCATCAAAGATAAAGCTGGCGCTTCTGATCGTTTTCGTGGCTGCGGCTGTGATACTTCTAAGCGTTTTTTCAAAGGACGCTCCCGCGGCAAGGGACGGGGCGGTGGTCCTGAAGGCGGGCAACGCCGCGGAACGGGTGGCGTTTCTGTCCCAGTTCGGCTGGGAGTTTGAGGAGGATCCCGCGGAGGTGTCCGAGGTCATTATACCGGCGGAGTTTGACGCGGCATACAAAGAGTACAACGATATACAGCTAAAGCAGAATCTTGACCTGACCCCCTATGCGGGCAAGCGTGTGAAACGGTGGACTTACATCATAAAAAATTACCCCGGGCATGAAAACGACCGGGGCGGCGTGTACGCGAATATTTTAGTTTACCAAGGCGTGGTGATAGGCGGGGACGTCTGCTCCTCGGAGGTGAACGGCTTTATACAGGGCTTTGATATGCCGGAGGCTTATACCGTCGCTGAAACCACCGCCGCCGGGACCACAGTTAAGGCAGCTCCGTAAGGGATTTGAATTCATAGCCCTGCTCCCTTGCGTGATCGATGATCCTTCCCAGCGCTGCGGAGTTGTCGGGTGAGACCGAATGGAGCAGGATGACCGCGCCGGGATGGAGCCGCGCCGTCACGGTGCTGAAGGCGTAGTCTCCGCCCTTTGTGTTGTTCACGTCCCAATCCGCGTAGGCGAGGGACCAGAACACGGATTTATATCCTAAGGATTGTACCACGTCCAGAGAATATTCCGAGTAAGTCCCCTCCGGAAATCTGAAAAAGGGCGCGGAATAATTGAAGTTTTCCTTAAGATAATTTTCGCAGGTCGTTATCTCCTCAACTATGCGCTCCCGTGTCAGCGTGCTGAAATCCGGATGCGTTGAGGAATGGTTGCCCACGATGTGTCCCTCGGCGATCATCCTGGCTATGAGCTCAGGCTCCGCCTTGATGTTGTGAAGGGTGCAGAAAAACGCGGCGGGTACCTGTTTCTCTTTAATGGTGTCCAGAATTTTGTTGGTATATCCGTTTTCCCAGCCGCAGTCGAAGGTAAGATACAACACCTTTGACTGCGTTTTCGTGTCATAGACAACTGCGTTGAAGCCCTTGTCCTCCAGAAATTTCTGATTGTTTACCGAAATGCTGTGGGGTTTTCCGTTCTTCGCAACTCCGAAGCTGTGGCGGATAGGCTCCTTTGACAGACCGCTCTCAGGCTCCCGGAAAACGGCGGAGGTCTCCGTGGGCTTTGCGGAAACGGATCCTGTCGCTGTTTCTGCGATTTGATCCGCGGCGGGCTTAGTCACGCCCTCCACCAGACCGTTCGCCGCCATGTCGTTCCTTGCTGTGGTGAGATCAGGACTGCTCTTAGAACAGGCGCTTAAAATAATCAGCGCCGCCGTCAAAAAAAGTACCGTTAATTTTTTCATGTTCATACCTCTTTTATTCGATCATACAATAATAAAAATAAGCTTTCAAGCTTGTATCTCACATATTAGTATTTTATGTTCGCCGGGAAATAATACAGAAAAATTTTGTGAAAATCAACTTTAAGTATAGTGCACACATATAATTTTGCCAACTATACTCTTTGTATAAAAATATTTTTCGCTGAAACAGAATACAAGGAGCGGTATGTCATATTGGAAATATACACAATATATTGTGGTCAAGCACCCTTAAAGGCACGATATATTCCAAAATGCCAACTTTGACCTATTGCAAAGCAAAGTCCCATATGCTATAATTCTGCTGACAGACGGGGAAAACCGTCTGAGTTCTGCAGGACAAATAATTATGAGAAGAGGTGTGAGAATGGACAATATTATGCCCGTATTCTGGATAATCCTGACCGTCGTTTTGGTCGTGATTGAAGCCGCAACGGTGCAGCTGGTAACCATCTGGTTCGCCGCAGGTTCTGTGGCGGCGCTGGTCTCCGAGCTTCTGCATGCGCCGATCTGGCTGCAATGGGTGATCTTCTTCGGGGTCTCTGTGCTCACGCTGCTGTTGACAAGACCCTTTGTGAAAAAGATGACCGCGAAAAAAATACAGCCCACCAACGCGGACCGATGTATCGGTCAGACGGCAACGGTCCTTGAAGAGATAAACAACGTCGCCGCCACGGGGCTCGTTTCCGTGGGAGGGGTAAACTGGACCGCCCGCTCACTGAACGGGGAGATAATAAAACCCGGCGAAGAGGTCACCGTTAAAAAAATCGAGGGTGTTAAGGTTATCGTAGAATAATCTGAACATAAACAAAGAAGAGGAGTGTAGTTATGGAGCCCATTATTGTAATTTTGATTTTATTAGGAATTATTTTGATCGTAGTTGTATCAAACGTAAAAGTCGTACCCCAGTCAAAGGCGTACGTCATCGAGCGCCTTGGCGCGTACAGCACCACATGGCAGACCGGTTTCCATGTAAAGATCCCGCTTATCGAGAAGATATCAAAGATAGTTTCCCTCAAGGAGCAGGTGGTGGATTTCCCGCCCCAGCCGGTTATCACGAAGGATAACGTAACAATGCAGATAGACACCGTCGTGTTCTATCAAATAACCGACCCCAAGCTTTACACATACGGCGTAGAGCGTCCCATTTCCGCCATAGAAAATCTTACAGCCACCACATTGAGAAATATCATCGGTGATATGGAGCTTGACCATACCCTTACATCCCGCGACACCATCAACGCCAAGATCAGAGGCATTCTTGACGAAGCCACCGATCCCTGGGGCATCAAGGTAAACCGCGTAGAGCTGAAGAACATCATGCCTCCCGCGGAGATCCAGGACGCCATGGAGAAGCAGATGAAGGCAGAGCGTCAGCGCCGTGAGGCCATCCTCAGAGCAGAGGGTGAAAAGGCCAGCAAGATCCTTGTGGCAGAAGGTCAAAAAGAGAGCCAGATCCTTTACGCGGAGGGCGAGAAGCAGTCCGCCATCCTTCATGCGGAGGCGGTCAAGGAGTCCAAGATCCGCGAAGCGGAGGGTGAAGCGGAGGCTATTCTCTCAATCCAGAAGGCTCAGGCTGAGGCCATCAAGCTCATCAACGAGGCCAATCCCGAGACCGGCTACCTGACAATGAAGAGCTTCGATACTCTTGCAAAGGTCGCCGACGGTCAGGCAACAAAGCTCATCATCCCCAGCGAGATACAGTCCCTTGCGGGACTTGCCGCGGGGCTCAAAGAGGCGGTCACCGACACAGCGGCGGCTCCGAAGGCGGAGAAATAAAAAACAACGCAAACAGGGGCGGCAGTGAAAACTGCCGTCCCGATTTTTATATCAAGAAAGGACCTGATATGAGAAGCTTGAAAAAATTTTTTTGCATCGTTTTATGCGTTCTGATAATTGTCGCCGTGCCGGCGGCGATATTCGGACTTGTCGTGGGCGGATTCCGTTTGTTTTACCGTCCCGATTTTAAAGAGTTTAACATAGAAAAAACTTTGGCGGCAAAGCTGCCGGATGGGACGCCGATGAGCTTGTACGACATCAGCCTTGCTCTTTTCAGCGAAGACGAAGAGGCATCAACTTCAGCAGACGAACCCGACACCTATTTTAAGACTTATGAAACCGCAAACGGTAACCGAAGTGTTTGTATGCAGTATGAAAAGGGTACAGATAAAATCCTTTGGGGCAAATACATCTGGGACGATTCCACTTGCTCCGCCGTTTATGATGAAAGCGGAAATATAAAAGAACTGTATGTAAATGAACTTGAAAGAAACAAAGAAGAATATGAGACAGTGTTCTCCTTCTATGATAAAACATATTTTTTCAAAAACGGCGAAATCGAATATGTACGACTTGATATGTGGAGTTGGGAAACCCGGTTCTTCTTATATCTTTATTACAACGGTGATGATCTGATGGCAATAAAAGCTGAAGATTACAAATATCCCTGGTGGCTGACCAAAAAGCTGTTTTATTATAACAGTGATTTGAAGGAAATCTACAAGGAAACTTTTAACTCAATAGTCCCGGGATCCATAATGCCCGAATACTAAACGCAGATCATATTGAATTTTGTACAGGAGGGTGAAGAACATGAAAAAGAAAATAGTTTTGACCGTTGTTTTTGCCTTGCTGATTGTCGCACTGATCTATAAATTTTTGCCGGCAATATGTTACCGCAGCCACATTGACGACGATATTCGCGCCTATGCTCTGGAACACAAACAGATGACCTTGGGCGAGGCAACGGATTTTGATTGGGATGTTGCTTACATAGACCTGAGCGGAGATATGCGGGCAAAATTAATTGTAAAAGATTTTGCCCTGGAGATAAAACCGAAAGCAAGACCGGAGCTCAAGCTGCTGAAAGGGTGCTGCCGATTATTGTTTCTCAAAGACGGGGAAATCGCAGAGGATCTGATCTATTCGATCAACGATCTGAATTTCATGGTTCTTTTTGAGGACAGACAAGTCTATCCGGACACGGTATTTAACGTGGTAGATTATTATTCGGAGAAGCTTCACAAAAACAATATTTGCCTTGTGCCCGATCAGCCGAAAGCGACGGATAATCCACAAAATGAAATGGGGTAATTTGTTGTTTAACTGGTGTCGCGGAGTAGGACTTTCACGCTCTCACTCACATCATATTGAATAATTTTGGAAAGGGCTGCCGAGGCCGTCGAACCCTACAGCGGTCACCCCGTCGTAGGACACGCATACATTCGTGCCGAAAAAAGCTCCCTCTCAGACTGAGGGAGTTTCCGCTCCTTCCGTCACTGCTTTTTATTCGTTGACATTTCCCTCTTTTCCTTTTATAATAAATTTACCGCGCAAATTACTTTTGATTTTATATCCACCAACAAATAAAAACGGAGGTTCATTATGTCAAAATGGGATGCAATTGTTATCGGTGCCGGTAACGGCGGGCTTTCCGCCGCCACCACCTTTGCCCAGGCGGGCAAGAAAACTCTCCTGCTTGAAAAGCACAATGTTCCCGGCGGCTTTGCCACAAGCTTCAGAAGAGGCAGATTTGAATTTGAGGCCTCGCTCCATGAGCTCTGCTCCTTCGGCAGTGTTCCCGGCATGGGAAACGTGCGCAGGATATTTGAAGAGCTGGGCGTCTATGACAAAGTGGAGTGGTGCCGCATACCCGACGCCTACCGCATGATAACCCTCAAGGATCCGGAAAATTACGACGTGACCATGCCCTTCGGCGTAGCTGCTTTCATCGACAAGATGGAGCAGTATGTTCCCGGTTCAAGACCCAGCATGACAAAGCTCTTTGCTTTGGGCGAAAAGATGAGAGACACCGGCGAATTCTTCGGCAACATCAAGGGCTTTGACGGCAAGCTTGTTATGGACATCCTTCAGGATCATACCGACTTCATCCGAGTGGCTTCATATTCCAGCAACGAGATACTCAAGGCTGTGGGCGTGCCGAAAAAGGCAAGAGACATTTTCAACGCCTACTGGTGCTACCTGGGAGAGGACACGGACACCCTGAGCTTTGTCCATTACATGGGTATGGTGGAGCGTTATCTTTCCACCGGCGCTGTGTGCGCGAAGGGCAGGAGCCACGAGATGAGCTGCGCCTTCCAGGAGCGTTTCGAGGAGCTGGGCGGCACGGTCTACTTCAACAGCTTTGTTGACAGGATAGTCATGAAAAACGGCAGAGCCATCGGCGTGCATATCGCCGGCAGGGACGAGATAGAATTTGCCGACTGCATAGTCTGCAACTCATCCCCCCACAACGCCATCGGAAAGATGATCGACCCCAAGGATCTCCCGGAAATGGCTGTCAGAAAGACCAACGCCCGCAAGTTCGCCGGCAGAGGCTTCACCATGTTCTTAGGACTTGACAAATCTCCCGAGGAGCTGGGTGTTACTAACCACTGCTATATGATCTACGACACCGCGGACACTGTATATCAGCGCAAGAGCATGAACACCATCGAGGGCAACAACGCTCAGGCGACCTGCTGTCTCAACCTGGCGGTCCCCGGCTGTTCCCCCGAAGGCACCACAATAATGTACTTCACCACCCTCTACACCGAGGACTGCTGGAGCAAGGTCAAGGAAGAGGATTATGTAAAGACCAAAGAATACGTCGCCAACAAGATGATAGATAATTTTGAAAAGGCCACCGGCGCCAAGATCCGCGACGCTATCGAAGAGATCGAGATCGCCACACCGGCGACCTACGCCAGATACACGGACGCTCCCCAGGGCACGATCTACGGCTACAATTCAGAACCCTGGGACGGCATCGTTCCCAGAATTCTCATGACAGGCTCCGATGACCTGATCCCCGGCCTGTACTTTGCCGGCGGTTACGGCACCCAGCTGCTGGGCTTCGGTTCCGCCTACACATCAGGCTATCAGGTAGCCAACAGGATCATGAAAAAGCAGGAGAAGGGAGAAAGAATATGAGCAAGCGTAAATTTGTTGTAAAATCGGGTATGATCGATCTCATAAACTTTGCGAAAATGATCCCAGAAAGAAAAGCTCACCTTGAGAACGGCCCTCTCAGAAGAGTCCCCGCAACGTACCCGATAAACGAGCTGGCAAAGCTCAACCATCCGGGCAAAATGGAGCTGTGCGTGAGCGATATCATAGTCCACTCCGAGGACGTTAAGAGCTATATTTTAAAGGCGGAAAACAGCAACAAAAAGCTTGCTCCCTTCCGCGCAGGTCAGTATCTGACCGTCCAGCTCAAAATAGGCAACAGCCTTGTCACCAGACCCTACTCCATAGCCTCCACCCCCAACGACGCGAGGAAGGGCTTCTACAACATCACCGTCAAGCGCGTACCCGACGGCTTTGTCTCCGGTTACATTCTTGACAACATAAAGATCGGCGACAAGATCACCGCCTTTTCCCCGGAGGGCACCTTCGTCTATGAGCCCATCCGCGACGCGAAGACTGTTGTGGGCATCGCCGGCGGCAGCGGCATCACACCATTCCTGTCCCTTGCGGGCTCCATTGCGGACGGCACCTGCGACGCTGACCTTGTACTGCTCTACGGCGCGAGGACCTCAAAGGATCTTGTTTTCAAGGCGGAGCTTGACGAGCTGGGCAAGAACGATAAGATCACCGTTGTTTATGTCCTTTCCGACTCTAAGGAAAAGGGCTACGAAAAGGGCTTTATCACCGCGGAGCTTATTCAGAAATACGCTCCCGAGACCTACAGCATTTTCCTCTGCGGTCCCAAGGCGATGTATGAATTCGCGGGCAAGGAGATCGAAAAGCTGAACATCCGCAAAAAGTTTGTCCGTTTCGAGCTGTTCACCTCCGCCTCAAAGGCTTCTCAGATCCCCGGCTTCCCAATGGACAAGGACGGTCTCACCTTTGAACTCACCGTCAGACAGTTCGGCAAGGAAAAGAAGATCACCTGCCTGTCCAACGAGAGCATTCTTGTGGCGCTTGAAAGAGCCGGCATAGAGGCTCCCGCCCGCTGCAGAAGCGGCGAGTGCGGCTTCTGCCGCTCAAAGCTGGTCTCCGGCGATGTTTTCGTACCGAGCAACACCGACGGCAGAAGGATCGCCGACATCAAGTTCGGATACATCCACCCCTGCTCGACCTATCCAATGTCTGATATCGTTATCAAGATAGACTGATAAAAAAGCAATAACGCAGGCGCCCTCACTCAGGAACAAGATCCCGAGTGAGGGCGCCCTTAAGTCTGCAGGAGATGATCTGTCAGCCCGAGGTTTTTCTTTTACCAACCGGAATATGCGCAGATCTGCGCCAGCTCCGCCTGGTCTATGGGTTCGTCTGTTATCGCGCTGCACAAGGCGGAAATGTCGGCGGCGGTAAAGCGATCGTTTCGTCCGGTCCTTACAATGTTTGCGGCGAACCGGAATATTTCGTCATCGAAGCCGGTCGAAACCGCCTGATATGCAATGGAAATATCGGAGGCGTTGATCCTGCCGTTGCCGTCCAGGTCGCCGAACATGACCACGGTATATTCTTTTACCACTTCCCCGTGGCTGTCATGGATCATGAGTACAGAGCCGGTACCCACAAGTCTGCCTGATGTTACCGTGGACACATATCCGTCCTGAGAAACATTGAACATGGCCTCAAAAGCGGCAACGCTTGTGTCTGCGGGGCCTTTGATGTTCTTGTAGGTACCGGCGGTGGCAGTGAGACTGCTGAGCGTGTAGCCCTCCGCGAGAACAATAGTAAAGTTTATCTGTCCGTCGCCGGTGGAATCGGGATCTCCGGAAGAGCCGTCCCGTGTGACCGTTGTGCCGTTCGGGTCAACGGATTCGCTTGCTCCGGTATAATCCTGTGTTGCATATACTGTGATCGAGCTTACTCCGCTGTCTCCCGCGAAAGTGACAAGATACCCTTCGTCCGGCGTCTCGCTTATTTCAACAGAGTGATCGCAAACCGGGATCTCCACAATCATGGGGATCGTCTGTGTTTCCGTCTCTCCGCAGGCATCGCAGGTATAAGTGATCGAACCTGCGCTTGTTGAGGTCGCGCTTACAGTGACCGTGCCGGAATCCCAGTTGTGGCTCCATGACCCGCCTTTGCATACCGTTACGCTTGAAGCTGTGGTAAATGAGGGGGCGCTGCTTGAGAACGATGAAGGCCAGGACGCCACCATATAATTTGTGCTCTTGGGAAGGCTGTAGCTGAAAGCCACGCTTCCGCTGCTGCCCGTTTTTGTGTTGATGATCTTGCCGGCGCTGTAGCTTGTGGTGGAGGAAGCATACTTCTGATCGCTCCCGAACCAACCGCTCTGCACGGTGCCGTCCACACCTTTGGCGCCTGCGGTAAACAGTATCGCGCCGTCAACGAGGACCGTGCCGTCGGCGTCCAGTGCGGAGTTGTCACCGCCGGAAGCCATGCTGAACACAGCCTGCCGTCCGCCGTAGAGATATAATCCGCCGTTGGAATCCAGTCCGTCGCCGGAGCAGTTCACATAAAGATCGCCGCCGTAAATATATATGTTGTAATCTCCTGTCGAAGAAGAACCGCCTCCGGGATTGCCTCCGGGGTTGCCCCCGGGATTTCCGCCGGGGCCGCCAGACCATCCGTGACCACCGCCGGGATTAAAAGGATCTCCGCCTCCGCCGCCGGGATCGGAACCGTTGCTGCTGCCTCCCGCCGCGTTCACGCCGTCGTCGCTTGCGACTACATAATGACGTCCGGAATAGATATATACCGTGCCGCCTTCAAAAATTTTTGTTGCATAATATTTAAATAATTGATATAATCAATCTGTATAAATATATGCAGGTGTATCTGCACGTAATGGGAGATGACGTTTTTGGCAAAGTACCTTATTGTAAACGCCGACGATTTCGGTATGTGCAATTCCGCGAATCAGGCGTGTTTTGAGCTTTTTGAATCGGGCTGTCTTAAATCGGCTACGGTCATGATGCCCTGCAAGGCCGCCGCGGACGCGGTGAATTTTTCCATTGAGCATCCCGAGTACGCCATAGGCGTCCATCTGACCATGACCAGCGAGTGGGGAAGGTACCGCTGGAAGCCCCTGACAGAGGGCAAATCCCTCATAGACGGGGAGGGCTATATGTGGCACGAGAGCGAGGATGTGGCAAAGAACGCCAAGACCTCCGAGCTTGAGGCGGAGGTACGCGCGCAGATAGATCTGGCTCACAGCATGGGCATGAAGCCCTCGCACATAGACAATCACATGGGTTCCCTTTACGGACATCACACAGGGCGGCTGGGACTGCTCTCAATGACCCTGAAGGTCTGCGGAGAATACGGCTACGCCTACAGGCTTTTCGACAAGGCCGACCGCAGGATATGCCCCCGGGGAGTACCCTATTTCCTCTACTGCATCGGCGCCCGCATCACGGGACACATGGCGAAAAAATATCACGTTACCGTTCCGGATTACCTCTTGTTCCCGGACTGGAACGATGACATGAGAAAAGATTACGAGACCTACAGAGAGACGATACTTAAAATATGGACGGATATTCCCGACGGCATCACCGAGACCTTCGTACACCCTGCGGTGGAGAGCGAGGAGCTGAAATTCATAACCGCCAGATGGCAGGACAGAGTCTGGGAATATCAGCTTCTTAAAGACCCTGTAGCAATAGAATATCTGAAGGAAAAGGGCGTTGAGCTCATCAGCTACAGAGATCTTGTTAAAATGAAAAAATAAAAAGCACAGCAAAGAGGTATATAAAATGAAGAAAATCCTGAAAGCGACCCTTTCCGTCATATTGATTTTTGCAATTCTTATTCCCGTTTCAGTAAACCTTAACGCGGAAGAGGCGGAGGAGGAAAACCTGCCCACGGTATACGTTGTGGGTCAGGGCGTATGGCTTGAAAACGCGGAGGGCGAGGTGATTTATCCGTCATCCGCGGAGATCAACAAGGAGTTTATCCTCGACGCCGCGAAAAGCATTACCCCCGCCTTTTTAAAGGGCTATATCACAGGCAATTACGACCAATACTGCAAGGAGCTTTGTGAGATAATAGACCCCCTGTTCGCCTCCGTTAGGCTGGACAAAAACGGCGAACGCAAACCGGGTGAGTCCTACCGTCCCCGCAGGACCCTTGACAGCATCCGTGAAAACTTTGAAAACAGCGAGTACAAACGTACCGGCAAATACGGGCTGTTTGATTTTGAATTCGACTACGACTGGAGAATAGATCCCTTTGAGACGGCGGACGAGCTGGCGGAATATATCGACATCGTCCTTGATCTCACCGGAGCTGAAAAGGTAAATCTTATCGGCAGATGCCTGGGCGTGAACGAAACAATGGTGTACCTGCAAAAGTACGGCACATCCAAAATAAACAAGTACCTTATGTACTGCGGAGTTCTTTGGGGAACGGAGCTGTGCAGCAGTCTGTTTTCCGGCACCGTCAAGATAGACGCCACCGCCGTGGACAACTTTTTGTACGCCATGCTGGGGGAGGATCTTCTCATGGAGATCATCAAGGATTCCGTGACCATCCTCAACCGCACCCACGGATTAAAACTTGCGGCAAACTTCATAAACAAGGTCTACAACGACGTTAAGGATGAGCTTTCCCCCGAGCTTGTAATGCGGATCTACGGCACCATGCCTTCCTACTGGAGCATGCTCTCCGAAGAGGATTATGAAACGGCGAAAAAGCTTGTTTTCAGCAACGGCAGAGAAAAGGAATACGCGGGACTTATAGAAAAGATCGACAACTATCACAACAAGGTGCGGTTAAAATCCAAGGAGATCCTCAAGGCCGCTGAGGCGGACGGCGTGGCGATAGGCAGCATCTGCAAATACGGCTATCAGATCATCCCCGCCGTCAAGGAGCCCGGCATAAGCTCAGACGTGTTCGTGTCCCTCTGGTCTTCATCCCTGGGCGCCACAACAAACGGCTTCAACAAACCGCTTAAGAACAGCTACATCCGCAGAGCCAAGCGAAACGGCACAGACAAATACATTTCCCCGGACAAACAGGTGGACGCCTCCACATGCCTGTTCCCGGAGAGCACATGGATAATCAAGAACATAGAACACGCAGATTTTCCTGAGGTCATAAACCGGGAGATAATGATCCCGTTCCTGAGATTCAAAGGGCAGATGACCGTCAACGACAGAGAGACGGCGCCCCGGTTCCTTGTTTACGGTCAGGAGGATTCATCCCTCAGCCCCATGACAAAGGAAAACAGCAAAACCGAGAAAGTGAACAGCGGCAGTCTGTTCGTACTGCTCGGTCGGGTTATAGTGAACTCTGTAAAGCTTATCATAAACAACGCGAAGAACAAATAAACATCTGTCGGCAAAAAAATCGGGAGGTACTGTAATTATGAGAAAAACTGTAAAGGCGATAATTTCCGTCATTCTTTCCGCAATCCTTTTGTTTTCCGTGGCGGCTCCGGGCTACGCTCAGGTGGATAACAAAAAGATCCCCATAATTCTTGTGGCGGGTCAGGGTATACCTCTCTATAATTCGGAAGGAGAAGAAATATATCCTTTTGATTTTGAGCTGAACGCGGAATTCCTCGGAGAGGCATTTAAAAAACTGAATCCGGGGTTTATGAAGGGCTATCTTACCGGGGACTACGGCGACTACTGCGACGCGGCGTGTGAGCTTATAGGTCCGATATTTGAGACCATCAGGCTGGACAACAACGGCAACTGTCCCAACGGGATCCAGGCAAAACCCCACGGACATTGCTACTACGGAGAACACAACGATATGGTGTACAGGTTCCACTACGACTGGCGGCTCGATCCCCTTGAGATCGTGGACCGTCTGGACGCCTACATCAACAGCGTAAGAAGCGGAACAGGTTCGGACAAGGTGAACATTATATGCAGATGTCTGGGCGTGAATGTGATCGCCTCGTACCTGGACGTATACGGCGACGCAGGCGAGGCAAAGATCAACAAAATTATGATGTATTGCAGCGCGTTTTGGGGCACGGAGCTCAGCAGTGAGCTTTTCAGCGGAGATTTTAACGTTGACCCCACCGGCGTTGAAAACTTCCTTCTCAACGACCTAAAAAACGACCTTGTAATGGATCTTATCAAAGGCTCTGTCTCCCTGCTCAACAGCATGGGAGGGCTGAACCTTGCCGCGGATTTTGTAAACAATGTCTACGAGCAGATCAAGGACGACTTTATCCCGCGGCTCATAATGCTCACCTACGGCACCTTCCCCTCGTATTGGAGCATGGTCTCCCCCTGGAATTACGATAAGGCGAAAGCCTTTGTGTTCCGGGACGGCAGAGAGACCGAATACGCCGGACTTATAGAGAAGATAGATAATTACCACGAAAGGATCCAGCTCCGCGGAGAGGAGATCCTGAAAAAAGCGCAGAGCGACGGCGTGATAATAGGCAACATCTGCAAATACGGCAAATCCCTTGCCCCCGTGGTGGCGGACGTTTACCTTAACGCGGACGAAATGGTTTCTGTTTACGCATCTTCAATGGGCGCGACGACAAAGGACTATAACGAGCCTCTTGACGACGAATACATTGAAGCGGCTCGGATCAACGGCACATACAAATATATTTCTCCGGACAAGCAGATCGACGCCTCCACCTGTTTGTTCCCGGACACCACATGGTTCATCAAGAACGTGGGGCACAGGACCTTCCCCGAATGCATAGAAACGGATCTTATGCTGCCCTTCTTCCGCCGTGACGGGGAAATGACAGTGTATTCTGACAGGAATCTGTCCCAGTTCCTTGTATATGATGAGATCAAGGACACTATCGTTCCCATGACAAAAGATAATAACGACACGGAGGTCAGCTCAGGGGACAATATAAGAATGTTGATCAAAAAGCTTTTTGAAACTGTTTTCAACTGGTTTAAAAAGTGGATCGGCGATCTTTTGGCAAAGCAATAAATTTTGATATACAGCACAAGAAATAAGGAGATATTATTATGGGATTATCCGGTTTAGGCGTGTTCCTGGGAAAAGTTGCCTTCGGGCAGATGGATCATTATACAAGAATACCCGCTAAAACTCAGGAAAAGCTTCTTATGAAGATCGTCAGAAAAAACCGTAATACCGAGTACGGTAAAAAGTACGGCTTTTCCGATATCAGGTCGATAGAGGATTTTCAGAAAAAAGTTCCTCTCAGCACATATGCCGATTATGAAGAGTATGTGGACAGAGAGATAAAAAACGGGGAAAAGAAGCTTATAACGGCAAATCACGTTGTGCGTTACTGCTCCAGCTCCGGCAGCGTGGGCAAGCCGAAGGTCTTGCCCAAAACGGCTCCCGATCTCTGGGTCATGCAGTGCCTGGGCTTTTCCTCCTCCGTTGCCTGCGCCTACAATTATTTCAAGGAGCGGGGTCAGAAGTTCAACGAGCAGCGGGGTCCCCTTGTAATGGTGCTCACAGGACACCCTCTTGAAAACGGGAAAATGTGCAACGGCGCCGGTCAGGTCCCCCTTACCTACCTGAAGCCGATAATCCCCACTTTTTCGCCTACGCCATTAGATATAATGTTCCCGGAGCACGAGGAGCTGCTGGACATTTCTTATCTTCAACTGCGGTTCGCTCTGGAGGACAGAAAAGTAAGCTATATCGGTTCCCTTGTGGTCACCCTGCTTACGACCATGTTCGATTATCTTGAGAGCAACTGGGAGCTTTTGTGCAACGATATCGAGAAGGGCACCATGGATCCGAGCATCAAAATGACGGACGAGATCCGGGCAAAGTTCAGCAAAAAGCTCAAGCCCAATCCCAAAAGAGCCGCGGAGCTTCGCAGGGAGTTTGAAAAGGGCTTTGACATACCCATTGCCCCCAGGATCTGGCCAAAGCTCCAGTGGGCTTACGGCATGGTGGGTTCTAACCTTGAGATATACGTTGAAAAGTTAAGGCGTTCCATCGGGGACATCCCCATCCACAACATGGGCTTCGCCGCGGCGGAGGGCTTCTTTGCCGTACCCGTGGAGCTCAACGTTACCGACAGCGCCCTTGTTCCCTATTCCGTGTTCTTCGAGTTCCTGCCCCTTGACGCGCCGGAGGGCGCCACGCCCCTCACAATGGATAAGCTTGAGGTGGACAAGGAGTACGAGCTTATCGTCACGAACCGTTCCGGTCTGTACCGCTATAGGATAGAGGATGTGGTCAAGGTTACGGGAATGTACAACAATACCCCCAGAGTGGAGTTCGTTTACCGTCTCAATCTGGGCATGAACATCGCAAACGAAAAGACCTCCACCCAGATGCTTGACTGGTGCGTAAAGCAGATCTGCGAGCAAAAAGGCATCACCGCGGAGGGACACAGCTTCTATTCCGACTACAGCACCAATCCCCCCCACTACGTTATGCTTATCGAGCCCACAAACCCCATTGATCCCTCAGAGGGAGAGTCTTACGCCAAGATACTTGACGACAGCATGAAGGCGTGCAACGAGAAATATTTCAAATACAGACGCTGGGGCATGATAGGCGACCCGGAGGTGCTTTTCCTCAAGCCCGGATCATACAACGATTACAGGCAGATGCTCTTTGACAGAGGCGTTATCCTCAACCAGGTTAAGCCCGTCACCGTCATAAACACCGACGAGAGAAAAGAATTCTTCTTCTCCCATGTAATAGAAAAATAATTAAAAAAGAAACAACGAAGCCCGGAAGTTCCACAGAGGACCTCCGGGCTTTATTGCCGCTTGCGAAGAGGGAGCGGCGTTTCACCGATGGCGGACACGTTTGCCGTCGGCAGAAGCGATCACGGAGCCGGCAGGGAGAGGATATGCTGTTGAGAGCGGCGGGACATCAACCGAGCAATAGAGATTTCTTAAGATTTGATTAAGATTGACATCAGGGGGTAGACAATTTTATCTTTGTGTAATATGATATCCATAGACAGCAGAAAGCAAAATTTTTGCGGTTGATATTTTGCAAAAGGGAGGAGGGAAAAAGCATGAGAAAAATTATTGCAGTCATGTTGATCCTTGCGCTTTTACTGACCGCCGCCGCCTGCGGCAGACCCGCAGAGGAAGCGGAAACTACCACAGTAGAGCCGGAAACCACGCAGGAAGATCAGACCGCCGAACAGGGAACGCCGTTCTTTAAGTTGAGCAGCTTGCCGGATATAGGCAAACACAGTTCCCAGCTGATCGTTGACCGTTGGTATGATACATATCAGGATCACCTCCTTCTTCGCAGCGACTACGGAACACTGTTGCCGTTCATCGGCGAGGTGGCGGATATTGATGCTTCGGCTATATACGACGATACGACCCAGCTTAATTACGGCCTGATGACGCTGGACGGAAAAATCGTTGTTGACGCGGTATACAATTATATCTGGGCGGAGACGGCGCCTGACGGAGAGCTGTTTTATAATCTGGAAACTTATGCCCGGACAAATATCCCGGAGGCTCAGGTGGATCACAGCAACCCTTATTTGGAAAGCAGCAAAAGATATATAATAGACAGCAAGGGCTCAAAGATGCTTGAGGTGCCTTACGGCAGCTATTGCAAGTTTGTGAAAGACAAAATAGTGATGCTGCCGAGTTCTGAAGCCGTGGGAAAAGATCCGGACAGCATTTGGGTATTTGACAGGGACTTTAAACAGATATCCCACCTGTCATGTAAGGCTATGACAGGTACAAATGCCAAGGAGAGCTGGATGGAAAATACGGCTTTGGACTGCGGGTACATAGTGCTTGGAGGAGATTTCGGTTGTCAGATATTTGATCTGAACGGAAACAGAGTGCTGAAGGATGAAAAACAGTTGTCTTACGCATGGGATTTTTACGAATATATCATTCTGAAATATGAAGACGAAACAGAGAAACTTGTGGACGCTTCCGGCAAGAATTGCATGCCGGGAGGAAAAGTTTTCTCAACCGTTTCTGTTTGTGGAGATAATTATTATTACAACTATAAGAAAACAGAATATTTTATCAGCGTAAAGGGAGATGACGGATACCGGTGTTATGACAGGTTCCTGAACCCTGTCGGTCCGTTATTTGATAAAGATCCCGTAATTGTCAGGCTCTTCGGCAAAATGTATTACCGGTCACGCGGACCCGGGGAGGACAACCTGACATATTATGAGCTTGAGACAGGGGATCCGCTGGATTGGAGCAAGCATACAACGCTTGATATGTCACGGTTCGATTCGCATTTTGACGAAGATTACGATACGCCAACGATCGTTGGAAACCGGTTTTTTCTGGACGAGTATTATGAAAACACCGGTGAAAACAGATATGTGCGCCACATAGATCTTGTTGATCTCCAAAGCGGGGAAACAGTCTTCCAAAAAGAGCGCGTAGACGCAGACGTTTACAGAGACAGGTGGATATCGTTCACGTTCTATGGCCGCTATTCGGAAGATACAGGGTATTCTGACCCGGATGAGCAGAGTTTTATCTTTGATACGCAGACCCAAAGCATTGTCGTACAGGAAGACAAAATCAAAATCAATGAAGTGGATGGCGTGCCGTATGCCGGCTGGATACGAAACGGACATTCATTAGTAAAAAATCTGGAAACACAGGAAACGCTGTTGAATATGTTTATTTCATCAGCAGGATAAGGAGGAAATAATAATGAAAAAAATATTTGCGATCATCATGGCGGCTCTGCTGCTGGGGCTGTCTGCCTGCGGTTCGCCCGAGGGAACAGACAAGGAAACAAAAGCGCAGGAGACCACCGCCGAGAACGTGGAGACCGTACCGAATTCCTTTGAATTTACCGTTGACAATTATCCCCGCATGGGCGGGTCCCTGGCGAACCTGCCTCTGGGCGAGGCAGTAACGTCCACGGTGCTGGGCATCAGCAGGGAAGACGCCAACAAGATGATAACCTTCGCGGGTTCCACCACGGACAACTACAAGGCTATAATTGACGGCAAGTTTGACATCCTGCTGGCGTACGAGCCCAGCGAGGAGGCAAAGGAGTATATCGGGAACAGCGGCAAAGAGCTGGAAATGACACCCATTGGCACAGACGCGCTGGTGTTTATCTGCAGCGACAAAAACAGCGTAAATTCCCTCACGCTGGATCAGATAAAGCAGATCTATTCCGGCAAGCTCACGAACTGGAGTCAGGTTGGCGGAAAGGATGCGGAGATACTGCCCTATCAGCGCAACAAGGACAGCGGCAGTCAGACACTTTTTGACAAGCTGATAAACCTTGGCGACGATCTCATGGATCCCCCGGCGGATCTGATGGTCGGTTCTATGATAGGCTTGCTTGAAGCTGTGGCGCAGTACGACAACAGCGAGAACGCCATTGGATATACGGTGTATTATTATCTGACCAACATGGAGACCGACAAGCTTCAGTCAAGCAAGATACTTGCTCTTGACGGTGTACAGCCCTCCAATGAGACTATAGGCAGCGGCGAATACAAGCTGTCCAACGATTTCTATGTGGTCATCCGTAAGGACGCCGCGGAGGATTCGCCGGAACGCATACTCTACAACTGGATCTGCTCCGCGCAGGGCAAAGAGCTGGTTGAAAAAGAAAACTACGTCGCGAAATAAAACATAAAAACAAAAACGGAGCCGGGGCAGAAACATTGCCGCGGCTCCGTAGCTATATTCAGATGTATCAGACGTTGTCCAGGAAATCCTCAAGATCCGCAAGGGTCTTCTCAAGGTCAAAATCTTTTGCCCGTTCCCTTGAGGCGGAGGCGAATTTTTCCAAAAGCTCCGGCTTGTCCAGCACAGTTCTTATGGCGGAATAAATGCCCTCATCGCTGTTTTCGCATATGATGCCGCAGTCCTTGTCTCCGAAGATCTCCCGCATGCCGGAGCATTCCGTGGTTATGACCGGTTTGCCCATCGCCACGGCTTCGGTCACGGTGGTGCTGTAGCCCTCGGCGTAAGAGGAGCAGATCAGAGCGTCGGCTCTGACAGCAAAGCTGTGAGGGTTGGGCTGATAGCCCCGCAGGAAAAATCTGTCGGTGAGGTCATACTTTTCTATCTCTTTTTGTAAAGCTTCTTCGTCGGGACCTCTGCCTAAGATCGACACAGTGAAGTTATATCCCTCATCCCGGAGCTTTGCCGCCGCACGGATGAGCCTGTCATAGCCCTTGACCTCGGCAAGCCTGCCCACGGAAATGAAATTCATACAGTCCGGCTTCGGCTCAAAGTCCGCGGGCTCTTTGCTGAGTTCCCGTATCATGCCGTAGTCGATGACGTTGTACACCACAAAGACCTTTTCCGCCATGCCGTATTTTTTTACAAAAGCGTCCTTCATGGTTTGGGAGACGCAGACGATGACGTCGAAATTTTCATAGCACTTTTTTTCCTGCTCCGCGCCGCCGAAGACCGCCTCACTCCAGGGGTTGTCAATAACGTCGGTGTGGACCCAGGCGATTTTTTTTGTGCCTTTTTTCCTGCGGGAGTTGCCGATTATTCGTGTGGCGTTGCCCTCGCAGAACGCTATTTCCAGATCAAATTTGCCGGGCATGAAAATGTCCTTGACGATGCTCTCCGGCGCAACAAGAGAAAACTTGACGATGAGCTTGTTTATAAAATTCCGCAGCGGCAGATCTTCGGGGTTGTCCCTGAAAAAATACTTGTGTTCCACCGCGGAACCGGGACACTGCTTCTGCGACACCACCTGAACGTTAAACCTGTTTTTGTCCAGATAGGGGACGGTGGTTTCAAGTATGCGTTCCGCGCCGCCGTCGGCAACGTCGAGAGCTTCTATGAAAAATAATACAGATTTCATCTGACCTGCTGTGACGCCCCGTTGGGCGTCGTCCTTTCCGAGTTTTCGCCTGTTTGGATGTTACTTATATGTCTATTGAATAATATGAACCGGCGGAGAAATTTATATCCGCGGCAATATTGTTTCCGGCAGTGACCGGATCTGCCGTCGATGTGGGTTCATTGCTCCTGAACAGCCCGGGCAGGAATATCGCTCCGAGAACAACGGCGGCAAGCAAAATAACGGCAATAACGATTGCGAGCCAGGGCTTTTTCTTCGGCTCGGGACGCACCTGTACAGGTATTTCGTCCGCTGTCGGCTCCGGCTCCGGGATCGGCTGCGGCTCCGGTTCGGGCTGAACCGAAACATTGGAGGACTGCTCCGCGGCATAAGCCGGTTGAGGCTGACGAACAGGGAAAAACTGCCGCAATTCTTCGGGGCTGAATTTATCTATGTCGGTTTTCAGGCGCATAGTGCAGCCCATACACATTACGTCGGACAGGACGCTGTCACCGTCCGAAAGGTTTACTGTATAGAGCTTGTCATGTTCCCTGCCGCATTTGTCGCAGACCCCGGCGCCGCAGGACTGCACGGTCATTTTGACCTTGTTCATACCCATGTCCTCTCTTTACGGATCGAATAATACAGAACTGATATATTACATTTTAATACACAAAACAACAATTGTCTACACCCCGGGACAAATTTTGAGCTTCACACAGGAGAATGACAGATATCAATGCGGAATTGCCCGTACCCATCTCCGCAACGGTCACAACAGACCGTCCTGCTGAACATATCGGGAATGACCGGGAAGGGCAAAAAATAAGGACAGCCGCTGAGAGCTGTCCTTTAACTCGTGAACGGATAATTACACCCCGTAGGTACGTATCTCATTTACCGAGAACACATAAAGCCGTGAGCCGGCCAGCTTTATTCGGTACACGTTTTTGCCCACGTCGACAGTCGAGACCTGATTGCCGCGGCTGTTGAAGACGGTTACCTTGCCGCTCTGAAGCACGGCTGTGCTTGAACCGTAGACGGAGATGTCGTCCACGCCCTCTTCAATGGACTTTTCAAACAGCATTTTTCCGTTACCGTTAAAGAGCTTGAGAATATGTGTGCCGCCGTCCAGCTCGGATACCGACAGGGCGAGAGATCTTTTATGCTTCGCCGCATTTGACAACTTATAGGGAGCAAAAGCCGTATCTGTTTTACCAGAAAGATCCCTGGAAATTATGGAATATAAATTATCTCCGATCACTTCCAGCCGCTTGCCGGAAATATATTCTATGTCGAAAACGGAGGTATCGGGAAATTCAAAGGAGGCAGCGGCGCTGTCCTTATTCATGTCCAGCACCACCACTTTTGAATACGCCCGGGCGGTTTTTACTCCGATGACGGAGACCGCCAGTCTGTTGTCGGAGGCAAAGGCGATATCGGAAATATATTCGTCCGCACAGCGCCATGCAAAGACAAGGTTCTTCTTGGTGTCAAGAACATTGAGAACACTGCAGGCGTTGTCGGCGCCGGTGGCAAAGGCGACGTATCCGCTGCGGCTTATCGCCGCGGTTATAAGATTTTTTCCCGCCTGGTAGTCATAGAGCTTGGAGTTCGATGTGAGCACCATGAATTTGTCCGAGGCTCTGTCAAACATCAGTATGCGTCCGTTGTTCACCCTCAGGGCGGGGTCAAGATAACTGTGATCCTCCTCAACGGTTTTGCCCGCGTTGGCATTGAGCACATAGATGGAATTGTTTTCAACTATCACGGGATTTTTACCTAGCATATCCATGGTTTTGATATTGCTGTAGCTGACGGTGTAAGGATAACCGTCCCCCTTCTTAAACATGGCAAAAAACGAGGTGAAGCATTCTGTGATATTTGAAAATCTGACGCTGCCCAAAAGGCTTAGGGTGACAAATGTGATGGTAAATATGACAACAAGAAGGATCAGGGAACGGAGGACGAGCCTGAAACGTTTTTTCCTTCTGATAGCCTTTTTCCTTTCGGAAAGGGGAGCCCTTTCTTCCTTTACTTTTTTCTCTTTTTTCACACATATCACCTCTTTGTCGGTCAGACGGAATAGATCACATTGTTCAGATAAAGCCCCTCCGGCGGAGCGGTTATCCCCGCCCGGTCACGTTCTCCGGAGGCGATGATATCTTTTATAGTTCCCGGAGGTATCTTGCCCTGGGAGATGTACAGCAGTGTGCCGGTCATTATCCGCACCATGTTGTACAGAAAGCCGCTGCCCTGCACCGCGAAGGTGACGATGTCCCCCTCCCGGGTCACAGAGGCGTGGGTGATGGTGCGGACGGTATCCTTTACGCTTGAACCCGCCGATGAAAAGGCGCGGTAATCGTAAGTGCCGATGTAATCCTTCGCCTGCCCGTCAAGGAATTTTTCGTCTAACGGGTATTTGTACCGGAGACTTCTGTCCACTTCAAAAGGGTCGGGGACAGGGCTGTTGTATATCCTGTAAATGTATTGTTTGGCAAGGCAGTCGTACCTTGCGTGGAACTCAAAGGGTACCTCCCGGCACCCGGTCACGGCGATGCTTTCCGGGAGTTTGGCGTTCATGGCGTTTATGAAGCTTTCGCACTCAAGAGCCGAGTCGGTGCGCATATTGAAGCAGTACATATTTGCGTGTACGCCGGAGTCCGTGCGGGAACAGCCCACGATGTTTTCCCGAGCCCCGATGATGCTCTCTATTGCGTCCTGAACGGTCTGCTGGACTGTGACGGCGTTTTCCTGTACCTGCCAGCCGTGGAAGCCGGCGCCGTTGAATCTGATGGTGAATAACAGGTTTCTCATATTTTACCTCAAATAACGGGCTTGAAGAAATGGTTCAATACGATTATCGCGGCAAGCATTACGATATAAAAGACCAAAGCGCCCAGATCCCTGCCGGCGAGTTTCATTTTTTTCATGCTTGTACGGTTGTCCCCTCCTGTGTAACAGCGGCATTCCATGGCGAACGCCAGATCGTACGCCCTGCGGAAGGAGGAGATGAACAGGGGGATGAGTATGGGCACCAGAGCCTTTGCACGGGAGATGAGCCCGCCGCTTTCAAGATCCGCGCCCCTTGCCTTCTGAGCGTTCATAATGCGGTCGATCTCCTCGATGAGAGTGGGTACGAACCTGAGCGCCAGGGTCAGCATCATGGCAAAGGTGTTCACCTTTATATGAAATATCTTTAACGGTGACAGGAGGCTCTCAAGGGCGCCGGTAAGCACCGTTGGCGTGGTCGTGTAGGTGAGCAGAGAGCTGCACACTATAAGGGCTATGATGCGCGCGGACATGAATATGGCCGAGAACACGCCCTTGCTGGTTATCTTTATGAATCTCCACTCCACAAGAGTACTGCCCCCGGTGGTGTAGAAGATATTCAGCACAGCGGTGAATATAACGATTATCAGGACCGGCTTGAGGCTCTTTAAGAGCATTTTCACCGGCACCCGGGACAGCAGAGCTGTTATGATGACAAACAGCGCCATAGCGCCCAGGGAAATGAAGTTCTTGCAGACAAATATTGAAACGATGTATGCCAGGGTGAGTACTATTTTCATACGGGCGTCCATGCGGTGGATAACTGAGTTCCCGGAATAGTACTGCCCTATGGTTATGTCTTTTATCATGGGCGCACGCCTCCGTTCACAAGCCGGAGCAATTCGTTCCTGCCCTGCTCTACAGTATATATGCCGGTGCTCACAGGCAGACCCGCCTGCCGCAGCAGCATAAAGATCCTTGTGACCTGAGGCACGTTAAGTCCCATTTCCGTAAGCTCGTCCCCGCGGGAGAAGACCTCCTCCACCGTGCCGAACATGGCAAGGCGGGATCTGTTGAGCACCAGCACCTTTGTGGCAAGCTTCGCCACGTCCTCCATGCTGTGGGAGACAAGGATAACGGTCTTGCCGGTGGTCTCACGGTAGGATTTGATAAGCTTAAGTATTGTGTCTCTGCCTATGGGGTCAAGCCCCGCGGTGGGCTCGTCCAGGACAAGCACCTTAGGCTCCATTGCCATAACTCCCGCTATGGCGACCCGGCGCTTTTGCCCTCCGGAAAGGTCAAAGGGAGATTTTTCAAAAAGCTCCGTGCCGATGCCCACATACTCCGCGGCGCGGCAGACGCGCTTTTTTATTTCATTGTCGTCAAGACCCATATTTTTGGGGCCGAAGGCTATGTCCCGGAAAACGGTCTCCTCAAAGAGCTGATACTCCGGGTACTGGAAGCACAGACCCACGGTGAACCTCGCCTGACGCACCGAGGCCTTGCTCTCCCAGATGTCGTGCCCGTCCACGATCACTCTGCCCGAGGTGGGCTTGAGCAGACCGTTCAGGTGCTGGATAAGGGTGCTTTTCCCGGAGCCGGTGTGACCTATGACCGCAAGAAGTTCACCCTCCTCGATCTGAAGGCTTATATCTTCAATCGCAGCCTTTTCGGGAGAGAGTCCGTTGCCGTAACGGTATATTAAGTTTTCAACCTCGATTATCGGCATTGACTACCTCCAGAACAGCCTGCACACATTCGTCGGATGTGAGAATATTTTCAGGCATGGATATCCCGCTTTGGCGCAGGGCGTTTGCCAGCTCCGCCGCCTGGGGAACATCCAGACCGATTTTTTTGATCTTATTTATATCGGCGAACACCTCGTAGGGGGTGCCGTCAAGGAAAATGCCGCCGTCGTTCATCACGATCACCCGGTCGGCCTCCACAGCCTCGTCCATAAAATGTGTTATGAACACCACGGTGATGCCCTGCTCGCGGTTGAGCCTGCGGACGGTGTCCATGACCTCCCTGCGCCCTCTTGGGTCAAGCATTGCGGTGGATTCGTCAAGCACTATGCAGTCCGTGCGCATGGCGATAATGCCCGCGATGGCGACCCGCTGTTTCTGACCGCCGGAGAGCCTGTGGGGTTCGTAAAGGCGGAAATCGTACATCTCTACGTTTTTCAGAGCCTCGTCCACACGCCTGCGTATCTCCTCCGGGGGAACGCCTAAGTTTTCCGGACCGAAGGCGACGTCGTCCTCCACAATGGTGGAAACGATCTGATTGTCCGGGTTCTGGAAGACCATGCCAACCCGGCGGCGTATATCGTAGAGCTTGCTTTCGTCCGCTGTGTTCATGCCCTCCACAGTGACCGTGCCGGAATCCGGCACAAGTATGGCGTTGGTAAGCTTGGCAAGGGTGGACTTGCCGGAGCCGTTATGGCCCAGCACGGCAATGAATTCGCCCCGGTTTATTTTAAGGCTCACGTTTTTTACCGCGGGCTTTTCCGGGGTGTCTTCGTCTCCCTCATAGGTGAAGCTGACGTTATTGAATTCGATTATTGTTTCATCCATGGGTAAAGATCCTTATAAAAATTACTTTTGCCATATGGCTGTGGCGCCGCAGGGGAGGACCATGCCGGAACTTGTCACGGGCAGGCCGATCTCATCGCCCTGAGCCTCGCCGCCGTACTGAGGAACTACAACGCATTTGAGTATGTAGTCCATCACCGAGGGAGAAAGCCCGGTGGTGTAGGAGTTGACCATCATCATAAGAGCGTCCGGAGAGAGGAGCTGAGCGCACAGCTCGATGAAGCCGTATATCTCATCCTCAAGATGCCAGACTTCCCCTCCGGGGCCTCTGCCGTAGGAAGGGGGATCCATTATGATAATGTCGTATTTGTTGCCCCGGCGTATCTCCCGCTGGACAAATTTTATGCAGTCGTCCACTATCCAGCGGATCTTTGTGGGGTCTGTTTTGCTTAAAGCCGCGTTTTCCTTTGCCCAGGCGACCATGCCCTTGGCGGCGTCCACATGGGTTACGTTCGCCCCCGCTTTAAGAGCCGCCACAGTGGCGCCTCCGGTGTAGGCGAAGAGGTTGAGCACACGCACGTCCCGTCCGGCGTCCTTTATGAGCTTTGCGGTATAGTCCCAGTTGACCGCCTGCTCCGGGAACAGACCGGTGTGCTTGAAACCGGTGGTCTTTATGTTGAAGGTCAGATCCCGGTAGTCAATGTTCCAGAAGTCGGGCATTTTCCTTTTCACGTCCCAGCTGCCGCCCCCCTTTGAGGAGCGGTTATACCGGGCGTGCGCCTTGTACCACAGACTGCTGTCCTTTTCAGTTTTCCATATTATCTGAGGATCCGGGCGGATGAGTATAACATCCCCCCAGCGTTCAAGCCTTTCGCCGCCGGAGCAGTCGATCAGCTCGTAATCTTTCCAGTTACCGGCAACACGCATCTGCCTTCAGCCTCGCTTTACTCAGCAAAAATCATATCAAACGTTCGCGGACGACCTCCGCTATCTCGTCGGCAAGCCGTGTGATCTGAGCCTTATCTTTGCCCTCAAGCATGACTCTTATGAGAGGCTCCGTGCCGGATACGCGCACAAGCACGCGACCGGTGTCGCCCAGCTCCGCCTCGGCCTTCGCGATGGCTTTCTTTATTTCCTCGTCGGAGTCATACCTGACCTTGCCCAGCTTGGAGACCTTAACGTTCACAAGCACCTGGGGATACACAGTCATACACTTTGCAAGCTCGGAGAGCTTTTTGCCGCTCTTCTTGACATTGCTCAGGAGCTGTAACGCGGTGAGCTGACCGTCGCCGGTGGATGCGTAGTCAAGGAAAATAACGTGTCCGGACTGCTCGCCGCCGATCTTATAATTATTTGCCACCATGTTTTCAAGGACGTATCTGTCGCCCACTTTTGTGGTCTCATATTCGATGCCGTTGTTTTTGCAGAACTCATAGAAGCCCATGTTGCTCATGACGGTGACCACCGCCTTGTTGCCGGCAAGCTTTCCGGCCTCCTTGAGAGCGCGTGCGCAGATGGCGATTATTTTGTCTCCGTCCACCAGCTCGCCGTTTTCATCCACTGCAAGAAGGCGGTCCGCGTCGCCGTCAAAGGCGATGCCCAGATCCAGCCCGTTTTCAACGACGCATTTCTGAAGCTGTTCAAGATGAGTTGAACCGCAGTTGTCGTTTATATTTACTCCGTCCGGCTTTGCCGCAAGGACGGTACATTCCGCGTTCAGGCGCATAAACAGCTCGGGAGCGGTTACAGAGGAGGAGCCGTTCGCACAGTCAATGGCTATCTTCATGCCGCTGAAATCGCAGTCTACGGTGGTGAGCAAATGCTCAAGATAGTCGAAAATAGCCGCCTCGGAAAATTCTATCCTGCCCACGTCCCCGCCGATCTTTACAGGGGGGACCTCCGCCTCATCGAGGATTATTTCTTCGATCTTTAATTCCAATGCGTCGGGGAGCTTGTATCCGTCTGACTTAAAGATCTTTATGCCGTTATACTCACAGGGGTTGTGGGATGCGGAGATCATAACTCCCGCGTCATAGTTGTATTTCTTTACAAGATAAGCCACCGCCGGGGTGGGGACGACGCCTACAATAAGAACGTCAGCGCCCACGGAGCAAAGTCCCGAGGCTATGGCAAACTCAAGCATGGGAGATGAGGCACGGGTGTCCGCGCCGATAAGCACCCTGGGTCTGTCGATGTGTTCATCGACCAGCACCATTGCCGCGGCTCGGCCTATCTGCATTGCCATTTCGCAGGTCAGGTCCTTGTTCGCTACGCCTCTCGCTCCGTCTGTTCCGAATAATCTGCCCATTCTGAATTACTCCTTACATATCAAATTTTTGTTGTTCGGGGTTAGTCTGTGAAGAATTGCCGGAGGGCATCGCCATGCCCAGATGAGCGTACGCCGCGGGGGTAACAACTCTGCCCCGGGGCGTTCTGCCTAAAAAGCCTATCTGCATGAGATAGGGTTCATAAACGTCTTCTATGGTCACCGCTTCTTCCCCTATGGCGGCGGAAATGGTTTCCAGTCCGACGGGACCGCCGTTATAGTGGTTTATCATGGTGGTCAGTAGCTTGCGGTCCGTAAGGTCAAGCCCCAGCTCGTCGATCTCCATGCCGTCCAGAGCGGTCTGGGCGCTTTTCAGATCAATTACGCCCTCGCCGACGACCTGAGCGAAATCCCGGGCGCGGCGCAGGAGCCTGTTGGCTATTCTGGGGGTGCCCCTTGAACGTGAGGCTATCTCCATGGCTCCGTCATAGTCAAGGTCAATACCCAATATCCCCGCGCTTCTGCACACTATCTTTGAAAGCTCCTCGGGGGTGTACATTTCCAGCCTGAATATCACGCCGAAACGATCCCTCAGGGGGGCGCTGAGCTGACCCGCTCTTGTGGTGGCACCAATTAGGGTAAAGTGAGGAAGGTCAAGCCTTATCGAGCGGGCGGAGGGACCCTTGCCGATTATGATATCCAGGGCGTTGTCCTCCATGGCGGGGTACAGCACCTCCTCAACGCTTCTTGAGAGGCGGTGTATCTCGTCGATGAAAAGCACGTCTCCCTCGCTCAGGTTGGTGAGCAGAGCCGCAAGGTCGCCGGGTTTTTCAATGGCGGGACCGGAGGTCACCCGGAAGTTTACTCCCATCTCGTTGGCGACTATCCCTGCAAGGGTGGTTTTTCCCAACCCGGGAGGGCCGTAAAGCAGCACATGGTCAAGGGGTTCATTGCGCTTGAGCGCCGCCTCAATGTATATTGAAAGATTTTTTTTGACCTTCTCCTGCCCGATGTAATCATCGAACCGGTGAGGACGGAGGGATAATTCATTTTCCGCGTCCGCGGCGGTATACTCGGGAGCGGTTATTCTGTCCTCATAATCCATATCCATCAGTAATCACTTCCTGTCAGATAAGTGTTTTTAATGCCTGTCTGATAAGATCCTCTGTTGAAAGGGAGGCATCAAGTTTTCCTATGGCCGCGGAGGCCTCGGAGCGGCTGTAGCCCAAAGAGATAAGAGCCTTTACCGCCTCGTCCCCGGCGGAGGAGTTTACCGTCTGAGCGGCGAAAATGTTTTCTCCGCTATCCACTGCGGAAATGTCCGCGACAAGCTTGTTCTTAAGCTCAAGGATTATCCTCTGCGCGATCTTTGCTCCCACACCGGGAGCGGCGGTAATGGACTTTGTGTCCCCGGAGGCTATGCACAGAGCCAATTTGTCCACCGTAAGCTGGGAGAGTATGGAAAGCCCCGCCTTGGGACCCACTCCGGTAACGGATGTCAGGAGCTTGAAGCATTCCAGCTCCTTTTTGTCCGCAAAGCCGAAAAGATCCATGGCGTCCTCCCGGACGTTAAGACAGGTGAACAGTGTCGCCCTGTCGCCCACGCCGCCGATCTGACGCAGGGTATTCAGCGTGGTCGAACAGCTGAAAGCCACGCCGTTACAGTCAATGGCAACGGTGTTGGCGTCGGTATAAACGATTTCACCGGTGAGAGAATAAAACAAAAGATCACAACCTTTATCTCATATACAGGGAATTTGCCGAATGCGCGTGACAGATAGCCAGGGCAAGGGCGTCGGCAACGTCGTCGGGTTTGGGTATCTTGTCAAGATTGAGAAGAAGCCGGGTCATTTCCTGTATCTGATTTTTTTCCGCCCTTCCGTAGCCCACCACGCTCTGCTTTACCTGCAAAGGGGTGTATTCGTGGATGCTGATATGATTCTGTTGGGCGGCAAGGAGCAGAACTCCCCTTGCCTGACTGACGTCAATGGCGGTTTTTGCATTTGTATTGAAGAAAAGCTTTTCTATTGCCATGGCGTCGGGACGCCAGGTGTTTATAAGCTGTACGACGCCGTCATAGATAGCCTCCAGCCGTTCATTGAAAGGGGTGCCGGCGGAGGTGGTTATGGGGCGGTGGTCAAGAACTTTAAAGTGGTTGTTCAAATACTCTACGACCCCGGTGCCCACTATCGCGTAGCCGGGATCTATTCCCAATATTATCATTTTTTCTGCTCCCGTTCACGTATCACAAAGCGGGTGGGGGTACCCTCCAGCCCGAAGACCTCCCTGATCTGATTGTCCAGATACCGCTGATAGCTGTAGTGGAACAGATCCTTGCGGTTGACAAAGCACACGAACGTGGGGGGACGGGTGGACGCCTGGGTCATGTAGTATATCTTCAGCCTTCTGCCCTTGTCCGTGGGGGGCTGTACTCTGGCGGTGGCATCCGCCAGCACATCGTTCAGTTTACCCGTTGAGATACGCATGGCGTTCTGGGTGTCCACAAATTTTATAAGCTCGAACAGGCGGTCAAGCCGCTGACCTGTTTTCGCGGAGATGAATATGATGGGGGCGTAGGACATAAAGGAAAAATCCTTCATCAGCTTTTTGCGGTAATCGTCCATGGTTTTGCCGTCTTTTTCCACCAGATCCCACTTGTTTACCGCGATTATACAGCCCTTGCCCAGATCGTGAGCCATGCCGGCGACCTTTGAATCCTGTTCCGTAAAGCCCTCGGTGGCGTCGATCATGATAACGCAGACCTGAGCCCGTTCCACCGCCATTCTCGCACGGATGACGGAGTATTTTTCTATGGCGTCATCCACACGGCTCTTACGCCTCAAACCGGCGGTGTCGATGAAAATATATTTGCCGAATTCGTTTTCAATGTATGTGTCCGTGGCGTCCCTGGTGGTGCCGGCAATGTCGGAAACTATCGTCCGCTCTTCCCCGGCGATGGCGTTGACAAGGGAGGATTTGCCCACGTTGGGTTTGCCGATGACCGCGACCTTGACGGTGTCGGAATCCTCGTCCTCATCCGCGTCCTCCGGGAAATATTTTATGACCTCGTCCAGCAGATCCCCGGTGCCGTGACCGTGCACGGAGGAGACCTGTATGGGGTCGCCGAGACCAAGGTTGTAAAACTCGTAAAATTCCATTGGCGGTTCGCCTATGGTGTCGCATTTGTTTACACAGAGCACAATGGGCTTTCCGCTGCGCAGGAGCATGGCGGCCACTTCGCTGTCCGTTGCCACAACTCCGGTGCGCACGTCCGTCACAAGTATTATCACATCCGCGCTGTCGATGGCAAGCTGAGCCTGCCTGCGCATCTGTGAGAGGATTATGTCGTCCGAATACGGTTCTATTCCTCCCGTATCTATCAGGAGAAAATGGCGGTTGAGCCACTCGCAGTCCCCGTATATCCTGTCACGGGTGACGCCGGGGGTGTCGTCCACAATGGACAGCCGCGAACCGCAAAGCTTGTTGAAAAGGGTAGACTTGCCCACGTTGGGTCTGCCTACTATCGCTACTACAGGTTTACTCATTTTTACCGTTCCCTTCCACGGTTGCCGTTATATATCCAGAATGCTTCGGAGAAGCGTCTCCCCGTCATTGGGTACCGGGATGACAGGCACCTTCAGCGCCCGGCTGAGTTCATCAAGCCCGGTGTCGTCCAGCATAACGTCCCCGTCACGCTTCAATGAGACCGAGGGGATGAGCAGTCTGCCGCAAAGCTCCCTGCCGGAAAGCTGGGCTATCATGTCCCTGCCTGTGAGCAGACCCGCCACGGTTATGCTCTCTCCGAAGAAATCATTTTTTATCTTGTAGATTATAATATTTAAATTATGCCATTTTTTTCTTAATTCGTCAACTAATTCCTGCAATAAATTAAAGGCGGCCTCTCCTGTGGCAAGGCTTACGCTGATATTGCTGTCGAAGGGCACCGATCCCGAAAGCTCCTCAATGAGCAGATCGTCCTCCAAAGCCCGCAGGAATTCGTCCTTGAGTGAAGCCCACAGTCCTACGCCGTTTTCCAGCTGAGCGAAGTCTCCGTAATAGTCCGCGTCGGGGATGTCAATACCCGCCTTTAGATAAAATTCATCGGCGGGGTAGGCTATGCGTTCGCCGTTGTACCACATGAAATGGATGTTGAAATCCTCTATGATGTCGATGACAGCCTTCGCCTGCTCCGGGGTGTACGCCTCCAGGGGGTACAGATCCTTTCTGTGGCAGGTGAGCCCCACGGGGACCGCCGCGATGCTCTGCACCGCCGGGTACATTTTTCCAAGCTCCTTCAAGCTGTATTCAAGCTCTTTGCCGTCATTTATCCCGGGGCAGAGAACAAGCTGAGTGTTGAGCTTTATCCCCGCGTCGGCAAAGCGTTTGATGTAGGAAAGCACCTCTCCGGCGCGTTTGTTTTTCATCATCTTTACCCGCAACTCCGGGTTCATGGTGTGTACGGAAATATTTACAGGGCTTATGTGCATTTCTATGATCCGGTCCACGTCCCGGTCGGTCATGTTGGTCAAGGTAACATAGTTGCCGAAAAGGAAGGACATACGGGAGTCGTCGTCCTTGAAATAAAGGCTTTTCCGCATTCCCTTCGGAAGCTGGTCGATAAAGCAGAATATGCATTTGTTGGCGCAGTGCATCTGCCTGTCCATGAGATAGGTCTCAAAGCATAGGCCGATATCGTCATATTCGCCCTTCCTGATCTTGAATTCCCGGCGTGTCCCCGAGGCTTTTTCTATGAGCAGCCTCAGCTTTTTCTCGCAGAGAAAGAACCGATAATCAAGCACGTCGGAGATCTCTCTGCCGTTTATGCTTATCAGCTTATCTCCGCCCTGAATATCAAGCGAGCCGCAGGGGGAATCGGGAACAACGGACTCAATTAAAACCATACTGACTTCTCCATAAATGATGATGCTGACCGATAATTATAATAAAAACAAGACGAAAATCCTGTTTTTAGCAACAAAAAGGCAGAGGTGAAAAGCAATCTGCTGTCCTCCTCTACCTGTTTTGCACTTTAATTGTGTTCAAAAGGCATTATGCATCCTTTTCAACGATTTTCTTGCCGTTATAATAACCGCATTCGGGGCAAAGTCTGTGAGTTCTTTTCAACTCACCGCACTGCTTGCACTTCTCAAGCTGGGGAGCGTTCATCTTCCAAACATTGGAACGTCTCTTATCGCGTCTTGCAGACGAAACTCTTCTCTTCGGGACTGCCATTTGAGCACCTCCTTAAAACTTGCTGAAAAAGTAAAATTTATTTGTCCAAAAGCTGTTTTAATACCGCCAGTCGGGGATCGACCGGCTTTTCACAACTGCATGGTCCTTCGTTAAGGTTCTTGCCGCACCGGGGGCAAATGCCCTTGCAGTCCTCCCTGCAAAGGAATTTTGCGGGCAGGGAGAGGAAAATATCCTCCGACACCAGCGGGTCAAGATCAAAACGGAAATTGTCGATCAGGATAAGCTCGTCATTGTCATCGTTATTAAGGTGAGTTACAAGAGTGTGCTCCACCGGAACGGTGAATGTGCGCTTTATCTCGGTGGCACAGCGGTCACAGGGGGCGGAGAGAGTAAACACAGCCCCAGCCGAAATTTCCACTATACCGGTCTTGTTGCGCACACAGCCCTTTACCCGTACAGGCGTGCCGAATGGATGTACACCGGCGACTTCGCAGTCAGACAGATCAAGCTGATAGTCGAAATCAAGGGATAACCCTATATTATTAAACACGGGTTCAAGCTCGATAAACATAATTTCTCCCAACTAAACAACACACATCAACAGATGCGCACAAAACATTATATATTCTGCCGGCACATTTGTCAACAATTATTTTTACAAAAAACAAAATCAGGCGATCTTGCAGAAATCGAAAATGTATTCGGGAAGCTCCTCACGGTCGGCTGAGACGGTGAAGGTGAACCTTTTGTCTGCAATGACTCCAAGCTCGTTTACCCTCTTGAGGAACTGACCCAGCTGCTCAAGATCGCTGCCGCCGATCTTGAGGGTGGCGTCCACAAGTATGTCTGTAATGTCATGGTCGCCGGAGCAGATGCCGCAGAGCAGACCGTAAAACGCCTCGTAATTGTTGATATTGAACAGGTCTGTCTCCACAAGGCGGGCGCGGTAGTTGATGTCAAAACGAAGGTTGTCATTCTTTTCCACGCATACTACGTTGCCGTTTGAGCTTTCTATGGTGCGGTCCACGGTCTCTATGAGCTTCTTGGTCTTGCCGGAACCCTTGCGACCGATAATTAAAGTTATCATTGTTTTTTCCTCCTGATTTTTTAAAAATTATCTTAATCTTCTTTCGATGGCTTCCCTTCTGTCCTCATGACCGGGCTTGCCGAGAAGGGCGTACATATTCTTCTTATAGTCCTCAACGCCGGGCTGATCGAAGGGGTTGATCCCCAGAACGTATCCGGACACGGCGCAGGCCTTCTCAAAGAAATACAGCAGCCAGCCCAGAGAATACTCGTCCTCCCGGGACAGCTCAATGAGAATGCTGGGCACGCCGCCGTCCTCATGGGCGATGGCAGTTGCCTCAAGGGCTTTCCTGTTTATGAAGGAGACCGTTTTGCCCGCAAGGAAATTGAGCCCGTCCGCATTTTCCGGGTCGGTCTTTATCTCAATGTCCGCAAGGGGCTCGTTTATAAATACAACGGTCTCAAACAGATGCCTTTCACCCTGCTGGACATACTGACCCAGAGAGTGAAGATCCGTTGAGAAGATGGCGGAGGCGGGGAACAGACCCTTGCCGCACTTGCCCTCGCTCTCACCGAAAAGCTGTTTGAACCATTCGCCCATGAGAGCATAGGCGGGTTCGTAGCTTACCATGAGTTCGATCTTCTTGCCCTTCCTGTACATCACGTTGCGCATGGCGGCATATTTGCAACAGTCGTTGTTCGCTATGTCGGGGTCTGCATATTGTTTGCGCGCGTCGTCGGCGCCCTGCATGAGAGCGTCGATGTCTATGCCTGCCGCCGCTATGGGGAGCAGACCCACCGCCGTCAGGACGGAATACCTGCCGCCCACGTCATCCGGCACCACGAAGGTCTGATAGCCGTTGCGGTCGGAGAGCTCCTTGAGCTTGCCTCTGGCCTTGTCGGTGGTGGCGTAAATGCGTTCTTTTGCGCCTTCCTTGCCGTACTTTTTCTCCAGCAGCTCCCTGAAAACTCTGAAAGCCACTGCCGGTTCGGTGGTCTCGCCGGACTTTGAGATAACGTTCACGGAAAAATCCTTGCCCTCGCAGAGCTCAACGATCTGAGCCAGCGAAGAGGAGCTGATGGAATTGCCTGCGAAATATATCTCGGGAGCGCCGTTCCTTCTTTTGTTGAAGTTTGACGACTTTATGAATTCGATCACCGCGCGGGCGCCCAGGTAAGAGCCGCCGATGCCTATGACGATGAGGATATCGGAATCACCGCGGATCTTTTCCGCGGCCTTCTTGATAGCCTCGAACTCCGCCTTGTCGTAGTTAGCGGGAAGGTCGAGCCAGCCCCTGAAAAAGCTGCCCTCTCCTGTGCCGTCATGGAGTTTTTTGAACGCGGCCTCCACCTCCGGCATGATTGCCGACATATCCTCAGAGGTCACAAAGCTGTCCGCGAAACGGGTGTTAAGTTTAAGTGTCATCAGTAGATTGCCTCCAAAAGTCAGCGCACTGACCTAAAATATCAGATTGCTTATATTGTAACCTAAAACACCCACCAATGCAAGAGAAAAGCCGATAATTTAAAAATAATTTTCATTATAATGCGAAATGCGCAAATCAAGCGCAAATCTTTGTAAAAAAGCAACAATAAATCTGGCTACGCGCAGATGGAGGACAGCAGGCTTTTGTACACCTTGCCGAAGGTCAGACGCTCCACGGCGACGGGGGAGGTGAGGGGATATTCCGCCAGCAGTTTTTCTCCAAGATACAGCTGTACGCCGCCCAATCTCTGCCCTTTTTCCACCGGCGCCTCCACGTCTACGCAGAGGGATATTTTCTGCTCGATGTTTTTTTCGGAGCCTTTTGGTACCAGTACGGGGGAGGGTTCCGGAGCCTGAGGAAGGATCTGCCGTGTGACGCCTTTGAGGACGTTCACCGGGGCAAGACTTTTCTGATCTATATTCGGGGTCAGGGTGGAATAATTGGCGAACCCCCAGTTGAGCAGAGCCTTTGCTCCGTTGAACCGGTCGTTGCTGTTGCCACAGCCCATCACCACGGCGATAAGATGAGTGCCGTTGCGCTGCGCCGTTGCCGAAAGACAGCAACCCGCCTTGTTTGTCGTGCCGGTCTTAAGCCCGGTCGCGCCCTCGTAGAAACGTACCAGCTTGTTGGTGTTTACCAGCTGTGTGGCGCCGTCCCGCAGGGAGTCCATCCATATTGTTGTATAGTTGAGTATCACCTTGTGCTTCAACAGCTCCCGGGACATCAGAGCCACGTCGTAGGCGCTGGTGAGATGGGTGTCAGTGTCGTCGTCAAGCCCGGTGCAGTTGTCAAAATGGGTCTGGGTCATGCCCAGCTCCGCGGCGCGGTCGTTGAGCATCTTCACAAAGCCCTCCTCACTGCCGGCAAGATATTCCCCCAAGGCGGTGCAGGCGTCGTTGGCGCTGTAGATGGCGGTTGCCTTGAGCAGCTCCTCCACGGTCATGGCCTCTCCCTCCTTGAGCCAGATCTGGGAGCCGCCCTTTGACGCCGCCGTGGGACTGGCGGTGACTTTGTCGGTGAGCTTTATTTTGCCGCTGTCCAAAGCCTCCCCGAAGAGAAGCAGGGGCATTATCTTCGTCACGGAGGCGGGATAAAGCTTTTGGTTTTCATTGCTTGCCAGAAGGGTCTCCCCGGTGGAGGCGTCCATGAGCACATAAGCCTTTGCAAGCACCGTGGGCCCGTCCGCCGCCGATGGGATGGGACAACAGGGTATCATGCAGACGCAGATCAGAACTGACAGCAGGATCTTCGGAATTTTTTTCACAGTTACCACTCCTTTCAAAAAAAATATATGAGCGGTTTGTGTTGTACATTCCGTTGAAATCGTGTATAATTCACTCAGCGAAAGGTTGATTTGATTATGAAAATTGCTTTTTACACACTGGGCTGCAAAGTCAATCAGTACGAGACCGAGGCGATGGCAGAGCGGGCGGAACGGTGCGGATACACCCTTGTGAACCCCGACGAGAAGGCGGACGTGTATGTGATAAACTCCTGTACCGTCACCGCCGAGAGCGACCGCAAGACCCGGCAGGCTGTGAGAAAATTCAAGAGAGCAAATCCCGGGAGCGTTGTGGTGCTCACCGGCTGTGTTCCCCAGGCATATCCGGAGATCGCCGAGGAGCTGACACAGGCGGACATCGTCATGGGCAACAGGAACAATCACGCCCTTGACGAGCTGCTGACAAAGCATGCCCTGACCCATGCGAGACAGGTTGAAATTATTGAACATAAAAAAGGCGACGCCTTCACCGGAGACACGGTCACGGGAGCGGGAGCGAGGACAAGGGTGAATATAAAGATCGAGGACGGATGCAACAGATTCTGTTCCTACTGCGCCATTCCATATTCAAGGGGGAGGGTGCGCTCCAAGCCCCTTGACGTGCTTGCCGGAGAGCTGAAAGCCGTGAACGACGCAGGCTTCCTTGAGGTGGTGCTGGTGGGCATCAACCTCTCCGCCTACGGCAGCGACACAGGTAAAAGCCTCTGCGACGCCGTGGAGCTTGCCGCCTCATTCGACAATATAAAGCGGGTGCGTCTGGGTTCTTTGGAGCCGGATCATCTGACTCCTGACGTTGTTGCAAGACTTTCACAGATAGAAAAGCTTTGCCCCCAGTTCCACATCTCTTTACAGAGCGGATGCGACAGCGTGCTCAAACGCATGAACAGGCACTACACCGCCGAGGAGTACGCCGGACTGTGCCGGGATCTGAGGGAGAGCTTTCCGGACGCCACTCTGACCACGGACGTTATGGTGGGCTTCCCCGGGGAGAGCGAGGAGGACTTCAAAACCTCTTTGGAATTTGTCAAAAAGATCGGTTTCGAGAAGATCCACGTCTTCGCCTATTCCCGCAGGAAAGGCACCCCCGCCGCGGAGATGCCGGATCAGATACCCAAAGCCGAAAAAGAAAACCGCAGCCGTCGAATGATAACGGCCGCAGGGGAGATACGGGATAAATTTTTGTCAGCGCAGATCGGCAAGACCGTCTCCGTGCTCATCGAGGAAAAAACAGAGGGCGGCGTTTGCCACGGTTACACGCCGAATTACACTCCGGTCAAGGTGCCGGGATACAGAGGGGATTTCAACCGCCTCGTGCAGGTGAAAATAACCTCCGCCGAGGGAGATTTCGCCATCGGCGAGGAGATATGAACGTATCGCATGATTAAAGCCGGGAGAGCAATATGTTCTCCCGGCTCGTTCAATTTATCAAAGCTTGGACACTATCTTTTTTACAAATTTTTTCAAGGGGCTTTCCACGTCCGTCGTCTTCACCAATGCAAGTATATCGTCATAGCGTTTTTTCTTTGCGGCGTCCCGGAAACCGGGGCAGCCGGAGGAGTCGTCCTTCGGGTGATTCACCGCATCGACCACCTGGGGAATATTGCATATATATTCAATTTCCTTGAGTAATTTTTCATCGTCATACTTGCCGAACTTGTAACAGTTGAGCAGGTGTTCGTACGCCTCGTTCTTCAACTGAACGGCGCAGTAGTATCCGGCGTCCTGGGGCATGGGGTACTTCTCCATCAGCTCCTGCTGGAGGGCGTATATAGCCAGGCAGTCGTCGAAATAATAGGGCATGAACCGGTCGGTGTTGCCGCCCAGACGGTAGCAGTAGAGCTTGTCGCTTATCCACACCACCTTTTGGCATTCGGGCAATATGCGGATGTTGAGATTCAAGTCTTCCGCGAAAAATTTGACAGCCCGGGGGAAATTTACCGCCTGCTTAATGATCTCGCTTTTGTACAGGGTCGCGCACAGGGTCGTTGAGAATTTCGTGATGCCGAAATAGGAGATGTAAAGCTCGTCGAGTATCTCCTGACGGTTATAAACTTTATACTGGTGCTCCTCCCGGAGATCGGGAGTGGGAACAGGGATGCTCACATTTGTTCCCACGCAGCGCAGGAACTCGCACCGGACCATGTCCGCGTCGTTCTCCTGTGCATATTTATACATTATCTTCAATGCATTGGGACGCAGATAATCGTCCGCGTCCAGATTCATGATATAGCAGTCGTCGCCGCACAGCCCGATGCCTCTTTGCCGGGTGGCGGTGGAGCCTTTGTTCTCCTGATGGAACACCTGAATGCGCTTGTCCTTCGCGGCGAATTCGTCGCAGATCTTCCCGCTTGCGTCCTTTGAGCCGTCGTCAATTAAAATGAGACGCCAGTCCCGGAATGATTGACCGACAACGGAGCGCAGGCATTTTTTCAGGACTTTTTCCGCGTTATAGACGGGTACGACTATGTTGATCGGCAATCTGCTGCCGGTTTTTTTTTCGTCGGACATATGATAGCCTCCTGTGCGTTTGGATTTATTGTATCACATAATGGCCGATTTGACAACAGAGTTGTCTTGCAAGGCAAAAAGCCTGCGCTTGTAGAGTGCGGTTGATCGTTGTAGGGGGCGACGACCTCGGCGCCCCTTTCCGAAAGTATACGAAATGGTGTAGGGGAGGGCAATTCCACGTTGATTTTCACATGACAAACGTAGGGCAAGGATACATCCTTGCCGTAAAAAATAAATCATCAACGAGGATCAACGGCACGCATGTATGCTTGCCCGACGCAGAGGGTATCATTGTAGGGGGCGACGACCTCGGCGACCCTTTCAAAAATGTACGACGTGGCGTGAGGGCGGTTCGACCTCGGCGCCCCTTTCCGAAAGTATACGAAGTGGGGTAGGGTAGGGCAATTCCACGTTGATTTTCACACGACAAACGTAGGGCAAGGATACATCCTTGCCGTAAAAACAAATCATCAACGAGGATCAACGGCACGCATGTATGCGTGCACTACGATGAGTACATCTTTCCCATTGTTTTGTGTCTCGGTTTTTACCAACCACAATATATAGTTTTCTATAACAAATCCGTAACTTTTTTGAAAGAATTTTTGAAGTTCCTATTGACAACGATGTTATACATATAGTAAAATAATACTGAAAATACTCGTGGAGTATCCTTATTTACTAAAATTTGTTAAGGATCACACATTTTCACCGGGGCAGCGTTCCGGTTCGTTTCCGGGTTCGGTTCGGGGAGTTGGTCAGGCTCCGCGGTTCGGCGAAGGCGGCGTCCCATGCGCGCCCGTTACAAAGAGAGGCGATCCCCTGTGCACAGGAAAGCTCGGGAGCAGTTACCTCTCTGCGGCACTCACACCCGTCGGCGGGCAGTACCCGCCCAAGCATTCACCAAGGAGGTATATAACATGAAATTATTTAAACGCACACTGAGCATGGTGATCGTTATGATCATGCTCTCCACCACATTCTTCTTCACTGATTTCGGTTGGTTCAAGTCGAGCGGTGCCTATTCTTACTCAAAGGTCAGCATGAACTATTACCTCAACACCAGTGATTCTTCGGCTAACTATGCCTACACTGCCAATACTTTTGACGTTCACCTTAACAGCAGTGATAAGATCGTCGACAAGCTGGTCACGGCTTACGGCAGCAGCGCCAGTGATACCCAGAATCTTATCACAAAAGCCGGCTGTCAAATCGTCAGAAGAACCAATGACAGCAGCGGTTCTTATCAGGACTTTAACGAGGATGCCGGCGGTAAATATGCCTATGTGGGTTACCGTCTCAAGCAGGTCAGCTCCATGGGCTCCACCGACGCCGCAAAATTAACATATTATAAATACGCCACCATCAAGGCCATGCGCGGCCTCCAGACCGGTGACGGCGAGGTCAACCCCAGCGTCAGCAGCTACAAGATTACTGCCGGTTCAAATCCTGCCGGGTCAACCACATATAATGGTGTAGACTCGTCTTGGTATACGGTGGGCAGAACCCAAGGTACCAACTCGTCTTATGGTCTGTATTATGAGAACACCGGCGACGCGGACGCGGACGGCGAAGTCGACCTCAACAATAGCGTCGGCGGCAGAACAATCAAGCTCTATGCCTCAGAATTCGAGAGATGCTCCCCGGGCATGACCTCGCTCCTCGCTACCAACAACAGCTCTTGGGCTACAGGCTACACCGATTTCGCTCAGCGTTTCGATAATCCCGGCGAGCCTCAGGATTTCAACAGAGGCGCCGGTGGCAAGACCATCTGGCTGTTCTGGAAGTCCTCACTGGATGCTTTCCATACCTATGAGCTTCGTTATTACTACAATCAGGCATGCGACCTTCTCAACAGTGATACGGAGATGAACAAGTACGGCGGTTCCGGCGGTACTTTGGTTCAGGCTGTCAAGAATGCGGCGGACGCCGTCACCTCCAACGTCAAGTCCGCTCTGCAGGATCTTGAAAAATACGGCGCTACGTTGAGCTCGGCTCTTACGGGCTCGATTTGTAATACCCTTACCACCAACCTTAAGACAGCTCTTTGCAACTGTAAGGCTGCTTCCGCCGAGTGCTACATTGTTCCCAAAAACGCAGGAGAAAACGCATCAAACGTGGGTTCCGCCGGTTACTGGACTTATCTTACCATCACCTCGTTCCTCCCCTTGACCGCCGTGACTTTCCCCACATGGACAGGAGACTCACAGGACGATATCATCTGGGGCACCGGTACTCTGGACAGCGGCACCAACGGAAGAGGCAATACGGTAGTATATAAATATCAAACAAAAATAGCGGATCACAACAACGAGGTGGGCACATACAACACCCACGTCTACACCACTGACTCAACGGGTGCTAACAGCTACTGCGCCGCCATAAAGGCTGTCAAGATGATAAAGCTGACCATCTGCGACAACTGGCGAAGCGCCGACAACGATATGCAGTATTCCTACACTGCGGCGGGATACAGGTACAATAGCGGTCCATCCACCAGCACAGTCAAGTTCAACAACGGCTACTCAAGAAGCCGTGTGGGTTACATCTGGTACGGCTTAGGTAACGGCAGAGCCTACAAAACCGGCTCTCCCACCCTTACCACCGCGTACAAATATAACGCCGCCGTCCCCTCAAGCCTGAACAGCTGCACTCTCTACTGCCTGTGGAACTATAATCTTACCATTGACCCCAACGGCGGTACATTCAATCCCGTTACCTGGGCGGGTCAGTCCTCCACCACATCCTCCAAGGAATACACGGTGGGTCCCATGCTGGATACCAGCTATTATAACTGGGATATCACCGACGACTCCGTCAGAATTTACCAGCCGCTGAGGACGGGTTATCATTTTGACGACTGGACGTTGACCAACAACCCCAGCAACACCAACTCAAATACAAAATCAAAGCTTTGGCCCGCTGATCCGAGGGAGAGCGACTTTACTCACAGCACCTATAACAACAACCAGAGAACCCTCAAACAGACCAACTCCACCGGATTCACAGGCGATAAATGGTGGAATGCAAAGTACGAGAACTTCAGCGTTCAGGCAGGTCACAGGTACCGCCTTTCCGGCTGGATAAAAGTTGTTACCATGTCTGCCACCGGGGGCACCCCGGACATCAACCTGCGTTTTGCGAAAGAGAATAACGACTACGCCAGTTCCTGCCCGAAGAAGAATTTCTATGCCAGCGATGCAGGCTCATGGAAATACTTTGAGATCTACCGTACCTTTGACGCAGCTACCACCACCGCCCATTTTGAGTTCTACACCTGCAGCCTTAAAAACATGTCCAACATCAACATCGAGCTTCTCTTTGCCGACCTTCAGGTGGACGAAGTAAACACCAGCACCGATGAGGCTACCACTCCCGTATGGTGCGGCAGCTGGTATATCAGAGACGGCGGCGGCTCCAGCCCCTCCAACTACAATGCGGAGACAACGGCCACCATCAAGGCAAATTGGGAGGCAAACACTTACACCGTCAAGTACGATGCCAACGGCGGTTCGCTCATCTCCGGTCAGTCGACGCCCTCCAACGTCTCCGCCACTTACGACACAACCTTCACCTCCGCGGGCAACGTCTATGAAAAGGCGCACTACCATCAGAATGGCTGGAATACCAAGGCGGACGGCACGGGCACGCATTTCGCCGCCGCCGCCAGCATCAAAAACGTGGGCTTTAAGCAAGGCGCTACCTACACCCTCTACGCCCAGTGGGAGATAGATACACACAAGCTGGATCTTAACTGGAAGTATATGGATTCCACCGGAAACAACAGCGTAGGCAACGCCAAGAATTCCGGCTACGCCCAGGCGGACGTTTACAAAAACGGCAGTAAGGTAGTCAGCGCCACAGGTGACTCCTATACGGATACAGCCTACGGTACCAGCTGGAAGTTTGTCGCCTCGGTTCTGGACTCCACTAAATATATCATCAAGAAAGACGACGGCACCTACGCCGCCACGGCGGAAAAGACCGGCACCATGGGCGACAGCAATCAGGGCTACTCCTTCCAGCTCATGCCCATCTATACCATCGCCTTCAACGGCAACGGCTCGACCGGCGGCTCTACCTCCAACTATACCGGCGTGGCTTACGATCAGAGCAAGACTCTTACGAACGGCTTTGAGAGAAAATACACCGTTACATACAACTATAACAGCGCCACCGGCGGCAACACCAACCCCAACGCCACGGCGACCTATACCTTCAGCAAATGGAACACCGCGGCCAACGGCTCCGGCACAGACTACAGCGGCGGCGCTTCGGTCAACAAATTGACGGACACCGCAGGCGGCACCGTGACCATGTACGCTCAGTGGAATTCCGCCTCCGTCACCCTGCCCACACCCACAAGGTTGGGCTACGATTTCGGCAAATGGTGGCCCACGTCTGATTTCAGCGGCAGCACCTCATATTCAGGCGGAGCGACCTATACCCCCACGGCGAACTGCACCCTGTACGCCAAGTGGAACGCCAAGACCTACAAGCTGACCCTTGACGAGCAGTCAGCCACCACCTCGGGCACCACGGGAGTCTGGTACAAGTACCAAACAGCAAAATATTATTCAAATTCAGACTGCTCAACGCAGATAACCACGATCTCCGTGCCTTCGAGGACGGGCTACGCCTTCGGCGGTTACTATACGGAAGAAAACGGCGGCGGTACCCAGTACATCACTGACGCGGGCGCTTTCACAAATAGTCCCTATACTATCCTGAACGGCAAGACCCTCTACGCCAAGTGGACTATCCAGAGCTACAACCTTGACCTTAACTGGAACTATGTAAATTCCAGCGGCACCAACAACGTAGTTGATGCCAAGACGGCGGGCTACGCCTCCGCGGACGTTTACAATCCCAACACCACCAAGATAGCCACCGACGTGGGCGATTTCTGTCAGGCGATCGTTTACAACACCACATGGAAGATAGTCGCAACGGCAAAGACCAATTACATTATTAAGAAGTCAGACGGCACCTATGTGGCCTCCGAGACAAAGTCCGGCACCAAGGGCACAGGCACCACAGACGCGAGATTCACCGTGATGCCCACCTACACCATTGCCTTTAACGGCAACGGAGCCACAGGCGGCAGCACGGCGAGCATCACCGGCGTGCCCTATGATAAGTCGCAGGCTCTTACAACCAACGGCTTTGAAAGAAAGCCCGTTGTGACATACCATTATAATAATGCAACCGGCGGCAACTCAACACCCTCCGCCACGGCGACTTATACCTTTGACGGTTGGGCGACCTCATCTGGCGGCAGCGTGGTATACAACAACGGCACCAGCGTCAGCCAGCTTTCGGATACCGCGGGCGCCACGGTGACCCTGTTCGCAAAGTGGACATCTGCATCCGTTACCCTGCCCACCCCCACGAAGACAGGTTACACCTTTGCAAAATGGTGGCCGACTTCGGACTTCTCAGGCAGCACTTCGTACAGCGCCAACACTGCTTACACACCCACAGCTAACTGCGACCTGTACGCCAAGTGGACAGCCAACCAGTACAAGGTGGCGTTTGATAAAAACGGCGTCAGCGGCTCCAACTCCGCACCGGGTGATCCTTCATCCGCAACCCTCAAGGTAACCTACGGCATCGCCTATCCCACCCTGCCCACCATCAGCCGTAACTTCTACACCTTCGACGGCTGGTACACCGCGAAATCCGGTGGCACCAAGGTTGAGGAAGGTCACACTGTAGGCGGCAGAAACGAAGGCATCACAGCCTCCACGCCTCTCTATTCCAGCGGCACAGCTTTTACTCTGTACGCCCACTGGACGGCAAAGAAATATACCATAGCCTTTGATGAGAACAAGGGCTCCGGCTCCAGCGATCCCAATACAGTCACCGATCTTGAGAACGTGGCGTATGACGGCGCATACAGCGCGTCGGCTCTTCCCACCCCCACAAGGAACGGTTACACATTCTCAAGCTGGCAGGGCACAAATCTCAGCACCAGCGGCACATTCACAGCCACAAAGGACAACGTCCTTGGCGCCAACAGCGAGGTCAGCACCTCCTCAAGCACAGTGACCCTGAAGGCTGTCTGGACAAAGAAAGATATAACCCTTAAGTGGAACTCCGACGGCGGTTC
>JAIKWV010000005.1 GCA_024684435.1 Clostridiales bacterium
CGGTGTATATTATTATTTGAATTCCGGTTGCACTACTGCAATGGTAAACGATTCTATAACAGTGCCTACCAAAACCGGTTATGCTTTTGGCGGTTATTTTACGCAGACAAACGGAGGAGGAACACAGTACGTTGCGGCTGACGGAGCTACTATAAATAGTCTTTATCGTGCTGTCGCTGGCAATACAACCCTTTACGCTCTGTGGACAGGAAACAGATACAGCGTATTTTTTGACGTCAACCATGATTCGGTAAACCCGAATCTGTTTGTGGCAAGCAAAGAAAGCGTGACAAGAAACGGCATATCCTATCGTTACTCCGCGTCCGACGACACAGTCATCCTAAACGGCACAATGACAGCCAGCGGATCGGACCTTTCCGTTATGCCGTTCAAGGCAGAGGCCGGAACATACAAGGTTACAATCGAACAGACAAGCGGATCCGTGGACACGTCCGCCTATGGCGCTTGCTTTGTTCTGGAACTGAAAGGGACGGAAACGCTTGAGACAAGGGCTAATCTTGATTTCACGGGTTCGGGTACGACTACATGGACGATTTCGGAGGCAGACGCAGCGAAAATCAATTGTGTAAAATTATGGCAGTGGAAAGAAAAAAGCGGTTATCTGACAGCCACAAACGCAACTTACCAAATTAAGATAGAAAAGGCATCTGATTCAACAGTTTTTTCTCACACAGCACGTACAGTAATTTATGCATCTACCTATGGCACGTTGCCTACACCCACGCGCGCGGGTTATACTTTTAATGGGTGGTATACTGCCTCGTCAGGTGGCACGAAGATCACGTCGAGCTCTAAAGTTTCAATTACAGCAAATCAAACCCTCTTCGCCCAGTGGACAGCAATTCCCGTCACCCTGTCAAGTATATCCGTCAAGATCCTACCCACCAAGACCACATACACCGTAGGTGAAAGTTTCAACCAGAATGGGCTTACACTGACGGCGAAGTATTCAGACAACAGCACACAGACCATTACAAGCGGTTTTACCTGCTCAGGCTTCAGTAGCGCAACCACGGGAACAAAGACGATAACCGTGACTTATGAGGGTAAAACTACAACGTTTACGGTGACTGTAAATCCCGCGCTGGTAACATTAACAAGCATATCCGTCAAGACCATGCCGACAAATACCACATACACCGTGGGTGAGAGTTTCAATCAGAGCGGGCTTACCCTGACGGCGAAGTATTCAGACAACAGCACACAGACAGTAACGAGCGGCTTTACTTGCTCAGGCTTCAGCAACACAACCGCGGGCACAAAGACAATAACCGTGACTTATGAAGGTAAGACTACAACGTTTAACGTTACTGTTATCAATAAAGATGAACTGCAGACGAAGATAACCATCCACAACTACACAGCAGACAAAACGGTGGATTACAAGACTACCATAACTTTCTCGGCGGACGTTGAAAACGCCATATCAGGCGCGGCGGTGCATTGGTTTATCGACGGTCAGGATAAAGGCATGGGCGATAAATACACCGTGACCAAAGCGACAAAATCCTTCACTGTTCAGGTCAAATATATGAAGGACGGTAAAGTGCTTGCCGAATCAGGCGTTGAAAAAGTAAGTGTCAAAACGGGCTTCTTTGCCAAGTTAGCTGCGTTCTTCCGTTCAATATTCGGTAAACTGCCTAAGGTGGTTCAAGGGTATTTAGGCGCGGAGATAATAGAAAAATTCATATAAAAAATCACGGCTGCCGCAAATCAAACTGCGGTAGCCGTAAGCTTTAGTTGGGTGTGGGCAAAGCCCACCGATTTCGCCTCCTTTGTGTAAAGGGAGGTGGGCGCCGCAAGGCGCTCGGAGGGATTGTTAAGCAAAACAACAACCCCTCAGTCAACCTTGCGGTTGACAGCTCCCCTTACACAGGGGAGCCGGTTATTTGGCTCCCTCCTTGAGGGAGCTGGGCGCCGCAAGGTGCTCTGAGGGAGTAAAGACTCCTTCCGTCTTGCCTTACGGCAAGCCACCTTCCTCAGAGAGGAAGGCTAAATTGGCGGGTGTCCACCGGACACCCGCGCCCTTACACAGGGGAGCCAAGAAATCGGCTTCCTCTCTGAGGGCGTTTTATTAGATGAAAAAAGTTTGTTTTTTAATCCAACACTCAATCAAGTCTTGCCACGTCTCAAAAATATTCCTTTTAATTCCACATATATCTTGAATTTTCTTTCAACTCCTGTTATTCTATATTATGTATAACTAACAACAGGGGGAAGTCTTATAAAGCGTTTATCACTTAAACTTCTTGCCGAGGCGGTGGAGAGCCGCAGAAATACGATGAAGCTCTCTTTTGCCGCGCTTTCGGAAAAGACAAGTATAGATCAGGCGATTTTATCCGATATTGAGGCGCAGAAATGCGTTCCTACCGCGGATCAGCTCATTGCGCTGTCCGACGAGCTGGGATTCCCGATCTCTGACGTGACAGCGGAGGACGAGGCGGAGCCGATAGCGGTTGAACGGAAGAAGATCGTTGTAGCGGTAACCGGTTACGTTGGTCTTTCACTGGCGGTTCTGCTCTCACAGCACAACGACGTGACGGCGGTGGATATCGTCCCCGAAAAGGTTGCAAAGATCAATTCATGGAAGTCGCCCATTCAGGACGAGTACATAGAGAAATATCTGGCGGAGCATGAGGAGAGGGGGCTCAGCCTTACGGCGACAACAGGGGCGGCCGCCGCTTACGCTGCCGCTGACTTCATCATCGTTGCCGCCCCCACAAATTATGATACCAAGACGAATTTCTTTGACTGTTCTGCTATGGAGTCAGTTCTGGGGCTTGTAAAGGAAGCAACGGCTGACCGTGAGGTAAAGCCCACCGTGGTCATTAAATCCACTATTCCCGTGGGTTATACGGCGTCTGTCAGGGAGAAGATGGGCATGGATAACATCATCTTCAGCCCGGAATTTCTGAGGGAATCCAAAGCGCTCTACGATAACCTTTATCCCAGCAGGATCATAGTGGGTTCGGACGAGGCAAATATGCCGGCGGCAGAGCAGTTTGCGGCGCTTCTTCAGCAGGGCGCCATAAAGACCTCTATACCGGTGCTGTTCATGGAGCCTACGGAGGCGGAGGCCACGAAGCTTTTTGTCAATACATATCTGGCTCTCCGCGTCAGCTATTTTAACGAGTTGGACACTTATGCGGAGGTCAAAAATCTTAAGACAGCGCCAATAATCAAGGGAGTGTGCCTTGATCCCCGTGTGGGCGACTACTATAACAACCCCTCATTTGGTTACGGCGGATACTGCCTGCCAAAGGACACAAAACAGCTTTTGGCAAACTACAGAGACGTGCCGAATAATCTTATTGAGGCCATAGTTGAGAGCAACAGGACAAGAAAGGATTTCATCGCCGACCGTGTTCTGGAGATCGCCGGAACATACGGCAACAATGAGGATTATTCCGCGGTTAAGGAAAGTCAGCAGAAGGACGTAGTAGTGGGAGTGTACCGCCTGACCATGAAATCAAATTCAGACAATTTCCGCCAATCCTCCATTCAGGGCGTTATGAAGCGTATCAAGGCGAAGGGCGCCACCGTTGTTATCTATGAACCCACGCTGGAGGACGGCACCACTTTCTTCGGCTCCCTTGTGGTCAACGATCTGAAGAAATTCAAAGAAATGTGCGGATGCATTGTTGCCAACAGATATGACAGCGTGTTGGACGACGTTCAGGAGAAAGTATATACAAGAGACCTTTTCAGGAGGGATTAAATGCAGCGCATAGATTTAAATAACAAAACTATTTTGGTGACCGGCTCTCCCGGATTCATAGGAGCCAATCTTGTTATCCGTCTGCTCAAAGAGCTTAAGGGCGGCACGGTGGTCAGCATGGACAACATGAACGATTACTACGATCCGTCTTTGAAGGAGTACCGCCTGAGCCTTGTGGAAAAGGCGGCGGAGTCATCCCCGGTAAAGCATATATTCGTCAGGGGCTCAATAGGCGATAAGACCCTGATAGACGAACTTTTCGCAAAACATCATTTCGACGTGGTGGTGAATCTTGCGGCTCAGGCAGGCGTGAGGTATTCCATCGACCACCCGGACGTGTATATTGAGTCCAACATAATCGGATTTTATAACATTTTGGAGGCCTGTCGTCACAATCCGGTGGAGCATCTTGTTTATGCGTCAAGCTCATCTGTGTACGGCGGAAATAAGAAGGTGCCATTCAGCACAGAGGATAAGGTGGACAATCCCGTAAGCCTTTATGCTGCCACCAAGAAGAGCGACGAGCTGCTTGCCCACGCATACAGCAAGCTCTATAACATTCCTTCAACAGGACTGCGTTTCTTCACTGTTTACGGCCCTGCGGGCAGACCGGATATGTTCTATTATTCCGCCACACAGAAGCTGGTAGCAGGGAAGACCATACAGATATTCAATTACGGCGATATGCGCCGGGATTTCACCTTTGTTGACGATATCGTCGAGGGCGTTTACCGCGTCATGCAGGGTGCGCCGGAAAAGAAAAACGGCGGGGACGGACTTCCCATCCCGCCTTACGCGGTTTACAATATCGGCGGCGGTCAGCCGGAAAATCTGCTGGACTACATCAGCACTCTTCAGGAGGAGCTGGTGAGAGCCGGAGTTTTGCCGGAGGACTATGACTTTGAAGGTCACCGTGAGCTGGTGGGTATGCAGGCGGGAGACGTGCCTGTGACCTACGCTGATTCCGAGGCGCTGGAGAGGGATTACGGATTCACGCCGAAGATAGGCATACGCGAGGGTCTCAGAGCCTTTGCCGAGTGGTACGCGGAATATTATAAGTAAGAGGTGCTTGTATGAACTATACGGATTACAAGGCGGATTCACTGGAGCTTACAAAGAAAGTCAGGGAAAAGGCGGAAGGGGATTTCATTGATCTGCCAATTGGCTTTACCCATTATAAATGTGAGGGTGAGGGGACAAACTGGGCGGTCCTTGTCCACGGTTACGCCACGCCGTATTATATATATGATAAGCTCGCGGAGGGTCTGGTGAAAGATGGTTACAAGGTGCTCCGCTATGACCTTATCGGCAGGGGACTTTCCGAGAGGATAAAGGCGAAGTATGATCCCGCCCTGTTTGTAAGACAGCTTGAGGAACTGACGGAAGCGATAATCGGCGATGCTCCCTTCTATCTTTTCGGCACATCTATGGGTGGTACGATAACCACCTCCTACACCGCAAAGCACCCGGATAAGGTCAAAAAGCTGGTGCTTCTTGCTCCGGCGGGAATGGAATTTGATTACCCGTTCTATATGAAGCTGGCAAAAATAAAGGGCTTGGGCGAGCTACTTTTCAAGATCATAGGCGGCAAGACCCTGACCAAGGGCTGCGCCTCTGAAATGATATACAGCGGTGATGAGGTCGCCGACGAATACAGGCGCCAATTTGCGGAATGTATCCAATATAAAGGTATGGTCAAGGCCACTCTTTCCAGCCTGAGATACACCTTGCTCAACTTCAAAGAGTCGGAGAAGGGCTATGAGGGCACAGGAAAAACCAATGTGCCGGTACTCACCGTCTGGGGCACGGCGGACAAAACCATGCCATATTATCAGGCGGAGCGAATGAAGAAGTTTTTGCCCCAAATGAAGCTGGTCTCCTACGAAAAGTCGGGACACATTTTCGTCTATGACGAGGGGGACAGGACGCTGGAAACGGTGCTGCCCTTCCTTAAAGAAGAATAAAAAAAGATCACCGTGGATCACCGCGGTGATTTTTCTGTGTATGGTTATTGCCGTGCCGCAAGATATTTTGCCAGCCGCCCGGCGCATACGGTCAGATCTGCTTCGGCAGTTTTGATAACCTCGGTAAAGGGCAGGTGATGGCAGTTTGTCTCAAATACCGCTGTCAGACCGTAGTCCTGAAAGTTCGTTATCTTTGATATTCCCACCAGAGCGATGACCTTTGCGCCGCCGCTGCGGGCGATTATCCCGTCGATGACCTTGCCACAGAAGCTCTGAGAGTCAAGAGAACCCTCACCGGTGATTATATAGTCTGCGCTCTGCGCCTTCTTGTCAAAATCCACAGCGTCAAGGACAGCGTCGATACCGCGCTTGAGTTTGCCGCCGGTGAAGGCGATCACTCCGGCGCCAAGGGCGCCCGCCGCGCCGGAACCCGGGATATCAAAATCTGCTTTGCCGCACTTTGTTAAAATATCCGCAAGGTGACGAAGCCCGTCGTCAAGGGCTTTGACCTCTTCGGGGGATGCGCCCTTTTGAGGCACGTAGATGTACGCCGCGCCGTTCTCGCCGAACATGGGGTTTCTCACGTCGCACAGAGCGGTTATGTTAAGAGCTTTTTCGCTGAATTTTATATCCGAAATTTCACAGAGCGTAAAGCCGGTGGGGATGAATTCCTCACCGTTTTTATTATAGAATTTTGTGCCCAGAGCCGCCGCCATGCCCGCGCCTCCGTCGTTTGTGGCGCTGCCGCCCAGACCTAAGAATATATTTTCCGCCCCAAGCTCACAGGCCTTTGCGATCAATTCACCCACGCCGTAGGTGGTGGTCAGCCCGGCGCTTCGGGGATCCGCAAGGGGCAGACCTGCCGCCGCCGCCATCTCAACCACAGCCGTTTTGCCGCAGATAAGAAGGGGAGCCATGAGCTTTTGAAAATTCGGTCCGGTCACCTCTGTATAAACCGTTTCTCCGTCCAGTATCTTTTTAAAACAGTCGATAATTCCCTCGCCGCCGTCCGCAATGGGGATACATTCCGTAACGGCAGTCGGTATCTTATCAAGGACGGCCTTCTTTACAGCCTCCGCTACCTGAGTGGAGGAGAGTGTGCCCTTGAAGCTGTCCGGCGCTATCAATATGTTCATGCCGTTCACCTCTTGGATCTTTTGAACATTCCGTCGTATTGTCTTTGCCATTGTTCAAAGGCGTTTTTTTCATATTCGTCCGGCAGATTTTCCGCTAAGTCCATTACGCCGGTCATTTTGTCTATCATTTTCTTTAAGTCCAGCAGAGTGGGCAGGTGATTTATGCTCTTAAGAGCTTTTTGCATGATCTCACCCACGCTCAACTGTATACTATGTCCCGATCCGCCTGCTTCCAGCTCTTTTTCGCCGATGACACGTTTTGCCATAAAGTCGTCCATGGCGTCCGTGGGAGCGGAAAGCATCCAGTTTTTCATCATGCTGATCCCGGTGTGCTTCGCGCCGATCTCCCGCATATATCCTACCTGATAGCGGTAGAGGTTACTCTCCCCGAAGGGGTCGCCCATGGGGTAAGACAAAACGTCGGTGAGTATCTTTGCCGCCATAAATCCGCAGGCAATACCGCTTCCCATCATGGGTACGGTCATAAAGGCGCTGTCGCCGATAAGTACGTAGCCGTTTGCAAACATCTTTGATATGGGCCGACGCACAGGAATAACGGCCTTCTGACAGTCCCGCACCACGGTGTCGCCGATCTGAGGATGATCCTTTTTAATATCTTTAAGAGCGCGGTCAATGGTCTCATCCGAAATACTGCCGACCCTGCCGATAAGCACGTCGGCGGTCATTTTTTCTTCGTCATAAATGAACCAGGAAATACCGGGTTCATCCATGTGTTTCATATAAACATTATTGGTGTATTCAGGGGGCGCGGTGTTCTCGACAACATTGAAAATACCTCGGTAAACAAAAAATGCGTCTTTTTTTATCATGATCCTTTCTATGCCCCAGTCCTCGGGCAGAGACGCCCTCAGGTTAGACAGGGCGCCGCTGGAATCCACCACAAGGTCGGCGTAGACCTTTTCTCCGCTCTTTAACACTACGCCCTTGACCCTGTTCCCGCCGACAATAATACCGGAGACTGCGGTCTCATATCTGATATCCGCATATTCCTTTGCAAGGGTGTAAAGATAATCATTCAACGGTCTGCGCTCAACGGCGATATCAAGCTTTTCCTCCGGGACGTTTACATAAAGGGTAGCTGTCTTCTTTGGTGAAATGAAGGTCCAGCATCTTTTAGGGGAGAGACAGTCCTCCGGAGGAAAAGGTATACCCGCATAATCAAAAGCTTCCGGCACCATGCAGTCGTGCCAGTCATAGGCCACCTTGCTTTGTTCCTTTTTATCAAATACGGTCACGTTAAAGCCCGCCTTGCCCAACCTGTACGCCAGTACCAGCGCACCCTGATTTCCGCCGACGATGATAATATTGCCTTTCACAACACACGACCCTTTCTGAATCAAATATATAATAATTCTACCAAAAAATGCAGATAAAGACAATATCTGAAAAGAATTTTATGAAAGCGTTATCTGACCTAATTATTCGGTCTGTTTTTTGTTGACTACTACATTCGTTTTTGGTAAAATAGGGGTGCCACACAACCGAATAATAATTTGAAACTTTGAACAGTTCCAATTAGTCAAAGGATGCATTTTACTCTTGGTAAAAATGCATGCTCTTCTTTGGCATCCTTTTTTGGACTGTTCAGAGGTTGTGTGGCGCAATTGGAGCTATGCGTTTTTCGGTGCGTAGCTTCGGCTGCGCACTTTTTTATTTTATCAGGAGTGATATTCATGGCGAACGACGCATTATTGAATGCTAAAAAGCAACAAAACGATGAGTTCTATACCCTGTATGAATATATACAGAAAGAAGTCAACGCTTATCTTGAATATGACCCTGATACATTCCGGGATAAAGTGGTACTTTGCCCCTGTGACGACCCGGAATGGAGCAATTTTACAAAGTTTTTTGCGCAGAACTTTGAAATGCTTGGCTTGAAAAAACTTATCAGTACAAGCTATTCCATGGAGTCGAAAAAAGCGAAATATGAACAGTATCACCAAATGACGTTTTTTGAAACCATGTTTCCGCAGTACGATGAAGAAAAAGCCGTATTGCGGGGTAAAATCTTTACTTTGACAAGAGATGTCAATAAATCCGGCAATATCGACTATGACGATTTAGAATGGCAGTATTTAGAGGGAACAGGCGACTTTCAGTCTGACGAGGTAAAAGCCTTGCGTGATGAAGCTGACATTATTGTCACAAATCCGCCTTTTTCCCTGTTCCGCGATTTTGTCGCATGGATATTAGAAGCCGACAAAAATTTCCTGATAATCGGGCAGATAGGCATGGCGACCTATAAAGAGATATTTCCAAAAATCAAGAACAACCGTATGTGGGTAGGCGTTACCTGCAACGATGAAGATATGGTTTTTGAAGTGCCGGAGGGTGCGAACGTGAACCCGAAAGATCGCGAAAAAGCTGCCCGTATGGGATATGTCGGTAACTATACAAGACAGGGTAATGCGTGTTGGTTTACCAATTTAGACCACGGGCGCAGACATGCGCCGCTGTCGTTAATGTCTATGGCGGACAACTTGCGGTATAGCAAGCATAAAGACTTTGTGACAAGGGGTTTTTATCTACACTATGACAATTTTGACGCTATTGACGTTCCGTATATTGACGCAATACCCGCAGATTTTGACGGAATAATGGGCGTTCCATCTACATACTTAGACAGATACAACCCTGAGCAATTTGAAATATTAGGTATCGGAACAGGCGATAGTGCCAAGGAATTAGGCATAAAAAAGAATTATAGAGGGCGTACCGACTTGTCATATACAAAAGACGGCGTTCAATCCTGTCCGTATGGCAGAATATTGATAAGAAAGAGGGCGAAGCAATGAAAACCGAATTAAATGTTGACCTGACCATTGAAAAGTTATGCAACGGCTTTATATATAATGAATATGAAGGCAAAGGACTGTTCGGTTTATCCGGCAAGCTTACTATTCAGCCTGAATACCAACGCAATTATATTTATGCCGATGGCAAAAAGGACGTTGCTGTTATTCAGTCTATATTGAAAGGTTATCCTATCGGTTTAATATATTTTACTAAGGTTGCCAAGGATAAGTTTGAGGTGCTTGACGGACAGCAGCGCATTACAAGCATTGGACGTTTTCTTACAGGTAAGTTTCCTATAATTGACTCAAACGGTATGCAGCAGTATTTCAGCGGATTAGCTGAAGATTTACAAGAGAAAATTTTAAAAACGAAACTCACAATCTACGAGTGCAGCGGAACGGAAAGCGAAATAAAGGAGTGGTTCCGTACAATTAATATTGCAGGCGTTCCGCTTAATGACCAAGAGCTTTTAAACGCTATTTACTCAGGTCCGTTTGTTACGCTTGCAAAGGCAGAATTCAGCAACAGCCAAAACGCAAATATTCAAAAGTGGTCTGCTTATATCAGCGGCGACGTTAAACGCCAGGACTATCTGCGTACTGCTCTCAACTGGGTAAGCAAAGGTAATATTGATGATTATATGAGCAGTCATAGGTTTGATATTGATATAGCGGAGCTTAAAACCTATTTTAATTCCGTCATAGATTGGGTTTCAAGTGTATTTCAAGATGTTGAAACGGAAATGCGCGGCTTGAACTGGGGCGAATTCTATGAGAGATTTCACACTGAAGCTTACGACCCAAACAAGGTACATAATAAGCTGAAAGAACTTTATGCAGATTACTTCGTTAAAAATCGAAAAGGTATATTTGAATATATCCTCGGCGGTTGTGTTGATACGCGTCTTTTGGACATTCGTATTTTTGATGACATTACAAAAAGAACTGTTTACGAGGCGCAGACAAGCGAAGCAGAAAAAAAGAATGTTTCAAACTGCCCATTGTGTGCGATCGGTAACGATAATAATAAACAGCGTATTTACAAACTCAAAGAAATGGATGCCGACCATGTAACTGCATGGAGCAACGGCGGCGCTACCGATATAAGTAACTGCACAATGCTTTGTGCCACACACAACCGTGCAAAAGGTAACAAGTAATTGAAAAATTGTTGTTTTTTCGCAGGACACAGTACTGCACCGTATACGCTGAAAAAATCGAGATGCGTATGTTGTCAGTTCGATTTCTCCGAGCCGACAAAAATATACGGGATAGTCAAAAGACTATCCCGTATATTTGGAGCTGGTGGTCAGAATCGAGCAGGTCGCTGCGCTCCCTGCGCACCTACGGTGCGGAAAAGATTATAACGCCTCGATTTTTGCTCAGGCAAAAAATCGAGATGCGTAGTTGTCAGTTCGATTACGAGATACCTTGATAGAACAACAGACCGCCTTTATGGCGGTCTGTTGTTCTGTGGAGCTGGTGGTCAGAATCGAACTGACAACCTGCTCATTACGAATGAGCTGCTCTGCCATTGAGCCACACCAGCAACGTGCTTATTTATTATAATAAATAAGTCCGACAATTTCAAGTGTTTTTTAAATTTTTTCTTGCGGTGGGCATAAAACCCCGGAATGCCCATCATTCGACGCCGCGGTAATACAACCCTCGTGTGAATTCGCCCTCAGGGTCGCCGCCGTTTTTGTAGGCGGTTATGATCCGTTGACACTCGTCCTTTGGCTCCGTGGTGAATTTGAGGAGCAGGAAATCTGCGTTTTTAATTTCATTGAGCCTGTCGGCGAGGAAAAGGGGACGGGAGTTGAGAATTTCAGAACAGCCGTTGGTACAGCGCACGGGGAAGGATACGTTCATCCTGTCCACGATAGCCGCGCCGCGCCCGCATTCCCCGCAGGTCTTGCCGTTTTTGACCGGACAGTTGACCGTCAGCATCAGGGGCAGTCTGCCGTATGCCAATATGCCTCTGGGAATGCTTCCTTTAAGAGCGGCGATCTGCGTCAGTGTAAGCTCCGCGGAGATCAGCGCCTCATCAGCGCCCAGCTGTTCGATACATTTAAGGGCGAGGGAGTTGAAAAGATTTGTGCCATAGTCCGCGGAAAAAAGGAAGCCTTCGGAACGGAGCAGGGAAATGCCGTCAAGAGTGCCTGCAAAGCCCCGATCTACGCCAATATCTTTCAGCTCACGCAATCTGCTTCTTATCTTATCTGCCGTGTCAAATATCCCTCTTGGGAGCTTGACGGCGGCATTTTTATACTTTTTGAAAGCGTCGTACGAGGCGTTAAGGGGTAGGATAATGCGATCGATACCGCTCAGATCATCCGGGATCTGCCGCTCATTGTCAAATTCGACATAGAGCGATCTGCCGGTCAACGGACGGTCAGCATATATTTCCTCAGTTTTTGCAAATGCTTTAGCTTCGGAAACGCCGAGTTTTTCACTGAGCCTTTCCAAAGCCTCGCGCCGGAGGGCGTTTACGCAGGAAGCGGGAATGTTCAGCCCTTCGTCAAGCTCAAACTCAAAGCTCACCGGCAGAAACTGGGTGCCGCCGCATTTCTTTAACTGTGCGGTGAGTTTCTCCCCGGTGACCGGGCTGGTCTGAGCCTTTTGGGGCACAGTGTCGGACCGGCAAAACACGCTTTTGCCGTTTGCCTCCGCGGTAAGGGTGACGTTTTTGCCCTCAACGCAGGTCATAAAAAATTTTGTCGGTACGGTTTGCAGCTCCTTGTTATAGAGCTGTGCAAGCCGGGAAAGCACAGGCGCCGCGGCGGTCACGTCCTCACGACGGCGGGTGCCGAACATATTCCGTCCAAGTTCCCGGGTATAGTATCCGTCAGTGAAACCTGTCCGTGAAAATACGGATCGCAGGTCGGACAGCAGTTCCTCCGGGACTTCACCGTCCCGGGCGGCGCGGCAGGCCGTTACGGCGGCGGCAACGTATTCCGGCCGCTTCATCCTGCCTTCTATTTTGAATGAAGTCACCTTATTATAAGGCTCATTTTTTAAGTGGCTGAGCAGAGAAAGATCCTTAAGGCTCAGGTCAAACCCGGTGCCGTTTTCAACCCCGAAGGGCAGACGGCAGGGCTGTGCGCAGAGCCCCCGGTTGCCGCTTCTTGAGCCTAAAACAGCGCTCATATAGCACTGCCCGGAAACGCACATACACAAGGCGCCGTGTACGAACGCCTCGGTTTCCAGGTCTGTTTTATCGACGATTTTTTCTAACTGTTCCTTTGATATCTCCCTTGGCAAAACGACCCTGGAAAAACCCATCTCCTTGAGCAGCTCCATGCCGTCCAAACCCTGAACAGACATTTGAGTGGAGGCATGGAGAGACATATCCGGGGCGTATTTGCGGGCAAGCTCAATAAGTCCGAGATCCTGAATAATGACCGCGTCAACGCCGATCTTGCAGGCGGTCTCCAGCATATCAAGGGCGGTGGACATCTCCTTGTCACCCACAAGGGTGTTTAAGGTCAGGTATAACCGAACGCCCCTGCTGTGGCAATATTCCACCGCAAGGGCAAGTTCATCGTTATCAAAATTTCCCGCGCCTCTCCGGGCGTTGAGCACCTTGCCGCCCAGATAGACGGCGTCGGCTCCGCAGCGAACAGCCGCGGTGAGTGTCTCGGGACTGCCTACAGGCGCAAGTATTTCCGGCTTTTTAATCTGCATTATTTCGCTCCGTTTTCTCTCGCGCGAAGGGCGGCAAGCTCCTTGCCCAGGCGCTCCGCTTCACGGCGGGAGATCTCAGCGTCCGTCCTGGCTCTGGCGGAATCCTCCAGGTAGTCCTGTATCTGTGAGCGGAGATTGTCCGCGCTGGCCTCAGACTTTTTTGCCATATCCAGAAATTCCAACGCGCTGAGCACCGCCGCCTGTGTGACGGACAGGTGGGAGTTGCCGCTCATAAACTCGTTTATCTTGCGGTCAAGCTCGTCTCCCAGAGCCTTGGCGTAGTCCACATCGTCCTCTGTGGTGATGATGTAATCGATCCCCTTTATGTGAATTTTCACCTTATTAACTTCCATAAATACACACCCCGATGAATTATTTTAACTAATACATTTACATTATACTTTTATTTTCAAAAAAGATAAAGGGGGTTTATCAAAAAAATTTAAAAATTTTTTGAAAAAACACTTGCATTTTGTAAATCGCGGTGATATAATAACAAGCACTTAAGGAAGCGACACCTCTTAGATGTCCTTCACAGTCGGTGTTTATTATGATGAGGGTCCACCCGTTCCCATCCCGAACACGGTAGTTAAGCTCATTTATGCCTAAAATACTTGGCGGGAAGCTGCCTGGGAAGATAGGTCGATGCCGACACATAAAATTCAGTCGTCCAATAGGGCGGCTGTTTTTTTATGCATAAAAAAACAGCACCTCTGCAAACGCAGGGGTGCAATTTTTTGTAAACAATATTTTTTAATTGGTTGTTTCTTCAACCTTTTTTGTTTCGACCTTTGTATATTCGATGGTCATGCCGTCGGAATCCACAGGAGTCAGCGTAAGCGTACCGTCGGAAACGGTATACTTGTATTCAATTATTTTTTCCTCATCACCGACTTTGGTAATGCGGATAGTATTCTTTTTCGGAATGGAATATTTGCATTCAAGAACCGTTGAGTCGTTGAGCTCTACAGTCATACTGCCGTTATCTTCGTCAACGGTTATTGATTTGAACTCAATCTTGGTATCGTCTGAAGCCTGTGAGTATTCCCATTTGCCCCAAAGTGATTTTTCACTGGAGGAAAAGGCAAAAACAAATGTGATCACTATTATTGCCACACCCACGACAGCAAAAATTATAAGCAATGTGTTGATCAACTTTTTCATAAGTACCATCCTTTCTTTCCTTACCTTATATTATAAATATAACAAATTTGTATATTTATGTCAAGATTACAGCGCAGAATTGCAGAAAAGCCAAGAAAAATGCGCAAAAAGAATAATGCGAACCGGATCTTATGAGATCATTTGAGCTCTACGATCGTGACCCCGTTTTCGCCCTCGCCGTAAACTCCGAGGCGGAATGATTTGACATAAGGACTGGAGCGGAGATATTTTTGCACTGCGCTGCGCAGAGCTCCCGTACCCTTGCCATGAACTATGGTAAATTCATTCAGCCCCGTGCGCAGGGAGGAGTCGATGAACCTGTCCAGCTCGATCAGACAGTCGTCAACGGTCATGCCCCTAAGATCAAGCCTTGTGTCCGCCGCCATGCTGAGCTTGTGTTCAAACTCGCTGTTGACTTTTCTTGCGCCGGAGGTCTTTTTGTTTTGGTCTGTTTTGTTCTCAATAAGCCGAAGGCTCGTTATTGCGACCCTTGTGCGCATTGCGCCCATCTGGATCTCCACGTTTTCTTTTTTGTCCGGCAGGGAGAGGACAGTCGCCTCCTTGCCAAGATCCGCAACTATCACCTTGTCTCCGATTTTAAGCTCCCGGGGCAGGGTGTAGTTTTCGTCAAACTCAAGGGCGACCACCGGGTCGGATACGGAATCTATATTTTCAAGAGAACGCTTGACCGTGGCTCTTGCCCGTCTGGCAAGCTCCGCCATATTGTTTGTTTTATCTTTCTCTTTTTTGAGTTGGTCAAGCTCATTGAGCAGGGCGTAAGCCTCGCGCCGTGCCTGTTCCGTTATCTTAAGCGCCTGGGACTTTGCCTTTTCCACCTCCGCCTCACGCAGGGCGGCGATCTCATCCCGCATTTTTTTGTTTTCGTTGAGTATCTCTTCCGCTTGAAGCTTTAATTCATATGCCGTCTGACGCTCTTTTTCCATGTCCAGCCGGCTTTGCTCCAGCTTGTCCACCACGTCCTCAAACCTTGCGTTTTCGTTGCCCACAAGCTCCCTGGCTCTGTCAACGATATCCTTGCTCATACCAAGCCTTTCGGATATGGCAAAGGCGTTTGAACGGCCGGGCACACCGATCAGAAGCCTGTAGGTGGGGCGCAGGGTGCTTACGTCAAATTCACAGCAGCCGTTCTCCACACGGTAGGTTTGCAGGGCATATTCCTTAAGCTCCGCGTAATGGGTGGTGGCGGCAATTTTCGCGCCCTTTGCGTGTATGGCCTCCAGCACGGAAATTGCCAGAGCCGCGCCCTCCACAGGGTCTGTGCCGGCGCCCAGCTCATCAATGAGCACAAGGCTTTTTTCATCCGCCACGTTTATGATGTCCACGATGTTCACCATGTGAGATGAAAAAGTGGAAAGGGACTGCTCGATAGACTGTTCGTCGCCGATATCCGCCAGTACGTTGTCGAAAACAGAGACGACGCTTCTATCGCCCACAGGCAGCATAAGTCCGCACATCGCCATAAGGGTCAGCAGACCGAGAGTTTTTATTGAAACGGTTTTGCCGCCGGTGTTGGGGCCGGTTATGACCAGGGTGTCAAAATCCTCGCCTACTCTTATGTCCACCGGTACGACGCTCTTTTTGTCAATAAGCGGATGCCTTGCCATGCGTAAATTTATTATGCCTTTGTCGTTGATCTCCGGCACGGAGGCGTTCATGCTGTAGGCAAGCTGAGCCTTGGCAAAGATAAGATTCAGCTCAACCGCGCAGGCGTAGCTGGATTTTATATTTTCAGCAAAACTGCCCGCTGTTGCCGAAAGTTCGGCAAGGATGCGATCCATCTCTTCCTCCTCTTTGCCGTGGAGGACCTTTATCTCGTTGTTGGATTCCACCACCGCCATGGGTTCAATGAAAACGGTGGCACCGCTGGAGGAGGTGTCATGCACCAGACCGGGTACCTCGGAACGGTACTCGTTCTTAACGGGCACAACGTACCTGCCGTTTCTCATGGTAACAATATTTTCCTGCAAATATTTTGAATACCGGGAGGAGTGGGTGAGCTTTTCCAGCTGTTCGCGCACACGGGATTCCTGGATGCGTATCTTGCGCCTGATCTCATAAAGGGCGGGGGAGGCGTTGTCCGACATTTCCTCCTCAGAGATTATTGCGGAGTTTATGGCGTCCTCAAGGAATTTGTTGGGGACAAGGGCGGAAAAATAGTTGTCCAGCACGCTTTCAACGCCCGCGTTGGTACCTCTCCACTGCACAAGGGCGCGTATACTCTTAAGCAGAGAAGAGACGTCGAGCAGTTCCCTCATGGTCAGCACGCTCCCCGCGTCGGCGCGGCTCAGGGAGTTGTTGACATTGCGCAAGCCCCCAAAGGAGGGACCTCCGAAACGGGCAAGGAGCATATGGGCGTCCCTTGTCTGATTCATGAGCGCCTGAGCTAAATTGACATTGGGCTCCGGCATAATGCTCTGAGCGGCGATACGGGCGTCCTCGCAGGCGGTGTACTCCGCCAGCATATCGAGGATCTTATCAAGTTCAAGGTAACGAAAGTGTCTGTTTTCGCTTGCTTTCATAGAAAAGCTCCATTCTTTAAATAATCTTTTTTACATAACAATTTTACATTATATTTTTCTTGTTGTAAAGCTTGAAGTTTTGTTTATATTATAGTATAATAATTAACGATTATATAAACTTGGCACATTGTTTGTCCGAAAGAGGTGATTGTGTGAAGTACGTTGTCGTACTTTACGACGGTATGGCGGATTATCCCGTACCGGCGTTGGATAATAAAACGCCTATGATGGTAGCCAAAAAGCCGAATTTCGACTATTGGGCGCGTCACGGCGAGGTGGGTATGGTAAAAACCGTACCCACGGGACTCAAGCCCGGCAGCGACATAGCTAACTTAAGCGTATTGGGCTATGATCCGAGAAAATACTACACGGGACGCTCTCCGCTGGAGGCTGTGAGCATCGGTGTAAAGATGACTGAAAATGAGATAGCCCTGCGCTGCAATCTCGTTTGTCTCAGCGATGAGGCGGATTACGACAAAAAGATAATGAAGGACTATTCCGCGGGCGATATCTCCACAGCGGAGGCGGCCGAGATAATAAAGACGGTGCAGGAGCATTTCGGCTCTGACGAATTCAGCTTTTACAGCGGCGTGAGCTACAGGCATTGCCTTATCTGGGAAAACGGTACTCTTGATATAGGCAAGATGACGCCGCCCCACGATATTTCCGGCAGAGTGGTAGGGGAGTATATCTCCACCGCGCCTAACGCGGCAAAGCTTGTTAAGATGATGAGAGAGAGCTATGATCTGCTTAAGGATCACCCAGTCAACAGGCGAAGGATCGCTCAGGGCAAGCTTCCGGCTAATTCCATATGGCTATGGGGAGAGGGCACATGCCCGTCTCTGCCGTCGTTTGAGGAAACATACGGACTTAAGGGAAGCATCATTTCCGCGGTGGATCTGCTCAAGGGCATAGGAATATGCGCCGGCATGGGCGTTCCCGATGTGGAGGGCGCCACAGGCTACATAGACACTAACTTTGAGGGGAAAGCGAAAGCCGCGGTGGATGAGCTGAAAAACGGCAAGGATCTTGTCTATCTTCACTTTGAAGCTCCCGATGAATGCGGACACCGCAACGAGCCGGAAAACAAAGTCCGTTCCATAGAAATGATAGATGAGCGGGTACTGCCCATATTGCTCGACTACCTGAACACCCTGGATGATTATAAAGTGATGATCCTGCCGGATCACCCCACGCCGATAGTCACAATGACCCATGCGGGAGACCCTGTTCCCTACATGATATTCCGCAAATCAAAATCGGCGGACAACGGTGTTGAAAGCATAAATGAGGATTCTGCGGCTAAAACAGGCGTATTTGTGGATGAAGGCTGCAAAATGATGAGCAGGTTTATCGGCTTTTAGTTTAAAGACATTTTTTAAATATAAAATTACAAGGAGATGTAGTTATGGCAGAGAGAGAAAACCCGGTAGCGTTAAGAATTTTGAGGATGTTCAATGTCTTCGTTCTGGTGTTCGCGTTAAGGATCCTTGAAGAGGTGTTTTTAATAATACCCACAACAAGACCTGACACGAAGTATGCGATCAGCAGTGTGGTCGGTGTGGTGTTGTTCTTTGCACTGCTTAAGCTCAGAGGAATTACAAACACTCGGATCGGTCTCAACGTTCCGCTTCTAAAGTTGCGCAAGTCATTTCTTATCGCGGTACTTATTTCTGCAATTTCGATATTTGCAGGCTATATGTTTGATCTGATTTGCCTTAAGTTTACAGACAATTCTATGCTTATTGATCTCGGCTTTTATTATGATAAGTACAGTATCGGTGAGTATGGCGTCAAGTTGTTTGCAGTGGCAATGATGGTATGTGTTTTTGTGTCTGCCGCATCCGCAGTTGAGGTTGAAGGTATGTTCCGCGGATTGATAACAAGAACAGGCAGGGCCGTTTTGCCGTTTGGAATAGTTAATGTTATCCAGGCTATTCTTTATTCGCTGTTTTATTCAGTTCACCCGATCGTTTTGCTGATAATGGGAAGAAGATCATTTGATATGTATATGGTCAGGGCTTTGCTTCTCTATTTTGCACTTGGCTTTATTCTTGGTATAGCCATGGGGCTTTTGAGACGCGCTGACGGTTCACTTTGGCTCTCAATATTTACTTACTTCTTAATATCTTTCCTTTCTTCGGTTCTCAAAACATTCTCTGCCGAAAACAACCGTACGCTTGAAATGTTCAGGGGAAGAAGATTGTTGGCAATCTATATCGCTGCGCTTATTTTGGCCTTTATCTATTACAGGATAAGAATGAAAAAGCGCAAGAAGATGATCGAGGAGTACAATAAGAACAGAGAGAAAAAGGAAGAGGAAGAGGAAACCGACGAAGAATACGAGTACTACGACGAGGATGAAGAGCTTGAAAAAACAGTCAAAAGCATGAACGACAAGCTGAAGGACGCTTCGGATAAATTTGACGAGTTAGACTGATTTTTAATAATATTGCCTTTAAACGGTACTTTAAGTTTTAATTTTGGAGCGGAGCCGATCATCTCGGCTCCATGGTTATGCATATGAGTAAAAAGTCATTTTTGAATTTTTTTAAAAAGGACAGCAGTCATTGCGTCGCTTTTGCGTTTCTCAGCACTGTGGTGATAATGTTATTTGTCTTTTTTGCCTTTGATATGTTTCCTTTTGGGGACACCACTATCCTGAGAATGGATCTTTATCACCAGTACGGTCCTCTTTTCGCGGAGCTTTACGAAAGAGTGACGAGGGGCGAAAGTCTGCTTTATTCCTGGAATACAGGCGGAGGCGGCGGATTTTTAGGCAATTTCTTCAACTACCTTTCCAGTCCCGTTGCCGTGATAATCTATTTCCTCGGGCACAAGAACATACCCGAGGCAATAGCTTTGATGGTGATGATAAAAGCATCCCTTGCCAGCGCGTCTTTCTGTTGGTATCTCAAGCATTCCACAGGCAAAAGCAATATGCTTATGGCGGGTTTCGGAGTTCTGTACTCCTTCTGCGGATTCTTCATTGCATACTACTGGAACGTTATGTGGCTGGATGCCATGTATCTACTGCCCGTGATCGTGCTGGGTATAGAAAGAATAATCCGGGAACGCAAATGCGGGATATATATTGCGGGACTGTTCCTGGCGTTTATTTCAAATTACTATATGGCGCTGATGCTCTGCATATTCTCGGTCGTTTATTTCCTTGTATATTATTTCGGAAATTACAGTCTGGTCTCATCTTATAAAGAGATACCTCAGTATGTTGACAGTAACGGCAAGCTCAGAAAGAACACTTCTGCCGCAGTCAGAAGTTCAAGGATCTTGACCGGAGGGCTTACCTTTGCCGGTGCGTCGCTCCTTGCGGCGGGGCTTGCGGCGTTTGCTCTGCTGCCGGTGTATTTCACACTGAAGTCCTGTTCTGCGACTTCGGGCACATTCCCGAAAGATTTTAAGGAATATTTTCATATTTTTGATTTCCTTGCCAATCATCTGGCAAGCGTTGATCCTACAATAAGAAGCAGTGGGGAAATCGTTCTTCCCAACGTTTATTGCGGAATTGCGACCGTTTTGCTTGTTCCTCTTTATTTCTTCATAAAGTCGGAAAAGCTGTCCGCAAAGGTAGCGAACGTAGCGGTGCTGGCTATAATGTTCTACAGCTTCAACACCAATTACGCAAACTATGTCTGGCACGGTTTCCATTTCCCCAACGATCTGCCTTATAGATTTTCCTTCATTTATTCTTTCCTGCTGCTCAGGATCGCATACAAGACGCTGACGCATCTTGACGAGATAGGCAGCAGAGCCCTGCTGTGTTCGGGAATATGCACACTGCTTTTCATAACCGTGGTTGAAAAAGTCGGCTCAAAGAATGTTGAAGATTATACTGTATTCATAAGTATAGCCTTTGTCGTTATCTACACCGTATATTTCACGATACTGAAAAACGAGAAGAAAAAGAATACCGCAATGGCGCTGTTCCTTTGCCTGGTAATGGTGGAGGCGATGGCGGCGAATACGGATAGGTATGTGATGTCACAGCTCAAGGTACACTATATTTCTAATTACGATACCTTTACAAATGTAAAAAACAAGCTTGACGAGCGGGAAAAAGGGTCATTTTACCGTATGGAGCTTGCGGATCTTAATACAAGGATGGATCCTTCCTGGTACTACTATAACGGCGTTTCCACATTTTCATCAATGGCATATGAGCGCACTTCAAACGTACAGTCAAGGCTTGGCCTTAACAGCAACTATATAAACAGCTACACATATTCGCCTCAGACGCCGGTATACAATGCCATGATGTCCCTAAAATATGTGGTTGACAACAGCTCTGATGAGACCCTTAATGATGAGATGTACACCTATCTGTTCAAATCCGAAAATGAGAAGTGGACGGCATACAGCACCACCTATTGTCTGCCAATAGGTTACTGCGTCGGGTCTGATATTACAGACTGGGATATTTCTCCCAGAAATCCCTTTGAAGTACAGGGGGATTATTTCAGGTGTGCAACAGGCATTTCGGATGTGTTTGTACCGTTGTCCATAGAGAACGAAGATGATATGGATTTCGACGATTCGGAAGATGCTTCGGAAGGTTCAATGTTTTTCAGCAATGCGGACATAAGATCATCTGATTCGGTCTCATTTACGATAACGCCTCTTACAACACAGACCTGTTATCTGTACCTTGACGGCACGGATATCGAGGGACTCACCATAACGTCCGACACGATGGATGAAAAGAGGACGTTGGAGCTTTCCCAGCGTGTTATTGACATCGGAGTCTGTCAGGCGTTCAAGCCCGTATATATTACAGTTGATTTCAATTCCACATACAACGGCGCTTTGACCGTAAACGCCTACGGTATCAACATGACTCAATTCCGCAGTGGCTTCAGACAGCTGCAGGAGGGTCAGCTGAACGTTGAAAAATTCGGGCAGCGCGATATTTCCGGCAGTGTGACCGCAGAGAAGGATTGCGTATTTTACACATCCATTCCCTACGATGAAAGCTGGAGCGTCAAGGTGGACGGCAAGCAGATACCCATTAAGGATTACGTTGCCATAGGTACCGGACTTTTGGGATTTAAGCTTAAAGCCGGTGAACACAGGATCGAGCTGAATTATATGCCTCAGGGGCTTATATTGGGCAGTGAGATCAGCGCCGGATCACTTTTGCTGCTTATCGCAATATTTGTGATAAAATATATAATTTCCCGCACAAGACAAAAGAGAGAGTTAATAATAAATGAAAAGATCATTCCGGATGGTTACGAACCCTTGATCGTCGATCGGTCGGAAGACATCGGTATCGGAAAGTCTGAAACTGTCGGCGGTGACGATGCGGATATCGGAATAACCGAATACGAAATCAGGCAGGGCGGTCAGACCGAAACAGGCGCCGAGTTTGAGGATGAGCTTTTTGATCTGGGAAATGGTGACGAGCCGGAAGATAATGGTGACGAGCCGGAAGATACAGATGAGGGGAGTGACACGGTTGAAGATAATTGACATATTAAACAGCAAGCCTGTTACTCTGTCCTTTGAGGTCTTTCCTCCCAAGTCCGACATAACTTACGAATCGGTCAAGGAAGCGACCTTGCAGATAGCAAAGCTCTCCCCGGATTTTATGAGCGTCACCTACGGAGCCGGAGGAGCCACCGACAAATACACCGCGGACATTGCCGGTGAGATACAAAAAAACAATGTTCCTGCTCTGGCGCACCTTACCTGCATAGGCATGAACAGGGAAAGGATAGAAGTAAGTCTCACAAAACTTAAAGGCTTAGGGATCGAAAACGTGCTTGCTCTCAGGGGAGATCTGCCGGAGGGTGCGACCATGGAGAGCAAGGATTTCAGCTACGCTTCTCAGCTTGTGCAGGAGATAAAGGACTTCGGCGATTTCTGCGTAGGCGCCGCCTGTTATCCGGAGGGACATACGGAATCCGAAAGTCAGAGCGAGGACATCATCCACCTTAAGGAAAAGGTGGATATGGGCGTTGATTTTCTGACGACCCAGATGTTCTTTGACAACAATACACTGTATAAATTCCTTTATAAGATCCGTGAAAAAGGGATAACCGTGCCCGTGCTTGCGGGAATAATGCCGGTTACAAACGGCAAGCAGATAAAGCGTATATGCAAGCTTTCCGGCACGTCCCTGCCCACCAAGTTCAGGATGATAGTCGAAAAGTTCGGCGATGACCCGGCGGCAATGACCCAGGCGGGAATAACCTATGCTTGCGAGCAGATAATAGACCTTATTGCCAACGGTATCAGGGGAGTGCATGTTTATTCCATGAACAAGCCCGAGGTGGCTCAGACTATAAAGAACAATTTGTCAGAGATAATATAATATTCAGCGAGGCGTTGCGGATATGTTTTTAAGATGTCCGCAATGCCGTTAAATTACGGAGAGAGTAATATGAACAGTATAGCGGAAGCGCTGAAAAACAGGATAATTTTCTGCGATGGCGGCATGGGTACGCTTTTGCAGCAGAGAGGTCTTAAGGGCGGTGAACAGCCGGAACGCTGGAATATCGACAAACCGGAAATAATCGTCGATATACACACAGCCTACCTCAACGCGGGAGCGGATATAATCACCACCAACACCTTCGGCGCGAACAGCATAAAATTCGGAGATCAGGGAAAGAACAGCGCCGAAAATGTCATTGCCGCGGGGGTCGCAAACGCGAGAAAGGCTGTGGACGCTTACGGAGCCGAGGGGAAATTCGTGGCTCTGGATATAGGTCCCACAGGAAAGCTTCTCAAGCCTCTGGGCGATCTCGATTTTGAAGATGCCGTCAACGTGTTTGCTCATGCTGTCCGCTGCGGAGTGAAAAGCGGAGCGGATCTTGTGCTTATCGAGACCATGAGCGACAGCTACGAAGCAAGGGCGGCTATAATCGCGGCTAAGGAAAACTGTTCCCTGCCGGTGATAGTCAGCTTCGTCTTTGACGAAAACGGCAAGCTCCTTACAGGCGGCTCTCCGGAAACGGCTGTGATAATGGCGGAAAGCCTTGGCGTGGACGCAGTGGGAATGAACTGCGGCAAGGGACCCCATCTGATGAAAAAGCTTTTGCCCAGACTGCTGAAAACGGCAAGTGTACCGGTGCTGGTAAATCCCAACGCGGGAATGCCCCGGGCGGAAAACGGTAAAACTGTTTTTGATATTTCGCCGGATGAATTTGCTTCGGTCATGCGCGAGATAGCGGAGATGGGAGCGGGCATAGTTGGCGGCTGCTGCGGCACCACACCGGAATATATAAGAAAGACGTCGGAGCTTTGTGCGGGTATAAAATGGAAAACCCCGGACAATCAGCCCAGGACGCTTGTGTCAGGCAATACGAACGTTGTAGAGATAGGGGACAGACCGGTCATAATCGGCGAGCGTATCAACCCCACAGGTAAGCCCAAATTTAAAAAGGCTTTGGCGGATAACGATATTGAATACATATTTAATGAAGCTATCAGGCAAAAGGAAGGCGGGGCGGATATCCTTGACGTGAATGTGGGTCTGCCCGAGATAGATGAGAAAAAGATTTTGCCTGAGGTGGTGAGCCGTCTGCAGGCGGTGGTGGATCTGCCTTTGCAGATCGACACAGCCGATCCTGCCGCCATGGAAAAGGCTCTGCGGGTCTATAACGGCAGGGCGATAATAAATTCCGTAAACGGCAAGCGGGAGAGTATGGACGCCATTTTCCCCATCGCAAAGAAATACGGCGGGGTTACAGTAGCTCTGCTCTTGGACGAAAACGGCATACCGGACACCGTTCAGGGCAGGATGGATATCGCCTTAAAGATATGCAGTGAGGCGGAAAAATACGGCATAGACAGGCACGATATTATTTTTGACGCACTGACACTTACCGTAAGCTCAGATGAGACGGCTCCCGCAACTACTCTTGAAACTGTCAGGCGGATAAGAACGGAGCTGGGCTGCGGTACGGTACTGGGTGTGTCGAATATTTCCTTCGGTCTGCCGCAGAGGGAGTACATCAACTCCACCTTCTTTGCTTTGGCTCTGCAAAGCGGATTGACAGCGGCGATCATAAATCCTCTTTCCGCCGCCATGATAAGCACCTATCGCAGTTTTTTAGCCCTGAATCAGATGGACAGCGCCTGCCGATCCTACGTTGAATACGCCTCACAGCTTAAGACTGTTATTCAGCAGTCGGAAGTCAAAACCTCAAATGAGGAAAGGGCAGGGGACAGTCTTGTAGATGCTATCGTTCACGGACTTAAGGACGGAGCGGTCTCCGCGGCAGAGGAGCTGCTGAAAAACAATGCTCCAATGGACATTGTCAACAACAGCATAATCCCTTCCCTTGACCGTGTGGGCAAGGATTTTGAGAAGGGGACCGTGTTCCTGCCTCAGCTCCTTATGAGCGCGGAGGCGGCAAAGGCGGCGTTTGAGGTCATAAAGAACGCCATCGCGGCGTCGGGAAACAAGAACGAAAAGATAGGCAGGATCATCCTTGCCACCGTGGAGGGAGACATCCACGACATAGGTAAGAATATAGTAAAAGTTTTGCTTGAAAGCTATAACTTTGACGTTATCGATCTGGGCAGGGACGTACCGGCGCAGGTGATAGCCGACAAGGTTAAGGAACTCAACGTCCCCGTTGTGGGTCTGTCCGCGTTGATGACCACCACAGTGCCCAGCATGGAGGCTACTATAAAACTTCTCAGAAAGACCTCGCCGGAATGCAAGGTCTGCGTTGGCGGAGCGGTACTCACTCAGGAGTATGCGGACATGATAGACGCCGACAAATATTGCCCGGACGCCATGTCAACAGTGACCTTTGCCCAGCAGATATATAACGTATGATTCGAGATGCTCTGTATTTTTACGGTGTTTGATTCAGGCAGCTCCAATATAAAAAGAAAGATTTGAAGTGACATGAAAAAATTAGTAATAGCCTTGTCCATAGTTGTTATAGTTTGCAGTCTTGCGGCGTGCAGTTTGTTTTCAGACTATGCTCCGAAAGAAACAAAGAGAACGTCCATCACGGTAGGCTTTGACGCAAGCTCGCCGCCTATGAGCTTTGAAAATGACGGCGAATACGTCGGCTTTGATCTTGAATGCGCTCAGGCGGTGGCTGATGAGCTTGGCCTTGAGCTTAAGCTTCAGCCTGTTTTATGGAAGGAAAAGGATGAGGCGCTCAACAGCGGCAAGATCGATATGATCTGGAGCGGCTTTTCAATGCACACAGGTACCCGGGACGAAGATTATACATGGTCAGAGCCCTATATGGAGAACTATCAGGTAGTCATCGTTATGTCTGCGTCCTATGACGACTGTACGGCTGATCTTGCGGGCAAAAAAGTCGCCCTTCAGGAAGGGTCGAGCGCCATAGACGCCTTAAAGAAAAAAGAAGGATTTTATGAAACCGTAAAGAGATCATTGGTTTATTTTGATGATAATACAGAGGCTCTTAAGGAGCTTGAGATGCGTAATATCGATGCTGTGATAGTCGACAGTACAATGGCGGAGTATTTGACCAGAAAGTATCCCGGACTTTACAGGGTGCTTGACGAGCTTGTTGCGGAGGAAGAGTACGGTATCGGCTTCAAGAAGGGCGACACCGAGCTTCGCGACCTTGTACAGGGCGCAATGGATAGGCTTGCGGAGAACGGCAAGCTGACTGAAATTTCAACCAAATGGTTCGGCAGGGATCTGATACTGACAGGCAAAGACAAGTGATCCCGAAATAATTGATTTACATAATAAAAACAGGACATATCCCTTCGGCGTTTTAAGCTTAAGGATATGTCCTGAGTTTTTTTCTTTTTATATTATGTCGAAATATTCCTCCGGGCTGTCGATTATAAAATCGGCCCCGGCGTTTCTTATTTCATCACGGCTTCTGAAACCCCAGGTAACGCCGATGCAGGGGAGACGGGCGTTTTTTGCCGTCTGCACATCCACCTGAGAATCCCCGGTGAAAACGGCATCTTTCTTTGAAACTCCTAACATTTTCAGCGCGTGTTCCACTCCGTCCGGAGCGGGTTTTACCGGTCTGCCCTCCACAGCGCCTACCACAACGTCAAACATACCGCTGAACATATTGTCGCATAGTTCCACCGCGGCAGGCTCTATCTTGTTTGAAACCACGGCGGTTTTATATCCTTCCGATCTCATTCTTGATATTGCGCCGACAATGCCGTCATAGGGTCTGGTCTTGTTCATCATATTGGTTTTGTAATGGGCGCGGAACACGTCGAGAACACGCTCAAATTCAGCCTCATCGGTGCCCGATGGCAGGGCGCGCCTTATGAGCATATTTATGCCGTCGCCCACGAATTCGCGAACCTCGTCAAGACTGCGCGGAGGATAGTCGAAGCTCTCAAGAGCGAAATTGGTGCTGTCCCGCAGATCTTCAAGGGTATTCAGGACGGTGCCGTCCATGTCAAAAATTACAGCAGAATATTTCATATAACTTTATTTCTTTTTCTTGAAAAATCCCTTGTGGTCGTCATCGTCATCGTTGCCGAAGGAGGTCTTTGTGCCAAATTCGTTCTGGAATTCCTTGAGCAGATCCTTCTGCTTCTGATTAAGATTCTTTGGTACCTCAACGATAATGCGTATCATCTGATCGCCCTTGCCTCTGCCGTTGACGTTTTGTATACCTCTGCCCCTCATTACAAACACGGCGCCGGGCTGTGTGCCTGCGGGAAGCTCGTATTTTACCTTGCCGTCAAGGGTGGGTACAAACAGTGAATCGCCAAGAGCGGCCTGAGCAAAGCTCACCTTTACATCGCACCAGACGTTGATGCCGTCACGTTCAAAGAAGGGATGGGGACGTACCATGACTATTACCAGCAGATCGCCGGAAGGTCCGCCGTTCAAACCCTTGTTGCCCTCGCCGCGGACTTTGAATACCTGACCGTCGTCAATTCCCGCGGGGATAGATACCTCAAGCTGTACCTTTTTGGAGACGATGCCGCCGCCGCGGCATTTGGTACAGGGATTATCTATGGTACGGCCTTTGCCGCCGCATTTCGGACAGGCTTTTGATGTGGAAATTGAACCGAAGGGAGTCCGTTGCTGAACGGTCACACGGCCGGTGCCTTTACAGTCCGGGCAGGTCTTGGGCGAAGAACCCTTAGCCGCGCCTGATCCTCCGCATTCGGGACACAGCTCAATGCGGCTGAAATCCACCGTGCGTTTGCAGCCCTTTGCGGCTTCCTCAAATGAAAGAGTGACCCTTGTCTGAACGTCGTCGCCTCTTCTGGGAGCATTGGGATTTGCCTGTCTGCCGCCGAAACCTCCGCCGAAGCCGCCGAAAATGTTCCCGAACAGGTCGCCCAGATCAATGTCGCCGAAACCGCCGAAACCTCCGCCAAAGCCGCCGGCTCCGCCGCCTGCGCCGTAGTTGGGATCAACTCCGGCATGACCGAACTGGTCATAACGGGCCTTCTTCGTAGCGTCGGACAGCACCTCATAAGCCTCGTTGGCCTCCTTGAATTTTGCCTCCGCTTCCTTGTCGCCGGGGTTAAGATCGGGATGGTACTGCTTGGCTTTCTTTCTGTATGCTTTTTTTATCTCATCCTCGCTGGCGTTCTTGTCAACGCCGAGAACTTCATAATAATCTCTTTTGTCCGCCATGGCACGGGCTCCTTTTTATAAGCAAATAAACCTTCGCAATGCCCGGAGCTAATACCCCGGACATTGCAGAAAAAATATTGATCGGATTATGCCTCCGGAGGAACGTCCTCGTAGGTGGCTTCCGTATATCCGTCGTTGGGAGCCGCGCCCTGTGCGCCAGCGCCCTGAGCGCCTGCCGCTGCGGCAGCTTCCTTGTAAAGCTTTTCGGATATCTCATAGAACTTAGCGGTCAGCTCTTCCTGACGGCTCTTGATAAGGTTGATATCCTCACCCTTAAGAGCTTCCTTGAGAGCGTCGACCTTCTCATTTACTGCGGCTTTCTCATCCTCTGAGATCTTGTCGCCGTTTTCTTTCAGAAGCTTTTCATACTGGAAGATCATCTGATCCGCGCTGTTGCGGATATCAACTTCTTCGCGCTTTTTCTTATCTTCCTGTGCGAACTGCTCAGCCTCCTTGACAGCCTTTTCAATGTCCTCCTTGGACATATTCGTTGAGGATGTGATGGAGATGGACTGCTCCTTGTTTGTGCCCAGATCCTTTGCGGAGACGTGAACGATGCCGTTGGCGTCTATATCAAAGGTGACCTCGATCTGAGGTACGCCTCTGGGAGCGGGCATGATGCCGTCAAGGTGGAATATGCCAAGGGTCTTGTTATCCTTTGCAAATTCACGCTCACCCTGAAGAACATGGACTTCGACCGAGGGCTGATTGTCAGCCGCGGTGGAGAAGATCTGGCTCTTCTTTACGGGGATGGTGGTGTTTCTGTCAATGATCTTAGTGTTGATGCCGCCCATGGTCTCAATGCCCAGTGAAAGGGGAGTGACGTCAAGAAGAAGCAGACCCTTGACATCGCCGCCGAGAACGCCTGCCTGAAGAGCCGCGCCGATGGCTACGCACTCATCCGGGTTGATGCCCTTGAAGGGCTCTATGCCTGTGAACTTCTTTATAGCCTCCTGAACAGCGGGAATACGGCTTGAGCCGCCCACAAGGAGGATCTTGTTTATCTCTGAAGTGTTGAGCTTGCTGTCCTTGATAGCCTGACGGACGGGACCCATGGTCGCCTCAACAAGGTCAGCTGTCATCTCATTGAACTTTGCTCTTGTAAGGGTGGTCTCAAGGTGCTTGGGGCCTGTGGCGTCGGCGGTGATGAAGGGCAGGCTTATCTGAGAAGTGGTGACGCCGGAAAGCTCGATCTTTGCCTTCTCAGCGGCTTCCTTAAGTCTCTGCATTGCCATCTTGTCGCCTCTTAGGTCAATGCCGTTTTCTTTCTTAAATTCGTCTGCGAGCCAGTCGATTATTCTCTGATCGAAGTCGTCGCCGCCCAGCTTGTTGTTGCCGGCTGTGGCAAGAACTTCCTGGACACCGTCGCCCATCTCGATGATGGATACATCGAAGGTGCCGCCGCCGAGGTCATAAACCATGACCTTCTGGTCTGTTTCCTTGTCTATGCCGTAAGCAAGAGCTGCCGCTGTGGGCTCATTGATGATCCTCTTTACCTCAAGACCCGCGATCTTGCCCGCGTCCTTTGTAGCCTGACGCTGAGAGTCGGTGAAGTAGGCGGGGACAGTGATAACAGCCTCTGTCACCTTGTCGCCCAGATAGCTTTCCGCGTCAGCCTTAAGCTTCTGCAGGATCATTGCGGAGATCTCCTGGGGAGTGAACTTTTTGCCGTCAATGGTTACGTGATAATCGCTGCCCATCTGACGCTTGATAGAAGATACTGTGCGGTCGGGATTGGTGATAGCCTGACGCTTTGCCACCTGACCTACCATACGTTCGCCTGTTTTGCCGAAAGCAACAACAGAGGGGGTGGTTCTTGCACCCTCGGCGTTTGCGATGACCACAGGCTCGCCGCCCTCGATGACCGCTACGCATGAATTTGTTGTACCTAAGTCGATTCCTATTACTTTTGCCATGATATATTCCTCCTGAATTTGTATTATTTATTATTTCAATTTGCAACCTGTACGGTCGCGCATCTTATAACCTTATCGCCTAATTTGTATCCCTTTTGGAATACCGCGGAAACAACGTCCTCGCCCAGGGAATCGTCCTCAATGTGCATGACTGCCGAGTAGAGATTGGGCTCGAATTTGTCTCCCACTTCGCCGAAGGGTTCGGCACCCAGCTTTATTACAGCGTCATTGAGCTGTTTGAATATCATCTCAATGCCTTTTCTGTAATCTTCAAGACTTACGTCCTTGTTCTGCTCCGCCCGTTCAAAATTATCGATGACCGGCAGAAGCTCTCCGATAACGGTGACCTTGGACATCTGATACAGATCTTCCTTTTCCTTCTGGGTACGCCTCCTGAAATTGTCGTATTCAGCAGCAAGCCTTAAGAACTGATCTTCCTTTTCAGCCAGCTGCTGTTTGAGCTGTTCCTTTTCACTTGGCTTTTTCGGAGCCTTTTCTTTCTTTGTTTTGTTATCGCTTGCCGTTTCGGCACTTTCAACGTTCTGTTCCTGCGCCGCGGTCTCTTTTACGTCTTCCTTTGCCAATTTGAATCCTCCCTTTTATTCTTCTAACGCCTGAGTAAGCAGTTTGCCTACGATCTCGGTAAGGTATTTTACGCTGGGGATGAGCTTCGCGTAATCTATTCTTGTGGGGCCAACAACGCCGATTATGCCGCCGTCATTCCCGTTTATTGTGTACTTTGATAATATAAGGCTTGAATTTTCAAGCTGTTTGTACTGAGCCTCTCTGCCGATAAGCACGCTGAGATCCTTGTCCCCTGATTTCAGCAGGGATTTTATGGCGTCGCCTTTGTGAAGGAATTCCATAAGCTCATAGGTGTTGTTCTCAAGCTCCCGGTGGTTGAGGAGGTTTGACTGCCCCTCAAGGATAACGTCTGACTTTGACGCCTCAAGAGCAAGCTCCGAAACCGCCGCAAGCAGGGAGAACATGGTGAGCATATCCTCCGAAACAGACGCCGCAAGGGTCTGCATGGTTGCAAGGCTGATCTCATCAAGGAATCTGCCGATCAGGGAGGCTGAGGTTATGTTGTAAAACTTTTCAGCTATCTCCGCCGTAATGTCGCCGTCCGCCCTGCATACTCTGCTCTTGATTATGCCCTTTGATGTGAGCAGTACAAGCATGGCTGTGCGTCTGCCTATGGGAACAAGCTCGATGCGTGTGACCGTGGAGCCCGTTGCCGTGGGGGCTGTGGAAAGGGCGGCGCAGTTCGTGATGTCCGCCAGAACCTCGCTGGCGTGTTCAACGATCTTGTCCGGATCCTTCGATTTTGCAAGCACGCAGGCCTCGATCTGTTTCTTTTGCACCTCATCAAGGGCGCTTTGGTCGATCAGGTTGTCAACATAATACCTGTATCCCTTGTGAGAGGGGATCCTGCCGGCGGATGTGTGGGGCTGTTCCAGATATCCCATATCCGCAAGGTCAGCCATTTCGTTGCGTACGGTGGCGGAGGACAAAGACATGGGAAGGACAGTAAGCAGGCTCTTGGAGCCAACCGGCTCGCCGGTCCTGATATACTGTTCAACAATAGCTGAAAGTATGATTTTCTTTCTCTCACTTAACTCCATTCTGTGTCACTCTCCGTGTTTAGCACTCAAAATATCCGAGTGCTAACTCTGCTAATATAATATCCCCGTATGCAAAGTTTGTCAATACTTTAAATTGTAAATACTTTGTGAACAATTTGTTATGAAGCTGAAATAAAGCCCGTTTTTTGTGATTTTACGGGATTTTCAGGAATGTTAGGTATCCGCGTTTCGGCGTGTCGTTCAAACAATTCCATATAAAAAAAGCTGCCGGAGCTTTTTGCTCCGACAGCCGTATCAATATAATAATGTATTATAACTATATTATAGATCCTCAACAAGACCGGCAAACAGCTTGTTGTACCTGTTTGCCCATTTTATGACCGCGGCGCGGTTGTAGGCGGAGGGGAATCTGGTCATAATGAGCTTGAGCTTACCCGCGCTCAGAGCTATACTGCCGAGTTTCTTGAGCAGATCGGGGTTGCCGCCGACTTTTTTCAGCCTGTCAACAATAATAGAGAAGGTAATGTTTGAGAACATTGCCTTTACGGAAGTCTCGTTTGAGTTTATGGACAGATCCTCCGAGGTAAGTATCTTGTTGCCGAAGAAGAATGCAAAATCATCTTTTGTGATCCTTGTAAGGAAGATCTTGAACAGATCTACCGTTGCCATTGAAGCGCCGATCTCTTTGTAGTAGTCGGTCTGATACTTCCAGAGAGTATGTATTGAAAACTCACCGTTTTTATCCGCAAGCACAGCCTTGGAGAGCAGAACCCCGGCTCGGATACTGTTTGCGATACCCGAACCTACTATTGGCACCGTCATGCAGGCGCTGTCGCCCACGGCGGCATAACCGTCAGCCACAAGAATGGCTATAGGCTGACGGACGGGGATCTTGCAGATCTGACCGCCAAGGAGAAGCTCACTGCCCAGGTGGGGGTTATCCTGCTTACAGATGTTGTACATCCTCTTGATCTCATCATCGCCGAAGGGTTCAAATCTGCCCACAAGCAGATCAACGGAATCCTTTGTGGTCACAGCCCAGGAAAGACCCTCTTTACCGTCGTCAACAAAGTAGACCTTGTACTCGTCCTTGACATCTTCAAAGCCTTCAAGTCTGTTATAATATGCGCGGTACGCATAGAAATAATCGTATTTTTTAAGCTCGTTCTGAATACCCAGATATGAAGGAAGTTTTGTACGCAGGGGGGAATCAACGCCGCAGGCGTCAATGATGAGCTCCGCAGTAAAGTCACCTTTGGAGGTCTTTATGCCGATAACACGGTTGCCTATCATTATAGGCTCCTGTATCTCACAGCCGTAAACCATTTTTACTCCGGCGTCCTTGACGTATTTCATCAGATGCGCATACAGATCCTTGCGGTACATGTGCATCTCATATTCGCCATCATTCACGGTCTGGCAGATGGGATCGTCATCGGGGTTGGGACCGTAAAACGAGATGGGAACCTTGGGGATCTTACCTGTTTCGGGCATGGGCAAGCCTGCGTCGGGGAAAGTATTTACATCAAAGAAATCCTCCCAGGGATAACCCAGATCGCTTTCCTGCTCCGCGCGCTCATAAACAGTAACGTCATAGCCCTTGATCGCCAGACGGTAAGCGGCAACAAGTCCGCCGTGACCCGCACCGGCAACAATTATCTTTTTACGCATAGAGAACAACCCCTTCAGGTAAATTTATACGAATATATTATACAACGACGGGAGAAAATTAAATTGACAAATTAGAAAAATAATCTATAAGATAAAAATAAATTTTATTTTTATTGGTATATTACACAACAAATGTTCGCTCTTTTAGTGCACAATCACAATAGCATATAATCTTGAAAAGTTGTTGCCCGTGATGTACAATCATGTATAACGGATCTTTCCCGGAATGGAGGGCTGAAATGAGCAGTAAAAAGTATGAGCTGATACTGATAGCTCTTGCGTTTCTGATCTCCGCGGGCATTGTTTTGTATCAGGTGGCGGAGTCTCCTCAGATGTCGCCGGTCACCACGGTCAAGGCTGAGTATGAGACGGTCAGCGATGAGTATAATGAAACTAATGCGCAGAAGGTAAATATAAATTCGGCGGGCAGGGAACTGCTCATGAGTCTTTACGGAATAGGCGAGGACAGGGCGCAGGCGATAATCGACTACCGCAGTAATAACGGAAGCTTCCGTGATATATCTGAAATAATGGAGGTCGAGGGGATAAGCGAAAAGGTGTATGAGCAGATCAAGGATGATATTACGGTATGACAAAAGAAAACCGGTTGACTTCATGTAAGCCAACCGGTGATTATTATTGTATATTACTTTTTAAAAAACTGGGGGAGATATTCCTTGTGAGCCTCTTTCATTTCAGCGAAGCACTTTGTGGCCTTTTCCCAGTCGCCCACAAGGGGATGGACCAGCAGAGCGTTGATCGCGTCGTCATCGCTGCCGGATATAGCGGCCTTGACGGCGTATTTTTCATATTCTTTTACTATGCGCATAAGACCGATGATGTGTCTGTTGTCCATAGAATCGATCTTAACGGGAGTGGCGCCGTCCTTGCCTATCACAGCGGCTATTTCCACCACGTCGTCCTTGTACATGAAGGGGAGAGTGTCGCCGTTTTTGATGTTCACTACCTGAACGTTGCGGATGTCGTTGGCGATGGCGTCAATGAGTGAAACCGCCGCAAGGGAGTATTTGTATCCGCCTCTCTTGTCAAGCAGAGCGGGCTTTTCAACAAGGCTTTCATCGGAGTACATCTCAAGCAGCTGTTCTTCGATCTCCATGCACACCTGAGCTCTGGTCTTTTCGCCCTCCTTGAGGTGGGCGAGCTTGGCGGCGCGGCAGTAATAATACTGAAGATAAGAGGACGGGATCGCTTGAATGGCATTCAAGCACTCGATTGAGAAGCCGTCGTCTTTTATGTTTGCCATGACCTTGGGGGAAAATCCGGATTTGATCATGCCGGGGAGAAGCTCCTTGCCGTCCTTGCGCACGGAGGTTATCCAGCTGAGATGGTTCAGACCCAGATATGTGATCTCGCTGTCTTCACCGCTGATCTCCTTAACGTCGTCTATCATGCTTATGGGGACGTTGCACAGACCCATGGTCTTGACCTTAGTGTGGTTGAGTACGAACTCGGTTATCAGACCGGAGGGATTTGTGAAGTTTATGAGCCATGCGTCGGGGCAGATAGCCTCTATGCGGTCGCAGATATGTTTTATCACCGGGATGGTACGCAGAGCCTTGAAGAATCCGCCGATACCTGTGGTCTCCTGACCGATAAGGTCGTATTTGATGGGTATGCTTTCGTCAAGATGTCTGGCGGGGAGTTTGCCCACCCTTATCTGAGTTACAACAAAGTCCGCGCCCTGAAGAGCTTCGTCAAGGTCATCTGTCATAAGTACCTCTGTGTCCATATTTGCCTTCTTGAGCATACGGACGCACAGATTGCCCACTATCGTCCTCTTTCTCTCATCAATATCCATAAAGGATATTTTGGTCAGCTTGAGGCTGTTCCTCTGCTGGATGAATCCGTCCACCAGCTCGGGACAGTAGGTGCTTCCCGAACCTATAACCGCAACTTTGATCTCTTTCATTTTGCAACACTTCTTTCGATAATATTAAAAATAAATTTTCAGCAAATAATTAAACATATTCCTGCAATATCCAGTTTACACAGCCGGTCACGGGGGGCTTGTCAAGAACGATAAAATTGAACCTACGATCTGTACGCTGTGCGGTTTTCTGCTTGAGCAGGTCGGTATATATTTTTGAAGGCAGTTTGGTGTGTATGGAACCGGAGAGTACGACCTCTATGCATTCGCCCTCAAAATTCAATCTGTTGACGTGGGCGGCTATAAGGGCGGAACCCCTTTCCGCCATGTATTCGACGGTATCAAGCACAGGCTTGTCCCCCAGCTCCGCCGCCTCAAAGAAGGCGTCGATAAGATCCCGTATGTATCCTTCCGAATCGTCGGAATCAAGCAACGATACCGAGGCGAGGAACTCCTCACTGCTGTTATATCCGCGTTTCTTGAAAATAAGCTGCGTCAAAGCTGTCTTTTCAAGTCCAAGATAAAGATCGTCATAAATGAGCCTGTAGGCGGTGGTGGCTATCCAGTGGCCGTTGCCCACGTCCCCGGAAAAATCGCCTAATCCTGCCAGCTGCAGCATCTTACCGTCATTGTCGATGGAGTTGCAGCAGGTGCCCGTACCGCAGTTGTAGCCTATGGCGGCGCCGGTCAGTGAGCCTGCCTTTACAACGATGAATCCGTCGTTGTATATGGAAAAGTTTTTAAGCCCGTATTTTTCCAGACGGCTGTACATTTCGTCGTGCTGGAACTGATGGTCGATGCCTGCAAGCCCCATGAGGGTATAATCAACATCATCAAGACTTTTGCCTGCCTCTTTCAACAGAGAGGTGATGCCGTCCCATATGTATTTTGCCGCCTCATCGAAGGAGCCTTCAAGATTTTCGTGATTGCTTCCGGGACCCTTAACGTCGGTGATAATGTTCTTTTCTGCATCAAAAAGAGCGTACTCGGTCTTTGTTCCGCCGCCGTCAATGCCAATATAGTATCCCATAACATCCTCCTTTATTTGAACAGTTTCCTGAACCGTTTTTGCCACTTTATAAGATAGAGACTTATGAGCCTTGTAAGCGCAAGATCGTACATGAGAAAAGTTGCGGTGCCGAGCATGAGAAGAATGGGTACTGCGAATTTTCCCAGCCTGTAAACGTCGTCAAATGAAATGCCCATGAATTTTATCATTACTATGTAGGACAGCACCATGGTAATATCAAACAGGAGTACCTTTATTATGAACTCCAATATCCGTGGAAGCTTGCTTTCAAAAATCGATTTGAGTATGGGATAGTATCCGAAAAAGCAGGCAAGAAGCATGGCGACCTCTTTGTTAGGTACGATAAGCAGGGAGAGTACGCTTGTCACCAGGTATGTGGCAAACGCCCATTTTTTATCTATTTCAATGGTAATAAGTATTATGAACGCCCCGGTGACGGCGGGCAATGCGTAGGTGAGAAAGGGTATCCATGATGCCAAAAACATAAGCGCCACGGAAATAGCCGCGGTCATTCCGCACAGGGCAGTCTTTGAAGTCTGTTTCACTTAATAGATCTCCTTTAAATATCAGCAGCATTTTATAAGGTCTCCGCCCATACATTCACAGCAGCAGTCCGCGCACAGCAGGGTGGAACAAAGATCACAGGCGCTGCAGTCTCCGTTTTTTCTTGCGGTCCTTTCGGTTCTGTATCCGCCGCTCTTGGATGAATTGATATTTTGGTATGCGGCATTGTATTCCGGGTTGCCGGGATCCATGGCGCAGGCGGCTGAGATATTTTTTTCCGCCTCTTCAAGCCAGCCTTGACGGTAGAAAACGGTGCCCTTCAGGTAGTGCCACTCCGCGTTCCTGTAAGCTGTGGGAATACCGTCCAGCAATGTGAGAGCATCCTCGTATCGACCGCTTTTTATCTTGGCGCGTATGTCGCCGAAATCAGAACCCGCAGAGGAATATTGTCCGCTGTAATTACTGCCGTTTGAAGAACGGCTCAATATTATTGTATCATATGCCTCATCCAGCTCCTTGAGCTTGCCTTGAGCGCGCTCGGAGCCTTCCTCCTGATACCTTCTCGCAAGTTTGCGGTAGGCTTCCTTTATTTCTGCGTCAGACGCGTTTTCGCTTACCTGTAAGACCTCATAAGGATTTCTCATATGGATCCCTCCTGTCATACACTTTTTGACCGTTGACCTGTATTGAATGGATCAGCGGTTGCCTTTATGTTCGTTTCTTTTCGGTGACTGCTGTGTTCTTTTTGACGGCAACTGAATAACGCACCTTGAGCACCGCGTAAAGCAGCAGCATTGCCGCGAGGCAAAAACAAAGATTGCAAATAATGTCCATGGTGGTATCAAAAACCGCTATATGTCCGGGATTTCCCGCGCCGGAACCGAATATATGCACAAATATATTGTTGTTTTCCAAATGATACGAAAGGTCCTGATTTCTGGAACCCTGGATATAATAGTCCGAAAAGAATTCAAAGATCTCCCATGCTGCAGAGACCATGCAGGAAAAACCGCCGGAAGCAAGGGCGTATACGCCGGGAGACAGACTTTCTCCCCGGCGTGTGGACTTTATTATCTCATATCCGATCAAAACGCAGAGCCATCCGGTGAGCATATGCAGATACTTGTCGTAATCTTTCACAGTATTGCCCAGATCGCACCCGTGGTGCAGAAAAGAGCAGAAAAAGATGAGAAGATTTATGTAAGACTGGAGCCGCAGATGCAGTTTGCCGAAAAACAACTTCAAAAAGCCGAATATCCGCAATAAGGGAACAAGGAACGTTACCGCCAGATTTATGCACAGTATCACAACAACAAAATCGGAAGGGTCTTCCCTGTATTTTTTGACAGCCGCCCAGACCATCAGACCGCGCAGTACCCACCAAAGAATATATTCCCAAACGGTCAGCTCTGATTTGAATGTGTTAAAAACGTTCTTAAAATAGTTTTTAGGGGGAAGCTTTTCAAACTTATAGTCATCAAACAGAGCGTTGCCGTCTTTTTTGTATTTGCTTTTTTTCTCATATACGGCGAGCAAAACCGCTCCCGCTGTCAGAGTACCGATCGCTAAATAATAATAACGAAGATTCGTCGGCAGCAGGGGAAGCTGGTCTGCCTCAGTAGTACCGTAACCGAAGATCATGAAAAACAAAAGCCTCGGTTTTGTCTGAATGTCGTAATGCTGAAGCGTTGAGCCGGGGATCAGATAATCCGCAAAAAAACGGATCGTCTCAGACAGCACCAATACAATATATGAAAAACCCATTGAAAATAAAAAACGATGGAAGTTGGTCAGGTCGTTTTTGCCGGCAATTTTCCCGTAGAGTCCGTTTCCGGCAATTACCCCCGCGCATCCCAGAAAGAACGCAAAAATACATTGAAGCCTGATCGGATCTATGATAATGCACCTCCGTATGGTTGGATATCTGACGGGAACTCCGTCAAGGCGTGTGGCTCGTTTTTAAAGCATATGTCAGGACTTGATTTTTTTGCTGCGCTTATCTTTTTTGTCCCGGATATTCCGTTCGCTTGCGGATAAGCCGAAATAAATTATGTTGTCCAATATGCCGGCGTACCGGCAGGGGTTCAGCTTTTCATAAGTCTTTATCAGCTCGGTCGCCGTCAGGTTGAGCATACCGTCGGAATAATTCCTGAAGTCCTCACTGTTCCCGTATTTCGCTTTGAGGGGATTGAAGGCTCCGGTTTTGATATCGTCCTCAATATCGTCAAGGGCGTCCATAATATATATCATCCGTCCGGTCAGATAACCGAACCGGTATATATCCTTGCCTTCTCCGATCAAAAGTTCAAACAGCTTTCCCATAGCGTCGGCTGTGGGATGGGCGGCTTTGTCCAGCCCGGTGCCGCTGTTCGCTTCCGCCTGAGCCTGAGCCTGCATGGCGTCGGCAATGATCTTTTCAGCCTCCGGCTGTTTCTTCGCGGCTTTTTTGTGAATGCGGGAAAATACCGGCTTTATGAACCCTGCCGCCGTTCTCTTGATAAATCCGCTGTCGCTGATATTGTCGCATATTTTATAATAAACCATTATCATTGAAATATCAGCCGACGCTTCAACTGCGCCACCGTCGTTTATGCACTTGTGACATTTTTTCAGAGGATTATAACAGCAGCGTCCCTTCTCAAACTGAGGACATTCTTCCGAAAAAGCCATAAGAACCAGAGCCAGAAATGCGGTATCGTAGCTCAGGGTGAGCTGTGCCGCGGGACCGTAGCTTCGCATAAGCTGTCTGCAAACAGAACAGTATGCGCCGCGGTAGATATCGTATTCTTTGAATTTCATTTCCGGTTTATACGCTCTGATATAGCCAAACAATCGGACGATTCCTCCCAAAGTACAGCTTATTGACACTAAATTTAAGTATATATCATTAAAAAAAGAAATACATTAACATATTGTAAACTTTTCCGCCATATCATGTTTTTGCAACGGAATTTTCATACAAAATATATTATAATCTTCTTTTTTAACAATATCAATAGTTGAAAGGCGGTTTTCGACAATATTTTTTCTCAACGGAATTATAAGGGGTAAACAGTCAGCGCATAGTCGGCGTACAGGAAAAACAACGGTCAGCACCGTCGTAAAATGTCAGTTAATGTGAATTTGTTAAGCAATTGTAAACTTTGAAAAAAACTCTTGATTTTTCCAAAAAAAGTGGCTACAATAGGCATTAGCACTCAGGGAAGCACAGTGCTAAAAGCTGCTTAAAAAATATTTTTTATAAATTGGAGGAATAATTATGACAATCAAACCACTTGCAGACCGTGTTGTAGTTAAGCTGGTTGAAACCGAGGAGACGACTAAAAGCGGCATCATACTTGCGGCTTCCGCTCAGGAAAAGCCCCAGATAGCTGAAGTAGTCGCGGTAGGCCCCGGCGGAACAGTGGACGGCAAGGAAGTTGAGATGTACGTAAAGGTCGGAGACAGGGTAATAACCAGCAAGTATTCCGGCACAGAGGTCAAGCTTGACAAAGAGGAGTACACCATAGTACGCCAGAGCGACATTTTAGCTATAGTTGAATAATGTTAGGAGGAAAATATCATGGCTAAACAGATAATATACGGCGAAGAAGCCCGCAAGGCTTTACAGGCAGGCATCGACAAGCTTGCAAATACAGTTAAGATCACCCTCGGTCCCAAGGGCCGCAACGTGGTGCTTGACAAAAAATACGGCGCCCCCCTTATCACAAACGACGGCGTGACCATCGCCAAGGACATAGAGCTTGAGGACGCATTTGAAAACATGGGCGCTCAGCTTGTAAAAGAGGTCGCCACAAAGACAAACGATGTTGCCGGCGACGGAACCACGACAGCTACTCTTCTTGCTCAGGCGCTTGTTCGCGAGGGTATGAAGAACGTTGCCGCGGGCGCAAATCCCATGGTAGTCAAGAAGGGTATGGCAAAGGCGGTCGATACAGCTATTGAGACAGTCAAAAAGAACTCAAAGCCCGTAACGTCAACCTCCGACATTGCCCGTATAGCAACAATTTCATCAGGTGACGCGGAGCTGGGTCAGATCATAGCCGACGCTATGGAAAAGGTCACCGCAGACGGCGTTATCACCGTTGAGGAGTCAAAGATCGCCAGCACATATTCCGACGTTGTTGAAGGTATGCAGTTCGACAGAGGCTACATTTCGCCCTACATGGTAACAGATACGGAGAAGATGGAGGCCGTAATTGACGACGCTTATCTTCTTATCACAGATAAGAAAATTTCTTCGATCCAGGAGATCCTGCCCCTTCTTGAGCAGATACTCCAGTCCGGCAAGAAGCTTGTTATAATCGCTGAGGACGTTGAGGGCGAAGCTCTTTCAACGATCCTTGTAAATAAGCTTCGCGGCACATTTACCTGCGTATGCGTCAAGGCTCCCGGCTTCGGCGACAGGCGCAAGGAAATGCTCCTTGATATCGCCACGCTTACCGGCGGCGACGTTATCACATCCGATCTGGGACTTGAACTCAAGGATACTCAGATAAGTCAATTGGGTCGCGCCCGTCAGGTCAAGATCTCCAAGGAAAACACCATCATCGTTGACGGCGCAGGAGATAAGGATCAGATCAAGAGCAGAGTAGCTCAGATCAGAAAGCAGATCGAGGACAGCACCTCCGATTTCGACCGCGAGAAGCTCCAGGAACGTCTTGCAAAGCTTGCCGGCGGCGTAGCCGTTGTACGTGTGGGCGCTGCAACAGAGACTGAAATGAAGGAGAAGAAGCTCCGCATCGAGGATGCTCTTGCGGCCACAAAGGCAGCTGTTGAAGAGGGTTCCGTAGCAGGCGGCGGCGTTGCTCTTGTCAACTCCATCGCTTCCGTTGAGGCTCTCCTTGAGGCAACAGAGGACGCGGATGAGAAGACAGGTATCCGCATCGTTCTCAAGGCTCTTGAGGAGCCCATCCGTCAGATCGCGGCAAACGCCGGCCTTGAAGGCTCCGTTATCGTTAACGAGATCATCAACTCCGGCAAGATCGGCTACGGCTACAACTTTGCCACGGACGAATACGTTGACATGGCTGAAGCGGGCATCCTTGACCCCACAAAGGTCACCCGTTCCGCTCTTACAAACGCTGTCAGCGTTGCCAGCATGGTACTCACCACAGAGAGCCTTGTAGCGGATAAGCCCGACCCGGCGGCGGACGCGGCAAACGCTGCGGCAATGGCGGCTCAGGGCGGCGGAATGTATTGATCGGCTGATACTGACCGATAATTCCCGTAAGACATAATAATATCAAATACGGCACACGGATGTATCGCGGTACGTTCGTGTGTCTTTTATGTAAGGTCACCTCTGAAAATTCTCGTGTATTCATCTTGCTTGATCTTTTCCCGTCATATTTCTCAAAAGATATGAAGAATAGATTCTATAAATAAACTGCTTTTTTACAGTATATTTGTGCAGTATAAAAGTTGACAAAGCATATTTTATATGTTAATATTATTTTTATAATAATAAGGGATATTATTGCCTTTAGTAAATCAACGGCTATGTTTAGTATGCCGAGAAAATAAGGAGCGCGATTTTTTCAATGGAATGGACAGGACTTAATGAATTACGTGAGAAATACCTCTCTTTCTTTGAGAGCAAGGGCCATCTGCGTTTACCCAGCTTTCCCCTTATCCCTCAGGGGGATAAGAGCCTGCTGCTCATAAACGCGGGCATGGCGCCTCTCAAAAAGTACTTCACAGGTGAGCTTACACCGCCGAGAAAGAGAGTTACCACCTGCCAGAAGTGCATAAGAACGCCTGATATCGAGAGAGTGGGCAAAACCGCACGTCACGGCACATATTTCGAGATGCTGGGCAACTTCTCTTTCGGCGATTATTTCAAGCATGAGGCGACTCAATGGGCTTGGGAATTCTGTACAAAGGTCATGGAAATGTCACCGGACAAGCTTTACGTCAGCGTGTATCTGGACGACGACGAGGCTTACGACATCTGGACGAAGGAAGTCGGAGTGTCCCCGGATCACATGGTAAGACTGGGCAAGGAGGACAATTTCTGGGAGCTGGGTCAGGGTCCCTGCGGTCCCTGCTCGGAGATATATTACGACAGAGGCGAAAAATACGGCTGCGGTTCACCGGACTGCAAGGTGGGCTGTGACTGTGACCGATACGTTGAGTTCTGGAACCTTGTTTTCACTCAGTTCAGCAACGACGGTCAGGGCAATTATTCAAATCTTGAAAAGTGCAATATAGATACCGGCATGGGTCTTGAAAGGCTCGCCTGCATTTCACAGGGCGTGGACAACCTGTTTGAGGTGGACACGGTGCAGAACATAATGAAGCACGTTATGAAAATAGCCGGTATCAAGTATCACGATAACGAGAAGAGCGACGTTTCACTCCGCGTTATTACAGACCATATCCGAAGCACCACATTTATGATAGGCGACGGCGTCATGCCTTCAAACGAGGGCAGAGGCTATGTTCTCCGCCGTCTGCTCAGACGCGCCGCAAGACACGGAAGACTGCTGGGTATCGACCGCCCCTTCCTTGCGGAGGTCTGTGAGACCGTTATCAAAGAGAATGAGACCGCGTACCCCAATCTTGTTGAGAAGCACGATTTCATAGTAAACGTTATAGCCAACGAGGAGGACAACTTCAGCAAGACCATAGATTCCGGTTTGCAGCTGCTTTCCCAGATGATAGATGAGTCCGACTCCAAGGTACTCAGCGGAGCGGAGGCCTTCAAGCTTTCCGACACCTTCGGTTTCCCCATCGACCTTACAAAAGAGATACTTGACGAAAAGGGCATGACCGTTGACGAGGAAGAGTTCAACAGGCTGGTATCAGAACAGCGTGAGCGTTCCCGCAACGCGAGAAAGGACGCAGGCGCCGACGGCTGGAAGAACAAAGGCATTTCCACCGAGGGCATAGGCAAGACCGATTTCACGGGTTACACCGAGCTTTCCACAGACAGCAAGGTGTTGGCGATAGTTGCCGACGGTAAGCACTGCGACTACGTTGAGAGCGACGTACCCGCAACACTTATACTTGACAAAACTCCCTTCTACGCCGAGAGCGGCGGACAGGTGGGGGACACAGGCACGATCACAGGCGACGGCTTTGTATTTGAGGTCAACGCCACAACTAAGACAAACGACGGCGTGTTCCTGCATCACGGTTCCGTAATATCCGGCGAGGGTATTTCCAAAAATTCTGAGGTAAGAGCCTGCGTTGACGCAGACAAGAGAAGGGCGACCCAGCGCAACCACACCGCCGCCCATCTTCTTCAGGCGGCTCTCCGCAAGGTGCTTGGCAGCCATGTTGAACAGGCAGGTCAGCTTGTCAACAGCAACGCTGTGAGATTTGACTTTACCCATTTTGCCGCTATGACCTTTGAAGAGCTTTCCAAAGTTGAAGCTCTGGTAAATGAGGAGATACTTTCGGCTCAGGAGGTCACCACCACCGAGATGCCTATCGAAGAGGCAAAGGCAATGGGCGCCATGGCGCTGTTCGGCGAAAAATACGGCGACGTTGTCCGTGTTGTCAAGGCGGGAGATTTCTCCACAGAGCTTTGCGGCGGTACCCATGTAAACAACACCGGAAAGCTGGGTCTGTTCAAGATCATTTCCGAGTCCTCCGTGGCGTCGGGCGTGCGCAGGATCGAGGGCGTGACCGGTTTCGGTGTGCTTGAATACATAAACAAAAACATTTCGGTTATAAGAAATACTGCGGCGGCAATGAAGCTGACCAACATCAACGATCTTGAGCACAGAGCAGCAAGTCTGGTGGCAGAGGTAAAGCAGAAGGATAAGGAAATAGAAAACCTCGGCTCTCAGCTTTCCGAGATGAAAGTAAAATCTATTCTCGGCAGTGCAAAGGACGTTAAGGGCGCTTCCCTGACAGCCTCGGTTATCGAGGCGGGATCGGTGGATGAGCTTCGTTCCGTATGCGATATCGTCAAGGCGAGCGCCGATAATGCCGTGGCAGTGTTTGCGGCGGTGAACGACAAGGGTACTGTGAACTTTGCCGTGAGCTGCGCTCCGGGAGCTGTCAAGCTTGGCGCTCACGCGGGCAATATAGTAAGAGAAGTCGCAAAGGTCGCGGGCGGTTCCGGAGGCGGACGTCCCGATACCGCAATGGCAGGCGCGAAGGACGTGTCAAAGATAAATGAAGCCGTTAATGCTGCGGAAGGAATTCTGTCGGCAATGATAAAATAAAAAACCGTTCATTGAAAGGAGAATGATATATGGACTGTGTTTTTTGTAAAATAATAGCAGGAGAGATCCCGGCTAAAAAAGCGTATGAGGATGACAAGGTGCTTGCTTTTTATGACCTTGATCCCCAGGCACCTACCCATATTCTTGTTATCCCGAAAAAACACATCGAATCCGCTGCAAAGATCGATTTCGAGAACAGCGCCTATGTGGCGCGCTGCTTTGAGGTCATAGCAAAGCTGGCGGAGGAGAAGAAGCTTGACAAGGGCTTCCGGGTAGTCACCAACTGCGGCGACAGCGCCGGTCAGAGCATCAAGCACATCCACTTCCACCTGCTTGGAGGCAGAGATTTCACCTGGCCTCCCGGTTGATGCACAATAAACAGTTGTACGGGAGCTGACGTATAATTGCCACGACCATTTGCCGTTATCGGATTTTCTTTTGTTTTTGTTCTTGGGGTGCTTTTCAGCGTCCCGGGATGGGCTTTTGTGTTCTTCGCTGTTTTCGCCGTTGCAGTGTTTGCGGCAACGGTACTGATAAAAAGAAGACCCGAACCGGTGATGCTGTGGTCAATGCTGTCGGTGCTGGCGGCGTGCGCGGTATATGCCGCATTCATGTACGGTGAATATTATCCCACGGTCAGGCTGGCAGGTAAGGATATGCAGATCGAGGCGAGGATAACGGATGATCCTCAGGAGAAAAACGGCAAGTATTATTATCCGCTCAGGCTGATAAGCTTGAACGGCGAAAACAAAAGAGCAAAGCTCATTCTTTCCTGTGACGATCCCGTCAACGCCGATGTGGGCGACAGGCTGAGCTTTTGCGGTGATGTTTATGTCCGCGGAGCGGATAATGACGATCTGGAGGACTATTACCGTTCCACCGGAGTTTATCTCAAAGCCCATACCTTTACGGAGATAAACGTGACCGCCGCGAAGCACAGGAATATTGTTTATTATCCCGCTCTTTTCCGCAGGACAGTGCGGGAGAATATAATGTCGGCTATGCCGGGAGACAGAGGCGGTATGATAATCGCCATGCTGTTCGGGGATACATCGTTCCTTTCGGATCATGTCAAAGGCATATTCAGAAACGTGGGTCTGTCCCATCTGTTTTCCGTTTCCGGCTTACATATTTCTATCTGGGCTGTGGCAGTTGCCGAATTGTTGAGACGCATAGGATTCAGGGGAAAGGCGTCGCATTGGCTTTCAATAATATTTGCCCTGCTGTTTATGACAGTTACGGGTTATTCCTACTCCTGCGTCAGGGCGGGGATAATGATAATCATAATGCTTATCGGTGAGATACTTGACGCGCCGTACGATCCCTACAATTCTCTGGGCGCGGCGGTGCTTATCTCAACGCTTATCCGTCCCTTTTCGGCGTCCTCGGTTTCACTTCAATTGTCTGCGCTTTCTGCTTTAGGGATAATTTTTGTCTCGGAGAGAATGTCCGGTTTCAACAAAACGGTGCTGAGCAAATTCAAAGGCAGGGTCGTAAGACCGGTAGCGGCGTTTTTCATCGGTACGGTGGAGGCAGCATTTGCTTCCGTGAGCTTCACTTTGCCCGTGACATCGGCATATTTCGGCAAGATCACGCTTGTTTCGCCGGTGTCGAACCTTGTTATGCTGACTGTATCTTCGGCGGTCATGACCCTTGGCGGGATCGCGGGAATATTATCCCTGACAAAATTCACCGCCTTTCTGGCAGTCCCTCCGGTGTTCATTTTGAAATTTTTATCGGGCATATCCTTAAAGCTCATCAACTGGCTGGACGGGTACAGAACCCTTTTCATTACCGCCAACGGCGCTGAATTTAAGATCTGCCTTGCAGGGATATTCATACTCATCGCCGCTTACCTGCTGATACTTCGCAAAACAAAGATCAGAGTCAGAACCCTTGCGGCGGCGTGCGCTGTTGTGATCGCGGTCACGGCGGCGACATCACAGATACTTGATTCGGACAACACAAAAATAATCGTTCTGGATGTGGGCAACGGCTCGGCGGTGCTGGTCACAAAGGGGGAAAGATCCCTGCTTTTAGGCTGCGGCGGAGGTTACGGTTCGGAGAATAAGATCATAAACGCTCTGGGTCTGTACTGTAAGAACGGACTTGACGTAATGATAGTCCCGGATGAGACCGACACGGAATCGGGCGCCTCTGTACCGGTGGTGAGAAATGTTTCCGTCAGGGAGGTCATCGCGCCGGAGCTTTCCGTCAACAAGGATATTGTGTCCGCCTATTCGGATCTGAACATGACGGACTGCGCAGGCATCACACTCTGGAAGGGTATGAATTGCGAATACCTTTATGATGAAGATAACTGCTGCGCCTACCTCAACGCGGAGGGGACAACGGCGCTCATCATGTTTAAACCTGTTTGCGACACGGACAAGCTGCCTTCGGAATGGCTCACGGCGGATATTCTCATCTGCCGCAAAAGATTGCCTGAAAATATAGATATCGGAAGCTTCAAGCTCGTAGCTGTTTCGTCGGATATCGCCGATGTGGGCGGGGAACGCACGAAAAATATTGCCGTTACGGCAGGTACCGGAGATATAGTGATAAACAGCGCCGGGAATTCGGTGTTCAACATTTCAAGAAAATAGAGATACGAAAATACAAAGCGAAAATACAATGAAAGGTCAGCGGGACGCGCCGATAAACGGGGCTGCCGCGCAGGTTCGATATGCCGGAATTAGATGAAAAAGAACTGAAAAAGCATATTAAAGACGGTGTGTTTTCGCATGTCTATTTTATATACGGTTCAGAGGATTATTTAAAAAAGCATTATGTAAACTCCATTGCCTCAAAGGCGGTGTCAAAGGACTTTGAGGATTTTAATCTGCACAAATTTGACGGCAAGATCCCGGATCTTCAGGAATTCAGGGATATCACCCAGACGGTTCCCATGTTTTCGGAGTACAGGTGTACTATAGTCAGGGATCTGCCCATTGAAAAGATGTCAAAGCAGGACTATGAGGATTTCTGCGATATCCTTGAGAACGTTCAGGACGGCTCCATCGTTATAATATGGACGGACAGCATCGAGGACGACGCAAGAAAAAGCGCAAAATGGAAGTCTATAGTCCAGTACATGAAAAAGATCGGAATTGTGGCGGAGCTGGACAAAATGGACAGCTCATCAATAGTCAGGCTGATCTGTTCCGGCGCAAAGAAACGGGGCTGTGAGATATCTCCGGACGTTGCGATGTATCTGCTTTCCACCGTGGGCAATGACCTTAACAATCTGCTCAATGAGCTTGACAAGCTCTGTTCCTATGTGGGGGATAGAGAGATAAAAAAGGCGGACGTAAACGAAGTGGCGGTAAGATCCGTTGAGGCAAATGTTTACGATCTGTCAAAATCCCTTCTTGCAGGCAACAGTGAACGTGCGTTCAAGATACTCAACAACGTGCTTTCACAAAAGGTGGAGCCTGTTATCATCCTTGGCACGATCATCATGGCGTTTGTGGATATGTACAGAGCAAAGGTCGCCGTGGCGGGAGGGGAAAGACCCGACTACGCGGCAAAGCTGTTCAACTACAGGGGCAGGGAGTTCCGTCTTCGCAACGCCGCAAGGGATGCTTCGGGTCTGTCAATAACCACATTAAGAGCCTGTCTCGATGAGCTGGACGGAGCGGACAGACTGCTCAAAGGCTCATCCCTTGATCCGCGCATAGTGCTTGAGCAGTGCATGACAAGGCTTATGCTCATAAGCTCAAGGTGAGCTCCGAAAGGTTTTATGTATGATAAAGATAGATAGAGTGGTAATAGTAGAGGGTAAATACGACAAAATAAGACTTACTCCGATACTTGATGCTGTTATAATAGAAACCGACGGGTTTGGGATATTCAGGGATAAGGCAAAGCAGAAGCTTATCAGAAGGCTGGCGGAGACAAAGGGCTTGCTTATCCTTACGGACAGCGATTCGGCGGGTTTTAAAATACGCTCATTTATCGGCGGTTCCGTCCCTCCGGAAAAAGTTGTCCACGCCTACATACCGGATATTTTCGGCAAGGAGCGGCGCAAGGTTCTGCCCTCAAAGGAGGGCAAGCTGGGCGTTGAGGGCATTTCGGATGAAGTGCTTATAAAGGTGCTCACCAACGCTGGAGTCACCTGCACAGAAGAGGAGAGCAGGGGAAGAAAGGTCACAGTGACCGATCTTTACGAGGACGGAATAAGCGGCGGTGCGGACAGCAAGTCAAAACGGACGGCGCTTCTTAAAAGGCTTGATCTGCCGGAGCGGCTTTCTACAAGCTCCCTCATTAAGATGATAAACATATTCATGACTTACGACGAATATAAAGATGCGGTAAAGTCCATAGATCAGACCGCCGCGCAAAAGGGTGTTTGATATGTTAAGGATAGGACACGGATATGATGTTCACCGCCTGGTACAGGGCAGAAGGCTCATTCTCGGCGGAGTGGAAATAGAATACGAAAAGGGACTTCTGGGTCATTCCGACGCGGACGTGCTGCTCCATGCAATTTCCGATGCGCTTCTGGGCGCGGCGGCTTTCGGAGACATAGGCGGGATGTTCCCGGACAGCGATGAAAAATATAAGGATGCAGACAGCCTTGTGCTGCTGAAAGAGGTCGTAAAAAGGCTTCGTGACAGCGGTTATTCCCTGGGCAACATTGACGCTACGGTGATAGCTCAGGCGCCTAAGCTCAAAGCTTTTATCGGTCAGATGAGGGAAAATATCGCGGCGGCCTGCGGAGTGGATAAGGATCTTATCAGTGTCAAGGCCACAACGGAAGAGGGACTCGGCTTTTCCGGCAGAGGAGAGGGCATAGCTGCCCATGCGGTCTGCATAATAACCAAAGAATAAAAGACCCGGCAGTTTCAATGCAGGGTATCAACATAAAAAGGGCGTGGTATAGTGTCTGAATATCTTAAAGGAATAAGTAATTTCATCAGGGAAGTAGGTTCGGTAATACAGTCTTTCCGGATCGCCGATCTGCTGGATATAATTCTGGTGGCGTTCATTATATACAGTATTATAAAACTTATCAGAGAAACGAGAGCGGCACTGCTGTTCAAGGGACTTTTGCTTGTAGGTGTGGCATATGTTATCATATATTGCCTCAATATGCAGGTGAGCAAGTTTATTTTCCAGAGACTGTTTACAAATATTATCATCGTTCTGTTCGTTCTGTTCCAGCCGGAAATACGGCACGCGTTGGAAAACGTGGGCAGAAGCAATATCTCTCTGGCAAATATATTCAACCGGAACGAAGAACAGCCTGATATTTCAGAGATCAAAAAAGCGATCATTGAAATAGTTCGCGCCTGCAGTGATATGAGCAGTAAAAAAATAGGCGCATTGATCGTTTTTGAAAAAGAAACGCCCCTGGGCGAGATAATCCAGACAGGCACCGAAATAGACGCCACTGTCAGCAGAGAGCTTATAGGTAATATATTTTATCCGAAGTCCCCTCTGCATGACGGAGCCGTTATAATCCGCGCAGGCAGGATAAAAGCCGCGAGCTGTATATTGCCTCTTACTGAAAATCATTCGATCAGCAGCGATCTCGGCACCAGACACAGGGCGGCGTTGGGCATGAGCGAGGAGAGCGACGCCGTTATACTGGTGGTGTCGGAGGAGACCGGCTGTATTTCCATAGCAAAGAACGGAAGGCTTCAAAGAGATGTTTCCGACGGCATAATCATGGAGAAGCTTACTGAGGAACTTGTGAACACGGCGTCTGCCTACAACAGAAAGACCGTTATTTCAAGACTGTTCGGCAGGGGCAGCCGCTGAGCCGTTACCTGACTCTGATCCCGTTTAAGCTGAACTGAGAAAGGACCTGATAGAATTATGGATCAAGACAGAAATAAAACTCAAAATATAATAAACAAAAAAAGAAGACGCAGCAGAATAATAAGCAAAAGGATAAGCAGAAGAATATCTAAAAAAAGGAAAAAAATAAATTTACATACTCTTTTCAGAAACAAAAAATTTACAATAGCGTTTTCTGTTATCTTATCCGTCTTTATATGGATGTTTGTAGCTGTCAATTATAGCCCGGTGGAGACAAGAGTTGTCAGCAATGTCCCGATAAGGCTCAATCTTGAGAACAGCATACCGACAAAGCTCAACCTTACGCCCTTTGGGGAAACGCAATATTATGTGGATGTTACCGTAAAGGGCAAAAGAGTCCTGATAAATCAGCCTGCCCTTACTGAGGATGATCTGGTAGCCACTGTGGCTACAAATCAGGTGAATTCTCCCGGCAACCATTCGCTTCAGGTCAAGGTCTCTCCAAAGAATGAGAATGCCGATTTTGAAATAATAGAATATTCCAACGACTATATTCAGGTGTATTTTGACACATACAAAGAAAAAGAATACACCCTTGAGCCGGAAATAATATGCGATAAGCTGGTTCCGGAGGGATATATGTGCGATAAAGATGATGAGGAAGACGTATTCGCATCCACAAAAAAGATCAAGATCGCAGGCCCCGCATCGGAGATAGATAAAATCGACAAAGTGATCGCTCAGGTCGTGATAGACGAACCCCTTACAAAAAACCAGACCTTCAAAGCAGAGATCATACCGGTCAACGAGAAAAACAGCAGCGAACAGTTCAAGTATCTGACTTACGGCGTTTCCGAAGGGGATATAAGCGTAACGGTGCGTGTGAGAAAAAAGGACACATTACCGGTAGGAGTATCATTCAAAAACCTCCCCGCATATTACATTAAAAATCCTCTTAAGGTCACAGTAAGACCCTCCGCGGCGGATATTGCAATGGAGGAGGACAAGCTTGAAAGCGCGAAGAGCGTAATTCTGGGAGCGGTCGATTTTAACGCGCTTTCGCCGTCAAACAACAAATTTACATTCAAAGCTTCAGACGTTACAGAGGCGAAGATCTTAGACGGTACCAAGGAATTCCACGCAACGGTGGATATGTCCGGATTCGGAACGGTCACAGGGCTGACAGTACAGAACATTCCCGATGCTGCCGCAAAGGACGGTAAAACCGTGACCGCAGTATCAAATGAAATAAAAAATATCGTTGCTGTGGGACCTGAGGATATGTTGAGTCAGATAAATTCCGAAAAGCTTGTAGCAAGATTGGACGTTTCAAACGTCGATACCGGCAAAACCACTCAGGTCATACCCGTGATCGTTGAGCTGAAGGATATGGACAGATGCTGGATATACGGAAGCTACAGCGTAACGGTGACCGTTAAATAAACTAAAAATATCAGCGCAAAAAGGAGTTGACTGCCCATGAAAAAAAGAATAATGACCCTTGTGGCAGTCGTGCTGCTTATATGCACCCTTTTGAGCGGCTGCTCCACGGATATAAAAACCGTATCCGACACATTGAGACCGCCTAAGCTGTATGGAGAAAACGGCGAAATGCAGAAGGCGTTTGAGAAGTATGCCGGGAAAGACGTTTTGATGAAACCCGCTGTGTCCGGCGATTACAGATCGGCTTTTGTGCTGTACGATATTGACGGCGACGGTTCTGAAGAAGTGCTTGTGTTTTACGCCGAGAGCAGCAACAAATCGGCGGTAAAGCTTGCAATAATGCAGAAAAAGGACAAGCAGTGGGTACCGGTGGTCAACCGTCCCGGCTCGGGCAGTGAGGTCTACTCAGTTACTTTTTCAGATATGAACAAGGACGGATTCAGCGAGATCATAGTCGGCTGGAGCCTGTATGAAAAATCCTCGGATAAGATATTCACTGTTTTCAGCTGTCGGGAAAAGCTTGCAAATATGGATTCGCTGTGTACTGAAGAATTCACGTACATGATGCCTGCCGATCTTGACAATGACGGCTTGGAGGAAATATTCTATATTTCACTTGACGCTACAAACAAAACAAGACAGGCTTCAGCAAAGCTGTTGAAGCTGTGGGAAGACAATACCATGAAGCCGATAGGCGAGGTGAAGCTGGATGCCGGCGTGAGCGGATACAAATCGGTAAAATTCGATCCGTTGTCCGGAAGTTCCCCAAAGAGAATATATCTTGATGCGGTCAAGGGCGAGAACCAGATGATAACCGACGTTGTTTACTATGATGTTAATTCCCGTACACTGGTCGCGCCGCTTTTGGATAAGGAATCTCAGTCCAATATACAGACATGGAGAAGCATAAGTCTGCCGAGCATGGACGTAAATTCCGACGGCATAATAGAGATACCCACCCAGTCTGTTCTCAAGGGAGGAAAAGAGGTAAATAACAATAACGATTCTTCCTCTAATCTGTACAGGACAGATTGGTGTCAGCTTGTGGGAAACAAGCTTCAGACAGTTATTTATTCCTACACGGATGTTGAAAACGGATATATTTTTTCAATACCCGAAAGATTTTTAAGAAGCGCAACAATAGAAAAAAATTCCGACGACGGTATCGTTACGCTCTATAATTACAGCCGTAGCAGAGACAAGAGGGGAGATGCCCTGCTTACTATAAAGTCTGTTGACGAAAGCGTGTGGGCAAGCGCAACGAATAAATCAGGCTTCAGGGAGATCATGTCTGCCAACGGCAAGATCATTGCTTATAAGATAACAAATGACGGCAAAGAGCTTGAAATAACACCGGAGGAATTGAGCAGGTGCCTTATAAGGCTGGACTATAACAATAATTAAAAGGAGAAATATATCAATGAAAAGAGTGCTGGTCGCAGAGGACGAATCCGCAATAAGGGAGTTTATAGTGATAAATCTTGTAAGAAGCGGTTACACGGTTGTGGATGTTCCGGACGGAGCAAAAGCTATAGAGGCGTTCAATGACTGCAACGGGGATTTTGACGTTGCGCTTTTGGATATAATGATGCCGGAAATGGACGGCCTGGAGGTCTGCAAAAGGCTCAGAGCCATGAGCGGAAGCATAGGTATCATAATGCTTACCGCCAAAGCTCAGGAGATGGACAGGGTGACCGGGCTTATGTTGGGCGCGGATGATTATGTAGTAAAGCCCTTTTCTCCTTCAGAGCTTATGGCAAGGGTGGACGCGGTGTACAGGCGCGTCGCAATGCTTTCCGAAAAAAATAACGGCGGTTCGGATTCCGGAGTATTTTTCAGCGACGGTTTTGCATTGAATACAAGAAACAGGACTCTTACCCGCAACGGTAAGCATATAGAGCTTACCCAGGTCGAGTTTCAGATAATGGAATTTTTCTTTAAAAATCAGGGCGTGGCGCTTAGCCGCACCGACATACTCAAAGGCGTATGGGGCATAGAAAACCCCGGAGAGGAAAAAATAGTCGATGTGAACATCAGGCGCCTTCGCATGAAGATAGAGGACGAGCCCTCCGAGCCCAAGCATCTGCTTACGGTCTGGGGCAAGGGATATGAATGGGTATAAACAGCTTACATAAAATGATCTGAACGTTTACAAAGGGAGGTGTGTCGGATGAAAGCAAAAATGAGCGGTATTACAAAGCGATGGATAAAAGGCACTTTGATGGGCATTTCATTTTTGATAATAGCCGTTTCTGTGGTCGTGCTGATATTTGTGAAGAATTATTATAACAACACCGTTTCCATGACCTTGCTTTCCAACGACACAGATCTTTTGTCTACATTCTTTAACGTCAACTCCATTAAGACGGACGAGGATTTTTACGAGACATCAAGAGAGTATATTGAGAACTTTGAAAGTAAGGACCTTATGGAGGTTTGGATAATCGACGACAGAGGAAAGGTCATACTTTCGAGTACGGGCTTTGCGGTGACAGACAATGTTGAAATGCCCGATTACAATATGGCCCTCACATCTCCGATAGGCAGGGGAGAATGGTCGGGTAAATATATGACCGGCGAGCCGGTCTCCACCATGACCACAGTTCTGCCGTCAAGGGAGGATAAGCCCATCGGAGCCATAAGATACATTGTTTCCAAAAGAGGAATAAACCAAAGGTTCGCAATAGTTGCGCTGATCGTTATGGCTGTATGTCTTATGTCCATAGGTCTTGTTGTGGCATCGGGATTGTTTTTCCTTAAATCAATAGTGCGTCCTATTTCAGATATAAACAACATCGCCCGGAGGATAGCAGAGGGAGATTACGCCGCCAGGATAAAGGGTTACAGACAAGACGACGAGATCGGAGAGCTGAGTAAAACAATAAATTATATGGCGGAGGAAATAGGAAGCGCTGACAAGGCTAAAAATGATTTCATTTCCACAATTTCCCATGAGCTGAGAACTCCGCTTACCGCGATAAAGGGTTGGGGCGAGACCATATTACAGGTCTGCGAAAGCGACTATGCCCTGACAAAGAGGGGAATAGAAGTAATAATAGGCGAGTCGCGCAGGCTTTCCGGCATGGTGGAGGAGCTTCTGGATTTCTCCCGTATGCAGGACGGAAGGCTGATTTACAACAAAGAGAAAATAGACGTGCTTGCGGAGCTGGACGAAACCATATTTATATTCAAGGAGCGCGCTCTGCGTGAGGGCATAGAGCTGGTGTACAACTCCACCGATATGCCTGCGCCCATGATGGGCGACCCGGGACGAATAAAACAGGTGTTCGTGAATATTATCGACAACTCTTTCAAATATACCGAGCAGGGCGGAAAGGTGACCGTTTTAGCTGAGATAGTTGACAGCGATCTTATCATCACCGTTTCAGATACCGGCTGCGGTATATCCAAGGAGGATCTGTCAAAGGTAAAGCAGAAATTTTATAAGGCAAACACCTCCGTGAGAGGTTCCGGAATAGGTCTTGCAGTTGCTGATGAAATAGTCAAAAAGCACGGCGGAGAGTTGACGGTGGACAGTATCGTAGGTCTGGGCACAACGGTGAAAATATCCCTGCCTATAGAACCCGTTCCTCTTGCCAATAACATATAATTGAAAGGATCAATACCATGAGCAAAAAAGAAAAATCATCCTGCCCCACTGTTTCCGTGGGCGGAGAAGCATTGATGGAAGGTATAATGATGCGGGGTCCCCAAGGCGCCGCCATGTCCCTGAGACTGCCCGACGGCAGTATCGAGACCACCATGAAGGAGGTCAAATCTCCAAAGGAAAAGTGTAAGATATTAGGTTTTCCATTCATAAGAGGACCGGTGAGTTTTATTGATTCCATGATTTTCGGCTACAAGTGTCTTATGGAGTCCGCGGAAAAGACGGCGATGGCGACGGAGACCGACACGGATAATATGTCCAAGCTTGACAAATGGATAGAGGATCACTTCGGGCACAAGATGATGACCGCCATAGGCGTTATCGGCACTGTGCTGGGCTTTGGCATTGCATTTCTTCTGTTTGTATGGATGCCCGCCTTCCTTTTCGATACGGTCAATGATAAGCTTGCTCACGGCGGCATAGCTGCGTGGAAAACCGTATTTGAGGGCGTATTGAGGATAATCCTTTTCATTGTATATATGTCTCTTGTATCCAGAATGAAAGAGATCAGGAGAGTTTTTATGTACCACGGAGCGGAGCATAAGTCCATATTCTGCTATGAGCACGGACTTGAGCTCACTGTGGAAAACGTCAGGAAGCAGATAAGGTTCCATCCCAGGTGCGGCACCAGCTTCATTTTCCTGACCCTGCTTTTGAGCATACTTATATCTTCAATAGTCGCGTCGATATTCCCGCAGCTCAGAGGAGCGGATCTGCGCTGGCTCTGGATAATCGTCAAGGTCCTGCTGCTGCCGGTCATAATGAGCCTGGGCTATGAGTTTATCAGAATAGCCGGCAAACACGGGGACAATATATTGGTAAAAATCATTGCTGCCCCTGGTCTGTGGGTGCAGAGGATAACCACCAAGGAGCCTACGGACGATATCATAGAGGTAGGTATCTGTGCGCTTAAGGCGGCGCTGGGTATGCCTGTTGAGATGCTTATAAAGCCTGAAGGAGCGGAAGAAGCGGCTGAAATAGAGGCGGAAATGACCCCTGAGCCTGATACCGAAGCAGCGGAAGAAACAGCCGAAGAACCGAAAGCCGAGACGGCGGAGCCTGCCGATGAGGGTACGGAAAACTGAAATATGACTTACAGAGAACTGCAAAAATTTGCAGAGGAAAGGCTGAAAAATAACGGCGTTGAAGACAGCTCTTTTGACGCTCTCTGCCTTGTTGAACATTTCACCGGCAAGAATAAGACCCGACTGAAGCTTGAGGATAATTCAGAAGTTGACAGTGAGCATGAAACAGCGGTGTTACACGGCGTTGACAGAAGGATCGCCGGTGAGCCTCTGCAGTATATATTGGGAGAATGGGAGTTTTACGGTTTTCCGTTTAAAGTCGGTACAGGTGTATTGATCCCTCGACCGGAGACAGAAATGCTGGTTGACTTTGGTGTAAAGCTTGCAAAAGACATAAAGTCTCCTGTGATTTTCGATCTGTGCGCGGGAAGCGGTTGTATAGGTATATCCGCGGCAAAGCTTCTTCCGGATGCCCGTGTTTACTGTGTGGAAAAATCCCCGGCAGCATTTGAATATCTTAATAAAAATATTGGACTGAATCGCGTGGACAACGTGACGGCTGTCATGGGAGACATATTTGACGGATTAAAAAGCTTCGGTCTGCCTGAGCCTGATATAATCTTATCAAACCCACCTTATATTGAGAGTGATATGCTGAATACTCTTCAGCCCGAGGTGCGGCTTGAGCCGATGGAGGCTCTGGACGGGGGAGAGGACGGATACATTTTTTATGAATGTATAGCTTCTCGCTGGCTGCCCTTTGTAAAGGGCGCGTTGGCTGTAGAGTGCGGAGAAGGTCAGGCGGAAAAGATAGCTTTAATGTTTGAAACAGACGAAATTTTAAAAGATTTCAATAATATAAAGCGAGTTGTAATAAGGAGGAAAAGCGGATGCTCAGAAACTTGTGGAGCGGAGGGTTAAGCAAGGAAGAAATTTTTATTTCCATAATGTCCAGTATCTTCGTTGTGTTCTGCACCTTGCCGGTGCATGAATTTGCCCATGCCTTTGTTGCAACAAAACTTGGCGATCCCACGCCTAAGCTTCAGGGCCGACTCACCTTAAGCCCCTTTGCACATATAGACTGGATAGGCGCTCTTATGATAATACTTGTGGGCTTCGGTTACGCAAAGCCCGTACAAGTGAATATGAGAAACTTCAAGAGGAAGAAACTCTATATGGGGCTTACCGCCGCGGCGGGTCCTTTGTCAAATCTGATAATGGCGTTTGTTTTTCTTCTGCTTCTTTGCGTCTCAAGCAAGTATTACATGAACGGCGCAGAATTTGCCCAGTATCTGGTTTATTTCTTTAAATATGCTGCTTATATCAATATTGCCCTTGCGGTATTCAACTTGCTTCCGGTGCCTCCCTTAGACGGCTCAAGGATATTGACAATAATACTGCCAAACAAATATTATTACAAGATCATGCAGTATGAGAGGTATATAATAATAGGCGTTATGATCCTGCTGTTTACCGGAGCGCTGACCAGACCTCTGGGCTTTATTACGGGAGCCGTTTACAACGGCATGGTAAATTTAGCTTATAATATCATATTCTGATATAACGGGTGCTGATATGGAAACAACTATTTCTTACAAATTAGACAGCTTTGAAGGGCCTATGGACTTGCTTCTGCATCTGATAAGCAAGCACAAGGTGAGCATAAACGACGTGCCCATACTTGACCTTGTTGAGCAGTATCTTGACTATATGCGCATGATGAACGAGGAAAACCTGGAAATAGCAAGCGAGTTCCTTGAAATGGCGGCAAGGCTGGTTTACATCAAAACAGTGTCTCTTTTGCCTGTTCATGAGGAGGCTGAAAAGCTTACCGAGGAGCTTCGGGGAGAGCTTACGGAGTACAGGGACTGCCAGCTCGTTGCGGGGATGCTTGCAGAGCAGGCAAACGGCTTCGGATATATGTCCCGAAAGCCCCAGGAGTTTGAACCGGATCTTAAATATACAAGGAAGCACGAGCCTTATGAGATCTACAGGGCGTTTATCAGCGCCGTGGGCAAGGGAAAACGCAGACTGCCGCCTCCCATTGAGGCGTTCTCCGGCATAATAGCCCACAAGATAGTTTCCGTTGCCAGCAGGGTCAGCTTTATACTCGATTATCTCAAAACAAAACCCCGGCAGAAGCTGTCAAAGATGTTCGATTCAGCTGAGTCACGTTCAGAGCTGGTGGCTACGTTCCTTGCGGTGCTTGCCCTGATAAAGGCAAAGCGCATCACCGCAGAGGGGGACGGGGAGGACACCGTCATTCAGGTACAGACAAAGGACGAGGAGTGGAGACAAATTGATAGTGAATGATTTACAGGCGGCGGCTGAGGCCATACTTTTTGCGGCGGGAGAACCCTTTGAGCTTTCAAAGATAGCCGATACCCTGGAAATAGGTACGGACTTTGCCGAAACGATAATGAAAAATCTGTCCGACTCCCTTGACAAAAGGGGCAGCGGGCTTTGCGTATTAAAGCTTGACGACAAATATCAGATGTGTACCCGCAAGGAGTATGCGGAGATAATACGGGCTGTGCTGGATTTAAAAAGAAACGCCCCCCTTTCACAGGCGGCGTTTGAGGTGCTGGCGGTGGTGGCATACAATCAGCCTGTCACCAAGTCATACATAGAGCAGGTCAGGGGCGTTGACTGCACGGGAGTTATTTCCACCCTCTGTCAGAAAGGTTTGCTTGAGGAAAAAGGGCGCCTTGATCTGCCCGGCAGACCGCTGCTTTACGGCACCACGCCGGACTTCCTGAAATGCTTCTGTATTTCTTCTCTCAGCGAGCTTCCGGAGCTTCCCGAACACGAAGAGCCGCAAATCGGTCAGGAGGTAAACCCCAATCAGCTTCAGTTTGATATGAAGGAAGAGCCCGAACAGGAAAATGAATAGTTGAACTGTTGAAGGAAATATAGTATAATCAATGCATAGACCGTCAACGTTCTGTTTAAGGGGGAGGTTTATTGATTGCGCTTTACATAATCTTAAGCATAATAGCCTTTATCATAGTCCTGTTTTCAATAAAGATCACCCTTGTGATGGACTACGATGAAAGCTTTGTGTGCAAGGTGAAGTGGCTTTTTGTTAAGATAAGTCTTTACCCGAAACCGCCCAAAAAGAAGAAAAAACCCAAAAAAGAAAAAAACAAGAAAAAAGAAAAGCCGGAAGATGAGGAGAAAAAGCCTGAAAAGAAAGAAGAAAAAGGCGAAAATCCCATAAAAGTATTTTATAAAAATCAAGGCTTTTCAGGCGTCATAGAGCTGATACAAAGGACGCTTGCCATACTCAAAAAGCTGACCAAGGGCATTGCGAGGGCGTTTAAATTCGAGAAGCTTTATCTGCGCCTCGGCGTAGGCGGAAGCGATGCGGAAAAAACCGCCAGGGACTATGGAAAAGTCTGCGCCTTTGTTTTCCCGGCTATGGGTTATATATGTTCGAATATGCGGGTAAACAAGTACGCGCTGGACGTACACCCGGATTTTGTGACGGGCAAGCGCACGGCGGAGTTCCATGTGGAGCTGTCGGTGGTGCCGATAAGGCTCACCAACGCCATAGTGGCGGCGGGATTAAGGTTCGTATTCAAAGTCCTGCTTAAGCTTCTGTTGGCGAATAACAAAGGGAACAATACAGATCAAAATAAAAAAGAAAAATCATCCAAAAAGGAGAATGTACGATGAAAGAGCAATCAGCATCAGGAATCATGGGAACGACCATAGAAAAAATGAGGGAACTTGTAGACGTCAGCACCATTATCGGCGATCCGATAAAGGTTGACGGAGTCACAGTTATCCCCGTGTCCAAGGTCACCTGCGGCTTTGCCTCAGGCGGTTCGGATTTCCCGTCAAAGTCAAACGCGGATATTTTCGGCGGCGGCGGCGGAGCCGGTATGACTATCACCCCCATTGCGTTTATTGTTGTCAACAACGGTGAAGTTTCCATCAAACACATAGCGACATCCGAGGGCTCTGCGGAGCGTATTATGGGTATGGTGCCCGATGTTATTTCCCAGCTTACCGGCATAGTCGAAAAGCTCATCAACAAGAAGAAGGACGAAGACGAAGCCGAAGAAGAGTTCGACATAGTTTAAACTGAACATACGATCGCCTGCATGCCTTTGCGTGCAGGTATTTTTTTGTCCGTATCGGCATATTATTCTCACTGGGCAGGTGAGCGTTTTATGTTAAAAAAACTGGCGGTCTTTGTCATATTGATGGTGAGTATGAGTATTACCGTGTTTGCGGCGCCGCAGATCTCCGCAGAAAAAGCGGCGGTCATGGTGGCGGGTACAAACGAGCTGATCTACGGTAAAAATGAACACAGCAGAGCCACCATGGCGAGCACCACCAAAATAATGACCTCACTGATCGTTTTGGAACAGGCGCAGCCGGAAAAAGAGATAACCGTAACAAAAGATATGATAACGGTGGAAGGCACCTCCATGGGACTGATGGCGGGGGACAGGGTCACAATGAAAACTCTTGTTAAAGGTATGCTCCTGCAAAGCGGAAACGACGGAGCTAACGCAGCTGCCATTGCCGTTTCCGGTACTGTCGAAAAATTTGCGGAGCTTATGAACCGCCGGGCTCAGCTGATAGGCATGAATGACACGCACTTCGTTACACCCTCCGGTCTTGACGCCGAGGGGCATTATTCCACGGCTTACGATATGGCTCTGTTGGGCTGTGAGGCAATAATGAACCCTGAATTCCGTGCAATATGTTCACTTAAAAGCTCAGCCGTATATTACGGCAATCCGCCCTACAGGAGGGTGCTTTCAAATCATAACAGTCTTCTCAGCAGATATCCGGACACAATAGGCATAAAAACCGGTTTTACGAAGAGCAGCGGCAGGTGCCTTGTTTCGGCGGCGGAGCGGAACGGAGTGACGCTGGTCGCCGTAACTCTGAACGCACCCGACGACTGGAATGACCATATAGCCTTACTCAATTACGGATTCTCAAAGGTGACCGCAAAAAAGCTTACCTTTGATGTTTCGGATATAAGGCTTAAAATCTTTGGAGGAACAGCGGAAAATTTACCCGTGGAAACGGCGGACGAACCCATTGGAGCCTTGACAGATACAGACGGATTCTTTTCATATAAAGTCTCATTGAAACCGTATGAATATGCTCCGGTAAAGGCGGGGAAAATAGTCGGAACGGTGCAGTTCTTTCACAACAAAAAGTATATCGGCGAAACGGCGCTTCTGGCAGCTCAGGATATTGGGATAAAACCGACGTCGGATAAAAGCAGTGGAAACAAAAAATCTCTGATCCAAAAAATTCTTGAATTTCTGCATATCAAATGACCGTTGATAAAACAACGCCGCAATAATAAAAATGCGCAATGTTTGCCTCAATACTTGACTTTTACAGTCTTATTTAATATAATATTATATCAAAGTAGTAGCACACAAATTTATTTCGCAGATAAATTGAAAGGAAGCTGTAATTATTATGAATAATGCAACAGTGCTTACAAGAGAAAAATACGAGGAACTGGTCCAGACCCTTACCCAGCTTAAAACTGTGGGACGTGACGAAATAGCCGAAAAGATCAAAGAGGCGCGTTCTCACGGCGACCTGTCCGAAAACGCCGAATACGATGAGGCTATGAACGACCAGGCAAAGCTGGAGGCTCAGATCGCAAAGATAGAGGAAGAGCTTAAGAATGCCACGATCCTGGACGAGTCTTCCATAAGCTCGGAGATAGTCGGTATCGGCTCTGAGGTAAAGGTGGAGAATCTTACTCTCAAAAAGAAAATGACCTTTAAGATCCTCGGCAAAGGCTCCGCTGACCCGGTCAACGGCATAATTACCGCTGATTCACCCATAGGCAAGGCTCTGATAGGCACAAAGGTGGGGGAAAAGGTAGAAGTCGAGATCCCCAACGGAAGCATAACATTTAAAATACTTGATACAAAATAATTTGACGCGGCTAAACAAAACCTGAAAGGAAATTTAAAATGACAGATGAATTAAACAATCAGGTGGGCGAGCCTGAGATCGAGGAAGCTCAGGATACCAATACCCTGAGGCAGATAAGACTTGAAAAGCTTCGCGCCTTGCAGGAGGCAGGAAAGGATCCCTTTGAGATCACATTGGCGGAGCAGTCTATCCTGAACTCCGAGATAAACGAGAGATTTGACGAGCTTGAAAATACCGACGTTTCCATCTGCGGCCGCATGATGTCCCGCAGAGATATGGGCAAGGCAAACTTCATTGACGTTCATGACCGCAGCGGACGTATGCAGGTCTATGTGCGCATAAATGAGATCGGTGAGGATAATTTCGCTGAGTTCAAGAAATGGGATATCGGCGATATCATAGAGGTCAAGGGCTTCGTGTTTCGCACCCGCAGGGGAGAGATATCCGTACACGCCAAGGAGGTAAGACTTCTTGCCAAATCCCTTCTGCCCCTTGCCGAAAAGTTCCACGGTCTGACGGATACCGACACCCGTTACCGTCAGCGTTATTTGGATCTCATTATGAATCCGGACGTAAAGGACACATTCTATAAGCGTTCTCAGATCATCCGCGCTATCCGCAATTATCTGGACGGCGAGGATTTCATCGAGGTGGAGACGCCCATTCTTGTTCACAATGCCGGCGGCGCCGCGGCAAGACCCTTTAACACCCATCACAATGCACTTGACGAGGATCTCAAACTCCGTATTTCTCTGGAGCTTTACTTAAAGAGGCTGATCGTGGGCGGTATGGAGCGCGTTTATGAAATAGGCCGCGTGTTCCGCAACGAGGGCTGCGACATAAAGCACAACCCCGAGTTTACACTTATGGAGCTGTATCAGGCCTATACAGACTATAACGGCATGATGGATCTGACCGAAAACCTGTTCCGTTATGTGGCGAAAACAGTTCTGGGTACAAGCATAGTTAAATACGGTACGGACGAAGACGAAGTGGTGATAGATTTCGACAAGCCCTTTGCCCGCATCACCATGACCGAGGCGGTCAAGCAGTACTCCGGTATAGACTTCGACGCTATCACTTTTGAAGAGGCCAAGGCTCTGGCGGATGAAAAGGGCATTGAGTATGAGCCCCGCCACAAGAAGGGCGACCTGCTCAGCCTGTTTTTTGAGGAATTCGTGGAAGATCACCTTGATCAACCCACATTTGTAATAGATCATCCCATCGAGATATCTCCCCTGACAAAGAAAAAGCCGGGAAGACCCGACCTTGTTGAGCGCTTTGAACTGTTCATCACCCGCAGGGAGTTTGCCAACGCTTATTCCGAGCTCAACGACCCCATCGACCAGCGTGAACGTTTTGAGGCTCAGGAGGAGCTGTTCGCTCAGGGAGACGAGGAAGCAAACCACACGGACGAAGATTTCCTTCGCGCTCTGGAATACGGTATGCCTCCCACGGGCGGTATCGGCATCGGCATCGACCGCCTTGTAATGCTTCTTACCAACAGCTATTCCATCAGGGATGTTTTGCTCTTCCCCACCATGAAGAGTCTTGAACAATAAAAATCATCAGCGATCAGATAAGTGAAAAAAATTAAGGGCTATAAGACCGAACAGATCTTATAGCTCTTATTGTTTGCTTAAAGCTAAATCAGGAAATACAGATTGAATTTCGGACTGTCCGCCATGGAGAAGATATCCGTGCCGGAAACGATGATGTGATCCAGCACATGGATATTCACGCTGTTGAAAAGCTCAATAAGCTCAACGGTAAATTTTACATCATCTTTTGAGGGAGCGGCAACGCCGGAGGGGTGATTGTGCGCCAGGATCACGTTCGTGGCGCCGTCTCTGAAAGCCGTTTCAAGAATAGTCCTGTTGTCGAATGTTACCGAGTGTTTTGTGCCTATGGATATCCTGCTGCTCTTAAGTACATGACCCACATTGTTGAGAGAAAAAATGAGAAAGATTTCGTTCTTTTCTCCGGCGAAGCTTGATGCGACATACTTCCTGAAATTTTCTTTATCGGTGCAGGACATGACCTTGTGATTGTTTTCTTCAATGAGTTTTACATGAAGCTGTGGGATGAGCTTTATCAGTGACGCGGCATATTCGCCTATGCCTTCCACTTTGACAAGTTCTTCCACAGGGGCGTCAAATACAGCGTTGAGTGAGCCAAAGGTGTCAATGAGTCTGTGGGCTATGGGATTGGTGTCCTTCCTTTGAATGGCATAACCCAGAAGCAGCTCAAGGACCATATGAGGCGGCATGGCGTGGAGACCGTTCTGAAGGTACATTTCACGCAGACGCTGCCTGTGCCCCTCGTGCATAAATGATCCCCTCCGTTCAACTTGATTACTATAATATTATACAATAGTTTTCATATTTTGCAATGTATAAAATAAAAATTATAAAAACAATTTGATTCACCACAAAACAAAAATAAACATCCATCGGCTTGACCGGTGGATGTTTGTCTGCTATTTCAAATCAACTTTAACAGGATCGCCTTTTACCGTGTGAAAGGCGTTTTCTCCGAGAGTCAATATAGGCATGTCGTTCTTTATGCTGTCTGAAAAAACGTTGACAAATTCATACTTGGGCAGTGTCTTTTTTATTCGTCTTACCTTTTCCTCTCTGCGGCAGTTCTCTGAGAGAAGCTTGCCGGTCTGAGGGTCAACAACTGTCCCTATAAGGGTGTCCACCTTAAGCTCGTCACAAATAATTTTAAGAAAAAATTCAGGTGATGCGGAGCAGATAACGGCGGGGTTTTCCCTGTTTTCGGGAAGGAAGAAGCTGAATATCTTATGCCTGTTTTTCCTCCAGAAATCCCGGGCATATTCCTCAGCGTTTATCTTAGGAAAATAGCAGAACAAAGCTTCCTTGTTCCTGTTCTGATCCCCGATCTTCAGGTAATATTTTACTGCGCATAAGATCTGATAGGGCAGATATATGATAATGGAAGGCTTACGTTTGAGGCAATACTTCCAGAAATCCATGCCGGAATCTCCGTCATAGACCGTTTTATCAAAATCGTAAAGATCAGCTTTCACTTTATTTACCTCAAACTCAGCTTATTTTCTTGCCGTTATAGATAACGACGGTTTCTTCTGTGTCACCGGAAAGCTTATACTCTTTAAGCTTTCCGTCCTTCCATGAAATGTCGACCTTGATGTTTCCTTTTGCTCTCAGACCCGTTACAGAACCCGAGCTCCATTTATCGGGCAGAGCGGGGAGCAGATAAACAGCATTGTCAACGGACTGCATAAGCATCTCCGTTATACCGCTTACCGCGCCGAAATTTCCGTCGATCTGGAACGGGGGATGAGCGTCAAACATATTCGGGTATGTCCCGCCGCCCTTTGACATATTTCTGCCCTTTGAAAAGCAGGGTCTCAACTGCTTGTCTATCAGTGAAAGCGCTCGGTTGCCGTCCCTTAGCCTTGCCCAAAAATTGATCTTCCATGCAAGACTCCAGCCTGTACCCTCATCGCCTCTGAGTTCAAGCGTCTTTCTGCACGCCTCCGCAAGCTCCGGGGTCTTTTCCGGGCTTATGATATTAGCCGGATGCAGGGAATAGAGGTGAGAGACGTGTCTGTGATGCGGTTCGTGTTCAGTCTCTTCCTTGTACCATTCAAGGAGCTGACCCTTCGTACCGACTTTGTACGGTAAAAGTTTTGGCAGAGCCTCCCTTACTGCGACGGAAAATTCGTCTTCAATATCCAGTATATCAAAGCACTTTATGCAGTTTAAGAACAGTTCCCTCACGATACCCATCGTCATTGTGGTCGTCTGAGATACGGCTATATCCCTGCCGTTGCGGATGAATTCGTTTTCAGGGGAGGTGGAGGGGGAGAAAATGAGATATCCGTCCTTGTCGGGGACAAGCATATTAAGACAGAACTTCGCTGATTTTTTCATTATGGGATAGGCGGTGTCGATCAAAAAATCCCTGTCGGCGGTGTATTCGTAGTGTTCAAAAAGATGATGGCACATCCAACTGCCCGCCATTGGCCAGAAGGACCACTGGGCGCTGCCGGGGGCGGGTGTGGTCATGCGCCAGATATCCACGTTGTGGTGACAGGCAAAGCCCGGCGCGTTATAATGCGCTTTGGCGGTTTTTTCACCTGCGACGGAAATATCCTTTATCATCTCGATAAGGGGCAGATGATTTTCCGGCATATCGCACATGAGTACGGGCCAGTAATTCATCTCCGTGTTGATATTTGTGGTGTAGTTTGAATTCCAGGAAGGATAAAGCCTGCGGTTCCATATTCCCTGAAGATTGCTCGGCTGACTGCCCTCCCGTGACGAGGATATGATAAGATATCTGCCAAAATTGTACAGAAGCACATATAAAGGCATATCGCTTTTGTCGCTGAAAAAGTCCACAAGCCGTTTGTCGGTGGGCGCATCGTTTGCACGGTCGCTGTCAATGTGCAGTTTGACCCTGTCATACATTCCCCGATAGTCCGATACATGATCCTCGTATATGCGTTCATAGCTTTGACTGTCAAGATCTTTCAGTATTTTTTTACAGGGCATTACATAGGGCTTGCCGTCAAGGTACGGGTGTCTGTTCCAGCCGTTATAACTTGTTTCGCAGACAAAGTATATTACTGATTCGGTGGCGGATGAAACTTTAAGCCGCCCTTTTTCTGCGGATATACTGCCGTCGGTCACGATCTTTGCCTCGGCAAAGAACTGTATTCCGCGCTCGGATGCCTCTGAGCTGTACTCCCATTTCCGGGATCTTTTCTTTTCTATGATCCTCCAGGGACACTCGCCCTTGATAAAGATCCTGTCGTCTACTGCGTTCAGGGCGTATTTGAGCTGGCTCTTGAGGTTCACTTCAAAACCGGCAGGGGAGCTTGATGAGATCCGGACAGCAATCAGTTTGTCCGGGAAAGACGCAAATATGCGACGGCTGAAATGTATTACTCCCTGATCGTACTCAACGGAGGCCACGCCCGTTGTCATATCGAGTTCTCTTCTGTAATTTGAAGCTTTTTTATGATTGCCGGATTCAATTATCATATCTCCCAGAGGAAGATAAGCCTGAGAGTTTATACCGGCAAAGCCTTTGCCTATCTCATCCTCTGCTTCGCACAGCTTATCCTCAGCCGCAAGCTCACGGGCGCGTTCAAAAAGCTTATAGCTGCCCTCAACGGTGGTGTCTCTGGGGATCCCCGACCACAGCTCATCGTGGTTGAGGGATATAACCTCCCTGTTCACATTTCCGTATATCATGGCGCCGAGCGTTCCGTTGCCGACGGGTACAGCGGCGGTCCATTCTGCTGCGGGCTTGTCATACCAGATAATATTTTCGGGATCTTTATTCATAAAAAACACCTCTGAAAATAATTACAGTATAACAAAAGGTTATCACCGCTAAATAAAAAAGTCAATAGCAGTACACATTTATATGTCAAAAAAATGGCAAAGCGGCATAAATTAACATTATTTTACATTATTTTGTGTTTAGATATTTACAAATAACAATAAGTTGTGTATAATATAAAATACATTATTGTGTAAAGGAGGGCTTTTCTTGTATATCGAAAGTCTGTTTGAGAGATTTAAAAACGGAGATATGTATGCGTTTGATGATTTGATCGTGGAGTACAAAAACAATCTTATCTTTTTCATTACACGCTTCATCAACAGCGTCCCTCTGGCGGAGAATATTGCGAAGGAAGCCTTTGTTGAGCTTTACAGGAACAGGAATAAATTCGAAGACGGCTCACACATAAAAGCCTATCTTTGCGCCTATGCGAGATACAGGGCGCTGTCGCTTAAAGACACACCGGCGGCAAGAGCTAACGACAATGATCCCATCAACGCCAACGATCTTATCGAGCTTGAAAATATGGTACTCACATCCGATGAGCAGAAGTTCATCGTGGATTCCATGAAGGGTCTGGATGATACCTATAAAACCGTACTGCACCTGGTTTACATCGAAGAGATGCCCTACGTCGAGGTGGGCAGAGTGCTTCGCGTAGACAAGGAGCGCGTAAAGGATCTTGTGGCAAAAGCAAAAACGGCGCTTAAAAACAACATACAATAAAAAAGAGGAGAATATGACTTATGGAAAACAATAACGATTTTTTAAATTCCGTTCATTCTGAGATCGATGACAATTACATACCGGACAACGGTGGAAACAACGGCAGAGGTCCTTCCGGCGGCGGAGTGGATCTTTCAAAGATCCTTCCCATTGCGGCAATACTTATCGCCGTGGTCGTGCTGGCTATAATCTTTGTTCCCAAGATCCTTGAAAAAATAAGCGGCAAGGAAGAAGATACTACGCCCACCGAATCCGTTACCGAGACTTACACCACAGAGGAATATACCACCGATCCTCTGTGGAACGAGACTACCACAGAGGAGATTACCACGGAGGAGACGACAACCGAAGCTGAAACAACAAAGAAGCAGCACAGAGAGTCCACCACAACCACCACCAAGAAGGACAAAACGACTAAGACGACCACCAAAGTGGATTCTGACGCCAAGGTAAAGGCATTGCAGAATATTCCCAAGTACAGATTGGTAATTAAGGATGATAACGGAAAGACCATCTATGACAAGGAATTAACCTGGAGCGAGATGTCGAAAACGACTAAATTCGGCGATATTCCCGAAAGTGAATTTAACGCCTATATCGCAAGTGTTAAGAAGTATGCCAACGACAACGACCTGAACAGCGAGATCGGAGCTTCCATCGACAAGCTCAGCAAGGCGGCGTCTGATTACTACAGCAAGAATTCAACAACAGCGAAGAGCAGTACGGATCCCACCACTACTACTACCAAGGAACCCGAAACTTCTACTACCGTTAAGGACAGCACAAATACCACCACAGACGCTGACAGCGGAGAGGTTGCGGCTACCACTAAAAAGACCGCATAATTCAGATCAGATCAAAATTTAATTTATCGGCGTATTGGGCATACCCGGTACGCCGATTTTCAGTATGCCGGGGGTGAGGCTTGTGCAGGTGAAATTTATTTGCGGCGCGCGTGAATTCAATATTGAGACGGATCATCCGGTGCTTGTTTCGGATATTATAAAAAAAGCCCGGCTCGATTTTTCCATGCCCTGCGGGGGCAGGGGAAAATGCGGCAAATGCCGGGTCAGGGTAACGGGCGGCGTTTCCGAACCCACAGGAACAGAGCTTGCGTTTTTGACGCGAGAAGAAATAAATAAAGGCATAAGACTTGCCTGCATGACCACCGTTACAGGCAATGCGGCAATAGATATCCCGCAGGAGAGCGGGGGAGATATTTTATCCGATTTTTTCGCGGAGGATATCACCCTTGATCCCGTCGGTAAAAACTACGGCGTGGCGCTGGATATAGGCACTACGACCGTTGCCGGTTATCTTATTGACCTGTCCTCCGGGAAAGTGCTTGAAAAATGCGTCAGAATGAACCCTCAGAGACCTTATGGCGCCGATGTGATATCAAGGATAAACTTTGCCCTTGATGGCAATTTGAGGCATTTGCAGAGCCTTACGGCAGACTGTATAAACGGTATCATCGGTGAACTTTGTCCGGACAGGGATATGATCGACTGTATTTGCGCTGCCGGGAATACCGCCATGCTTTACCTGCTTTCCGGCAGAGATCCCTCATCTATCTCCGCGGCGCCCTTCAAAGCGGACAGCAGCTTTGGGGAATATATATCTCCGGCTGATATCGGTATCAACTGCGGCAACGCTGAAATGTACCTGATAAGCACTGTGTCCGCATTCGTGGGCGCAGATACGGTGGCGGCTGTGATTTCAAGCGGTATATACAAAAGCGGTGATACAAGCCTGCTGATCGACATAGGTACGAACGGTGAGATCGTGCTTGCTCACAGCGGCAGGCTTTACGCCTGTTCCGCCGCCGCGGGACCTGCATTTGAGGGAGCGGGACTTTCCATGGGCATGACTGCCGTTGATGGGGCAATAAAAAGCGTGAACTGTGACGGTAAAGCAATAAGCTTTACAACCGTAGGAAACGCTCCTGCAAAGGGTATATGCGGCTCAGGCATAATCGATGCGGCGGCCGTTATGCTTCAACTTGGAATAATGGATAACACCGGGCTTATAAAGACCTCCGGACATGACTTTACCGACTTTGTCAGCGGGGAAGAGGGGAGCGCGGAGTTTATCATACCCGGCTCGGATATAAAAATAGCCCAGGCTGATATCAGAAATATACAGCTGGGCAAAGCGGCAGCAGCGGCGGGTATCAAAACCCTGCTCCATGCTGCCGGTCTGTCCTGTCCCAACGTGTCATCAGTTTACCTTGCAGGGGGCTTTGGAAACTATATGAATGCGGATTCTGCGGTATCAATAGGACTTTTGCCCCTGAAAAAAGACATAAAAAAATACAGCATAGGCAATGCCGCAGCTTGCGGTGCGGCATTGATGCTGTTAAATAAAAGTTTGTTTGATTATTCCGGATCACTTGCGGGTAAGGTGGAGACGGTTGAACTGTCCACCGATCCTTACTTCGCGGACGAATTCATCAAAAATATGACCTTCTGATTATTTGGTGCCGAAGATCCTGTCGCCTGCGTCGCCCAGACCGGGAACGATGTAGCCGTGGTCATTGAGCCTTTCGTCCTTTGCGGCGCAGAAGATATCCACGTCAGGATGAGCCTTGTGCAGAGCCTCAAGTCCCTCGGGAGCGGCGATAAGTCCCATGAATTTTATGGATCTGGGATTGCGCTTTTTGATCTGTGTGATGGCGTCGATCGCCGAGCCGCCGGTGGCGAGCATGGGATCAAGCACTATTACCTCACGGTCAGAGATGTCCGCGGGGAGTTTGCAGTAGTACTCAACGGGCTTGAGAGTCTCCGGGTTACGATAAAGTCCGATATGACCCACACGGGCGGAGGGGACAAGCTGTAAAACGCCGTCCACCATACCGAGACCTGCGCGCAGGATGGGGACAAAAGCCAGCTTCTTGCCGGCAAGCACGTTTACTTTTGCCTTGGCAACAGGGGTCTCGATCTCCCTTTCCTCAAGAGTAAGGTCACGGGTCGCCTCATAGCACATGAGCATTGCTATCTCGCCCACAAGAGTACGGAAATCTTTTGAAGACGTGTTCTTGTTCCTCAAAATAGCGACCTTGTGCTGAATAAGGGGATGATTGGTGATTGTGATCGTTCCTGACATAATTTGCCTCGTTTCTGAAGCCGTTTAACGGCTTCTTTTTATTTTAAAGTTTTTCGTTTTCGATATCCGTTATCTGATCCAAACGTCTTATATGCCGTTCTTCGCCGCTGAATTCAGTGGAAATAAAATCATCGACTATCTGCAAAGCTTTGTCGTGGTCAATGAATCTGCTTCCAAGGGCGAGAATATTGGCGTTGTTGTGGGTGCGGGCAAGCACGGCGACATCTGAGGAATAACAGCAGGCGGCGCGGACGCCCTTGACTTTGTTGGCGGCTATGGAAATGCCCATTCCGGTGCCGCAGCACAATATTCCCAGCTCGGCTTCTCCCTTTGCCACAGCGTGTCCCACTTTTGCGGCGTATATCGCGTAATCGGCGGGTTCTAAGGAATATGTACCGTGATCCTTGACCTCAATGTTCTGTGCCTCAAGGTGTTTTTTTATTTTTTCTTTAAGCTCAAAACCCGCATGATCACTGCCTAAAGCAACAATCATATTAACAGCTCCTTTTTCTTCAGTTCTCTCTCTGCCTGAGGCATACGCAGATATTTGACCTCCAGTTTGTCCGGCGGAAGGAATTCTTCGCCGTGAGAGAGAGCCGCAAAAGCCGTGCCTACGGCGTCCTGATATCGAAGATTCGTACACGAAAGTTCGACATTACACGCGGCTTTCAATATATTATAACACATTTCTGCGCCGTCGCCTACTAAAATTACTGAATTATTTAAATTTTTTATATCATTTTCAAGTCCGACTATGGGTATTGCGTCGTCCGGCGTCAAACGGGTGACTGTATTTTTCTCACATTTGAAAAACGCGGTATAGACCTGAGAGCAGCGGGCGTCCATTACCGGGCAGACTATGCAGTCACGGTCAATAAAATTGTACGCCATAGCTTCAAGTGTCGAGACTCCGATGCAGGGCTTGTTCTCCGCCGCGGCAAGCCCCTTGACGGTTGCAACGCCTATCCGCACGCCGGTAAATGAGCCGGGACCGTTGGTTACGGCAAAAGCGTCAATACCGCCTGCCTCCGTGTCGGAGAGCCTGAGGACGGATTCTATCATTGGCATAAGGGTCTGAGAGTGGGTGAGTCCTACGTTCACAAAAGCTCTGCCGATTATTTTTTCACCGTCAAGTATCGCGGCGCTGGCTGATACCGCCGATGAATCGATCGCCAAGATCTTCATATATTCTGTCATCTCCGATAATGGTAATTCTGCGCTCGTTGTCATCGCCGCTGTCGGTTCGGGTTATTTCAATTCTGATATAGCCCTCCGGCAGGACGTTTTCAATGTTTTCGCTCCATTCAATGGCTATTATGCCGCCTCTTTCCAGGTAGTCGAAAAAACCGGTGGAATATAGCCCGTCCCATGAATTGACACGGTACATATCGAAATGGAAGAGCGGGATCCTGCCATCATATTCGTGGACGATGGAAAAGGTGGGACTGCTGACCGCGTCGGTTATGCCCAGACCTCTGGCAAGCCCTCTTGTGAATGCAGTCTTTCCCGCGCCCAAGTCGCCGAAAAAAGCCAACACGTCGCCGGCTTTCAAATTGCCCGCAAGTCTGAATCCGAGCTGTTCGGTATCCTGTTCACTTTTTGAAATATAATCAAACATAATCTTTTTCGCAAAATTATTAGCCGTTTATCCCGATGCTTTCGTCGGAATAAAAGGCTAATATGATTTTATTTATCAGTCTTTCTTTTCTGCCTTTTCACCCTTGTGACGGTGAATGACGAAACGGTTGATGGGATAGGTCCACGCTGTGGCAAGAGCGGCAGCGAAGGGTTTGCCCAGATTATCGCCAACAAAGATCCATGTCTTGGCGGCTTCCGGAATATATTCTTCGCTCACGGCAGTTTCGGGAATGTCAGGAATATAACCTAAAGCTATGGCCTTTGTAAGGGACCAGTCCTTTATCTTGGCGCCTATCCATGCGGTGGCTAAAATGGTAAATATGACCAACAGAGTGTAAAGAATGGCGCTTACCACTACGTTTGAATCCGCCGCAAAGGTGGTCTTTCGGTTTATAAGGAAGGCAATGATATAACCTATTGTAGTTGAAATCAAGAATCCATAGAAAACGCCCTTAGCGTCGTACTGGAGAAGACCGAGAATATTGATGGGATCGCCCTTTATGTTTTTGAACACCGTATAGATCAGCGCGTAATATATACCCAGCTCGACTCCGGTGGCAAATACGCCCGCAAAGCTGAATTTGATAAATTTCCAAAGTTCTGCGTGCTTGGATGTAAATGAGTTCTTGTCAGCTTCTGCCGCGGCAGCCTGCTTTTCTTTAAGGACTTTTTCTTCTTTGCTCATTTTATTTACCTCTTTCTATATTATTGCATATTATCTGTTGCGAAGGTAGATGATAAATGCGGTTATAACTACTATGCCTGCAAGGATCTTTATGCCCAGTGAAAATCCTGCGGCAACGCTGGTGGGCGTATGATCTGTGACCTTTGTCATAAAGGACAGATGGCTGTCTTCGCCGAAAAGATCCCGATGCGTAACGAGACGGGTTTTATAATTCTCAGGGTCATCCGCCTTGAATTCAAAAATACGGAAGCCTCTGTTCTTGCCGGGACCGTATGTGGTGTATCCGCAGCCGGGGCAATAGCCCAGCTCGATATTGCCCACCTTTCCGGAAAAACCGTTTTTATGGTCATGTCCGAAATAGATGCCCTTAACATCTCCGTTTTCCGCCGCGGCGTCAAACAACCCGGCGTCCTCATCCGGGATCGCCGGACTTTCGCCGAAAAACGCATCCTTGTTGACCAACTTGTCATTTAGTATATAAAATTTATTTTTATATTTTCTGTAACCGGGGACGGCGTTCTTTGTCTTTTTCGGGACCTCGGAATAGAGCTGGAACACCTGTTCAACGGGTATGTGCTGGAAAATAACGGAGGGTACAAATTTGCCGCTGTTCTGCTCCTTAAGCTCGTCACGCTTGTCCTGATACCACTTGATCTGGTTGGGGTCAAGGGCGGTATAACCCGTGACCTTGGCGGAACCGTGACTGTCTATAACATACAGGTTAAAAAGAATATTTTTACCGTCGCTGCTGTAGATGGGAATGTTGTGGTTCCCGCAGCCCTCAACACCGGGGGTGTCATAAGCGCAGCAGTATTCCGATTCCTGATAAAAAGCCAGCTGTTTTTGCAAAGGAAGGGGAGCCTGCAGGTCATGGTTTCCGAAAGCTACCGTGAAGGGGATCTTGCGGCTTATGACAGGCTCTAAAAATTGAGATATGGTCTTTTTGATAGCTCCTTCAGCTTTGCCGCCGATAAATTTCAGGGAGTAACCCTTGACCATATCGCCGGAAAAAACGACAAGATCCGGTTTTTCTCTGTCAAGCGCTGCCGAAATGAGGTCTATCGTATGAGAAGAAACGTCACAGGAGTCCTGTATATCCGATATTTGCATTATTTTAAAGTTGCCGTCAGCGTTGAATTTAAGTTGATTCATGAAAATTCTCCTTAAAGTCAATTGTGAATCCATAACGCCTTTAACCTTTAATATTATATATTGTAATATAAAATAAGTCAATCGGCTAAATCTTAAGATTTTATTAAGATTTATATTGCTAAACTCAATACAATACTGTATAATTGTACCACGAACCTATTACCTTGTAAAGTTTTAATGAAAAGGATGGTGCTGTATGTCCACAAAAGGCAAGGAAAAACAGACCTCAAAGGGAAAAGACTATCAGAAACTGGTAAAGGTTTTGCAAATACTCTCCGGCGTCTTCATGCTTGCTATGATGGTGGTCTGCATAATATTCATCAAAATGCAGAATATCAGTTTAAAAAACGTTGATGAACTCAGCAAAAGACTTATGGAAAGTCTGGGCGGCGCATTTCAGATAGGCTGTGTTCTGATCCTGTTTTCCGTTATCAAATCATTTGCCCTTGTATTCCCGCCAGCGGTGCTTTATGCCCTTTCCGGCGTTGTGTTCAAAGGACATTACGGGCAGGCGGTTCTGGTGAATTTGATCGCCACCGTTTTAAGTCTTTCCCTGCCGTATTTCCTGGGAAAATTCACCGGTAAGCCCATGATAGACTCGTTAAAGGGCAAGTTTTCAAGTATCAAAAAGATCGACGATTTTGCTGAAGCAAACGATTTTGTGCTGGTGTTTATAATCAAAGCCTCGGGCTTGCTGCCCAGCGATCTGAGCAGCGTTATCTTCGGCTCGTTGAATATTCCGTACTGGAAATACATGATCGCCGCCAACATAGGTATGCTGCCGCTTAATCTCCTGTGGGCGCTTCTTGGCGCAAAAGGCGACCTGAAAAATCCTTTGAGCTACCTCTACGTTCTGCCAATACTTATCTTTGCCATAGTATCATCCGTCATTATCAAAAAATACAGCAACAAAAAGGGCGCTGCAAATGAAAAATCAACAAATGAAGAAGAAAAAGAATCCTAATAAGAATTATATCCTGCCCGCCGTATGGGCTGTGCTTGCGCTTACAAGTCTGATCGTCAATATGCGCCAGCTTAAGTTCCCCGTGGTAAAATTCCTTTTTGTGGCGGTCTATTTTCTGCCCCCCGTTTTGTTTACGGCGTTCTTTACGTTATACAGGATAAAAAAGGACAGGCTGAGAAAATTTCTCAAGGTGATGCTGATACTGCTGCTGATACCTGCCGTGATAGCTTCGATCTTTGTGTTTATCCCGGGTTATCCCACTCTTTCAAAAACCACCGATCCTAAGAATTACCTGGTAACGGACGGCAGATATGTTTACGAAAACAGCGAATACTACGGACTTTTCCCGGAAAAAATACCCGGATCTGCCGGGGACGTCAAATATGAATATAAAAACATTGACGGCGGGAAATGGTGTATAGGCGCCAGGTGGACGGTATCCAAAGAGGAGTACGAACAGGAGAGATCAAGGGTCATTTCACTCTGCCAGACTTATGAAATGGTCGAGGTCAAGAACGAAAAGACGATCACCTATTACTCCAATAACGAAAACGATACAGAGTATTTCAGGATCATTTTCTTTGAGGACAGCCACACGATAAGTTATGTTTTTGCACACCTGACCGAGCCGGATGGATTCAGTGAATAACGTATAAAACACCCCGCAGGGCATTTGCCTTGCGGGGTATGCTTTTGTGTGTGGCTGTTTGATCATCTGAAGCTTGCAAACAGCATTTTGAACACGTTCAAGACTACTGTGAAAAGTTTCGGTAAAGCAACAGGTACAGTTACTGTCTCTTCCGCAACAGGAGTGGTGGCGTCCTCTAAGATTTCGGCATCCACGGAGTTTGTCATGAACCGGCTCTGCCAGCTGAACTTGTAGAAGCTTACCTTAACAGTGTCCTTGGCGATTATATTGCCCTGGGCGTCGTATGCCATCAGGCTTATATTCGAGCTGCGGCTGAACCAGCCGGTATTTGTGATGTGACCGTTTTCGACCTGAACGTCGGGATTTGAGGAGAACCACTTGTACTCTACAGCGTCGTTGCAGTTGTAGATGATGAAGTCAAGATCCATGGTCACTGAGGAATAGCTCTTCCACCAGTCGACTTTTTTGCTGAAGCCGCCGTCCACACGGACTATCTTGACCGCCGGATCGTCGGCGGAGACAGTCAGCTCGATAGTGCCCGTATTGCCATAGATGTCCGTAGCGGTTATCGTGACGTTGCCTAAAGCGACGCCCTTTACCAGACCTGATTTGTTTACCGTTGCCACCGAGGGCTTACCGGTGGACCAGGTAACGGCCGCCGTTTTGTTCGAGGGGAACCATACCGCGTTTAGCTGCAGCGTGCCGCCTAAGCTTACCCTGCTTGTGTCGGCGATTATTTTGACATCCCAGATCTTCTGTGTTCCGCCTGAAATATATTCGGCTGATACGGTGCAGTCGGCGCGAGGCATTGAAAAGGTGTTGCTTCTTAATTCTGTGTCGCCAAGGAAAAGAACGCATGAATAACCGTTCGGGATCTCCACATCGACCGTTACGGTCTCACCCGCTTTGACGTATGTTCTGCCGGATATCGCGCCTTTTTCACCCTGTTCGTAAGTGACCTTGTAAATGGGGGGATTATTACCGTCAGCGAAAACGGGATAGCTGCGGCCCTGTGACCAGATGCCGGTATTTCCGGAAGTTCCCTGGTTGAGCAGCCATGCGATTTCGCCGGATATTAACTGACTTTCGGTGACCGGCGTGATATTTTCAATACCGTTTATTATCAACTGCATTGTGTCCAGATAATACAGGTTATTTGTGCGAATGTTTCCGTCTATCAACTTTGCTGCGATGGGATGTATATATGAACCTTCGCAGTTTATTGTGCCGGTGACAAAGCAGTTCGAAATAGTTCCTTTTGCTTTACAAATCAGACCGCCGGCTCCGCTGCTTGCGCAGTCAAGGTAAATGTCAGCGCCGCAGTTGGTCATTGTGCCGTAAAAATAACCCGCAAGTCCGCCGATGTACCCGGCTCCGGTAACGTTTGCGTTTACAAAGCAATGCTGGATAGTACCCAGGCAATGACCGCAGATGGCGCCGCCTTCCGTATTACATCCGATGTAGGAATCCTTTATGGTAAGGTTCTTGACAACGCCGTTCTCGCCGATATGGGCGAATAGACCGTTATAATTTATATTTCCGTCTGTATACAGACCGCTTATATAAAAACCGTTTCCGTCAAATACACCGTTGAATGCATTATCCATGGCAATTGCGGACCATTCGCGGAAGGCTGAAGTATCCGCCGCAAGGCTCATATCCCGGTTGAGTACGTTTTGGTTTATTATGATGTCATTCTTAAGTCTTGCCTTTATGGAGGTCTGACCCCCATCTACCATCTCAGCAAACCTGTAAAGCTGACCTACGTTGGATATCTCATAATAATTACTTTCTTCATTAAGTACAGGATCCTGACCCTTGCCGCAGACAGTGCAGAAACCGTACGGGTCAAGGTTGACATGGTTGCTGCTGATCTCGCTTACTGTGTTTTCGTTGCGTTTAAAGTGACAGATCGAACATTCCTCATGCATTATTCCGGTCTCGACACAGGTGGCGGGAATGTCCTCGACCCATTTCCAGACGTGGTTGCCTTGCTCGGAACGCTGAGTACACCTTGAACATTCATGCCAATGCTGGAGATCGTCGGTATGCCACTCAGTGTCAAAATCATGCCCCATGGCGGGAACTATACTGTCAGTGAACGTATAAGAACATATACTGCAGGTGTGCTGTGTGTAACCGGGTTCCGTATCCGTGGGAGGTACGGTTTCGTCAGTGTACGTACAGTCGGATACAACAGAATATGCAGAGGGGATATAAATGTGAGTATGAGTGCCGTCGTTATTTGCAATATATCCGCCTGCAAGAAGCGCGGTAACCGAAATATCGTTGTCCGGCATGGTCGTGGGGATTTCCGGGATCCAACCTTCAAACGTATATCCGGGTACGTTAGGTATTTCCGGTGCGGGGATCGGATCGCCGACTCTGTAGGTGCAGGATCTTTCAATATCATCTATAACGAAGGTTATTTTACGGTATTCACCGTAGTTTACGGTCATTTTACCGTCCACTAAGGTCATATCGAATCTCAGCGTATTTCCGCCCACGGTGATCTCAGAGACACCGTAGTCATTCTCGGGAAGCCACAGCATCAAGCAGCCTTCATCGTTGAGAACAAGATCATCGCCGGAATAATATGCGGGAAGGAATCCTTCTGAGAACGTTACCGGCTGACCGGCGTATTCAGCACCCATATTGAAGAGCGTGGGATATACAGGTACACGTGTACTGTCGGTGTATTCCGCGCTGTATGCCTGGGGAGCGGCCGCAGCGCCTACTGCTACCACATTGCCGCCGGAAATGGCAATATAATTATTAGCGGAATCCACTGCCGTGCCAAGGTTTCCGTTGCCGATGTCCATCGAGTTGTAGTTAGTGGCGGGGTTGCCCCAAGCCTTTACCATACCGCCGGTTATTTTTATCTTTCCGCTGTTGCCATTGGCGCCGCCGCCGATGCCTGCGCCGCCGCCGTATCCCGTGGCGGTGACGGTGCCGCCGTTGATAGTAATAGTGCCGCCGTCTTTGCCGTTTGCTCCGCCGATACCTGCTCCGCTGTTGCCTGTGGCTGTGACGGTGCCGCCGTTGATGGTAATTATTGCACCGCTTCCTCCTATACCGACGCCGGAGGCGGAAGCGGCATTGATAGCGCCGCTTTCAATGGTTATCCTGCCGCAGGTGCCGGTTGCCGTCGAACCTAATGCGGCGCCTGATGAAGCTGCTCTTAAGCCGCATTTACCTGTTCCGCTTACGGTTATCGCCGCGCTCTGAGCGACAAAAAACGCCGGGTTGCCGGAAGTACAGTAAAGATAATTGGTGTTTTGCAGAACAATTGACGTTGCAGATGAGCCGTTTACGGATATGGGAGAAGATGATGATGAGATATCAAGGTTATCCAGAGTTATTCTGCCGGAAAAACTGTTTACTGTAACATAATTTGAAGTGGTCTTGCCGTTGAGAATGTATTCTCCGGAATATGACACGTCGGAACCTAAGTAGTTGAAACCGGATTGCGATATGGTTATTTTTGAAACCGATATCTCCAGTATTACGGGACCTGCATAGATGTCGGAGACGTTTACAGGTTTACCCATGTTGGTGCCGGCATCCGGAGCGTTGGACCACGAGGTAAGAAGATTTGAATAAGACGAGTTATTGCTGTTGACCCAGTTGTTGAGTATTGTGGTCAGATCGGATGTGCCCCCGTTTTCCTTTGCCGCTGTACAGCTTGTGCCGCTGCAGGTAAAGGTCTGTACTGTGGGGTTGGGATCAAGAAGAGTGTTGTTTGTTGAGTAGAGATAGAAGCCCTTTGCCGCCGTGCCGTCAAGCCAGTAGCAGTTCTTGACAACGCCGACAGTTGCGCCTGCCGCGGAGCCTGCGATACCGCCAATGTACGAGCTTGAGCTTGATGAAAGCTTGATATAGCCTGCGTTGTAGCAGTTATAGGTGTTGGTGCCGCTGCCGCCGGAGGAGTAGACAGTGTAGCTGTTGTCGCCCAATATGCCGCCAACATACTTGGAGGAGCTTCCTGTGCAGTATATGTTGCCAAGATTTGCGCAGTTTGCTATTGTGCCCGCCTCGGCTTTACCCACGATACCGCCCACGTAGGAGCCGGTACACAGAATACCTCCTGAGTTTCGGCAGTTGATGATCTTGCCGTTTGTACTGTAACCTATAATACCGCCGGCATAGTTGCCTCTTGCGTTGACGGAAGCGGAGGAGGTACAGCCACGGAAATAATAGCTTGAAGAAGTGTTGTTGTGGCCTACAAGTCCGCCGACATATTCTTTTGCTGTTACGTTGCCGCCCACAGCATGGCAGTTTGAGATCTGACCGGCGGACTGTCCGCAGATCAGACCGGCATACTGCGCGGTGCTGTTTATTGTGCAGTTTTCAAAGGTGAGATCCGAAACCTTGGCGGATGTACCAAGCCTGCCGAAGAAACCTGTATATGATGAGCTCGAGTTTATGGTAAAGTTCTTGATTTTATGATCGTTGCCTAAGAATATTCCGTTAAAGGTAGTTATGGGTGTGTAGCTTGCTCCGCCAAAATCAATATCCTTTGCCAGCTTTGCGTTGGAGGATGTGTTCAGAGATACCATCTGAGCGAATGTTGATAAGTCTGTAACGTTATATATAAGGAAGTATTCTTTGCCGTCTATTGTTTCTGTATTGCTATACATATTGGAAAGGACGGGGGTGCAGTTCTCAGAGATGATGTCGTTCATGAGACGCCATTCGCTGAGTTCCTGATTGCCGGCGATACCGTTGTTCAAGGCGGTTAAAATATCTGTTGTGCCGTTTATCTCCGTTTCAAGAGTACAGGATGTTTCGTCAGCTGTGTAGAACGAGATCGAATCAGTGCTGCCATCATCTGTGCCACATATATTTTCGCAGGTGTTTTTGAGTACGAAGCAGTTGGAGACCGATCTCGTGTTACGGCCGACTATTCCGCCGAAGCTTGACACACCGGATACAGGACCTGAGGAGTGACAGTTGGATGTGCTGCCGCTGTTTTTTCCGACAATACCACCGACATATTCCTCACCGGAAACATCGGCAATGCTGAAGCAGTTCATAATGCTGCCGCTGTTCATGCCGGCAATACCGCCGACATAGTAATCTCCCTGCAGATCACCCGAAACGACGCAGTTGTATATGCTGCCGTAGCAGTACCCGGCAATAATGCCTGAGTTGTCGACGGAAAGTATTGACGCGTCCACACAGAGATTCTTGACTGTTCCTGTCAGCGCACCGAAAAGTCCGTTATAGTAATAATCCTGTTTTATTCTGATACCTGTGATCTTTTTGTTGTTGCCGTTAAAGGTTCCTGCAAAACGGGTGCCGTCCTCAGAGTATCCGATGGGGACCCATTTCAGATCGGAAAGATCGATATTATTATTCAGAGTAACGGTCTTGCCTTCAAATGACGTTCCCTCGTTTACGAGAGCGGCGAGACCTGCAAGCTCATTGCTTGTTCTTATTGTAAACGAAGAAGCGGAACCGTTTCCGTACCAGCTTGTGTCTGCGTCTTCAGACCAGTACTCAGACACATACACGGAGGATTCCATGACAGGACAGCCGCTGTTTTCATCAGCACTGACCGCGGCGCGCCATCCTGCCGCATCTGAATAGGAACCTGAGTTCGCAGATACCCATTTATTGAGAACTTCAAGAAGATCAGTGGAGTTGTATACCGAAGAAAGAAGCGTGCATTCATTACCTTCTATGGTAAAAACGGTAAATGTTGAAACATTTTGGATCGTGGTAAAGTAATTGAATGAACTGTTCAAAGCATAGCAGTAAGATATCGTACCTTTGGCTTCGCCGCCCACAACAGCATTGTAGCCTTTATCGGAGTTGAGCTCAGACGCAGTGTAGCAGTTTGAAATAACTCCGTTTCCTTCATTGGAGCAGGTTATGCCGGCGGCAAAGTCTGAAAATGTTGTGATCTTACCGGTGCTGTAGCTGTTGATTATCCTGCCGTATATTGAATTGCCGCCGTGCTGAGCGCCTGAGTTTGAACCGGCGATACCGGCAGCGTTTGAATTGTTACAGGTTACGCTGCCCTGATTTCCGCAGTTAATAATGACGCCGTAGTTTTTGCCGACTATTCCGGCGGAGTTTGAGAAAGCGTTGAGATCGGCATAATTCACGCATCCTTTGACAGTTGCGTAGGCGCCGTTTTCTCCCACGATACCGCCGCATTCGCTGTTGCCGCTGATCGTGCCCCGTACCGTGCAGTTCTCGACAATGCCGATAGTGTTGTTATATCCGGCAATACCTCCGATGTAGGAGGTGCCGCCGCAGTCTATCACCAGGTCGACATTGACGTTTTTGATAGTGCCTTTTGAAAAACCGAACAAGCCGATCTTTGAGTACACTGAAAATATGGATACACCGGAAATAGTGTTGCCTTTACCGTCAAATGTGCCCTCAAATGCTTTTTCACTGTAGCCGATCGGTACCCACTCATATTCCGACATATCAATGTCGTTGTCCAGGATAACGGTCTTTCCGCTGAAGTTGGTTCCTGCATTTACGAGTACGGCAAGTCCGGCAAATTCTTCCGCTTTTTCTATCCTGAATTCGCTGGCGTTTGATTTGTACCAGCCTGTTTGAGCGTGGTCGCTCCATACGTCCTGGTCATTGAAAACGGGATATCCGCCATTTTCCGTGATCCTGGCCGCGCTTCTCCACCTGCTGAGACCGGTCATAGAGAGGCTTCCGTAAGTGAGTACTCTCGCCAGATTGCTGTCGCTGTTGATCTGACCGTCAATGACGCATTCGGTTCCTGATTTTGTAAATAAGAAAACATTGGATACTGTTCCTTCATTGGCTCCGATGCTTTTATAAACAGGATAATTATCTGCCTCATCAAGATAATAACTGTTTAATAAACTACTGCTCTTTCCGTAATTCTTACCGCATAAAAGACCGAAGGTATAAGAAGCTGTTATCGTACAAGCAGCATAACAGTTATATACCTCGTTTTTATTCATACCGACGATACCGCCAACATAGTACGAGCCTGTTACCGATGCCCTGTTGTAGCAGTTGAGTACGGAGCCGGATCCGTTGCAGCCGGCAACACCGCCTACGTTCTCAATGCCGGTTACAGAACCGTATGTACCGGAGTTCATTACTATCGAATTGCTAGCGAGCGTTCCGGCAATTATGCCCACGTTGTCGTGCTTGGATGTTATGTCCGCGCTAACGGAAAGATTTTTGACAGTACCGTAAAGCGTGCTGAAAAGACCGGTACTTCCGTACTCGGAAAATGAGGATATGTAAAGCCCCGATATTGAGTGACCGTTACCGTCAAGCGTTCCGACGAATTGTTCTTTGCTGTTGCTGTGGGATATGGGTACCCATTCGTTCCCGGAAAGATTTATGTCTTTGGTGAGTGTAATGGTTTTGGTTGAGAAGTGTATTCCTGTCTCATTTACGAGTGAAGCAAAACCCGCAAACTGTTCGGCGGTGCTTATTTCATAATTTGAAGCGTAGGGATTGCTTGTGTACCAGGATGTGTCGATGTGATCCGACCAGTAATCGTTGCTTTCAAAGAAAGGCAGACCGTTGTTTTCATCCGTGCTGGAAGCTCCGCGCCATCTCAGCAGATCGGGATAATTTGATTGGTTTTCGTCGATCCATGTGTTGAGGAGCGTTGTCAGCTCATATGTTTCGTAACCGTCTTTGACTGTGCAGAGCGTGCCGTTCTGTGAGAATTCCTTTAAGTAGTCGGGTTCATTTTGGTTGTATGAGCTTCCCAATGACGCGGAGGTGTCAAGCCAGTACGAGTGACCGAGGGTACCGTTGTTATACCCCACAATACCGCACACCACCGTTGTTCCGTTGCCCTCAAGCAGGCAGGCGCTGTAACAGTTCAGTATTTTTGCGTTTGCGTAATTTCTTCCGGTAATTCCGGCAACTCTGTTGTTGCCTGCGGCGCTGCCGAGACTGCAGCAGTTGATTATACTGCCGTAGTTTGCGCCTGTGATCCCGGATACATTGCTGTTGCCCCTGAGAGAGCATTTTGCGGCGCAACTGGAGATGGTGCCGTAATTGATGCCCGCAATACTTCCGATGTAGTTGGAGCTTTCGCAGATGATCGAACCGGCAACAGTCAATTTGGACACGGTGCCGTAAAATGTACCGAACAATCCGTTCACCGAATACCCGACGGTCATGGAAAGACCGCTGATAGTATAATTGTTACCGTTGAATGTTCCGCGGAAGTAATTGTCCGAACTGCCGATCGGTACCCATTCGGCTCCGCCTAAATCAATATTTGCCGTAAGATTCAGGGTCTTTCCTTCGAAGCTTACTCCGCTTTCATTTACCAGCTCAGCCAAGCCCGCAAGCTGACCGGCGGCAGATATGTTGTACTCGTCCGCGGTTCCGTCTCCGTACCATGAGGTGTCCGCCGAGATACCGTCGGCGGCAGCGGAAAATACACCTGCGGGCAGTAACCCCACGGTGATGCATAAGCAAAGTATGATGGATAATAGTTTCTTCGTAGACATAATGTTACCTCCGTAATAAACGTTGATATTCCTGTAAACCCGAAATATTGGTTATGATACTATACCAACAATATGATATCACATAAAATAAAATAATATCAAGATTTAATATAAATAATCCTGCAAAAATTTTTTTGTGAAAAATAAATAAACATATTTAAATAAAATTCTTTTTCAACATAAATAAAATCTCCGGACACAGGTTGTTGTCCGGAGTAAAATATTCTGTTCAAACAGTCAGCTCAACAAAATCCGCTCCGATAAGCTCCGAAAGGGAGGCGGGGGAGGTCTCAATCTGCAGACCTAAGCGTCCGCCGCTGAAGATAATGCTTTCAAAGTTTTCAGCTGAGGAATCTATCACAGTTCTGAAAGGCTTTTTCATGCCTATGGGACTGCAGCCGCCTCTTACATATCCGGTGATTTTATTTATATCTTTAACGTGTATCATTTCAACAAACTTTTCACCCACAGCTCCGGCGGCTTTTTTCAGATCAAGTTCCCGGGCGACAGGTATGACAAAGACGTAATGCTCTCCGGATCTGCCGCAGGTCACAAGAGTTTTGAAAACTTTGTCGGGATCTTGCTTTATCTTTTCAGCAACGCTCACCCCGTCAATGGCCTCGGCACATTCGTAGGCGTAGGTCTTATATTCGGTTTTTGCGGAATCAAGTATGCGCATGGCGTTGGTTTTCTGTATCTTGTTGTTTGACATATTTATCACAACTCCCCGGATGTTATTATACACCGCAGGATATATATTGTAAATAAGTCAAAATATCCTCGATTTCGGATGTAAATGTCAATATTTTTTTCAAAAGCCCTTGACAACAGGAAGAAAGTATGCTATTCTAACATCACTTTAACGCTTTAAAGCTTTTAAGTTTTCACGCACTAAAGCGAAGGGAGATTTTTTTATGACGACCATGTGGATCACGATCGCGGTATACATTGCTGTACTTGTATTTATTGCAATATATACCGGACGCAATTCAAAGAGCCTATCGGATTTTACGGTGGGCGGACGTAATGCGGGAGCCTGGCTCTCGGCCTTATCCTACGGAGCGGCTTATTTTTCAGCGGTAATGTTTGTGGGTTACGCCGGCAACACCGGATACAGTTTCGGTTTGTGGGGCATACTTGCCGGTTTGGGCAATGCAATTTTCGGCTCATGGCTCGCATGGAGAGTGCTTGCCCGCAGGACCCGTGACGTTGCTCATAGACTCAAGATCAAGACAATGCCTCAGTTTTTTGAACAGCGCTTTGAGAGCAGCGGGATAAAGATGTTTGCCTGCATAGTGATCTTCATTTTCCTTGTTCCTTATTCAGCGTCTGTTTATAAGGGATTAGCTTCTATTTCAAAGGTTTTGCTTAATATACCCGAAACTCCTTTTATGATCATAATCGCTTTGCTTGCGGTTTTGCTTCTTGTTTTCGGCGGTTACCTTGTTCAGTCCAGAGCTGACTTCGTACAGGGCATCATAATGATGTTTGGCGTTACGCTGCTTATAATCTTTGTTGTCAGGAGCAAGCAGGTTGACGGACTTGCCGGTCTGAAAGAGTATGCGAAGAGTGCCGAGGGTTTGCCCAAGCTCACCGGAAGCAAATGGGTCTCCCTCATGGCAACCGTACTGATGACCAGCTTCGGGACTTGGGGACTGCCTCAGATGATCCAGAAATATTTTGGTATCAAGGATGACGCACAGGCGAAGAGAGGCATAACGATCTCCACACTGTTCGGTTTCCTTGTTGCGGTGGGCGGTTACTTCATTGGTTCCCTCTGCTACAGGTTTTATACCCAATCGGAAATGGATGCCATGGGTAAGGACTACATCGTACCCAATATCCTCAAGGATTCCATGCTGCCTAACGTCCTGCTGGGCGTTGTACTGGTTCTTCTTATTGCCGCGTCGGTTTCCACACTTTGCTCGGTCACTTTGACCGCAAGCTCCACTTTGTCAATAGATTTTGTGAAGAGCATCAAAAAAGATTTCACTGACAAGAAAGCTACGTTATTGACAAAAATAATGTGCATACTTTTCATCATCGTTTCATATCTGGTCGCTAACAGCGATACGGCTATACTTGATATGATGAGCTATTCCTGGGGAATTATTTCCGGCTCATTCCTTGCGCCATATGTACTTTCTCTGTACTATAAGGGTCTTAACAAGATCGGCGCGTGGGCTTCAATACTTACCGGTTTCTGCATTGCGCTTGTTCCGGCGACTTGCAAGATCATGATAGACGCTGGATCGGTCAATGAGACTGTAAAAGACCTTGCGCTTAAGGGTCCGCTGTTTGCCTGTATAGCTATAGTTGCTTCTCTGATCGTCTGCGTAGCGGTCAGCGCTGCTACAAACAAGGGCAAGAAGATAGACAATGAATTCTTCTATAACGGCGTTATCGAGAACGAATAAGATCATAAACCATAGAATTAAGGAAATGATGTTTTTGTCATTTCCTTAATTCTGCATTATATAATTAAATCAAGAAAGGATAAAAAAGATGTTTTTTCAAAAAGAAATCGAAACAATGAACCGCAAGGACATGGAAGCTCTCCAGCTTGAACGCTTGAAATGGACGGTGGATTACTGCTACAAAAACGTTCCGTTCTACACAAAGCGTCTTGATGAGGCAGGGGTTACAGCTGACAAAATAAAGTCCCTTGAGGACATTAAATATATCCCCGTTACCACAAAGGCTGACTTAAGGGACAACTATCCCTTCGGTCTTTTTGCCAGACCAATGAAGGATATCGTCAGAATACACGCATCCTCCGGCACAACAGGCAAGCCTACGGTGGTGGGGTACACAAAGCATGACATCGACGTATGGTCCGACTGCGTGGCGAGAATAGTCATGGCGGCGGGCGCTACGGCGGATGACATTGTGCAGATATCTTTCGGTTACGGTATGTTCACCGGCGCTCTGGGTCTGCATTTCGGTCTTGAAAAGATCGGCGCCTCCGTTGTTCCCAACTCCAGCGGCAACACGGAAAAGGCTCTCATGTTCATGCGTGACTTCGGCACCACGGCTCTTGTTGCCACTCCGTCCTACGCTCTCTACATGAGCGAGGTCGCAAAGGAGCTTGACTATCCCATGAGCGACTATAAGATCAGGCTTGGTCTTTTAGGCTCCGAGGGCTGTACCCCGGAGATGAGAACTCAGATAGAAAAGGCGTGGGGTCTCTTTGCAACGGACAACTACGGTATGAGCGAGCTTGTGGGACCCGGTGTTTCCGGCGAATGCGAGGAGCGCTGCGGACTGCATTTCAACGAGGACTATTTCTATCCCGAGATCGTCAACTCGGAAACCCTCGAACCCCTTGCGGAAGGCGAGACAGGCGAGCTTGTCGTCACCACACTCTGCAAGGAAGGCATACCCCTCTTAAGATACCGCACCCGTGACATTACCCGCATCACATATGAGCCCTGCAAGTGCGGCAGAACATCGGCAAGGATGGATAAGGTCATCGGCAGGAGCGACGATATGCTCAAGATCAGGGGAGTAAACGTGTTCCCGTCCCAAATCGAAAGTACTCTTATCGGCAGCGATAAGATCGGTGCGAATTATCAGCTGGTGGTACGCAGAGAGGGCTTTGCGGATACCCTTGAGGTCAAGGTGGAACTTGTTGACGGGAGCATTCTTGAAAGCTATCAGGAGGTTGAAAAACTTCAGAACAGCCTTAAGCATAAATTGCAGACAGTACTCGGCATACAGTGCAAGCTCAGCCTTGTTGAGCCCAAATCTCTGCAGAGATTTGCGGGCAAGGCGCAGAGAGTGCTTGATCTGAGAAACGAAAACAAATAATTTCACGGAAAGGATTTTTGATATTTATGAAAAAGCTTATGATAGGCAACGAGGCTGTTGCCCGTGGCTTATATGAAGCAGGCTGCAGGGTAGTTTCCAGCTATCCGGGAACCCCCAGCACCGAGGTCACCGAGTTTGCGGCGACCTACGATGATATATACTGCGAATGGGCGCCAAATGAGAAGGTCGCCATGGAGGTAGCCGCGGGCGCGGCTATCGCGGGGGCAAGATCCTTCTGCGGAATGAAGCATGTGGGCTTAAACGTTGCGGCTGACCCGTTATACACCGCGTCCTACACCGGAGTAAACGCTGGCATGGTAATTGTTGTGGCGGACGATCCGGGTATGCACTCCTCACAGAATGAGCAGGATTCAAGACACCACGCCATGGCTTCAAAGGTCATGATGCTGGAGCCTTCGGATTCGGAGGAATGTCTTGAATTCGCCAAGAAAGCCTATGAACTGTCGGAAAAATTCGACACCCCGGTCATCCTCAGACTTACCACAAGGATCGCCCATTCACGCAGTCTTGTTGAAGTGGGAGAGAGGGCAGATCCCGGATTAAAGGAATATACAAAGGATCCTCAGAAATACGTTATGATGCCCGCTATGGCAAAGAAAAGACACGTTGTTGTTGAGGATAGGATAGCTGATCAGATCAAATGGGCTGAAAGCTGTGAATTAAATACGGTTGAGTATAACGATACAAAGATAGGCGTTATTTCCTCAGGCATATGCTACGATTACGCTAAGGAAGCGTTGGGAGACAGGGCGTCATACCTGAAGCTCGGCTGCGTATATCCGCTGCCTGTGGATATGATAAAAGCCTTTGCCGCTAAGTGCGACAAGGTTTACGTTATCGAAGAGCTTGACGATTTCATCGAGACCCACTGCAAAAAGAACGGCATTGACGTTATCGGCAAATCTGTATTTACATTGCAGGGCGAGTACTCACAAAGCCTTATTGCAAAGGTCATCCTCGGTGAGGAAAAGTCCGTACTTTCAGCAGATGTCAGCGTTCCCGGACGTCCTCCGGTGCTTTGCCCCGGCTGTCCCCACAGAGGCTTGTTCTACGCTCTCAAGAAGCTGAAGGTCACCGTCAGCGGCGATATAGGCTGCTATACCCTGGGCGCTTTGGAACCTCTCGGAATGCTTGACACCTGTATCTGCATGGGCGCCTCTGTTTCGGCTCTCCACGGCAGAAACAAGGCGGACAGCTCAAACGCCAAGAAGTCCGTTGCGGTAATAGGCGATTCCACGTTCATACATTCCGGCATCACCGGTCTCATCAACATCGCGTACAACAAGAGCGATTCCGTGGTTATCGTGCTGGATAACAGCATCACCGGCATGACCGGGCATCAGCAGAACCCCACAACGGGCTATACTATAAAGGGCGATCCCACTTCGGCAGTCAGCCTTGAAAAACTTGCGGCGGCGGTGGGCATCAACCGCGTTGCGGTGGTCGATCCCTACGATCTTAAAACAACAGAGGAGACCATCAAGGCGGAGCTTGAGGCTGACGGTCCCTCACTGATAATTTCCCGCCGTCCCTGCGCACTGCTCAAATATGTTAAGCACAATCCGCCCCTTACAGTGGATACCGATAAATGTATCGGCTGTAAAATGTGCATGAAGATAGGCTGTCCCGCCATCAGCATAAAGGACGGAAAATCATGCATTGATTTCACCCAGTGCGTGGGCTGCGGAGTATGTACTCAGCTCTGCAAATTCGACGCCATCACATCAAAGGAGGGCAAGTGATATGTCTGTTAAAAGTATCATGATAGTCGGCGTGGGCGGACAGGGCACCCTGCTTGCCAGCCGTTTGCTTGGCAGTGTGCTTGTCACAAGAGGCTTTGACGTCAAGGTCTCAGAGGTACACGGCATGAGCCAGAGAGGCGGCTCCGTGGTCACCTATGTAAAGTACGGCGACAAGGTCTCTTCACCTATTATCGAAAAAGGCGAGGCCGATCTCATACTTGCATTTGAACAGCTTGAGGCTGCCCGCTGGCTCGGATTCCTTGATCCGAAAGGCAAAATAATAGTCAACACACAAAAAATAGATCCCATGCCCGTAGTTATCGGCAAGACCGAATATCCGGAGGGCGTTATAGACGCGCTGAAAAGATCCGGAGCGGATATTACCGAGATAGACGCCCTTTCAATGGCTGTTGAGGCAGGTTCATCAAAGGCTGTAAACGTTGTGCTTATCGGCTCAATGGCAAAGCACATGGATATCCCCGTTGAGGTGTGGAAAAAGGCGATAGAAGAAACGGTCCCGCCCAAATTCCTTGAGATGAACCTGAAGGCATTTGATCTGGGTTACAATGGATAAAGCAAAGCTCTGAAATAACAATTTAAGGAGATATTATTATGGCAATCAAGCAAATTTCTGTTTTTGTTGAGAATAAACCCGGCCGCCTTGCGGATATTACGGAATTACTGGCAAAGAACAATATCGACATCCGCGCCATTTCAATAGCCGACACCACCGATTTCGGCATACTCAGGCTCATAGTCAAAGACCCTGACGCTGTGGTAAATATCCTCAAAGAGGACGGCATGACCGTTTCCGCCACCGAGGTGCTGGGCGTGGCTATCCCCGACGTTCCCGGCGGTTTTGCAAAGGCTATCAGAATAATCACCGACAAGGGCATCAGCCTTGAATACGCCTATGCGTTCATCACCCCAAAGAGCGGCAGCGCCTATGTTATAATCAGGGTATCAGACATTGCTCTGGCGACTGAGGCTCTCAATGATGCGGGCATCAAGATCATTGAACAGAACGAGATATTCTGATAGCTGTCCACATTGAATCACAGTGCGCAATTTTCACATTTTGATTTGTGACGGAGGTTATTATGGAAGGAATAGAAAGAGTATATAAGTTCATTGACGAAGTCAGGACATATTATTTGGCTACTGTCGAGGGAGATCAGCCCAGGTGCCGCCCATTCGGAACAGTTCTGCTTTATGACGGCAAACTGTATATCCAGACCGGTAAGGTGAAGGACGTTTCCAAACAGCTTGCCGCCAACCCCAAGGCGGAGATCTGCGCCTTCAACGGCTCGGAGTGGCTTCGCGTCGCCGGTGAGCTGGTCAATGACGACAGCAGGGAAGTCAAGGTCGCCATGCTGGACAAAATGCCGGAGCTCAAAACCATGTACGATGCTGACGACGGCAACACCCAGGTGTTGTATTTCAGGAACGCCACGGCAACGTTCAGTTCTTTCACAAAAGCCCCGGAGATCATCAAATTATAAAACAGTTTGAATAGTCATCAACACCGATCGCAATGCAGCGGTCGGTGTTGATTTTTGGCGATGATTTAAGGAACTGTATGTGCAGATCTGTGTACAAACGCATAAGGGAGCATTTTGCGTTGTTTGTATTATTTGTTTCGTAAATTGATGATTATACTTTAATTTTGTCATTAAAAGACAAATATATTATTTTTTACTTGTAATTTAAGTCCATGCATTGTATAATTGTTGCAAGACTTGTGTGGATTTGTATGTAATACGCTATTCCACGGCAAAAGGGAGATTTACAAAAATGCTTGGCAAATATATCAGAGTAAAGGTAACCAACCCTATTTTCTCTTTTAATTCTCAAAGGAATTTTGAATACGGACTCAACTATGGATCAATAGAGTCCGCTAAGCAGGGCGCGCAGAGATACAGCGGCGCTTACATAATGGGCATCAGTCACCCGGTGCATAACTTTGACGGCAGGGTAATAGCCGTGGTAAAACGCAATGACGGCAGCGGCAGATTCCTTGTTGTTGCTCCAAAGAAGTCCCGATACATAAAGCGCGATATCACCGGCGCAATAGCCTTTGCTGAAAAGGAGAACGAATACAGTATCGACTGTCTTTATGAGTACTCCTGCGGAGCTGTGGTCTATCGTATAATAAACGGTGAATACAGATTTTTGCTTATAAAAAATAAGCGCAGCGCTCATTGGGGATTCCCGAAGGGTCATGTGGAAAACGATGAGACTCCGGAGGAAACGGCGAGGCGTGAGGTGCTGGAGGAGACCGGGCTGAACATTGAGCTTATCTCGGATTTTGAATCCCGCTCGGAGTACACTATTCAGGGCAAGGTCGAAAAGAGCGTTACTATCTTTTTGGCAAAGACCGCAGATACCCGTACTATCATACAGCGTGAAGAGATAGAGGATTATGTGTGGCTCAACTACGACAAGGCGATAACTACGCTCAAGTTTGAAAACGACAGGAGCATACTCAGCAGCGCCTATGATTTTATGGTAGAAAAAGGGATCATCAGCAAATGATGATCCGGGCGGCAGATGGGAAGTGAGATATCTTAATGGCTGACAGCATAATCAACACTTTGGTTGAATTTTTCAAAAACAAGATGCCGAATGAGCTGATTGTCTTTATTATATCTCTGTTCCCGGTATTGGAGCTGAGAGGCGGTCTTATCGCAGCAAGACTTCTGGACGTTGATCTTGTAAGAGCTTTTATAATATGCTATATAGGCAATATGCTGCCTATACCGTTTATTCTGCTGTTTATACGAAGAATTTTTGCTTTTTTAAGGGACAAACGCGGATTTTCAAAGGTCATAGAAAAACTTGAAATAAGAGCCATGAGAAAGAGCGAAAAGGTCAAGAAGCTGAGAAACTGGGGCCTTTTTGCTTTGGTAGCGATACCTCTGCCGGGGACCGGCGGATGGACAGGAGCCCTGATCGCCGCCATTCTCGATATACGTATGCGTAAATCTCTGCCCATTATTGCCCTGGGCGTACTTACGGCGGGGATAATAGTTGCGGCTGTTTCCTACGGTATATTCTGAGCTGCAAGATCATTTGATGTTGAACAGCGCCCTTGCGTTCTGCGCGGTAAGGTCAAGTATTTCCTGCGGAGCAGTACCTCGAACAGAGGCGATAATTTCCGCGGCATAGGGTATCATAGAAGAATCACAACGGTTTCCTCGAAACGGAACGGGAGCCATATACGGACAGTCGGTTTCGATCAAAAGTCGCTGAGCGGGCACATAAGCTGCCACTTCAAGCGGCTTTTTTGCGTTCTTGAATGTGACAGCCCCTCCAAGTCCGATGTACATACCCAGATCAATAACTTCCCTGGCGGTCTCCACACTGCCGGAAAAACAGTGTACCACGCCTTTTGGTCTGTATTTTTTCAGCAGGTTCATGGTGTCCTCGTGGGCTTCCCTGTCGTGGACGATTATGGGCATATCCAGTTCAAGTGACAGTTGTATCTGCCGTTCAAACCAGTCTCTCTGTACATCCCTCGGCGAAAAATCATAGTGGTAATCCAGTCCGATCTCACCTATTGCGACACATTTTTCCCTTTTCAGCATTTCCGTCAGCTTTGGGATATCATTGTCAAAAGATGCGCCTTCACATTCGTGAGGATGTATGCCGCAGGCGGCAAATATCCCTGCATATTTTTCGGAAAGGGCAAGAGCCTCAACGCTGCTTTTTATGTCACAACCGCATTCGATTATGCCCGTAACGCCGCCGCTGAACAGCGAATCAAGAACAGCGTATCTGTCTTCGCTGAATTTTTCGTCTGAGTAATGGGCGTGGCTGTCAAAAATATTATTCATATTGCGATCCTTCCGATGCTTATAAAATTAAGGAGGCATACCTTATGGTGTGCCTCCGATGGTTTATGTTGGCTTAAAACATTGTTATAGCCCTGTTTATGAGCTGCTTTACATAGAGCAAGGTCTTTGTGACAAGATCAACACGGGATATTGTTATTGAATATGTTCTTTGAAGTCCCATGTAACTTACGTTGATGGTGGAGCTGTTGCTGAAAGTGGTGCCCTCAATATTATCTTCCTCAAACACGCTGATGCCGCATCCGCTGTAGATCTGAGATGTGAAGTTGTTGGCTTTGCTGAGGATCTCGGTAACGCCGTTTTTGTATGTGGCGGTAATTTCCATTCCGTCTATGTTTATTTCGGGATGGAAGAAAACGATAAGAAACAGTTCGCCGTCGGTGCGCTCATCGTACACAAGCTTATTGGGCAGTTTAGTTATCTCGATCTTTGAAATGGGATTGTTTATGATCTTGATGTCCCAGTCAAAGGTACCGAGAGGAGTGTTGATCTTAACGGTCATTTTGCCCACGGGAGGTCTGTGTTCATATTCAAGTGAGGATGAAGAAGAAAAGCTGAAATCGGAATGTGTGAATTCAACTGTTTTCTTGCCCATAAGGGTGGGAACGGAGGCGGATATAACCAGACCTTTGAGATCCAGCCTTAAATCACTGGAGTAATCCACTCCGTAAATGTAGGTTGACTTTTGAGGGAGTGATACGAGGGTAATGTTGTCGATCTTGCCGACGACATTTTCGATCTCAAAAGTACAGTTTATGTCCCATATGCTGTCAACGGAAAACTTGATGGTGTAAGTAACGTCCGCTGTAAGCTGAAGCAGTCCGGAAAGCTTCTTTGCGTTGTTGAGAGAGAAGCCATCGCAGAACTGACCGTCCATATGGTCGGAGTAGATAGCCACATTAAGGTTGCAGTTTTTACGGTTGCCGAGTGAGAGAATGTAGGCTCCGGTTTTCTTCGGTACAAATGTATATGAACGGGTTTTGCTGGTGCCGAGAAGAAGGGGACCGAAGGAATAGCTTACATTTTCCAGAATATGAGTTGCGTCCTTCTCTACGGCGTTGGATGAAACCGCTCCGTCAAAGCCCGCTGCAGATACCGTTGCCGAAACGCCTGAGAATACAAAGACAACAGAGAAAAATACACACAGTACTTTTTTGAGTTTTGACATAAATGATCCTCCTGTTTTTATCTTATTTTTGAACCTGAAGGCAGGTTATCAACAAATATTACTTTAACGTCATTTTCTGCGCAGTCGGCTGCCAATATCATGCCGTTACTCTCGATCCCGCAAAGTGTCGCGGGCTTAAGATTGGCGACAAGCACTACGCTGTGGCCGATAAGATCCTCCGGCTTGTACCAGGGAGCGATGCCGGACGCCACTGTCCTCGGAGTATCGGTTCCGTCATCAAGAGTCAGGCAAAGCAGTTTTTTTGCACGCTTGACCGGTACGCAGTCAACGATCTTTGCCACTCTCAGTTCCACTTTTGCAAAGTCCTCTATGCCTATCTGCGCCAGACCTTCGATTTCTTTTTTCTCAGGCTTTTCGTGCTTAGTTGCGGCCTCCAAAGCCTCAAGCTCCTTGGAAACGTCTATCCTCGGGAAAATTATATCACCCTTGTGTACAGAGAATCCGGAGGGCAGAACGTCCCACTTGTCTGTATTGTCCCACTTGTCAAGCTCCGCGGGCAGACCCAACTGAGCCTTGATGATCTTTGCGGAGTTTGGCATAAAGGGTTCGATGAGAGTGGAGATTATGCGGATGCTTTCGCAGAGATTGTACATGACAGCGGCAAGTCTCGATCTGTTTGCCTCGTCCTTTGCCAGCGCCCAGGGAGCGGTCTCGTCGATGTATTTGTTAGTACGGGATATAAGGCTCCAGATATCGGTAAGAGAATTTGAAAACTGAAGATTGTCCATATAGCCTTCTACCTTTGCCCTTGTTGACAGAGCAAGGCTCTTGAGTTCATCGTCAAACTCTCCCGGGGTGCGGTCGTCGGGTATAACTGAGCCGAAATATTTTTCAACCATCGCCACCGTGCGGGAAACAAGGTTGCCGAGATCGTTGGCAAGGTCGGAATTTATGCGGTTGATAAGTGCCTCGTTGGAAAACTGACCGTCGGAGCCGAAGGGTATCTCACGGAGCAGGAAGTAGCGGATGGCGTCAACGCCGTAACGTCCGCACAGTATCACCGGATCCACCACGTTGCCCTTTGATTTGCTCATCTTGCCGCCTTCCAGCAGAAGCCAGCCGTGACCGTAGACCTTCTTTGGGAGAGGCAGGTCAAGGGACATGAGCATGGCGGGCCAGATTATGGTGTGGAAACGTACTATTTCCTTGCCCACAAGCTGTACGTCCGCGGGCCAGAATTTATTGTAGAGGGTATCGTCGTCGGAATTGTAGCCCAGAGCGGTGATGTAGTTTGAAAGGGCGTCTATCCAGACGTAGATAACGTGTTTCGGATCAAAGGTCACCGGAATGCCCCATGTGAATGAGCTTCTTGAAACGCAGAGATCCTCAAGACCGGGTTTTATGAAATTGTTTATCATCTCGTTGAGACGGCTTTGGGGCTCAACGAATTCCGGATGTTTTTCATAGTAGGCGACCAGTTTGTCCGCATACTTTGAAAGACGGAAGAAATAGGCGTCCTCTTCGGCGTGAACCACTTCACCGCCGCAGTCAGGGCACTTGCCGTCCACAAGCTGAGTCTCCGTCCAGAAGGATTCGCAGGGCTTGCAGTACATACCTGTGTACTTACCCATGTAGATGTCGCCCTTTTTGTACATTGTCTCAAATATCTTCTGAACAGCCTTTTCGTGATAGTCGTCCGTTGTCCTTATGAACTTATCGTTGGATATGTCCATAAGCTTCCACAGCTCTTTTATGCCGGCAACGATGTTGTCAACATACTGTTTTGGAGTAACGCCGGCGGCTTTCGCCTTGTCCTCGATCTTTTGACCGTGCTCATCCGTGCCGGTGAGGAACATCACGTCGTACCCCTGTAATCTCTTGTAGCGAGCCATAGCGTCCGCCGCGACGGTGGTGTAGCTGTGACCTATGTGCAGCTTGTCTGAGGGATAATAAATAGGGGTGGTGATGTAGAATTTTTTCTTTTCCATGATAAACACTTCCAGTTTTATTGTAAATTTAAATTATTGACCGTGTTCTGAGGCTTCCCGTTGATAAAAGCCCGTATGTTTTCCTCGCATATCTTCATCAGCCTTTGCCGGGTCTCAAAGCCCGCCCAGGCAATGTGGGGCGTGATGATGCAGTTGTCGCAGGACAGCAGGGGATTTGAATGTGAGGGAGGCTCCGTGGAAAGCACATCCACTCCGGCGCCCGCTATGGTCTTGTTTTCGAGGGCTTCGGCAAGGGCGTTTTCATCCACCACCTGACCTCTTGAGGTGTTGATAAGAAAGGCGGAGGGCTTCATTTTTCTTAAAAAATCGCTGTTTACAAGCCCCTCGGTCTTTGGAGTGAGGGGACAGTGTACGCTTACAACGTCGCTTCTGTTGAGCAGCTCGTCAAGAGAAACAAATTCACATTCAAAATTGCCGTCTTTCGGAGGATGCGGGGTATTAACAAGCACGTTCATACCCAGGGAGGAGGCGACCTTCGCCACCATTTGACCTATTTTGCCGAACCCGACAACTCCGAAATTTTTGTCCAGCAGCTCGGTGAGCCCCGTTTTCCAGAAGCAGAAATGTTTGCAATCCGACCATTCTCCGCTTTTTACGGCAAGGTTGTGGATATAGACGCTGTTTGTCAGCTCAAACAGCAGGGCAAAGGTCAGCTGTGTTACCGCCGCCGCGCTGTAGGAGGGAATATTGCAGACGGGGATACCTCTTGAGACGGCGTATTCCCAGTCGACGATATTATAACCGGTACTGAGCAGACCTATATATTTAAGGCTCTTCAGCTGTGACAGCGTATCTTTGCGTAGGGGAGTTTTGTTCGTGATGAGTATTTCTGCGTCCCGTGCCCGGTCCACGATATCCTCAACGGCGGTGAGCTCGTATATGTCACAGTCGCCGAACTCATATATCCAGTCCCAGGAAAGGTCGCCGGGGTTGGTTGTATATCCGTCAAGAATTACGATCTTCATAATCAAAACCACTCAATGATCATTTTTGTTTGCCGATGATTTTTGTCATATAGTCAAGCCATTGCTGACCTATCTTTTCGATTGAATAATTCTCCCGCACAAGCAGGGCGTTTTCCGAAAGCCTGCGGGACAGCTCCTCATCACCGAGTACCCGGAGCATTTCACGTTTGAGCGCCTCGTCGTCATTGACGGGGATCAGTATGCCGTTCTCATTGTTTTTGATTATCTCCGCGGGGCCGCCTATGGGACAATCGGTGGAGATGCTCGGTATGCCGCAGGCCATAGCCTCCAATAATGCGTTGGGCATTCCCTCGGTGCAGGAGGAGAGAACAAACAGTGAGGAGTCGTACACAAGCTCAAGAACATTATCCGAAGAATGGCGCAGATCGATCCGCCCTTCCATGCCCAAGGAGGAGACAAGAGCCTCCAATTCTTCCCTGAGGTCGCCGTCTCCGTATATAACAAGCCTGTATTCCGGGATCTTATCGCTGATCCCGGCAAAGTTTTTTATCAGAAAATCATAGGACTTTTCCGGTGAATACCGCCCCATGGAAACTACGGTCTTCTGCCTGACGGCCGCGGGAACGATATCCTTCACCGCGGGGTTGAATATTGCGTTGGGGATAATGGCTGATCTGCTGTGGATCCTTTTCGGGAAAAAGTTCATTGCGCCGTTTGTCTGAAAGACGTATCCGTCGGCAAGGACGGAAAAGGCTCTGCGGAACATCCTCAGGGACATTGACCTGCCGCCGTCCTTATAAGGATTGGCGCGCTCGCTGCCTATCGCCTTGATATGGGTGAAAAGCGCCGCCATAACTGCATAGCAGACCATTATGCTGGTCATGCCGATAAGCACGTCAGGGTCCAGCTCCCGAACCTTTTTCCGTATCGCATTTGAACGCCTGATAACAGCGAAGACTCTGCGGAAAATATTCAGTCCGGAAATGTCCGGCAGGTCAAGGGGACATACCCTGACGCCGCTGTTGATAGGGAAAAATATTTCTCTGTCGTGTATGGTGATTATAGAAACCTCATTGCCCCTGTCCGCAAAATAATTCGCAAGTCCGGAACCGGCGCGCTCGGCGCCGCCCAACTCAAGGCTTCTCATCAAAAAAGCTATTTTCATGATTCGGTAATCTGACCTTCGTATTTTTTAGATTCTGCCACCGCGAGTTTGTCACAGCGTTCGTTATACTCGTGACCGTCATGACCCTTGACCCACACAACGGTGTATTTGTGCCTGCTCAATGCGTTGAGCAGTTTTTCCCAGAGCTCCGGGTTGAGCGCAGGTTTTTTATCGGGCTTTCGCCAGCCGTTTTTACGCCATTGTACAGCCCAGCCGTTGTTTATGCCGTTGGCGACATACTGAGAGTCCGTGTATATGGTAACGTCACAGCTCTCCTTCAGAGCGTTCAGCCCCTCGATCACCGCTGTCAGCTCCATACGGTTGTTGGTGGTGCCCGCCTCTCCGCCGCTGAGCTCACGCTCATGCTGCTTGTAGCGTATTATGGTACCCCAACCTCCGGGACCGGGATTGCCGGAACAGGCGCCGTCGGTGTATATCTCAACCTTTTTCAGTTCATCTGACATAAACAGTTACTCCAAAACGATGCTCAAATTAAGACATTACAAACTTAATCACAATAATGTTACCACAAAAATACTTTTAATGCAATATTTATTTATTATAAGCGACATATTATTTTGCGTTGACATATTGACTGAATTTGTGATATAATTTTACAGGTTAGTTTAGGCAAACCGATATTCAAACAGAGGTGGTTTTGTGAAGATTAAGAAATTTTTCGCAGGGGTGATCTCGGTCATTCTTTCTGCTACAATTTTACTTTCCCTGCCTGTTTCAGGAGCTTCGCCAAAGAGTTCTGATATGGGTTTGTTCGTGACAGCGGACATACATACGGACGGCGTAGTTACGGATATATCAAACAGCAGGCGTATTGATGACGAGCTGTATTTCCACACCACCATACAGGGTCAGATGGACGCAGAGTCCGTTGCCATAATAAAATCCATGCTGAAAAGCTTTGCAGAGTCCGATAAACAGATCATGCTTATAGCCGGAGATCTGTCTGACGGGAAAAGAGTGTCCCACGATATATTGAAAAATCTTCTTACGGAGACTGAAAAGAACACCGGCAAACGGATCTTAGTCATAAACGGCAACCACGACATAGCCGAGCAGAGCAGCGAAACACGTATCGACTACAAAGAATTTAAAGATATATACAATGATTTCGGCTACAGCGAGGCTCTTGAAAGGGATGAAAATTCCTGCTCATACACGGCGGAGCTGTCAGGTGATTACCGCCTTATAGCCATAGATTCCGGCATTTACGGCAAGGATGAGGGCAGGATATACGCGGAAAGATACGCCTGGATAAAGGAGCAGATAGAGACTGCAAAGAAGGACGGCAAGCACATTGTCGCAATGATGCATCACAGTTTGCTGCCCCACTTTACCGCTCAGGCTCCCATGATCACCGTGGACGGCGGCGATTATATGTCCTTTGCCTCTTATCTTGCGGATAACGGCGTAAAATATGTATTCACCGGTCATATCCACGCAAACGATATTTCCTCCGCGAAATCCAAAGCAGGCAACACTGTTTATGACGTGCAGACCGGCTCGCTTATAACATCTCCCAACGGTTACAGGGAGGTCGTATTTGATTCAGACGGAGTGAAGATCAGCACAAAATATGTAACGAAAATAGACATAAACGATCTGCCCGCGGGCTACAATCAGGCTCAGCTTGAGCTTATCTCAACGGATTTTCCCACCTATTCCAGGAATTTCTTTGAGCTGGGAATGAAACTGTGGCTGGAAAGATTTATAGGCTCCGCCCACAGGGTTTCAAGGCTGCTGAAAATTGAGGAAGGCACGCCGGAATATGAAAAGCTGGATTCGATCATGGCTGTTCTCGGGGACGCACTTGAACTGCCGTTATACGAAAAGGACGCCGGACCCGGCAAGCTCAATTCCGTTGAAGAGATAGCCGCGGCGGCGGGATGTGCTCTGCCGGAGAGCGATTATAAATACGCCTATCAGCTGGTGGCTGAGATCATGGGCGGCTTTTTCCGCGGAGACGAAAATATAACGACAGATGATGTAGAGGTCAAACTGCTGTATGCGGTGGTAAGGAGCGGCGTGGCTTACGCTTTTGGCAAATGGGCGAATTCAAGTGAATTTATCACCAAAAGCACAGCCAAAATTATTTACAAGAGCCACACCGTAAACACGGTGGTGGAAGCGATACTGTCGCCCATCGTTGGGGGCATGGCGGGGGACGCCTATTCGCCGGCGGATCTCAATGTCACCCTTGAACCCTACGGGGAGAACGCCGCGCCGGAAAATCCCGCGCCTTTGAGCATGATAAAATTGATTTTAAATTTTGTAAAAACTATGACGGAATATTTCTTTGCGCATATCAAAAAATAATTTGTGAGGCGATACATATGAAAATTGCAACACTAACGGAGGTCATGGGCGTCAGAGTGAGCGACGAAGCGGCTGTCAGGATAATTGCCGGAGCCGGCTTTGACGCGGTGGATTTTTCCATGTTTGAGCTCCATGATGACGGCCACATCCTCAACGGGGACGGCTATAAGGACTATGCGCTCAATATCAGGAAAATAGGCGAGGATCTGGGCGTGTTTTTCAATCAGGCTCACGCGCCCTTCCCGTCAATGAAGAGAAACAACGATGAGTACAACGAACGTACCTTTAAGCACATAGTCCGTTCCATGGAGGTCGCTTCTTTGCTGGGCGTTGGCATAATCGTTGTGCATCCTTCGGATATTTCAAAGGAAAATAACCTTGAGATCAATCTGGAGTTTTATAACAAACTAATGCCATACGCAAGGGATCTGGGCTTAAAAGTCGCCCTTGAGAATATGTGGGGCTGGAGTAATGAGGAGCAAAGGATCGTTCCAAACATCTGCAGTGTGCCGGAGGATTTCAACCGGTACGTTGACGCTCTGGACAGCAGATATTTCACCGCCTGCCTCGATATAGGTCACTGCGGTCTGGTGGGCTGCGATGCTCCCACAATGATAAGGGAGATGGGACACGACAGGATAAAGGCTCTCCATGTTCACGATAACGATAATCTCCACGATCTTCATTATTTCCCGTTTTCCTCGGAGCTTGACTGGGGCGAAATAACCAAGGCGCTGGCGGATATAGATTATGACGGTATACTGACTTTTGAGGCGGATAATACCCTCAAGAAAATGCCTCCCCGGTTCTATCCCACGGCTATAAAGTATCTTCACGATATAGGCAGACAGCTTGTTAAAATGATCGAAGCAAATAAATAAAAATCAAAAAAACGGGAATACTATTACCGATATCAGATGAAAAGAGTTGATAACGGTTGATAGATAAACCCGCAAATAAAAACAAGAAGATAAAATGCCCCGGAGCCTTTGTTACACAGCCCATCAGTCAACCGGACAAAAGGCAGAAAAACACCGGGGTCCCGCTGCCGGATAACGAGAATATTATATTCAACAAGGAATGGGTGGACGACGGCAGCAAGCTGTAACCGAATATGAAAAGACTGCATACGAGCTTTAAAAACTCATATGCAGTCTTGCTTTTATTTATATCTGATTATTTCGTCTCAGCGTTTTTCTTTTTGCCGTTAAGCACAAGATTCGTTATGATGCCGAGGATAAGGGCACAGGCGATCTCTGTAAGAGTTACCTTGCCTATATTGAGCGTCATGCCGCCGATACCGCAGATAAGGATGACTGCGACAACAAAGAGGTTGTTGTTTTCGTCAAGGTTGACCTTCTGGATCATCTTAAGACCGGAAACCGCGATGAAACCGTAGAGGGAAACGCATACGCCGCCCATTACGCAGGCGGGGATGGATGAAAGGAAGGTAATGAAGGGGCTGAAGAAAGAGATCACTATTGCCATGATAGCCGTGGTGAATATAGTAACGATGGAAGCGTTGCCGGTGATCGCGACACAGCCTACAGATTCGCCGTAGGTGGTGTTGGGGCAGCCGCCGAAGAATGCGCCTGCGATGGAGCCTACGCCGTCGCCAAGGAGGGTGTTGGAAAGTCCGGGCTCTTTAAGAAGATCCTTCTCAATGATTGAGGAAAGGTTCTTGTGGTCTGCGATGTGCTCAGCGAAAACAACGAATGCTACGGGGATGTATGCAACTGCAACTGTTCCCACATATGTGCCGTCGATCTCCTTGAGACCCTGTGCCGCGCTGATAAATGTGAAGCCGGGGACCGCGAAGAATTTCATGTTCTGGAATATTGAAAAATCAATGATTTTGAATGTATCGTTGCCTGTCTTTGTGCCGATAAGGGTGAAGATCAAAGCAACTACATAACCTGCAAGAATACCGATGATGAAGGGGATGAGCTTTGTCATCTTCTTGCCGTATACACTGCAGAGCATAACTGTAAAGAGCGTTACAAGCGCGCATAAAAAGCCTATCCAACCCTTTGTGGACATAACGTATCCTGCGTCTGTCTTGGCAAATGTGAGAGCGTCGCCGACTGCGTTGCCTGCAAGGGAAAGTCCGATAATGGAGACCGTGGGACCGATGACAACTGCGGGCATGAGCTTGTCGATCCAATTAACGCCTGCGATTTTTACTACAAGAGCGATAACCACATATACAAGACCTGCGAAAATGGCGCCGATGATGATGCCTGCGTAGCCTGCTTTAGCTGATGCCGCACCGCCGAAGGCCGCGAACATGGAGCCGAGGAAAGCAAAGGATGAACCAAGGAACACGGGGCTGCTGAACTTTGTGAAAAGCAGATAAACTATTGTGCCGACGCCGGCGCCGAAAAGGGCTGCTGACTGCTGCATACCGTTGCCGACGATGGCGGGCACCGCGATGGTGGCGGCGAGGATGGCGAGCAGCTGCTGGAACGCGAATACGATGAGCTGACCGAATTTGGGTTTGTCTTTGACATTGTAGGCTAACTTCATTTTAAAAATCTCCTTCTTTCTTTTTCACGGCAAGCAATAAAAAAGAACCCTGTCGATACGACAAGGTTACTTTGCAACAGAATTAGCCTATTGGCTGAGTCACGTTTCATCTTGTCGATATCTCTGTACCGCTTTTAAAGATCGCCGTGTTATGTTATAAATATTCTATCATAGCCGGGCGGGCGTGTCAACGAATTTATGACAAAAAAATCCTTTTTGTTTGTTTTTACTCAATATTGGCATTAAAATGAGATTATTCTTGTAAATCACAAAATAATGTGGTATTATTTTATTATCCAAACTATATACAGTGATAACGAACCGGAGGGAAAAGCTATGTCAAGTAAGTTGTTTTTCAAAATGGTCGCCGCGACGTTCATGTCTGTCGCAACCTTTTTCAGCAGTATTTTCGGAGGCGTTCAGCCGGCGAAAGTCTGCATGATCGCCCACAGGGGATACAGCGGAAGATATCACCAGAATACCGAGCTTGCCTTCCGCAAAGCGGCGGAGCACGGCTCGGGCGGAGCGGAGACGGATATCCGCATGACAAAAGACGGCGTCTATGTGTGCAGTCACAACGCCACCGTTATCCTGAAGGATGGCACGGAGCTTTCTGTCGCGGACAGCACCTATGCGGAGCTTACCGCCCAGCCCCTGAAAAATCAGAAAGGATTCCAGAAGGTCTATCTCTGCACTCTGGAACGTTACCTGGAGGTCATGAAGGAAAACGACATGATCTGCTTCGTGGAGCTCAAGGATGATTATACAGACGAGCAGGTAAGAGAAATTTTCAACATGGTCGAAAGGGTCTACGATCTTTCAAAATGCATTCTGCAGTCCTTTGAGTTTGACAATCTTATAAAGGCGAGGGAGCTGTTCCCGGATCTGCCCATCATGCTGACCTACGGTATGGATGATTCCAACTATGAGCGTTGTTTTGAATACGGTTTTTCCATTGACGCGGATTACAAATGCGTGACCGAGGAAATGATAAAGGAGTTCCACGACAGGGGATTGGAATTTGCGGTGTGGACGGCTAACGATATCTTCGCGCTGAGCTACTGCAAGTCATTAGGCGTTGACTATATTGAATCCGACGTTTTTTGATATCGGAATAATATGAATGCACCGGGCAACAAATTACTGTTGTCCGGTGTTTTATGATTTTTCGGCTATATGCTCCTTCAGCTTGTCAAGTTCATCTTCCGTAAATACGGAAATACTGTTTTCCGAAAACAGCTTGGCGGTGATGCCGTCGCCGGGGATCTTTCTGCCGGTGAAGGTGCCGTCATAAATTACGCCTTTGCCGCAGGAGGGGCTTCTTGCTTTAAGTACGGCAAATTTTACATTGTTTAACTTTGCGACGGTAAGGGCGGCTTCCGCTCCCGCCGAAAATTTGTCTGTAACGTCCGCTCCGGTACAGGTAATAACCCGTTCGCCCCGTATTTCCGCCGGATCCCGTGGAGTGGACAGACCGCCCATCTGTTCGGGACAAACGGGGATAAGCGTATGTTCTCCGGCAAGAGCCGCAAGCTCTTCACAGCGGCAGCTGTCGCCTTTATACCGGCAGTTACAGCCCACAAGGCAGGCGCTGACTATTATTTCAGCCATGATGGATCATTCTCCGTTTTATTTTATTATGTCGCATATTTCTACGTTGGTGCGGCCGTCAACTTCATTTATATTGACCCTGATGACCTCGGAAAGGGATGTGGGAACGTTCTTTCCTATATAGTCGGGACGGATGGGCAGTTCCCTGTGTCCCCGGTCAATAAGCACCGCAAGACGTATTTTGCCGGGACGGTCAATTGCAAAAAGTGCGTCTATTGCGGCGCGGGCGGTACGGCCGGTAAAAAGCACGTCGTCCACCAGTACGACCTCTTTGCCGCTGATATCAACGCCCACGTCGGGACGGTTCAGGGTGGGGGAATCGTTTATTTTTTCCAGATCGTCACGGTAGAAGGTGATATCCAGTGAGCCTACGGGAATTTCCTCCCCGCTGTTTTTTCTGATGTTATCGGCGATTATTTTAGCTATGGGCACACCTCTGGTGCGTATGCCCACGAGGACGAGATTTGACAGATCCGTGCTTTTTTCGACTATCTCATAGGACAGGCGCATAAGGGCGCGCCCCATGGCGGCTGAGTCCATTACCTGAACCTTAGGGGTTATCGTGTGAAGTTTGTTTCCCATTTGATGACGCCTCTTTGTGTTTGAAAATTGTAAAAATAATTATACCATATGTATATCGTTTATGTCAAATATTCGGTATCATATACTTGATATTGTGTGTTCAGATGTGTTAATATAAATCGAAAGATAATTTTACGGAGTGACTGCGAAATGGTCAAACGGGCTATTGTGAACGGTATTGAAATGGACTATGCGGAATTCGGAGACGGGTCAGGGACGCTTGTTGTCCTGCCGGGCATCTCTTTCAGAAAGGTCACAAATTCCGTCGGGTTCCTGAAGAATACCTTTAAGATGTTCATGCAGGACTATAAGATATATGTTTTTGACCGCAGGAACAATATCGGCGAGCATTATTCGGTTTATGACATGGCGGAGGACACATTCTGCGTAATGAAGCATCTGGGCATAAACAAGGCCGATATTTACGGTGCGTCTCAGGGAGGAATGATGGCGATGTGTATTGCCGCAGAACATCCCGAAACGGTGGAACGCATGGTGCTGGGTTCAACAGCTCCATGCGCGAATGAGGATATCATCACCTTATGTGACAGCTGGATAAAAGCCGCGGGGGAGAGACACAGGGCTGATCTGGCGGATCTGTTCGTTAAAGCCGTTTATTCCGAAAAAACAGCAAATGCAATGAAAAGGGGCTTTTTGCTCTTCGCCGAAACCTTCACCGATGAGGAATTGGATCGCTTTTCTGTACTGGCTGACGCAATAAGATCATTCAGCGTCGTCGACAAACTGGGACAGATCAAGGCGTCGACTCTGGTGATAGGCTGTTACGGTGATAAAGTCGTGGGTGCTCAGGCGTCATTGGATATTGCAGAAAAATTAAACTGCGAGATATATATGTACGATGACAGCTACGGTCACAGCGTGTATGACGAGGCTCCGGATTTTTACAAGAGGGTATTTGATTTTTTGAATCCCGACCAGCAAAGGTGAGTCCATGAAATATCAAAATACAGTCAGCGGAAAATTTATATCAAGACCCAACCGCTTTGTGGCGCAGGTGGAGATATCCGGGCAAACTCAGACCGTTCATGTTAAGAACACAGGCAGATGCAAAGAGCTGCTCCTGCCGGGGGCGGAGGTAATACTGACCCGCTCCGACAATCCCGCCAGAAAGACAAAATATGATCTTATTGCGGTATATAAACCCGGTTTGGGGCTTGTGAATATCGACAGTCAGGCGCCTAATACTGTTATGTTGGAGTGGCTGAAAACAGCTCCAGCCGAGTTTCCGGATATAACGAAAATAAAGCCGGAATTCGTTTACGGAAGATCACGCTTTGATTTTTACGTTGAGTGCGGGAAAAGAAAAATTCTGATAGAGGTCAAAGGCTGTACTCTGGAGATCGACTCTGTGGGATATTTCCCGGACGCTCCCACTCAGCGGGGAGTAAAGCACCTTGAGGAGCTTGCCCGGGCTGTGGAGGACGGGTACGAATGCTTTCTTGCCTTTGTTATAGCCATGCCCGGGGTAACAAAGGTCCTGCCGAATATGGAGACCCATCCACAATTCGGGGAGGCTCTTGACGCCGCGGTAAGGGCAGGCGTAAAGATCCTTTATCTGCCCTGCAGGGTGGAGGAGGACAGCCTGAAAATAGAAAAATAAAGATCTCCCGCAGGATAGCCTACGGGAGATATATTTTTGTTGAATTTTAAAAGCCTCTTGATGAACCGCCGCCGCCGGATGAACCGCCTCCGCCTGAAAATCCACCGCCGGAAAAGCCGCCGCCTCCGCCGAAGCCGCCGCCGGAAAACCCTCCGCCTCCGTAAAAACCTCCGCCGTGCCAGCTTGAACCGGAGACTTTTGACTTGTCCGCTATGGAGGCTATAAGGTTGCAAAATGTGCCTATGACCAAAGAGGGAGCTATTGCCGAGACCTGATTCATTTCCGAAAACGCTAAGAAGGCGAGAGCGATCGTGCCTGCCTCAAGAATGGAGAAGGACAGTATCTTCTTCAGCCGCGATTTCTTTGCCATATAAAATACGATAATTACAGCTATGACTTTTATTGCCAGACAGTTGGCATAAGTACTGCTGATACCGTTGCCGCTGTCAGGCTCCGCGACGGGGGAAATGGGGATCATTGTCTGATCGTAGCCGTATTCTTCCGCCACCTCGTTGAAGAAGGCTTTATATCCGTTGAGCATACCTTCGTCAAACCTGTCTTCCCTGAAGTAGGGGATCATGTATTCGTCCTGCATCCTGCCCGTTTTTGAGTCGTTGAGCCTACCCTCAAGACCGTAACCAACCTCTACACGGAACTGCCTTTCCTGCAGAGCAAGCAGGAGCAAAAGCCCGTTGTTTCTCTTTTGATCGCCTATGCCGAAGCTTCTGAAAAGATCTGTTGCATATTTTTCAAGAGTTTCACCCTCAAGGTTGGGCACAGTTACCACAACGATCTGCGCGGTGGTCACCTTGGCAAGAGCCACGCTGCTTTCAAGTATTGTCTTTTCCGTTTCTTCGGAAAGTATATTCGCATAGTCGTTCACATAGAATTCCGCGGTGGGGCTGACAACTGCGAAGACAGACGGAGCAAACGTCATCAACAGCAAAATCGCTGTCAGACTAATCAAAAGATACCTGCGGAACTTCATTTGCACTCTCACTCGCTTCGAAATAATCTTTAGCGTCAAAGTTGAATATACCGGCGATTATTGACTGTGGGAATTTCTTGATGAATGCGTTGTAATCTTTAACGGCGCCGTTATAGTCTCTCCTTGCGGTGGCGATCCTGTTTTCCGTACCGGAAAGCTCATCCATGAGCTGGGTATAGTTGCTGCTCGCTTTTATGTCCGGGTAATTTTCAACCACCACAAGCAGGTTGTTCAGAGCTTTGGTAAGCTCGCTGTCGGCCTCCGCTTTTTCCGCAACTGACGAAGCGTTTACAAGCTTTGTCCTGGCGGTGGTAACGGAGTCGATTATGCTCTGTTCATGAGCCATATAGCCCTTTACCGAGTTTACAAGGTTGGGGATAAGATCGGATCTCCTCTGAAGCTGGGTGTCGATATCTGAAAACTTTGCGTCGACCTCCTCGCTCATCGTAACCATGGTGTTGTATTTGCCTATTATACTGACCGCGATTATAACTATTATCGCAATAAGACCTAAAATAACGCCTAAACCTTTTTTGCCCAAATCGATCACTCCTGTAAAAATATTTTGAGTATCCTACGCCAACATTATATATTTTTTTACTATTAAAATCAATACCCCAAAAATGTATTGATTTGTTGGAGCGGCTAATATATAATTAAGAAAAAGCGTTTCACTTATATGTATAAAATAAAGGAGCGAAAGACACATTATGGACAAGTATGCAAGGTTCAGATTTCAGCCCTGTATTCCTTTGGGAAAGGACGGCAGACGGGTCACAGCCTCACCGGAGCATATCGCGCTTTCAAGAGAGGCGTCGGGAGAGGGAATAGTTCTGCTCAAAAATGAAAACGGCGCTCTGCCATTAAGGAAGGGCGAAAAGATCGCGCTCTTCGGTAAGGCGACAATAGCCTATGTCAAGGGCGGCGGCGGCAGCGGCGACGTTCACACCGCTTTCATACATAATGTTTATGACGGATTTTCGGAGAAGGAAGCTCAGGGCAAGGTAAGCATTTATATGCCCACGGTGGAGTTCTACAGGGATTATGTGAAGGAAGCAAACAAGAAGATCCCCACGGAGGCAGAGGTAAACGCGGTATGGGACAGGATCAATCCCTTGCCCTTCAGCCCCGAAAAGGACAGAATAATATACGAAACAGTTGCCAGCACGTTCATGAAAGAGGCTGACGTGCCGGAGAAGATCGTCAAAGAGGCGGGGGCAAATGCGCAGACCGCCATCGTGACCCTGAGCCGCTATTCCGCGGAGGGCGTTGACCGCAGATCATTCGGCGGGGACTATTTACTTTCCGACACCGAAAAATCACTCCTTGATAATGTCATCCGTTACTTCGACAAGGTGATAGTTGTCGTAAATTCCGGCGCTGTCATCGACTGCGAATACTTTGCAGAAAACAATAAGATAGACGCTCTGCTTTTCGGCTGGCAGGGAGGCATGGAGGGCGGCTCCGCCATAGCCGATGTTCTTTGCGGAGACGTGAACCCCTCCGGCAAACTGGCGGATACAATAGTTAAGTCATATGACGCCTATCCCAGCAAGGATGATTTTGATGAGTGCTTTGAGTACCTCAATTACTCCGAGGACATCTATGTGGGTTACCGTTACTTTGAAACCGTCCCCGGCAAGAGCGGGGAGGTGCGTTATCCCTTCGGCTTCGGTCTGTCCTACACCGATTTTTCCATCGGCGGCGTAATGGCGGGGGAGAGCGACGGCAAGATAGTGGTCGCTCTGACCGTAAAAAATACCGGATCGGTCGCCGGCAAAGAGGTGGTACAGCTCTATTACAGCGCGCCACAGGGTAAGCTGGGTAAGCCCTCAAGGGAGCTTGCTGCATTCAAGAAGACCAAATTGCTCAACCCGGGCGAGTCCGAGGTCATTGCGCTGAGCTTCGATATCGGAGAGCTTGCGAGTTTCGATGATCTGGGCAAGATCAAAAAATCGGCTTTCGTCCTTGAAAAGGGCGCGTATAAATTCTATATAGGAAACTCAGTCCGCGATCTTACAAAGATCGACTATGAATATATCGTTGAAGAGGACAGGGTATCCCTGCAGTGCAGTTCACTGTGCAGACCCTTCGCCCTCAAAAAGCGTATGCTTGCGGATGGCAGCTTTGAAGATCTGCCTACCGGTGATCCGGTTTATATGTCCGGCAAGGGCAAACATAAGCTATCCGGCGCGAAGGCTCCGGAAACCACTGTGATGTTTGACGATGTGGGCGAAAAGATAACTCTTGACGAATTTACCGCCCAGTTTACCGTTGAGGAGCTTATGGACTTTGTGGGTGGCAGAAAGCCTACGGGTGTTGCCAACACAGGCTGTTTCAGCGGACTTGAGAGATTGAAGATACCCGCCATTCCCACGGCGGACGGTCCTGCGGGTCTGCGTCTGAATACGGAGACGGGCATCCTCACTACCGCGTGGCCCTGTTCCACATTGCTTGCCTGCACATGGAATACGGATATGACCTACGCTGTGGGCGCGGCAAGCGCTTCCGAGATCAGGGAAAACAATATCGGCATCTGGCTCGCTCCTGCGATAAATATTCACCGCAATCCACTGTGCGGACGCAATTTCGAGTATATGTCCGAGGATCCGGTGCTTGCGGGCAAATGCGCCGCTGCTGAGATAAGGGGCATACAGTCTCAGAAGGTGGCCGTATCACTCAAGCATTTTGCCTGCAACAATAAGGAAGGCAACCGTTTCGGCTGTGATTCAAGACTGTCGGAAAGAGCGTTGAGAGAGATCTATCTCAAGGGCTTTGAGATCTGCGTCAAGGAGGCCGATCCCTGGACGCTGATGACCTCGTACAATCTCATCAACGGACAGCATACGTCGGAAAGCTACGAACTTGTTACCTGCATTCTCAGAGAGGAATGGGGCTTCAACGGCATGGTCACCACCGACTGGGGTCAGAAAAACAATCCGGTGGACGAGGTGCTTGCCGGCAACGATATGAAGATGGATAAGGGTTATCCCGAAGATCTGAAGGCGGCATACGACAGGGGAAAACTCACAAGAGCCGACCTTGAGGAGTGCGCAAAGCGTATTCTTATCATGACCCTGAGAATGGCTGAATAACTTAGGTTACCTCTAATAAAGCGTAAAAAAATCTACACACGGTGGTCAGTTCCGCCGTGTGTATTTTTTTATATCATAATATTATAATCTCTTTATTGCATGAAGTGAAGTTTTTGTACCCGTCCGGAGTAATAAGGAGCATATCCTCTATCCTTACCCCGAATTCGCCGGGAATGTAGATGCCGGGTTCCACCGTGACAACGTTGCCGACGTAAAGCGTTTCCTTGCTTTTCGGGGAAAGGCTGGGCTTTTCGTGTATTTCAATACCCACACCGTGACCGGTACCGTGACCAAAGTTTTCCTTAAAGCCGGCGGCGTCGATGATATCCCTTGCCGCTTTGTCCGCCTCAGCGCAGGCAAGTCCTTCCTTGAGTACGGATATCGCTTTTTTCTGGGCGGTGAGAACGGTGTCGTAGACGGTCTTCTGTCTGTCGGAAACTGAACCTACGGCAACTGTTCTTGTCATGTCGCTGTGGTAGCCGTTATATACCGCGCCGAAATCCATTGTGATAAAATCGCCGCTCTCAATTTTTTTATCCGAGGGCACGCCGTGGGGCATGGATGAATTTACGCCGCTCACCACAATGGTCTTAAATGAAATATCCTCCGCACCGTTTTTGAGCATCGTATGGTCAAGCTCAATGGCAATATCCCGTTCAGTCCTGCCGACAGAAATATAATTAAGAATAATATCAAAGGCTTTTTCAGCTATTTCCTGCGCCTTTGCGATGCACTTTACCTCGTTTTCGTCCTTTACGCTTCGCATGGAGTTGATTATATTGTCCACTGTATTGGCAGATGAGAAGTTAACACCGCTGACCGATTTGGAAAATTTATTGAGCTGATCCACCGTCATCCTTTCGGCTTCAATGCCGAGGGAGTCAACGCCTAAGCTTTTGCACAGCTCCGGGAGCTGGAGCTTGAGATCCTTAAGCTCCGTGACCTCGCAGTCAGTGATCTGCTTCTTCGCGGCTTCTATATATCTGCTGTCGGTAAAAAAAACAGAACCGCTCCCGGTGACCACCAGTACCCCGTCGGAGGAGCTGAATCCGGTGAGATATTTCCTGTTTTCCTCGGATATTATGAGAGCGCCGCCCATGTTTTCAGGCAGAGCGTCTGCCAATAATTCTATCCTGTTTTTCATTTGAACCATTTCCTTATATAAAAGTTACGGTATAGAAAAACGGCAAATGTCAAACATCTGCCGTTAATTCTATGCTTATTTGTACTTGCGCTTACGAGCAGCCTCAGACTTTTTCTTTCTCCTTACAGAGGGCTTCTCATAATGTTCTCTTTTACGGACCTCCTGAATGACGCCGTCACGTGAGGTCTGTCTCTTAAAACGTCTGAGAGCGCTGTCCAGAGACTCATTCTCTTTAACTTTTACCTGACTCATTTTCTATTCCCTCCCTCCGCTATTGCAGGGGCAAATTACATAATATCGAATAGATTATACATTATCAAACAAAAATTGTCAACTACTAAAAATTATCTTTTTTAAAAAATTATGTTTATCTGACTACTATATTGACAAGTTTGTTTTTAACATACAGTTCTTTGACTATCTGCTTGCCGTTTATGGCTTCGGCTATTTTTTCATCTTCTTTAGCCAGGGCAATGGCGTCCTCCGAGGTTATATCAACGGGTATGCTGAAGCGTGAGCGGACTTTGCCGTTGATCTGTACAACGATCTCCACGGAATCCTCTCTGCACTTTGCTTCGTCAAAGACGGGCCACTTTTGATCCGTCACTGTTCCGCCGAAGTCAAATGCGCTCCAAAGCTCCTCAGTAAGATGTGGGGCAAAGGGGTTGAGAAGAAGGCAAAATGTTTTCATCTCAGCCTTATTGACAGAGCCGGAATCGTAGATCTTGTTGAGAAGAGTCATAAGGGCGGCTATCGCTGTGTTGCACTTAAGGCTGTCTATGTCCTCTGTGACCTTCTTTATGGTGCGGTGGATATCGCCCTCAAGCTCGCCGCGGTAGGAATCTCCGTCACAGATAATGTCCTGAAGGCTCCATACCCTGTCAAGGAAACGCTTACAGCCCTTGATGCTCGCTGAGTTCCAGGGAGCGGCCTTTTCAAAATCGCCGATGAACATCTCATACATACGCATGGTGTCCGCGCCGTACTCATTTACGATATCGTCGGGATTTACCACGTTGCCGCGGGATTTTGACATTTTTTCGCCGTTTTCGCCCAGGATCATACCGTGGCTTGTACGCTTCTGATAGGGCTCACAGGTGGGAACGACGCCTATATCATACAGGAATTTGTGCCAGAATCTGCTGTAGAGCAGGTGAAGAGTGGTGTGTTCCATGCCGCCGTTGTACCAGTCGACGGGTGTCCAGTATTCCAAAGCTTCTTTTGAAGCCAGAGCGTTGTCATTGTGGGGGTCACAGTAACGAAGGAAATACCATGACGAGCCGGCCCACTGGGGCATGGTGTCGGTCTCTCTCTTGGCGGGAGCGCCGCATTTCGGGCAGGTGGTGTTCACCCAGTCGGTCATAGCCGCAAGGGGAGATTCACCGTTTTCGGTGGGTTCATAGCTCTCAACGTTAGGCAGCAGAAGGGGAAGCTCGCTTTCTGGTACGGGAACAAAACCGCACTTGTCGCAGTGAACGATGGGGATAGGTTCGCCCCAGTATCTCTGGCGGGAGAACACCCAGTCGCGGAGCTTGAAGTTGACCTTCTGATGACCTATGCCTTTTTCCGCAAGCCATTCTGTTATTTTGACCTTTGCTTCCTCAACAGGCATACCGTCAAGGAAATCCGAGTTGACCATTATGCCCGTGGCGCAATCGGTAAAGGCCTCTTCCTGAACGTTGCCGCCCTTGACCACTTCTATGATGGGCAGATCAAATTTCTTGGCAAATTCCCAGTCGCGGGTATCGTGGGCGGGAACGGCCATAATAGCGCCTGTGCCGTAGGAAACAAGCACATAGTCGGCTATGAATATGGGTATCTTTTTGCCGTTTACAGGGTTTATCGCCTCTACGCCGGCGATCTTGACGCCGGTCTTTGTCTTGTTGACCTCGGTGCGCTCAAAGTCGGATTTACGGGCAGCCTCGTCACGGTAGGCGATGACCTCGTCAAAGTTCGTGATGCTGTCCTTCCACTTGTCAACAAGCTCATGCTCCGGAGAAATGACCATATATGTAGCGCCGAACAGAGTGTCCGGACGGGTAGTATAAACCGTGACCGTGTCTCCGGCAGTGGTGGAGAAGTTGACCTCCGCACCGGTGGAGCGGCCTATCCAATTGATCTGCTGGGTCTTTACTCTGTCAATGAAATCAAGATTGCCCAGGTCGTCGATGAGCCTCTGAGCGTACTCCGTGATCTTGAGCATCCACTGGCTCTTTACCTTTCTTATGACCTCACTGCCGCAGCGTTCGCAGACACCGCCCACGACCTCTTCGTTTGCCAGTACGCATTTGCAGGATGTACACCAGTTGACCGCCATTTCCTTTTTGTAGGCGAGACCCTTGTTGAACAGCTGAAGGAAGATCCACTGTGTCCACTTGTAATATTTGGGGTCTGTGGTGTTTATCTCACGGCTCCAGTCAAAGGAAAAGCCCAGACTCTGAAGCTGATCCTTAAAACGGGCGACGTTTTTCTGCGTGACTATTTCCGGATGGATGTGGTTCTTGATAGCAAAGTTTTCCGTGGGCAGACCGAAGGCGTCCCACCCCATGGGATAGAGTACGTTGTAGCCCTCAAGACGCTTTTTCCTGGCAACTATATCCAATGCGGTATAGGAGCGGGGATGACCTACGTGAAGTCCCTGACCGGAGGGGTAGGGAAACTCAACAAGGCAATAAAATTTCGGAAGGGAAAAATCCTGCTTTGCGTGGAATACGCCGGTCTCCTCCCATTTTTTCTGCCATTTTTTCTCGATGCTTTTAAAATCGTAAGATGCCATTTTATTATAACAATCCTTTCATTATGCCTCTGTGATAAGCCCGGAGATATCAACGCTCTGCGCGTCGCTCCACAGCCTTTCAAGGTTGTAATATTCACGCATTTCAGCCTGGAATATGTGCACCAGCACACTGCCGTAGTCAAGCAGTATCCAGCCGGTGGCGCGTCCCTCGATATTATGAGGATTCACGCCCAGCTTGCCCATTTCAAATTCAAGGTCGTCCGCAAGGGAGCGGGTGTGGGTGACGGACGTACCGGAGGCAATAATAAAATAGTCGGAAACTATCGTAAGCTCGGTGGTACGTATTGCCTTGATATCGATGGCTTTCTTTTTGTCAAGTATCTTGACTATTTCGTTCATAAGCTCTGAGGGTGTCATTTTGTTTCCTCCATATTCAATATAAGTTCATTGTAACACAAAACACTGTCCGGGTGGACAAGCTTTTTTCTTTTAATAAGATCCGATATTGTATATCTCAGCGCGAAAAGCATTGCGTCCTCCAAGCTGACGGAGGCAAGCCTACGCATCTGTTTCACACCGTCATAAGTTCTGTCTGCGGATATGAAATCCGCTATGTAAAGAACCTTTTCAAGCAGGCTCATACCAGCTCTGCCTGTGGTGTGATACCGTACCGCGTTGAGCATATCCTCATCGGTTATACCCATTTCAAGGCGGAGATATTCACAGCCCGCCATGGCGTGCCATACTTTAGGGTTCATAAGCTCGTAATCCCTCAGCTTGATGCCGCCCTTTTCAAGTATCTCAAGCTGAGCGTCATGACCGGCGTTCTTCATAATGTCGTGCAGGATACCGCAGATATACGCTTTTTCTTCATCCGCGCCGTACTGTTGGGCAAGCTTTTTCGCCGCGTTTGCGACTGCCAGGGAATGCTCGAATCTGTCAGGGAGCAGGAGCTTTTTTATTAACGGGATATAGTCGTTCACGGCAGATCCCTCCTTTTGAAACGTACTGTCTGAAACAGTTTATTTGACATTAACTTTTTTTCTCATAAGGTAAGATGTAAGGAAATAGAACAGGAAGCACATGATAAGCTGGAATAATGAACCGATAATGCCGAAATTCATGGAGCTGTCCGTATTCATCTTGGAGAAGGAGAGGACAAGTCCGTCCATTGTGATCTTTAACGTCAGGGGGAAATAAACTGTCAGAACAGCCATGCCGCCTTGAACCATAATATACACCGCAAAGAAGATCAAAAGAGCGAATATTATCCCGTGTTTCTGAAATTTTCTTGTATTTGCCAGGGTTATTGCAAAGTATATCTCGGAAATAAGCGCGGCAATCTGAATAAAGAGCATTATAAGGATTATCACAATAAGATCTATCAGCATGCTTCTTGATGGCAGCATATTCAATGAATCGAGAAGATCTTCAACGATCATTTTTGTATCTTCACCGACAAGAGAGGAAAGGTAAATATACATACCGATAAAAAGACCGATGCCTATTACATAACTCAAAAGCACCCAGACAATGGAAACGATGGCCTTTGAGGCTATCAGATCACGGCTCTTGACCGGCAATGAAAAACTTAAGTATCCCTGATTGCCGTAAAGAGTTTTGTAAAACTCCGAAACAACGAATATAAGCGTTACCAAAACAACGCCTACAGCAAGCAGGATAATGGTGAGAGTACTTGCAAAACTTAAAAATTTTATTTTGAACATATAAGCTAAGACCAGAAAAACGACCGAGATCCCCACCGCCATATATATACCTGAAAGAAAGTGGGAGCTGGATTTGAATTCGTTTTTAATAAGTTTGCCAAGCATACCTGAACACCTCCTTAAACACATCTTCAATGGTCCTGCCGTCCTCACAGATTTTGGCAACGCTTTCGTCAAGAAGCACCTTTCCGTGACCTATCATAAACGCATGGTCAAAGATGTGCTCAACGTCGTTGATAAGATGAGTGGATATCAGCAGGGTGGAGCCTGCGGGATGGTTTTTCATTATCGTATCAAGGATAAAAGCTCTTGCGGCGGGATCAACGCCTCCGAGAGGCTCGTCAAGGATATAAAGCCTTGCGTTCCGGCACATTACAAGCATGAGCTGTAATTTTTCCTGCATACCCTTTGACATGCTTTTGATCTTTTGTTTCCTCGGTATTTCAAACAGATCCAGCATTTTGTAAGCTTTTTCAGAATCGAAATCCGGATAAAAGTCAGCGATGTATTTTACCGCGTCTACGGGAGTCATCCAATTGGCAAGGTAAGTTTTTTCGGGCAGATAGGCTATAAGGCTCTTGGTATGGACGCCGACGGGTGAGCCGTCGATGAGCACCTCTCCCTGATAGTCGTTTATCAGACCCACCAAAATTTTCATAAGTGAGGTCTTTCCACAGCCATTGGGACCCATAAGACCGATGATCTGACCTTCCTCAAGGGAAAAGCTTATGTTGTCCAGCACCAGATGGTCGCCGTAGGACTTTGTGAGGCCTTTTACCTCAATGATCTTTGACATTTATGTTGATCCTCCTTTGTGGATTTGTATTCCGTTAATCGTCAGCCATCTGAGCCTCTTTGATAACATCGTCGGGGATCGCTTCTCCGTGCTTTACAAAGAGTATGCACAGGAGCGAGAGAATAAAGGCTACAGGAGAGAAAACGAACAGGGTCTTGTATGTTCCGGAGAACATCCTTATAATACCGAAAAGTATCGGAGCGGCTATCTGCGCGGAGAAGGTGGCAGTGTAGTAATAACCTGTGAATGTGCCCACCTTGTCCAGTCCGCCTATCTCAAGCACAAGGGGCAGGGTGTTTACGGTTATCATCATATTTGCCGCGCCGCCCACAACAAGGGCTACCCAAATGATAGCCAGGCTGCCGGTTACTCTGTAAAGAAGAAATACGGATGTGAACAGGATAAGACCTATAAGTATGGTCTTTTTTCTGCCGATCTTTTTGCCAAGCTTGCCCGCGGGAATGGCGGCCGCCATTGAACAGGCTGCGAATATTGCCATCATCATTGTGGCCTGATCGGTGGATTTGTGAAGGACCTCCTCCGCAAACAGGGAGAAGAATGTGGTTATAGAGTTCGTTCCGCAGAACAGGAAGAACAGGGAGAACAGCATAAATACAAGGCTTACACGTTCAGCTTTGCTCAACTTTATGGCTTTCATCCTTGCCTTTTCCGCATTGGCGGCTTCCTTTTCCGCTTTTCTTTTAGCTTCTTCGTCAGCGATTTTGTTCATGTCGCCTTTTATTTTTATCCTGCTGTCAGGTTCCTTGACGAAGAAAAACAGTATCAACGTGCCGAGGATCATTACTATTGAACCCAGCAGGAATACACCGGGAAACTCTTCGTGATTTGCGCTGTTAAATCCGAATATGGCGACGAGTATCGTACCCGCTACCATACCTATAAGTCCGCCTATCCCGCCGCAGAGGTTTATTATGGCGTTGCCCTCGCTTCGCAGTTCGGTGGGAGTAAGATCAGGCATCAGCGCGACCACAGGCGCCCTCCACATGGACATGACCATAACGAAAAAGATGACCAACGTCATCAGCATCGGAAGACTGCCGATCCGCTCTGACCAGGGAATAAGCGCAAACAAGATCGCGGATATCGGAGCGCCTATCAGGATAAAGGGGAGGCGTTTGCCGAAACGGGTGTGGGTGTTATCCGAAAGCTTGCCGAATGTGGGCTGGAAAATTACGCCGAAAATGTTGTCAAAGGTCATGATAAGACCGATGAACAGGGGAACAAGGGTAAAGCCCGTAATGGCAGAGCCTACATTTTCGCCCTGAGCGGAAGCAAAATCCAGAAGCTTTGGAAACTTCTCTATAAGCTTGTTGCTCCACGCGGTGACCGTTGCGGATCTGCTTAACATGACGTTGAGGATCTTGGTTATGTAGGGGTCATAGATCGCCCAGGCTATTGACGTTGACATGAAGCCCGCGCCTATAAGCAACGTTTTTTTGTAGTCCAGTTTTTTTTCTGCGGTTTTTTCAGACATCAGACAGTCTCCTTTTCATAATTTTTATTTGAGGAATCCCTGGATGATTATTTCTTCCGCTTCCTCCTCGCTCAGCCCGAAGGTCATGAGCTTGAGAAGCTGGTCGTTGTTTATTCTGCCGATGGCGGCCTCATGAACGATCTGCGCCTCGGAGTGCTGAGCCGCTATCTCCGGTATAGAGCGGATCTTTGAGTTGTCCATTATGATGGAATCGCATTGAACGTGAGCTCTGCACACGTTTTTGCCGATGGCGCGGGGATAGAATATCTGCTCTGAGTTGTCCCTCGCAACAGAGCGGGAAACGATCTGCGCCGAGGAGTCGGCGCCTTCAAGATTTATTTCTATATCTGAACGGGCTTTTTGGTTGCCGTGGGTCATCAGCCTTTCGGTGATAACAAGTGAAGCGCCGTCCTTTAGATATGCTTTTGTGTCCCTGACGGTGGAATCTACGCCCTTTATCTGCACCATTTCCATCTCGCAGCAGGAATTTTCGTCTGCTTCAACTATGGTTGAGGGGTTCAGCACTCTTTCGCCGGTGCCTTCGCCCTGACCGTAATGCTTTTCAACGTATTTTACCCTTGCGTTTTTGCCGATAAAGAACCTGTGAACTCCGTCATGCTCGCTCTTTGAACTGCCGGGATTGTGTATCCCGCATCCCGCCACTATGAGCACGTCGGCGCCGTCACCTATATAAAAATCGTTATACACCGTTTCGTCGATGCCGGTCTCGGTGATGATGACCGGGATGTGGACGCTTTCATTTTTTGTGCCGGGAGCTATGCGGATATCTATACCGGGTTTGTCCGTTTTTGTGGTTATGGTGATATTTTCGGTTGAACGTCTGCCTGCGCCCTCGCCGTTGCGCCTGATATTGAAGGCCCCCGCGGGTATCTCATGCAGGTCGGCAACTGCCTCAAGCAGCTCGTTGTCTATATAATTTTCCATTTTCAGAAAAGTACCTCCCTGTGTTTCAGCATTTTGTTCTGAAGTCGCAGTTACTGTCAAATTCTCCAAGAAGCTGTGGGAGTATCTCATCCCGGGGACCCTTTGAGCGGATCTTACCGTCGGCTATGATAATGATATCGTCAGCCAGCTGCATGATACGTTCCTGGTGTGAGATTATCAGAACGCTGCTGTGTACGTTTTTGTTCATGGCGCGGAAGGTGTTTACCAGCGCGGTAAAGCTCCACAGGTCAATGCCAGCCTCAGGCTCGTCGAAAATTGCTATATCCAGCTTTCTTGCCAGAAGGGAAGCAATCTCAATACGCTTGACCTCGCCGCCGGAAAGGGAGGAGTCCACCTCACGGTTGAGATATTCGCGGGAACAAAGTCCCACGTTCGTCAGATACGCACAACACTCATCCTCCGGCAGTTCACTGCCGTGGGCAAGGCTCAGAAGTCTGCGCACGGTGAGTCCCTTGAATCGGGGAGGCTGCTGGAAGGCGTAACCTATTCCCAGCTTTGCACGTTGGGTGATGCTCATGTCTGTTATATCTGTTCCGTTGAATATTATGGAACCTCCGGTGGGCTTTTCAATACCCATTATAAGCTTGGCAAGGGTGGATTTGCCGCCGCCGTTGGGTCCTGTTATAACGGTAAATTTTCCCTCATCTACAGTCAGACTTACGTCGTCGATTATCTCAAGCGCACCGTCGCTGTTGTCCACGGTGAAGCTTATGTTTTTCAGCTCTAACATAGCAAATACTCCGCCTTTTAATAATTACCGTTTTATTATACTATTTATAAACAAGAATATCAAGGATATTTTTAATAACTTCATTTACATTATGTTATCCATAAAAAACGGAAAATGCGGATGTGAAAAATCCGGTCGCCGAAGGTCAGATACATTGGTTCATTGACGGGCAGGACAAGGGCGCCGGAGACAGCTATACCGTAACAAAGGCGACAAAATCATTTGCTCTACAAGTCAAATATCTGAAGGACGGCAAGGCACTTGATGAGTCGGAGATCGAAAACGTCAATGTCAAAACAGGCTTCTTTGCAAAACTGACAGCCTTCTTCCGCTCGATCTTCGGCAAGCTTCCCAAAGTCGTGCAGGGGTTTCTTAATAGCGGAGATGATTTAAAGAACGCCGTGAACAAACATTTTTCAAATAAATTATAATAATATTGAAAAATTCTATTGTAATCATCGCCATATTGTGATATCATAATTCAATGAAGTTCCATGAGGGGAGGTATGTAATGTATTATATCGTGCTCGATTTGGAATGGAATAACACCTATGCACGAAAAACAAAAGGCTTTATAAACGAGATAATAGAATTCGGCGCGGTCATGCTGGATGAAAAGCTGAGGACAGTCGATCAGTTTTCAACGCTGATAAAATCTCAGATAGGCAAGAAGCTGAGGGGCAGAGTCAAGGAGCTTACCAACATCACCAATGAGGATCTTGATACAGGTATTCCGTTTACCCAGACGGTTTCCCAGTTTAAACGGTGGATAAACGGCAGAGAAAACGTAATAATGACATGGGGAGACGGGGACATCAGAGTTCTCATCGACAACTGCCGATACCTTATGAATTCACCGGAGATCCCGTTTTTGAGCAACTACGTCAACATACAGAGCTATTTCCAGAATGTTGTCAAGGTGCCGGGTAAAAATCAGATAAGCCTGATGAATGCGGCGGAAATGATAGGCATAGATTATTCCGAATACACACAGCACAGGGCGTTGGGAGACAGCCTGCTTACCGCGGAGTGCTTCAAAAAGATATTTGAGCCGGAGAGTTTTGCAAAGTACATCAGGGTCTGCGATTCGACCTTCTACGAAAAGCTTATGTTCAAGCCCTACGTTATTTCAAAGCTTGACAGTCCGTTGGTGGACAAATCCATGCTCAGCTATAAATGCAGGACCTGCGGAAAAAAGGCGAGACTCATTGCGGATTGGAAGTTCTCAAACAGAAGCTTCAGAGCGATGTACTACTGTCCTGTGTGCGACGAAAAGGTCAAGGTATCAGTCAGTTTTAAAAAATATTTTGACAGAGTTGAGGTCAAAAAAACATCCGTGATAGTTCCCGAAACAGTTACGGAACCGGCAGCGGATGACAATATCAAATGATATTATTAAGAGGAGCTTTAAGCTCCTTTCTTTATTTTTTTATATGTTTTTTTAATATTTTTTTATTGACAACAGAAAAAAGTTGGTGTATAATCGGCGTGTTGTTTTAAAGGGAGACGATTGAATTGAAAAAAGTACACAAGATTTTATCCGTTTTATTGTCAGTTATGCTTATTTCTGTCATAGCTGTTCAGCCCGCGCAGGCTTGCTTTGGCAGGAGCAATTTGACTTACCGTATTTCTAACGATCTTCAGAGCCAGCTCAACAAGATCTATAAGAGATACAATTTCTCGGTCAGTTGGGGTCTGTATGATATAGCCTCCAATAATCTTAAGCCGGTTGCCACTTATAACCAGGACAAGAGCTTTCAGAGCAACTGCACTATCAAGGCTTTGGTACTTCTTTATATTTGTAAGCAGATGGATGCCGGCAAACTGTCTCTGGACACCAAGCTTTATGTCAAGCAGAGCAGCCTTTCACACAAGGGCTTCGGCGCAAAGGACGGCAAGTATACTGTAAAATACCTGCTTACCAGGATGATCCATGTGTCCAATAACGCATGTTACGAGGTATTGCTGAGATATATCACAAAAGAGAAGTTTAACGCTTTCCTGTTAAGTCTCGGCAGCGGCACCGTTATAAAGTCCTACGGATATATGGGCGATTGTACGGTGCGCAACCGTGCAACGGAGTGGTTTTCACTTTACAAGTACTGCCAGTCAAGGGCAAAGCACGCAAACTTTGCATGGGGACTTCTCCTTGACGCCAAGTTTTCTCCCGTCCGCGACGGACTAAACAGAAAAGTTGCCCATAAGAGCGGCTGGTATCACGGAGGAAAGGGCACAGCGGGGGATTGCTGTGTGGTCAAGACAGATAAAGGCGGATGTTATCTGCTTATAGTTTTCACCAAGAACAACGTCACAGGAGATTTCAGCCAGGCGTTGATAAGAGACCTTGCAAAGGTTCTTGACAAGGTGTGGAACGAATATTATGCTTATCTGCCTCCGTTGCGCAGGAAGGTAGCAAAATTCTGATTTTACTAATAAGATCGTATAAATCGGGCGAATTGCAGACGCGGTTCGCCTGTTTTTTATAATATTTCCGGCATATCGGTTGAATAATCTTGTTTTTAATAGTATAATAATTCAGTAATCATAATCTTTCTTGAAAGGATTTTTTTATATGAAAAAATATTTTAGCTTCATTATGGCTGTTATGATACTGCTTCTTGTGTTTGCCGCTTGCGGTAAAAATTCGGGTTCTTCTGATCCGAAGATGGTGGATCCTGACGAGACCTATCCCGCCACACTTGATTACGGCTTTGCCACAGAGGCTCCCGACAGCAGATTGCCGGAATTCAAGGGTGACATAAAAAAGCTTATGAACAACTACTATATCGAGGTGGAGTATAAAGGTGAAACCATGTGGGCGGCAGGCATAGACGGCAATTTTTACCTGAGTGATCCCGAGCTTGCCGGTTCGTCATACGAGGCTCAGAATGTGTTCAGTAAAAACTGTTCATCATCCATCTATGACTATCTTTATGAATATTATGAATTTTTAAAGGAAAAGACCTTTTCCGTTACATCCGTAAGTGAGAACTTTGATGAGATAATCGGCAGGAAAGCCCATAAGGTCGAATTTGCATCCCCTTACGGTTACGCAGGTACATATTACCTTGACGCAGAATACGGTTTTTGCCTCAAGCAGATAGACGCCGGCGGTCATGAGGTGTTTGAGGTCAAGGATCTGAAAATAGGCAGCGTCAAGTACGAAGACCTGAAATGGGAAGACATGACCACTAACAACTATATAGTTGAAAAATCAAACACAACAGAGAATGGTGTAATAACAAGCGTAGTTGTTCAGGGCGAGACCACTACGAAAGAGCCTGTTACTTTATTTTAATTTTGAAATTGCGGTGATAATGTGAGTAAGGCGAGAGTACATTGGGTAGATATTGCCAAGGGTATAACCATAATATGTGTCCTGTTCGGACACACGGTCGGCACCCCTGCGTTACTGGCGCGTTTCGTTTACCTGTTTCATATGCCGGCTTTCTTTATGCTTTCCGGCTATGTGTTTTCAAACAAAAGAAAATTCGGTAATTTTCTGACAGTAAAGCTCAGGACGGTAATATTGCCGATCTTTACCATCGGACTTACCGGCGCCGTGCTGGTAGGACTTGCCATGAAATTATTAAAGCACGAGGATATCAATTGGAAATGGACGTTCCTCAATCCTTTTGTACAGTATGGAGATCACAACCTTTTGTGGTATCTGGCGTCGCTGTTTGTGCTGCTTATTATATTCTACGGCTTAACAAAGCTGCTCAAAGATAAAATAAAACTTATTATCCCGATATCTTTTCTGCTTGGCTTGGGGTCATATTGCTTTATAAAATTTGTAGGCATCACAGTGCCTTGGAATATTGACATCGCTCTGGTGGCGCTGCCATTTACCGCCATAGGTTACGGATTAAAAAAGTCCGAGAGTTGCGAAAAGTTGAAAAATCCGTTTGTACTTCTTGCAGCGGCGGCTGTTTGCATTGCTGTGGGATATATAAACGTAAAATATTTTTGCCCGGATCTGTTCAAGTCGGTTGATATGCATCAGAAAATCTACGGGAACATTTTCCTGTTCTATATCGCGGCGATAGCCGGCTCATTCATGATAATATCTCTTTCCATGCTCATAAACAATAATATTCTGCTGGAATACTTTGGCAAAAATTCGATCATAATTTACGCTTTTGAACCGGCACAGTATTTTGTCAACTTCCTGCTGAAGACCGTCGGGATCACACGTTACAGCGGTCGCCCGTTCATTATATTGCTGGCGGTGAGCATTTTGTCGGTAGCTGTAATAATGTTGGTGAACTGTATACTTTCAGCCGAAATAAATCAGTTCGCGCCGTTTTTGATTGGCAGATCAAGGGATAATAAATGACGTGTGCAGGCAGGTGATCTTGTGCAAAAGCTTATGTCCTATATGCGCTCCGCTATGGAGCAATACGACATGATAGAGGATGGCGATCGGGTGGCGGTCGGCTTGTCGGGGGGCAAGGATTCAGTAGCTATGCTTGCCGCCCTTGCCAAGCTCAGAAGTTTTTACCCTAAAAAATTTGAGCTGGTCGCCCTTACTATAGATATGTGTTTTGACAACGAGAGGGGAGACTACTCTCAGCTTCAGCAGCTGTGCGATTCCCTGGACGTAAAGTACGTGGTCAAACCTACGGAGTTGTATAAGATAATATTTGAGGTCAGGCAGGAGTCAAATCCGTGCAGTCTTTGCGCCCGTATGCGCAGGGGAGCAATACACGATCTTGCAAAGAGCGAGGGCTGTAACCGTCTGGCTCTGGGTCACCACATGGACGATGTCGCCGAGACATTTATGATGAATCTGCTCAACGGCGGACATATAGGCTGTTTCTCTCCGGTCACATATCTGTCGAGAAAGGACCTTTATTTGATACGTCCCATGATCTTCGCCCGTGAAAGTGACTGCGCGAGGGTCGTCAGAAGAAACGGTCTGCCTGTTGTAAAAAGCCAATGTCCCGCCGACGGAACTACCGAGCGGCAGGAGATGAAGCTGCTGCTCACTTCATTTGAAAAGAAATACGGCAGTATCCGCAACAAAATCCTGGGCGCAATGCAGAGAGGAAACATAAGCGGGTTTTAGTCTTATGGATATAAAAAATCATAAAAACGATCAACACCGCCGGAGGACGATCCTTCGGCGGTGTTTTTGTATGTTGTTATTTTAACTTGTGATTTGCAACCCTCAGCCTTGCCATGGCGCGGGCAAGGGAAATTTTTGAGCCTTTGTATTCCACGATGCTCTTTTGCTGTCTCAGCTTTTCCTGAGCGCGTTTGAGAGCTTCTTCCGCGCGGACCACGTCGATGTCCTCCGGCCACTCGCAGGCCTGAGTAAACAGCACCGTGTCCTCATGCCCCACTTCTATGAAGCCATCGGAGTTGAAAGCTTCTTTCCACTCTCCGTCGATTTTTATGCGTATACTGCCTACCACAACGGGGGCGACCATGGGCATATGCCCGGCAAAAATACCGAATTCGCCGTCCGGCACGTTTATTATGAGCCCTTCCACCTGACCGTTGAAGAACTCCCGCTCCGGGGTCATTATACGCAAATGATAAGTACTCATTTCCGGCTTTCCTTTCAGTCTTCCTTCAGTGTCTCCGCTTTCTCAAATGCCTCGTCGATGTCGCCCACCATGTAGAACGCCGCCTCGGGCAGGTCGTCCGCCTTGCCTTCGATAATAGCCTTAAAGCTTCTGATGGTGTCCTTGAGGGGTACGAAACGTCCGGGCATACCGGTGAATACCTCGGCGACATTGAAGGGCTGAGACAGGAATTTTTGTATGCGTCTGGCTCTGTGAACGGTGTTTTTATCCTCCGCTGACAACTCATCCATGCCCAGTATGGCAATGATGTCCTTAAGCTCGTTGTACCTTTGCAGGCATTCCTGAACACGTCTCGCTACTTCATAATGTTCCTCGCCAACTATGGTGGGGTCAAGTATCCTTGAATTTGATTCAAGAGGACTTACAGCGGGATATATGCCCATTTCCGACACTTGACGGGAAAGGACTGTCGTGGCGTCAAGGTGGGAGAATATGGCGACGGGCGCCGGGTCGGTAAGGTCGTCGGCAGGGACATATATCGCCTGTACGGAGGTTATGGAACCGTCCTGTGTGGAGGCGATACGCTCCTCAAGATCACCCAGTTCGGTGGCAAGTGTGGGCTGATATCCCACGGCGGAGGGCATTTTGCCCAGCAGTGCGGATACCTCGTTGCCCGCCTGAACGTACCTGAAAATATTATCTATGAACAGAAGCACGTCTTTGTGCATCATGTCCCTGAAATACTCGGACATGGTAAGCCCGGTGAGGGCGACGCGCATACGTGATCCGGGGGGCTCGTTCATCTGACCGAAAGCCATGGTCGTTTTATTGATGGCTCCGGATTTTCTCATGTCGTTTATAAGGTCGTTGCCCTCACGGCTTCGTTCACCCACGCCGGTGAATACGGAATAACCGCCGTGATTCATTGCAATGTTATAGATAAGCTCCATGATAAGCGTGGTCTTGCCCACGCCGGCTCCGCCGAAAAGTCCTATCTTTCCGCCTTTTGCGTATGGAGCAAGCAGGTCGATTACCTTGATGCCGGTCTCAAAGAATTCCGTCGCCGGATTGAGATCCTTAAAACCGGGGGAGGGACGGTGTATTTCCCATCTTGGAGCGTCGATCTCGCCCAGTTCATCAATGGGTCTGCCCAGAACGTCCACCACTCTGCCAAGAAGATTTTCACCCACGGGGACTTCGATCCCGTGCCCGGTGTCCGATACCCTTGTACCACAGCACAAGCCGTCTGTTGCCTCAAGAGCTATACAGCGGACGATCCCGGGCGCCAGATGTGACGCCACCTCCATATGGATTCCTGTTGAAGTGACGAGCAGATTATTTGTTTTCGGCGCGTCTCCTTCAAACCTTACGTCAAGAACAGGACCGCTTATTTTGATTATTTTACCTTTACTGTCAGGCATTTTGACTGCCTCCGTTCAAAGCCGCCGCGGCACCTGTTATCTCGGATATTTCCTGGGTAATAGATGCCTGACGCGCCATATTGTATTCCAACTTAAGTTTCTTTAACAATTCATCCGCATTATGTGTGGCGCTCTGCATAGCGACCATGCGCGAGTAATGTTCGCCGGCATACGCCTGCACAAGGGCGCCGAATATCATTCCCACAAGGTATTGGGGGACAAGCATACCGAAGACCTCGTTGGCGGAGGGAACATATAATATTTCATGTTCCGGTTCGGTCAGATCGATGTTTTTGAAATCGCTTATCCTTATGGGCAGAAGTCTGCGTATGCATGGAGTGCAGACCATTCTGCTGTCGAAGCTTGTGAAAATAATGAAAACCTCGTCGGTTTCCTCCATGCCGTACTTGTCGATTATATTGTACGCGGTCTTGCGGGCGTTGTAGAGGGACGGATCCTGAGACATACCGAAGATCTCTTTCATGATGTGTATGCCCTTGGCTTTGAAAAATTCACCCGCCATAAGACCGATGGTGATCACGGAAGGATCCTTTTGCTTTTTTATTTCTTCGTAGGCGAATTCAAGTATTTCCGAATTGTACGAACCCGCCATGCCCTTGTCTCCGGCAACAACGATATATAACTTTTTGCCGTTCTTTCTTTTTCGCAGATAGGGATGATCCACCGGGTGAGGGGACATGAGGATATCCTTCATAGCCGACTGGACCCGGGAAAAATATATTTTATTATAATCAATGTGATGCATGACCTTTTTCATCCTCGCGGAGGAGATAAGATCCATGGCATTGGTGATTTTTCTTGTCTGTTCAACGGCACCGATATGGTGCTTTATTTCATTGGCACTTTGCATATGTGGCTTCGCGCGCAGAGTTCGGCGCCGTTCCTTTCTTATTTATTCTTGGCGAAAAAATCGGATATTGCGTCAACAATGACGTTTCTGTCGGAGTCGCTGAGATTGCCGGACATATCCACGGCGTGCATAGTGGACGCACAGTGTTCATCCAGATATTCAAGCATCTGCTTTTTGACTGCGGAAACATTTTTCTTTGGAATGTCCTTAAACATGTCTTTTTCATAGGCAAGAAGCACCGCAACCTGTTCGGAGAGAGCCATAACGTCGTTTTGCCGCTGCTTCAACAGCTCTGTCAGGCGTTCCCCACGGGCAAGAAGATGCGCTGTGGAAGCGTCTATATCAGCGCCGAATTGGGCGAAGACCGCCGTGTCGCGGTACTGAGCAAGCTCAAGACGCAGACTGCCGGAAACAGCCTTCATTGCGCTGCGCTGTGCGGAGCGTCCCACTCTCGAAACGGAAAGACCCACGTTCAGCGCCGGTCGGACGCCTGCGTTGAACAGCTCGCTTTCAAGATATATCTGACCGTCCGTGATCGAAATAACGTTCGTGGGAATGTAGGCGGAAATGTCTCCCGCCATGGTCTCAACTATGGGCAGGGCGGTCATTGAACCGCCGCCCAGTTCATCGGAAAGCTTGGCGGAGCGCTCAAGCAGACGGCTGTGAAGGTAGAAAACGTCGCCGGGATAAGCCTCACGTCCCGACGGACGGCGAAGCAGGAGAGACATTGAGCGGTAAGCTATGGCGTGCTTGGTCAGGTCGTCGTAAACTATGAGCACGTCCTTGCCGTTATACATGAACTCCTCCGCAATGGCACAGCCTGCATAGGGAGCCAGATACTGCATGGAGGCGCAGTCGTCGGCGGTGGACGAGACTATGACAGTGTTGCTCATGGCGTCCTCAGTTGTAAGAATCCGTACTACCTGAGCCACCGTGGAAGCTTTTTGACCAATGGCGCAGTAAACGCAGATAACGTCGTCCTTCTTCTGGTTTATCATTGCCGCCAGAGCGATGGCCGTTTTGCCGGTCTGTCTGTCTCCGACTATCAGCTCACGCTGACCTCTGCCGATGGGGATCATGCTGTCTATCGCCAGAAGACCCGTCTGCAGGGGGGCGTTGACAGGGGAGCGCTGCATGATGGTGGGAGCGTGGTTTTCGATGGGGCGGTATTTGTCGGCTTTCAAGGGCAGTCCGTCAAGGGGTCTGCCTATTGGGTCAACGATCCTTCCTAAAAGCTCGTTACCCACGCAGATATTTGCCACCCTGCCGGTCCCTCTTACTATACAGCCGGGTACAACACTGCTGCTTTTGCCCAGGAGTACCGCGCCTACGCCGCTTTCGCTCATTTCCAGAGCAAGACCGTATGCGTCTCCGTCAAAGCTGATGAGCTCGCCGTAACTTATGCCGGAAAGACCGTCGATCTGAACGATATCGTCGGTACAGCTTCTTACCACGCCGTATTCGTAAACCTTCGGTTTATATTCATATTCGTTTATTTTGCTGTTCAAAAATGAAGCAACAGATTTAACATCACTGCCAAACATAGAGTATGCTCCTTAATCGGTAAACTGACGCTGCATATCTTCAATGCGCGCCAAAACGCTTGCGTCGTAGACCTTACCGTTGATAAAAGCGGAAAATCCGCCGATAAGGGAGTCGTCCCTTACGACTTTGAATCTTATCTCCCTGCCCAGCATTTTGCTGAAGCCGGATCTGATACGCTCAATATCCTGCTCGGTAAAATCTCCGGCAAGCTTTAACATATTTTCATCTACCATAAGTTTCGGTTCCTTTCAGCACAGGGAAAAATAAAGATCAGTTCTTCCTGCTGTTAAAAAAGTCGTCGATGATCTTTTGATTGTCCTCGACAGTCACTTCGCGCTGAAGTATCTGTTTTGCCATGTTTACGGCAACATCCGCGATATCGTCGCTGAGATCGTTCATCTTGCTGTCGTATTCGGCCTGAGCCTTTTGGTTGGCCTTTTCGATAATTTCAAGAGCCATATTGTTCGCGCTGCCGATAATTTCATCGGCCTCCCGATTGGCGTTCGTGGTTATCTCAAGCACCTTGCTCTTTGCGTCGTTCTCAGCTGACATGATCTGAGCGTTGTACTGCTCCAGCAGCTTTGAAGCCTCAGCTTCCTTTTGAGCCGCGTTTTCAAGATGACTGTTGACAGAGTCGGCGCGTTCTTTAATAAACTTGCTCACCGGCTTATATACCAGCAGACGGAGAAGCACGAACAAAACAACGATGTTTATAATATGTATGATTATGTCAATGGGATTGATATCCATTTCAGAAGTCTCCAGTCATTATTTAGTGAAGAGCATGATAAGCGCGGTAACGAATCCGTAAATAGCAGTGGATTCAGTAAGCGCAAGACCAAGGATAAGAATAGAGTTGATCTTGCCGGCGGCTTCGGGCTGACGTGCCACCGCGTCCACGGCCTTACCGGTTGCAAGTCCCATTGCGAAACCGGACGTTACGCAGGAAAGTAAACATAATGCTGCTGCAAATGCTGTGTTCATAATAAAAATCCTCCTGAAAATTATTTGTATATTATTCTTCCGCAGTTTCAACTGCTTCATTTATAAACGCCAGTGTAAGGGTCACAAATATGAAAGCCTGAATGATTGGGTGGAAGACGTTGAAGTACAGTCCCACTAAGCTGGGGAACCCCACAGCTCTGCTGCCAAGTGCGGTGTATAGCAGATCCATAACGATGAGTCCGCCAAGCATATTGCCGAAAAGACGGCACGCCATTGAGACAGGCACCGCCATATCGCAGACGATCCTTATGGGAAAAACAAGGGGAGAGGGTGAGGCAAGACTTTTTATACGGCCTCCTACGCCTCTTATCTTGATGCCGTAGTAGTTTATCAGGAAAAACGTTATCAGCGCCATTCCGAAGGTCATTGAGATATCCGCCGTGGGGGCTCTTAAGCCGAACAGTTCAACGGAAGCGCAGGCTATCATGTAGACCGCAATGGTGAAAATGTATGCGCCCAATCCGTCTATGCCCTTGACCTGGGAATGGATATATTTTTCGATAAACTCCACCATGATCTCCAGAACGTTCTGTATGCCCTTCGGGTGTTCGGTCATTTTTGGGATAACGAAGATCCTTATCAGGACCGCGAGAATTATCAGAACCAGCATGACCATCCATGATATCACGATGGAAGAATTTATGCTGTGACCGAAAAGTGTCATCTTAGGCGGGAAGATCTCAACCTCAAGCTCTTTTTTCTCTTTGCCGAAGATCAGTATCAACGCCTCAACGATGGTAAGCCAGGAACCGAAGACGGTCATGACGGTGAAGAGCTTTTTCTTTCGCTTGAGTTTCTTCGGCGGACTTTCCTCGGCGGAGATTTTCTTCGCGGCAGATGATCTGAGGAAATATCCCGCCACAGCAAGAATGACGCCGACGATCACAAGGACAATGTCAGTTTTCATTTCTTTCATATCCTTTGCTATGATTTATGATTTTCCGAAAAACAGTGAACGATGAATTTTATTATCGCGGCCCCCACGAGGGCGGCGGCTAATCCTATGCTCGCAAACAACAGCTCATCCCTGAGTACAAGCGCAAAAAACAAAAGACTGACAACAGGGATCAATGTTGCCAACAGTAGGTATGGGACGGATATCCTGCCCCTTTGCGTTATACTCAAAGATAAACGTGAAATGGACAGGTAAACCGACAAACCGCAAATAACTCCGATAACAGAACCTATCATCGCACAAAACATCCTTTATTTATTAGCCTCATTATACACCCAACCGTGACCTATTGCAATGTCACTCTGCTAAAAAAGTAATTATCATATATGCGTTTTTTTGTTACTTTTTTATCTTAAATATTGACTAAAATCATTAAGTGATGTAAAATAAATAAAAATATAAGAGAGAGGGTCATTTTTATGGGTTGGATCAAATGGGTCATAATCGCGGTCGTAATTATATTGGTACTGTTTCTTATCATATCCTATGTTGCGTTCCTTTTTGCTATCAAGCGTCCGAAATCTAAGAAACCGGAAACCGAGGAAAGGTACATAAAGCGCGAGCAGATCAGAAAGAAAAATAATGACTATCTTTACTCCCTCAACCCCGAGGACGTGTCCATAGTCACTCCCGACGGTTTAACGCTCAGAGGTTGGCTCGTCACCCCGGAAAAGCCATCAAACAAGTACGTCGTGTTTGTGCACGGCTATTGCTGCAACGGTCCCGATGAGTTCAGCCATATGCTCCCGTTCTACCGCAATAAATTGGGCTTCAACTGCCTGTATCCGGATCTGAGAGGTCACGGCAGGAGCGACGGTCAGTGGATAGGCTTCGGCGCCCTTGATTACAAGGACATCCATCAGTGGCTCCGCTATCTCATCGACAGGTTCGGCGAGGATATCGAGATCGTCACCCACGGTATCTCCATGGGCGCGGCGACTACAATGCTTGTCAACGAGACTGATCCCCCCGAGCAGGTCAAGGTCGCCATTGAGGACTGCGGCTTTACCAACGCTTTTGAGCAGATAGGAGAGACCCTTAAGGGCATGATAGGCTTTCACTTCAAGCCCATCGTTTTAGTGTGCAGTCTTATGTGCAAGCTCATTGTGGGTTACTTCTTCGGCGACTCCGACCCCATAGGCAAGATGAAGGACGAAAAGAACCCCATGCTCTTCATCCACGGCGAGGCGGACGACTTTGTGCCCACATATATGGGCAAGAGGCTCTATGAGGCTTGCCCGCAGGATAAGGACTGTATGTGGGTGCCCGGAGCGGTACACGCCTACAGCTATTATGATGCCAAGGAGCAGTATGAAGAAAAGGTCACAGCGTTTATTTCCAAGTATATTGATCTTGAAAAGACTGAGGCTTAACAGTTTAATATTGAAAAACGGGCTGCCGCAAGGCAGCCTTTTCTTTTATATTTGAAGGATTTATTCTGTAGGGGTAGACGACCTCGGCGACCCTTAGTCATCTTATATCCATGATGTTATCACAAAACCGTTTTCAGATAATTTACATCTTAAAAAACCGCATAAACAGGGCGTAGCATATTGTGTCCGTAAGGGCGGCGGCAACGGTCATGGCGAGTATGACAAGAAACCCGGATGTGTATTTTTTAAGCCCCATATCCGTGCCCGTCCTTTCGGCGCCCATGCACCGAAGCAAGTCATAGGACATTGCTATTCCGTTACTGCACCCGATCATCATGGCGAACAGAGAAACAAGCAGCCCGGGGTACATTATCAGCACACAGTAGCCTATGCCCTTTAGGGAGTAGGCGCTGTACAGGTAACCGGATATAAGCCCCGCGCCCAAGCCCCGTATTAGTGGCACAGCGCATATGAACGGACTGCCTATGGCGCACAGCCCCAAAAGGTATATTACAATTATATATATCGAAAACTTGAACACTGAGTTCATAAAGAGGGCAAATAAGGACTGTCCCGTCTGCACGGTTATGTAGTCCTTGAATATCTCCGCCGTCTTGATAAGTATATATTCGTTGCGCTTTGTAACGGTTACCGTGCCCAGAATGATACCTGTCACGAACAGTAAGGTCACAGCTAAAGGAACCTTGTTGCTTCTTACAAATCCCGTCAGCCCCTTGAGAGAGATCACCGGAAACATCCCGCCGCGTTTTATTTCATTCATAATTCATCATCCTCCGTTTTAAGCTTGTCTTGATAAATTATATGAACCCCGCCGCCGGATATGACCGGAGATTTGAAAATATAATCCCACGCCCTCCCTCAAAATTTTTGTCGGCTGTTTTTCGGGCGGGTATAATGCCCGGAAAAGGCTCCCTCTTAGATGGAGCTGTCGAGCGTAAGCGAGACTGAGGGAGTTTTAACTCCTTCCGTCACCGCTTTGCGGTGCCACCTTCCTCCGGGAGGAAGGCTTATTAACGGGTAGGCATGACCGTCCGCAAATCCACTGCCATTGCGAGCAATACGAAGCGATCCGCTTATTGCTCATCTTGACAATCCGGGCAAATCATAGTATGCTGAAGCTAATAAACAAACTGAGGTCAGGGGCGCGTTTTGATGAAGAAAATTTTTTCAATTCTACTTGCTGTTCTGCTGATATGTTCGTCGGTGCCAATGCGGGCGTTCGCGGCGCAGGATGAGCCGGTGTCTTTTGCCGTTGCCTCTGATATCCACTACAATCTGCCCCGGACGGAGCTTGAGGGTGAAATAGATGACCCCATCTATTGGTACGCCAACCGCCGCGCCGCCATGGAGGACGAAAGCGGTTTTATTTTAGATGCCTTTTTAGAGCAATGCGCCTCGGATGAAGGCATTGAATTCGTCCTGATCGCAGGGGATCTTGCGGATAACGGACGCAGTATCATTGAGGAGCACCTTGACGTTGCCGAAAAGCTTTGCCGGTTTGAGCAGAACACCGGAAAACAGGTATATGTCATAAACGGCAACCACGATCTGGGTACAAATTCCGCCTGTGATGTGGAGTCATTCAAAGAAATATATCATGAATTCGGATACGACGAGGCGCTGACAACGGTGGAGGGGACCTGCTCTTACACCGCCGATCTCAACGCAAAGTACCGCCTGATAGCTTTGGACAGCTGTGACCCCGACGTTTCCACCGAGGACGGTATGGATAAGGCTCGTGTTGACTGGGTCTGCGCTCAGGCGCGGCAGGCTGTGGCGGAGGGTAAATATCCCATTCTGATGATGCACCACAATCTTCTGGATCATATGCCGGCTCAGCGTATAGTCAGCCATAATTTTATTATCAGAAACCACCTTTCCACAGCGGCGCGGTTTGCGGACGCGGGCATTCGTCTGTGCGTCAGCGGACATGAGCATTGCAGTGACGGGGCAAAATTTGTAAGTCCAACCGGCAGTCTGATCTATGATTTTGCCGTCACCTCGCTTACCATGTACCCATTGCAGTACCGACTGTTCACTCTCAGGGAAGATGAGATCGAATACGCCGCAAAAACCGTTGACAGTATTGATATCGACGCCCTGACCGCCGCCGTTGACGGATATACGCCCGAAATGCTCGAAAAAATGAGCGCAGGCATGAACGATTACGCAAAAGGCTTTTTAAAGGCGGGAGTACAGTACCGTCTGACCCGTTCTCTTCGGGCGGAACAGATGGGCTTGCCGGAAGAAGGTCTGCTGATGCGTATCATCGGACGCGTTCCGGCTCTTGCGGATACACCATATAAGGGTGACAACGGGCTGAATGCCCTCGGGAAAAGCTACGGCATAGAATTGCCGGAAACGGAATATGAAACGCCCTGGGATCTGGTTGGGGAAATAGTCGCCATGCACTATGCCGGCGGAGAAGATCTGACAATGGACAGCCCGGAAGTGCGGCTTTTGCTGCGAACCCTTGTGTTGATTTTGCGGCACACCCTGTGCGCCGATCTGCCCCGGGCATACGCTCCCCACGGTATAGCCGCCGTCAGTTATTTTGTGCTTGCCGCTGCCGCGCCTTTTATTGTGGAATTTGCCTGCGACACGGACGGTGTGGACGACAATAACGGTATTCTCCCGGGTTATGCCGTGCAGGACAGGACGGGCAATTTATCAGCCGCGGTCACCGAATTTTATAACGAACTTAAAAACTGTGTTTCGCTGATATCAACATATTTTTTGATGGGAATGCGCGCTTGAAAATAAAATTATTTTAACAGGAGTTTCCATATGGATAACATAGAAAAAATTGTTGAAGAAAGGCTTTTTGCAATGCAGGATATCAAGTACCGGGAATTCAACTCCGGGCTGATACCAAATTTGCCTGCCGAAAAATTCATCGGTGTGCGCACGCCTGATCTGCGCGGTTATGCAAAGGAGCTTGCCGGGACCCCTCAGGGCGAGGAGTTTATAAAGCGGCTTCCCCATAAATATCACGAAGAAAACTGTCTGCACGGGTTTATCATAGAGCAGGGCAGGGACTATTATAAAACAATAGATAACGTGGAACGCTTTCTGCCTTATATCGACAACTGGGCGACCTGCGATACGATAACCCCAAAGGTGTTCAAAAAACATTTGCCGGAGCTTTATGAGCATATATTGATCTGGCTCAGGTCAGAGCATACATACACCGTGCGCTTCGGTATAAAAATGCTTATGAATTTTTACCTTGACGATCATTTCAAGCCGGAAATGCCTGAGCTTGTTGCAGGCGTCAGATCTGATAAATATTACATAAAAATGATGGCGGCGTGGTACTTTGCCACAGCGCTTGCAAAGCAGTATGACGCGACGATACCGTATATTACAGGCAACAGGCTTGACGAATGGACTCACAACAAGACCATTCAGAAGGCTGTCGAGCGCTACCGGATAAGCGGCGACGTTAAGGATAAATTAAAACAGCTCAGGCTGAAAACCGGGAAAGGTGAGGATCTTATATATGATTAAAGAAAAACCGGTCAGGGGTTCTTCCGTCAGACCCGATCACATTATGATAAGCTTTTCCGATGACGATGTGCGCACGTCCATGAACATAGCGTGGCGCACCAGCACAGACGTCATTGAAGGTTATGTGGAGTATCACAAAAAGGGCGGAAAGCCTGAGAGAGTAAAGGCAAGAACAAAAGTTTTTGAGAGCGATATAGATATCAGCAATATGTTCTGGGCAAAGCTTACGGGACTTGAGTCGGGGACTGAGTATTTTTATACCTGCGGCGGCAAGGATGTACGAAGTGAGGAATACAGCTTTAGAACCGCGCCGGAAAATATCGAAAAATTCAAATTTATCTGCGTTTCCGACCAACAGAGAAACGACCCATTTGAATGTCCCGATTATTCCGGGTTCAATAAATTCATCAAATCCGTCCTGAAGGACAATCCCGACACAGCCTTTATCCTTACAGGCGGAGACAATACCGACTGCGGTCAGCACGAGGTACAGTGGAACGGAGCTCTGTGCGGATTGGAGGGCATAGCCGAAAGCGTTCCGTTCATGATGGCGCTGGGCAACCATGACAACAGGGGATTCAAGGACTATAAAAATTATTCAGGCAGATATTATTCTGAACCTGCGGAGTTTTTCGGAAAGCAGTTTGAGGGTCTGTATCCCGATAACGGACCGGAAAACTGGAAGACGGAAAATTATTTTTTCGACTACGGCAACTCCCGGTTTACCGTAATAGGCATCAACGGCCCGGAGGAGGTCAATGACTGGCTAATAAAGACTCTTGACGGCTGTGATAAGACATGGAAATTCGGCGCATACCATTTCCCGATCTGCTATTCCGGCGTCAATCTTCAGAACTACGACGCCTATCCCGTAATGCGGGAGGGGTTTGAAAAACTGGATATTGTTTTCTCAGGACACGAGCATAATTTTTCAAGAAGCTTTCCTTTGAGAAACGAGGAGCTCCACGAGCGTCCGTCCCAGGGTACGATCCACTATATGCTGGGAAATTCAAACTGCAATCCTCCCGGGGCACGGACTTTGGCAAAGGTTTGGCACGCGGCGTTCTTTGCCCACGAGGAAAAGAAAGCCATGGTGGCGATAGTCGAGGTCGAAGGCAGTAAAGTCACCATGACATCCGTACTGGATGACGGAAGGATAGTTGATAAATGTGTTATCGACAAGGAAACGGACAGCATCCTGCCCTACGCGCTTCCTCCGGTATTCAGCAGGACAAGAGTTATGTTCAAGGGCGCGGATCCGGGTCTGTGTCACGGGACAACTCCCTGTGAGAAAAAGGACGGAGTGTGGTTCATACCCATAGCTTCCTTTATAGCTTTTATGGGCGGATATGTGGAAAAGACCGAGGGCAGGGCGTATATGGAAGTGTACGGACGCTCCCTTGAAATAATTGAAAACAGCGATAACGCCACTGCGAACGGCGCTGAAATGAAGCTTCCCGCTCCGGTGTTCAGAGGCAGAATGGAACAGCTATATGCTCCGGTGGACGCTGTCAAAGCTTTTGATATGCGATGGGCGTACTCGGAGTACAACAATTTCATTTCAGTGGAGCATGAAAGTGAGAGCATACCTGTAACAAAACAGCCTTAAATAATAGGCAGTATGCAATTTTTATTAAAAAGTACGATTTATTTGTGCAAATTAAGAAAAAATACTTGACAATTATACCCGAACACTGTTATACTAATAAAGTCTCACTATATTTCTGAATGGGAGGACTACTAATGAAAAAGAATCATTCGCGTTTAGTAAGGCTTCTTTCGGTTTTGCTGGCTGTTTTCATGATTGCGCAGATCAGCATTGTCGGTGTAATTGCCGAGGATGACGATTATTCTGTAAGCAGCGTCGAAAACAGCAAGGTTATCACAAACGGTACGCCGAATACAGACTTTGAGGGTACACGTTCAATATGCGAAAAAGAAAAATTCAATCCGTTTTGTCTGCTTCTTGACATATTGGCGAAAATGGCAGGCAGTGATGAGAACCACGTTTCCACACTTATCAAAGGCAAGGTGCCTCTTTACTACAACACAGAGACAAAGATCCTCTACAGCGACGATAACAAGGGCATATTCAATCTGGGCTTTGACTATGACGCGAGAGCCAACGATGCTTATGCGGCGTCAAACCCCTGGCAGTATGACTATGGCTACAATGTTTTCTATGACGTTGCGGCTCCCTTCATCAACCTTGTTATCGACACAGAGAGATTCTATTTCACATATGACGGCAAGGATTGGCTCGTTCAGCTTTGGAAGGGTCAGTACGGTATCACCACCGGCGCGGAGATAGGCATTTACAACAAGAACAGCAATGATCCCGGAGTTCATTATGGCTGTACCGCTCCCGACGATTGCCCGCCTATGGAGTTAAAGGTTTACAGAAACGAAAAGCTTTATATGCACCGTGAGTCCAATAAATTCTTCTGGCTGACCGGATTCAGGCTTCTGGATTTCACCCGTCTTGACCATCTCAGAATGGAAGGCACGATCCATTTCAGCAGTGTAGGTATGGCAAACGCCTTCATTGGCGCGGCTACCACAAGGGGATTCCTGGTAGGCGATAATCTCAGACTTGACGGTTCATCGGTAACCTTTGACTGGAAATAAAAAATCAGCAGGTGAGTTTCGGCTCACCTGCTTTTCTTGTATAATGCTTTTTCAGATCAAAAATTTTTATATCTTACAGCCAATGTTATGATACCGCAAATTTCCGTGACGATCCCGGAGATCAGACATTTTACCGCTCTGTTATGTAAACGATGGTAAAGCTCGGCGGAACCGTCCAGAACGTGATGATACGAATAGTAATAAAAAACACTTATAAGCAGACAAATTATTCCCGCGGCAAGCAGAAGGATGCCGGATATAAAAAGAACTTTTTTCAAAGCTGCAACTCTCCGATCATGTGGTGTTGAAAAATACCTCTTTTGTCCGGCAGACAAAAGAGGTATTTTTCATGGTGGACGTTAACGGACTTGAACCGCTGACCCTTCGCACGTCAAGCGAATGCTCTACCAGCTGAGCTAAACGTCCATATCCCGTGAGAACATTTAATATTATAATTGATTATATAGATAAATGCAAGAGTTTTTTTAAAAAACCCATTAAAAAATTTATATTTCTAATTTAGATATATTATTCGGAAATTTTGATGTAAAATAAAAGGCGATAAATAACGTAAGGGGACACGGTTATGGGCGGCTTAAGGCACGAAAATAAATATTTTATTAGCCAGGCGGCTTACTATATGCTGCGCTCAAGGCTCAACTGTTCCTCCCGCGTGGATTTTTATGCCAAGGCGGACGGTCAGTATAAAATAAGAAGCCTTTACTTTGACGATATTTTTCAGTCCGCGTATTACGATAAGATCGACGGAGTGGAAAACAGAGAGAAATTCAGGATAAGATATTACAATGACGATGACAGCTTCATACGTCTGGAATCCAAGCAGAAGCTTGGAAAGATGACAAAAAAGCTTTCCTCCCGGCTTACGAGACCTGAAGTGGAACGTATTATATCCGGGGATACATGGTTCCTTTTTGACAAGGACGATGAGCTTTTGCGCAGGTTTTATCTGCAATCCCGGCTCCATGCCCTCAAGCCCACCGTGATAGTGGACTATATCAGGGAAGCATATATCTTTGAAGACGTCAGGATCACCTTTGATATGTCACTGCACACGGGAAACTTCAACTGCAATTTGTTCGATCCGGATTTGCCCACGCTGCCGGTTTTGCCTGCGGACAGGGTGATAGTGGAGGTAAAATACGACGAAAAGCTGCCGGATAAATTCAGCAGCCTCATAGAGCCGGCGCATCCCATGGTTAGCGCCGTTTCAAAATACACGCTGTGCAGGAGCTATTTTTGATATTATAATTCAACAATTAAAAAAACGGGTGCAAGTCGGCATGACCTGCGCCCGTTTTATGTTCAGTGAAGCTTTATTATGTCTATCTTTCCAAGCTGTGTTCTCGGCAGTTCAGGAAGAACAACGACCTCTCTGGGAGAATAGTGCAAAGGAAGATTTTCCGAGCAGTATTTTTTGATCGCCTCTACCGCCGCATTCTGACGCGTGCTGTTGAGGGAGACAAAAAGCTTGATAAAAGGCTTGTTGTTATTGAAGGCCTCAACCACACACGCCTCCTTGACGTAGGGCAGTGACATGACCTCGTTCTCAATATCCGTGGGATATACGTTGTGACCGGATATAATTATAAGCCTCTTTTTGCGACCTGTAAAGAACATATAGCCGTCCTCGTCCATATATCCCAGGTCTCCGGTAAGCACCCATTTTTCGCCCTGATCGTCAATATATATGCCCTCGTTGGGCAGATCCTGCCAGGTAAGATATCCTTCCATAAGTGTGGAGCTTTTAACGGCGATCTCACCCACGGTGTTTACAGGCAGTTTTTTCTTATCGTTATCCCATATTTCCATTGTAACGCCGTCAAGGGGTTTGCCAATGGAGTTGGGCTTGGTGTTCGCAGGGGTATTGGTACAGCAGACGGAGCATACCTCTGTCAGACCGTAACCGCGCATAAGCTTTCCGCTGCTGCCGTTTTTCTTCAGAGTCTTGTTGAAGTCCATCAGCAGCTGTTCGCTGACAAGGTCGCCGCCGCAGAAAAGAAGCCTGAGCTTTTTTAAATGCTTTCCGTCAAAGTCCTTGTGCTCCCAGATCTTCCTGTACATATTCGGAACGCCCACTATGAAGGTGACATTCTTCTTTTTGATAAGCCTTATCACCTCATCGGCGGAAAAGCTGGGAACAGGGATACAGCAGAAGCCGTTGCAGAGGCTGAAGTGCAGCGCCACACCAAGACCGTAGGCATGGAACATGGGCAGGGTAATGAGAGAATACTCACTGCCGTTGTGAAATCCGGTGTCCAATTTGCTGATCTTTTCAACAAGAGAATTCAGGGCGTTGCTTGAAAGCTTTATCGTTTTGCTCTCGCCTGTGGTCCCGCCGCCGTGGAGATAAGCCGCCACATTCGATCCGTCATTGCGGGGTATGATGTCAATGTCTGCCGCATACGCAAGCGCGGCGGAATATTTGTAGCCGTTCTTACCCTGTATATGTCCCAAGCCCCTGAACTTTGCTGTTTCTTTGATGCGTACAGCGGTGCGGCCAAGCCCAGCGGCATAGTCGGAATCGGCGCAGAATATACACAGGGAGTCTGTGTGGCTCAACATCTTTGCGTATTTTACCGCCAGCTTGTCGCTGATGAAAATGCCCTTTGACTTTGTGACCTCCATGGTACTGCGAAGCACCTCGGGAGGAGTGCGAGGATGAACTATGTTTGCTATAGCGCCTATTTTGTTAATAGCATAAAATGCCACAAAGCACTGAGCGATTGTGGGCAGGAAAATAGTAAAGCAATCCCCAGGGCGTATTCCTTTGCCGTAGAGAAAGTTTGCGATCTTATCAATATCTCCGAGAAGATGAGAAAATTTTATAATGCGATCGTTTTGAAAAACAGCGTCAAAGTCAACGCCGTTTGCGCGGCTGACCAAAAATTCGTAACAGTTAGGTGAAGTTGTAATTTTACTCATCTTCTTTCCCGTTTTACTTTGTTTGCAATTATGGTTATCTTTCGATTATCTCTTCGCGTCTGGGCCCGTTGGAGACCATCTTTATCGGCACGCCCAGCTCTTTTTCAATGAACTCAACATAATCCCTGACTTCCTTTGGCAGCTCGTTGTAATTGCGGATGCCTCGGATATCGCACTTGAAGCCGGGGAAGCTCTTTAGTACGGGCTTGGCCTTGGCGAGCTTTGATGTTACGGGAAAGTCCTTTGTGATCTCTCCGTCGATCTCATAGCCTACGCATACTTTGATCTCGTCAAGATATGAAAGACAGTCAAGAGCTGTCAGCACTACCTGAGTGGCTCCCTGAACCTCACAACCGTAACGGGTGGCTACGCAATCGAACCAGCCCATTCTGCGGGGTCTGTGGGTCGTTGCGCCGTATTCTCCCGCGTCTCCGCCGTGAATACGCATCTGCTCCGCTTCCTCGCCGAATATTTCACTGACAAATTCTCCCGCGCCCACGGCGCTGGAGTAAGCCTTGGTAACGGTTATGATCTCTTTGATCTCATAGGGCGGAATGCCGGCGCCGATGGTGCCGAAGCCCGCAAGGGTAGAGGAGGAGGTCACCATGGGATAGATACCGAAGTCCGGATCCTTAAGAGAGCCCAGCTGACCCTCAAGCAGGATCTCTTTGCCCTCTTTTATTGCGTTGCGGATGAATTTGCCTGTGTCGCAGACGTAAGGAGCGATTATGTCTCTGTATTCAAGCATGGTCTTGTAAAGCTCGTCAACGTCAATGGGAGGCTTGTGATAGATGTGCTCAAGGAGCAGGTTCTTGACCTCGCAGACATTTTTAAGACGCTCCATAAGGTGTTCGTCGTCAAACAGCTCGCAGACCTGGAATCCGATCTTTGCATATTTATCTGAATAGAAGGGGGCTATACCGCTCTTTGTGGAGCCGAACTGGCGGTCGGCAAGGCGCTCTTCCTCGTATGTGTCCAGCATAACGTGATAGGGCATCATGATCTGAGCACGCTCGGATACAAGTATCTTGGGCTGAGGTACACCGGCGTCTGTAACTGACTTAAGCTCCTTGGCAAATTTGGAAATGTCAAGGGCAACGCCGTTCCCTATGATGTTTACGATATTCTCATGGCAAACACCGGAGGGCAGAAGATGAAGCGCAAATTTGCCGTAATCATTGATTATGGTGTGACCGGCATTCGCGCCGCCCTGAAAACGGATAACGATATCTGCCTTTGATGCAAACATATCGGTGATCTTACCTTTCCCTTCATCGCCCCAGTTTGCTCCTACAATAGCTCTAACCACAGTAACAGTCCTTTCACGGGCACAAGCCCTTAAAAAATTTATAGTTGATCCGGTATGAAAATATGCCGGAAGTGTTGGCTTTTACACTTAAAAAGTCATACCTGCCACAAACAGAATGTTAGCGTCAATGACGTCGATCACGCCGTCGCTGTTCACATCTGCTGCACGCAAGATATAAGAAGGGGTATTGCTTAATGTCATAACTTCGCCTATTGCCATGTTTACGAAGATAGTGTCGTAACCGTCCGCGATCCCGTCACAGTCGCAGTCGCCGCAGACAACGATATAGTAAGTGTCATACAGACTGCCGTCGGAATAAACGTTTACCGCCGCAATACCTGTACGGGCTGTGCCCGATAAGCCGTCAACAGCGCTTACGGTGAGCGCGGAATGTGTTTTGACTCCCGTAGAGGGATCCACTCCGTTATGGGGAACAAAGGTGATCCAATCCATAACATTGGACAAGTTAGTTCCCTCGGGAACAATGATAGCTTTGTTCTTTGCATCTAAGCTTACACCCGTGCCGTCAGCCACGGTCATGGGAATAAGCTCAAGTGAATTGAATATGCGCGTCAGATTTAAAGCGCACTGTTCCACGTCCTCCTGAGTGGCGGGGACAAAAGCCGCCGCCTCGGTACGAGCCCGTTTTAAATCGTTAAGAGATTCTGCGGAGTAGCAGGATTCATCAAATTCGGGCTCCAGCGCAAGGGCGGTGTCCAGACTTGTAAAATCGAGCAGAACAAGCGCGTTATAGGCGCTGACAAGAGCCGTTGCCGCGTTGTCTATATCTTCCTGTACAACAGGAACAAGATTGTCCGCGTGGTTGTACGCTTCTCTGTAAGCCACCCTTGTGACTTCGGTATAATGCGAATCAGGATAAGCGGGGGTCAGAGCCAGGGCTTCGTCAAGGGCGGTGAAGTCAAAAAGAACCAGATTAGCGTATGCTGTTCTAAGCTGAGCTTCAGCCGCGTCGATCTCAGATTGTACAGGGGCGACGGCAAGAGCCGTTTCCCTCGCGTCACGGAAGGCAGTTATGCTTGCCACTGTGTAGTAGGTGTCAGGATGCTCAGGAGTGAGCAGCAGAGCGTCGTCCAGCCCCTCAAGGTTTACCGGAGTTATGAGGGTAAGATTATTGTAGGCGTTCTTTATTGCCTTGACCGCGTTGTCGATTATGTACTGCTCGTCTCTTCCAAGGTCGCGGTCAACGTTTCTGCCGTTCTCCAATGCGGTGTTGAATGCGTCCAGACTTTCCTGAGTGTAATAGTTTTCAGGGAATCTGGGTTCAAGAGCAAGGGCAAGCACAAGCTCCGTGTAGTCAACATCGCGGCGGGTTTCCGAAAGCTCGGGATAAGTAAAGGTCTTGTAGCCGGAATCCGAAAAATCGCCGTCCTCCAGATGCGACTGGCTTACCGGATAATATCCGTATTGCGTGCCCACGGAATTTGAACCGGCAAGGAAATAATCGTAACAGGTGGAGGTATACGCCACGGAATCAAGGTCGTCCAGACTCACGTCCACCATGAACCAATCGTTTTCGATATAGACGTAATTCCACATATGAGCCTTACGTCCGATGTTTGAAACGTTGCTTCCGTAAACTATTACGCAGGGAATGTTCTGAACGTCACACAGAAGCTTGAATGCCTTTGAGTATCCGTATGCGTTGGCGTAACCGCTTACAAGGGCTCCGTAAACGTCACCGGCGGTGCCTTCGATGCCCAAAGAGGTGTGCTGTATTATACCGTCGTGTATGCTCTTTATGAGCAGATACTGACCGCCGTTATAGTTGAAGGGAAAGCTGTTTATCGCATTCTGGAGCTCTGTGTAATTTGCTCCGGGATTTGCGGTGTATTCGGATTTCTTTACAATAGTAAAACGTATCCTGACCAGATAAATGTCGTAGGTGTCGCCGTTGCTTATCGCCTCGTTTGCCTCATCGGTGTTAAAGAACGTGGTGGTCTTGAAAGTGGTGCCGCCCTCGCCGAATTTTATCCAGAATTTTTCAGGGTGATCGGACTGGAAAGCGTCAATAGCTGTCTGTACGCTTGCCTTGACTACATTGTTCTGAAACGCCAGCCGTTCCTCATCGGAAACAGGATTTGCCGACGCCTTATACGAAAGCAGGTCAGCGTTGTGTACCAGATCGGTGAGAACATCCTCTGACGTGTTTGAAAGGTCAATGAAGTTTACAGACAGTGAACTTGAAGAAGAGGGGGTAAGTCCTGAAAGCGCGTTATATATAGCGCGCTGAGTATCGTTTTCGAGCTGTTCGTAATAGTTGACGCCTGTCATATCCCCGGAATAACCCTGGGGCAAAACCTCTGTGTACGCGGAAGATACGCCCACAGACAGGGTGGCTGTGAGTATGCATACGGAAATTATCAGGGAGATCAATCTCTTTATTTTCATATGTAAACATCTCCTTACTCAGAAGAAATACAAATCACTCATTATATAATAACATATCTGCGATTAAATTACAATAGCTCTTAATTATAAAAAACAGAAGCTTATTCCATATCGTTTTTATCTCTCTTTTTGCTGAGCATGGATTCCGTTATCTTATCCATAAGCTCTCCGTGAAGCCTATATTTTGAGCTGAAGAATATGAAGGAGGCAAGGGCGAGAACAGGGGGAATGGCAAACATCATTACAGCAATTCCGTTTTTTGAGCTTACGGGCTGGGGGATAACGTTTTCCTGATACCGGCAAAGCTTAAGTCCCACGCCTATGATAAGCGCCTGTACTGACTGAGCAATCTTAAGAAGGAAGCTCTTCATGGAGAAGACTATTGAATCCGTTCTCTCTCCGGAGCTGTATTCGCCGTAGTCAACGATGTCGGCGAGCATCGAGGTCTCAGCCGTGAACATACAGCCTATGCCCAGACAGCATATGAATCCGAATATAGCAAACAAAGCAAAGCTGAATGACGGCATACGGGAGACAAGGAACATCCCGATATAGCCGGATATCGCCACGATTATGGCAGTTCTGACGGTATTGCGTTTGCCTATTATCTTTGACAGGAAAGACAAACCGAAAAGTCCCACAGCCTGACCTGCGCCGCTTATTACGGCAAAATACGTCATATAACTTACATCTTCCGCTATGTATTTGAAAAAATATATCGAAAGCCCGTTGGTGAGGTACCAGCCGGTGTTGAAAAGTATCGCCGTGAGTATGAACACCAAAAGCTGATCGTTGTTCCTGATGACGTGAAACGCACGCTTCAGATCAAATTTTTCTTTTGTTTGAGAGACTATCCTTTCACGGGTGGTGGAGGCGGTTATCACCATGCCCAGAATGAACAGCACTCCCAGCAGCGCCGCCCAGACGGAATATCCTTTTTCCACACCGAAGCTTGTCTGAGAAACTTTCTTGAGAAATATCGGTGTGAGTCCGGCGACAAGCAGCTGACCGAGACCGGAAAAGAAGCGGGGGATGGATGAGATAACGTTTCTTTCCTTAGGATCACTTGTAAGAGCAGGGACAAATGACCAGTAGGGTATATCCACCATGGTGTAGGTCATGCCCCAAAGAACATAAAACACTGCAACGTAGGCGTACAGACCGTAATTGACCGTTCCGGAACTGACACTGAATCCGGGATTGGTAAACATGAAGAAAAGTACAACGGCGTTGCTCACGGCGCCGATGAGTATCCACGGTCTGAAACGGCCCATTTTTGTCCTTGTATTGTTTACAATAGTTCCCATTATGGGGTCGTTGATACCGTCCCATATACGGGCAAGGGCAAGCACGATGCCCATATAAAAAGAGCTTACGAGCAAAACGTCAGTGGCGTAATTCATAAAGAACGATACGCACAGTCCGTAGCTCAGGTCAATGCCTATAGCTCCGAGCCCATAGCCTATTTTTTCTTTCATCGGTACTTTCTGATCCATAAAACGCCCGCCTTGTTATCAATTTAACTACTTAAATTATATATATAAGGCAAGGGGATTGTCAATCAAAAATCCGAAAATATGTGTCAAAATCCCCCGGAAGAAATATATTGATGAATAGAGTACCGATATTTTAACCCATCAGGAGGTCAGCAATGAAAAACGACGATCTGCAATCCATGATAGAGAAATACAAAAAAGAACTTATGAAGCTTCGCAGCGAAGCTCAGACGGCAGAGGAGATCAAAGAACCGATTGAGACGGTCACGGAAGAGCAAAGCCCGGCTGAACCCGAAGCGTCCGCTGAGCAGGAGACAGAGAGCGTTATAATTCCCGAAACTCCCGAAAATGATGAACAGAGGACAACGGCTGTGAATATGCAGGACAATATTCCGGGGAACGACGATTTTCCGATTGTTCCAAACATAACACCCTATCCCTACGATGTGAACAAAAGCGAATATAAGGACTGGGCGGACTTCAATTCAAAAAACACCCACGTGGGGTATATAAAAATACAGACTTTTGCCGCAAATGATGTTTTCCCTGTCAGCAATGCTTTGATAGTTATCTCCGGGGAAATAAACGGGGTCAGGAGGGAATTCTACAGGGTGCTCACCAACGCCGACGGTATGGTTGAAAAGCTGCCCCTGCCTGCGCCGGATGTTGAACTTTCCGAATCCCCGTCTTCGCAGGCTCCCTATTCAAGCTATGATATTACCGCATCCCATCCGAACTATGTGACCGCAAGTTTCAAAAACGTGAAAGTGTTCGACGGCATCGAATCTCTTCAGTCGATAGTGCTTGTCCCGGGGGATAACAGCAACGCCTCGGTTAACAACGAAAATGTGTTTGACGAAAACGCGCGGGGGTAACAACTTATGAGTCAGCCTAAAATCCCTCAGTATATCACTGTTCACTTAGGTCCTCCCGACTCGCCGGCAAGGAACGTGACCGTTCCTTTTGCCAGCTATATAAAAAACGTGGCAAGCAGTGAAATATATCCCACATGGAACGAAAACGCTCTGAGAGCCAACATATACGCCATAACCACATTTGCCCTCAACAGGGTATATACGGAGTACTACAGAACGAGGGGATATGATTTTGACATCACCAACGACACGAATTACGATCAGGCGTTCATATATCAGCGGGATATTTATTCAAATATCAGCAGAATAGTCGATGAGCTGTTTAACGACTACATAGTGCGTCAGGGACAGATACAGCCCCTGTATGCCCAGTACTGCAACGGAACAACGGCGACCTGTGTAGGGCTTTCACAGTGGGGAAGTCAATATCTTGCCCAGTCCGGTCTGTCGCCCTACGATATACTGACACGCTATTACGGTCCCATAAACATAGTCAAAAACGCGCCGGTAACAAATATGACGGAAAGCTATCCCGGTATCCCCATGAAGCTGGGCAGCATAGGGGAGGACGTAAGAACGATCCAAAGGGAGCTCAACAGGATATCCGACAATTATCCGTCCATACCCAAAGTGCCGGTGAACGAGGGGATATTTGACGCGGCTACAAGGGCGGCTGTAGTTCAGTTCCAGAGAATTTTCAACCTGACCCAGGACGGTATAGTGGGAAAATCAACATGGTACAAGATAAAAAACGTCTATACCGCTGTAAAGCAATTGTCTGAAGTTTATTCCGAGGGCATATCTCTCACGGAAGGTCAGGACCTTTACAGACGTGTTCTCAGAGAAGGGGACAGGGGCGTGGAGGTAAAGATAATCCAATATTACCTTGCCTTTATCGGAAAGTTCAATGACAGCATACCGGTCATTGCCGTTGACGGTATTTTCGGTCCCAAAACAAAGGCGGCTGTTCTTGCGTTTCAGCGTTATTACGGTCTTGCGCAGGACGGCATAGTGGGACGGAACACATGGGCGGGCATACTTGACGCCTATGATGAATCCTTAAGAGCCCTGCCGGAGGATTACCGACGGTATACTTATCCCGGATATTTTGTAACGACGGGAGCCACGGGCAGCGTTGTAAGGCAGTTACAGACTTTCCTGAGAACCATAGCGGAGAACGAGGAAAGTGTGCCTTATGTCAATGTTGACGGCATATACGGAAATCAGACCAAAAACGCGGTGCTGGCGGTGCAAAGGCTTGCGGGACTGACCCGCACAGGCGCTGTGGGACCCCTGACATGGGATACCATTGTTGACCTGTACAATGAATACAGCTGATTTTTCTGCGGATATTAACAGTACATGAAACAGTGTACTGTTAATTTTTTGCGGATGTGATGGAATTGAACGTGAAAAGCGATTTTACAGAGGATCATGATGAAAATATGCGCATTGTTACCGCCGGACTGGGGAGCGGAAAAAGCTTTGATCTGGTGGAACGCCATTTCAAAATATGCAAAAAATCTGCCGTGGTTTATTTCGTGGACGGTCTGACCAAGGGCGAAACAATAAACAAGCTGATAAGCGCTCTGCTGAACACGGACGGCGCCGAAATGAAAAAGAAAAAGGACGCCGCCGAGTTTACGGAAAGCTTTATAGCTTACGGTGAGACCCGTACGGCGTGTAGCGCGGAACCTTTTATAAGATCCGTTCTGTCCGGCGTGACCGGTCTGCTGATAGAAGGATATCCGGAGGGAATATTGATAGACGCAAGGTCTTACTCCGCCCGTTCGGCAAATGAGCCGGAAAACGACAGAGTTCTCCGGGGCCCACATGAAGGTTTTGTGGAAACTCTGATCTTTAACACAGCTATGATAAGGCGGCGGATAAGGGATGCCGCTCTTACCATGGAGCTCATACAGGTTGGGGAAAGATCAAAGACCGACGTTGTGATTTGTTACATGGCGGGGAGAGCAGACGGGGAGTCGGTAAACAGGATCAGAGAGAAAATAAAAGCTGTAAAGATAAACACCTTGTCAATGGGACACGAGAGCCTGCTGGAGTGTCTGGTGGAAAAACAGCGGTTCAATCCGTTTCCGAAGGTCAGATACACCGAGCGTCCCGACGCGGCTTCGGCAAGCATAGCGGAGGGACAGATACTGATACTTGTGGACAACTCTCCTGCGGCAATGATAATCCCCGGCGGCATTTTCGACTTTATGCAGGACACGAACGATTATTATTTTCCCACTGCCATTGGCACATACCTGAGAGTTATCAGGGTTGTTATCTCCACCCTGACCCTGCTTTTAAGCCCGGTGTGGTATCTGCTTATAGTGAACGAAACGCAACTGCCGAAATGGCTGGATTTTGTCAGGATAAAAGACCCCATAAACCTTCCGGTCATAATTCAGCTGCTGATAATCGAGCTGGTCATAGGCGCTTTGAAAATGTCGTCGCTGAATACACCCACATCACTGGGAAACTCATTCAGCGTTGTGGCGGCTCTGCTTCTGGGAGAATTGGCGGTCACCGCGGAGATATTTGTGAGCGAGGCTGTCCTGTTCATGGCGTTTGTGGCGATAGCAAATTTCGCCCAGCCCAGTTTTGAATTGTCATATGCCCTCAAGCTGTCAAGGATAATGCTGCTGATTCTGACCGCTGCTTTTAATCTTTACGGCTTCATAGCCGGAATACTCATAATACTGCTTACGATAGCTACCACAAAGACCGTATCGGGCAAAAATTATCTTTATCCCCTTATACCGTTTAACAAAAAGGCTCTCGCAAATCTCATTTTGCGAAAGCCCATAAGTAATGAAAGATGTTAATTTTCCGGGAACAGCTCAAGGATATCGTTTTTGTACTTCCGTACAAGCTCTCTTGCCTCGTCTGCCGTGTCCGCCTCGTTGTCCTCAGATGGTCTGTAGTGCGCTATCCAGTAATTGTCCAGCTTTTCATAACGTTTATACACCTTGTTGCCCCTGTACTCGTTTCTGCCTGCTATCTGCTTCCTGGTTACCAGATCTATGGGCTTTTTGTCCTTAAAGTGTGAGGCTAAAAGTTCATAAAACACACGCCATCTCTTAAGGTAGTATGTGCCCACCATGTCGCCCCATTCCCGCCATGCGTAGTCGTAAAGCGTGTACTCGCCGATGGGTCCCCAAAGGGTGACCTGCATAAGCTGATTTATTTCAAAATTCATCTTGTCGGCGTCCAGCTTGGCGCAGTGGTCAGCCATGGACATTCTGTAGCTGAGAGTAAATATATCAACAGTTTTAAGCAGTTTATCCATATCCTCAAGAAGTGTTAAAAAGGCGTTGGAATACCGCTCGAATATGCGCACATCCTTTTCTCTGCAGCCTTTCAAACTCTGCTTGTAATACTCTTTGGCAAGGTTTGAAAGGATCTGCCTGACTATGTCGCACAGATCATATTTATATGCGTCATTATGTGCGTTTTCCGCACGCAAAAGATCCTCCGCCGCAGACAGCAAAGTCCTGTTGTTGTAAAATAGCTCTATCTCATCATAGGGGGCGGTGTGGGGCATCTCCGTGGAGGGACGGGCGCAGATAATGGAGCTTGTTTCCCTTCCGGGATTTTTGTCGGAATAACAGGAATCGTGCAGAGCCTTCACGGCGTTGAAAAGACATTCCTCATCGCTCCCGTATCTGCGGAGAGCGTAGTTCCTGAGCCACGCGTCCACGTCGATCTTTTCACCGCGGGTCATGGTATCAAGCACAAGATCATAATAGAGAGGATTCTGATCAAGGGATTCCGTGAACAGTCCCACGCCCTCGGCGTTGGGATATTTTTTGCTGATCTCGAGATAAGGATTTTCTGCCACGGCATTTATGTCGCCGAACAGCGCTGTCCTGCCGCCCCTGTTGTGAAGGGTGCCAACAACGAAGGGAGCGCCGTTATATCCGTCGGTTTCTTTGTGACCGTTGCCGTCTGTGTCAAAAATCAGAAGATGCTCATGGGGGATCTTTTCAATAAAACTTTTGTGAGCTCCGGCGTGGTTTATTACAATTTTTGCTTCCGGGTCGTATTTCAAATATATTTCAAGGACTTCTTCCGAAAGCTTACCAAGTAAAGCCGAATACTTTCCATCTGCGTCATCGTATTCATACATGGGATTTACGGCATAGTAATGGTTTTCGCCGAACAGTTCGCTTTGCTTTTTTATAAGCGCCTCATTCAGCTGCGCAAAGGCGGGACAGTCGGGGTCAAGCATGACCACGGGAGGGAAGCCGCACCAGGGCGGCATAAGGACGGCTTTTGCCCCTTTTATCAGACCCATGAGTTTTTTAGGAATACAGCCCCAAAAGCCCTGCACCACAGGCGTCATGCCAAGTTCCTTTTCCCGGTCTATGATTTTTTTTGCAAGTTCTCTGCGGTTCTTTATGTACAGCGGATCAACAAGAGGAAAATAGTTGTGTATGTTTCCCGTTGCCTGCCAGCTCCAGAAGGCGGGGCCGGAAAGACAGTCCAGAGCGTAGGGCGCGCTTAAACCTATATCCCGCAGGGTGTGATACCATACGCACTCCGAGCCCACCACGGACAGGGGCATATTTATGCCGTTCATCGCCATAAAGTCGATCTCCCGTTCCCATTGCTCCCATGTCCACCAGCAGGTTGAGTAGCTCAACGCGGGATAGCTGAGATATGCCCGCTTGTCCTGAATAATAACATTTCTTATCTTTTCGGAGGGAAGGGGAAGCTTCTTGAATCGGATGTCGATTTTTGAATTGCCGCAGTGGGACAGGTTTACGTTGAAGTACAGCTTAAGATATCTGTAGTAGGCAGCCGCAAGGCTGATATTACAGTCGCCCCTGAGTACGAGCCGACCGTTTACCGCTTCAATTTCATATACGCTGTGACCGTTTTCTTTGCCGATATATTCAATATCTACAAGCTCTGAGAGCTGAGGCGTGTTCCTTTGAATCAAATCAAGCATCACTTATCATGTCCTCCCGCTGTTTTCGGATAATGATATCATACCAAAAAAATGTCAAATGCTCAACCTTTTTCTTGAATGACCGCATATCCCGGGCAGATTTTGCCAATCATTATACCGTTGATTTTACGAACGCTCATATTAAACTTATATTAAGAAATAAATATTTAAACTTGACATATTGGTGCAAAGGTAGTAAAATGTGAAATGGTATTATTTGTAAAATTGGTTCATATTTATGTTTAGGCTGTTATTTACATATAGAAAATTCATTACACCAAGCAAAGAAAGGAAATAACCAAAAGCGTTTTCGGGACAATGCCGAAAACGGATAACCGGTAGGATTTTATGCAAAAGAACAAAGATTTGACTGAAAACAAAGCCCAGGCAAAATCAGGCCGCAGTTTTTCAGGCGGTTTTCACAACAAAAAGAAAAACAGACCCGGCGCCAGACAGGTTGAAAATACGCCCCTGCAAAAGTCAGCCCCGGGCAAAAAGACGTCTGTCGGGCAAAAACAGTCAGCCGCAAAGGCGCCGGCTAATACAAAGCCGGCTAACACCAAAAAGAACAGCGCAAAAGGCAGCGCCAAAAACAGCGCGAAAAAGAAGGAAGCTTCCCATGGCAGGACAGGGGGAAGAAAATCGGCAAACAAGTCTTCGGTAAAAATAGCTTTTATCGGCGGTCTCAATGAGATAGGAAAAAACATGACCGTTTACGAGTGCGAAGACGAAATGATAATAGTGGACTGCGGTCTGGCGTTCCCCGACCCGGATATGTTCGGCGTGGATCTTGTTATCCCGGATTTTTCATATATAGAACGAAATGCGGACAAGATCAAAGGCATTTTCATAACCCACGGGCATGAGGATCACATAGGCGGTCTGCCTTATCTGCTCAAAACCGTCAATGTTCCCGTTTATTCCACAAAGCTGACGATAGGACTTATCAGCAGTAAGCTCAAAGAGGAAAAGCTTCTTAACAAAGCCGGGCTCAATGTCGTGTCTCCGGGGGACAAAGTCAAGGTGGGGGGCTTTGAGGTGGAGTGCATCCACGTCAACCACTCTATACCGGACGCTCTTGCCTTTGCCATACGCTGTAAAGCGGGTACTGTTTTCCAGACAGGGGACTTCAAGATCGACACCACCCCCATCGACGGCGGAATGATCGACCTTGCAAGGATATCTCAGATAGGCTCCGAGGGAGTCCTCTGTATGCTTTCGGATTCCACCAACGCGGAGAAAAAAGGATTTTCGGACAGTGAGCGCAAGGTGGGAGAATCCCTTGAAATTCTTTTCCGTAAGGCGGGCAACAGAAGGATACTTGTGGCGACCTTTGCGTCAAATATCCACAGGATCCAGCAGATAATCAATGTGGCGCACAAGCTCAAACGCAAGGTGGCGCTTTCCGGCAGAAGTCTTGAAAACGTTGTCGCCATAAGTGCGGAGCTGGGCTATATCAATATCCCCGAGGGTATACTTATCGGCATCGACAGCATCAAAAAGTATACGCCGGATCAGCTTGTTATCATTACCACCGGCAGTCAGGGCGAGCCCATGTCCGCCCTTACCCGTATGGCAATGTCGGATCACCGTGTGGTGGCGATCTGCCCGAACGACTATGTTATAATCTCCGCCACGCCTATTCCCGGCAACGAGAAGACCGTGGGCAGAGTAATAAATGAGCTCCTGAAGCTGGGCGCCGAGGTAGTGTACGAAAAAATGTACGACATCCACGTTTCCGGACACGCCTGTCAGGAGGAGCTTAAGATAATGATGGGCATTTTGAAGCCCAAATATTTCATCCCCGTTCACGGTGAGCAGAAGCATATGCGCAGGCACGCCGCTCTTGCTGAAAGCGTTGGAATAAGCAGCAAAAACATCTTTGTTGCGGACAACGGAACCGCTATTGAAGTATCGGAAAGCGGCATCAGGGAGTTGTCTCCCGTCCCCGCGGGCAGGATATTTGTTGACGGTTACGGCGTGGGAGATATCGGCAACGCGGTTCTGCGGGACAGAAAGCATCTTTCACAGGACGGACTTATCGTTGTGTCCGTTTCAATTGATACAAAAATGGGTCTGCTTGTCGCGGGCCCCGAGATCGTTTCAAAGGGATTCGTTTACGAAAAGGATGCGGAAGATCTCTTCGCAGAAGCTCGGGAAAGGGTGGAGGACGCCCTTCAAAAGTGCATGAGAAAGAGTCGCGTGGATATTCCCGCGATCAAATCGAGGATCAAGGATGAAGTCTCAAAGCTTATGTATGAGCGTACAAAGAGAAGCCCCATAGTCCTTCCCATTGTTCTTGAAGAATAAGAAAATAGTTATTAAAATATTTCGGAAAGGCAGGTGTTGATTTACGGATCATGACAGGATAGTAAAGAGAAACGCATTCATTGCCGTTTCTTATATTGCGGCTGTGGTTTTCACGGTCATCACTGCCTTGCTTTCTAAAAAAATACTTGCCGCTGCGGAAGCTGCGTTTATTGCGGTATCTTTGATCGCTGTGTTAGTGTATAACCGTTTCAACCGTAAATTTGCGCAGAGCTTTTTCGCAGCCCTTGCCGAAAGCTACAGCTTCGGCGATGAAAATTCCTTTAAAAATTTTCCGCTGCCTATACTTGTGGTCGATCCCAATGTAAAGGTCAAATGGTTCAACAGACTTTTTTATGACAGCTTTTCCGAAAGCAGCGGTCTGCGCAAAAACAGCGCCATGGATATTTTGGGCGAAAACGGTATAAACGCCATAACGGATAAAGGCTGCGCGGACATAAGATTCGGAGAAAAGGCATATACGGTCTATTCAAATGAGATAGAATATAAAGAAAAACCGTACATGGTTATCTACTTCGTTGAAAACACGGAGTTGAAGGACACGGCAGTTGAATACAGAAATTCAAGACCGAACGTTATAATGATATCGCTTGACGGTCTTGACGAACTGCGCCAGAAATTTAAGGAGAGCGAGTGCGCCGAGATACGCAGCGGTATTGAGGCGATAATAGAAAAGTGGAGCTCTCAATATCCCTGCATACTTCGCAAGGTCGACGGAGACCGTTACATAATAATATCCGAAAAACGCAGTCTTGACCAAATGATAAAGTCAAGATTTGACGTGCTGGACAACGTCCGCAAATACGCGTACAAAAGCTCCGACGCTCTCGGGCTGACCCTTTCCATAGGCGTAGGTCAGGGAGAGGATCTCACCGAGTGCGAGAACAACGCGAGGCAGTCACTCGATATGGCTCTTGGCCGCGGCGGCGATCAGGCGGCCGTCAGAAATAAAGATATGTCTTACGAGTTTTTCGGCGGTGTTTCAAAGGGCGTTGAAAAGAAGGCAAAGGTAAAGGTCAGGATCATAGCCTCCGCCGTTTCAGAGTTGATGGAAACAAGTGAAAAGATAATTATCATGGGACACAGGTTTTCGGACCTGGATTCCCTTGGCGCGGCTGTGGGACTTTGCGCAGTTGCAAGAGCCTTTGGGAAAGATGTTCGCATAGCGATAAACAGAAACAAGTCCCTTGCCGCTCCGCTAATTAACAGAATGAACGGGGAGGGTCTCAGCGATATCTTTATCGATCCTGAAGCAGCTGAGAGGCAGATAAACCAAAACACATTACTTGTGATCGTTGACACACATATAGCGGAGTTTCTTGAATATCCGTCTCTTTACAATGCCGCCGGCAAGGTCATAATCATTGACCATCACCGCAAGTCAGTCAATTTCATGAGCGACAAGGTGGTTATTTTCTATCACGATCCCACTGCGTCTTCCGCCTCTGAGATGGTTACGGAGCTGCTTCAGTACACTACTGTTCCCACGGTAATAAACAAGCTTGAAGCGGATTCGCTGCTTTCCGGCATTATGCTTGACACCAGAAACTTTGTACTCCGCGCCGGGGTGAGGACCTTTGAGGCGGCGGCATATCTGCGCAACAAGGGCGCGGATACTGTGCGGGTAAAGCAGCTGTTTTCCACAGATATGGAAAGCCACAGGCTGAAAAACAGGACGGTTATGAATTCCGTTGCATTTTATAATTGCGCCATATCGGTGGCGGATTTCAAATCCGATAACATAAGAGTTATATGCGCTCAGGCGGCGGACGAAATGCTCAGCATAGAGGGTGTGGAAGCGTCGTTTGTAATATTCAACAGCAACGGAGTAATAAATATTTCCGCAAGATCTCTGGGTGAGGTCAATGTTCAGCTTGTCATGGAAATGCTGGGCGGCGGCGGTCATCAGACCATGGCGGCGACACAGCTGGACGCCAACGAGTATTCAATAGAGACCGCCACAGTCAAACTCAGAGAGGCTATCGGCGAATATTATATGCAGCAGAATAAACAGTGACAGTATATAGAACGGAGTGTTATTATGAAAGTCGTACTTAAGCAGGATGTCAAAAATTTAGGCAAAAAGGGCGAGCTTGTCAACACATCTGACGGATACGCCCGGAATTTCCTTTTCCCGAGGGGACTTGCCGTTGAGGCGAACGCCCAGGCTATGAATGAACTCAAGAACAGAGAGGAAGCCGAGAAGTACAGAATAGCCACCGAAAGGGCAAACGCTCAGGCCGCCGCAGACAAAATGAACGGCAAGACCGTAAAGATGACCGCAAAGGCGGGTCAGAACGGCAGACTGTTCGGCTCGGTCACAGCCAAGGAGATCGCGGAGCAGATCAAAAAGGAATTCGACATTGATGTTGACAAACGCAAAATTGCGGTGGAGGACATCAAGTCCTTCGGTACATACAGCGTTGAGGTCAAGCTGTATAATGGCATAACCGCCATGTTCTATGTAGCGGTAGGAGAATAATAAATAGAGATTGGAAAAGTTATGAACAGCTTTGTTGATATCGACAATATTAATATGCCTTTCAGCATGGAGGCGGAGCAGGCGGTTTTAGGCTCTATTTTAGTCGAACCGTCCTGTATTTATGTCTCTATGGTGTATCTTAAGCCGGAATATTTTTATCTGGCGCAGCACAAGTCTATTTTCTCTGCCATGATGGAAATAGAATCTTCGGGAGAAAAGATCGACCCTCTCGTAGTGCTTGAAAAACTTAAAAGGGACAACGTGTATGACGATGCCGGGGGCAGGAACTACCTGTTCCAGCTTTCGCAGATGGTCCCCTCAACGGCAAACGTGGAAGCTTACGCCAAGATCGTCAGGGAAAAATTCTATATAAGAGCCCTGATAAACGTATCAAAGGAGACCATCAGCAATGCGGTGGATGACAGCGAAAATGCGGATCTGCTTCTGGATTCTGCCGAGCAGAGGCTCTACGATATCAGGCACGGAAGGGTCACCGCGGGTCCCTCAAGGCTCAGCGACATTATAATCAACGACGTATATGACACTCTTCAGAAAATATCGTCCCCGGACAGGGATCAATATAAAGGCATTTCCACGGGCTATTCGGATCTTGACAATATTTTGTCCGGATTAAACAAATCCGACCTGATCCTCATAGGCGCCCGTCCCGCCATGGGCAAGACAAGCTTTGCTTTGAACATAGCGAGGAACGTATCCCTGCTGGGAAAAAAGAAAGTGCTGTTCTTTTCCCTGGAAATGACCAAGGAACAGCTTGCGCAGCGCGTGCTTTCCACCGAGGCAAGAGTGTCCGGCATAAAAATGCGCAACGGCAATTTTGACGGAGAGGACTGGAAGCAGATAAGTCAGGCCACGGAGGTGCTCAGCCAGTGTGAACTGTACTTTGACGATTCCTCAGAAATAACCGTTTCGGAAATGAAGGCAAAAATACGCAGGCTCAGAAATGTTGACTGCGTTATTATAGATTATCTCGGATTGATAAATCCGGGCGCAAAAGCAAAAAAGGAAAACCGTGTGCAGGAGATATCGGAAATAACCCGTAATCTCAAAATGATGGCTAAGGATCTGAACATACCCGTGGTGTGCTGCGCCCAGCTTTCAAGAGGTACGGAGGCAAGGGGAAAATCCCACAGACCACAGCTTTCGGATCTGCGTGAATCCGGTTCAATCGAGCAGGACGCGGACATAGTAATGCTGCTCTACCGCCCGAATTATTACAAAACCGATGTCGACGATGCAGCGGATGACGAGGAGAAGGAAGATGACAATACGGTGGAAGTTATCGTTGCCAAGAACAGACACGGTATGACTGATACCATAAAACTCTTATTTGATTCAGAACACACCCTGTTTCTTGCGGTTGAGAGGTTGAGAAATGAAGGATAAAGTGCGCTCAACCATTGAACGCTTCAATATGCTTTCACCGGGAGATAAAGTTGTCGTGGGCGTATCCGGAGGAGCGGATTCCTCGGCGTTGCTGTTTATCCTGAATGAGCTTAAGGATCTATACGGAATAAAGCTGATAGCCGCCCATGTCAATCATTGTCTCAGGGGCGAAATGTCAGACGGCGACGAGGCGTTTGTCCGGGATATGTGCGAAAGGCTTGGAGTCGAATGCCGGGTCCTTCGCGCGGATATAAAAACATTGGCGGAGAGGGACGGCGTCGGGCTTGAGGAATGCGGAAGGAACGTGCGGTATGAATTTTTCAATTCCGTTTGTTCCGAAGCGAAGATAGCCACAGCCCACACCCTGAGCGACAAAGCCGAGACGGTTCTGTTCAACCTGACCAGGGGGAGCGCTCTTCACGGACTGTGCGGCATACCGCCGGTCAGAGGCAATATAATCCGTCCGTTGATCGACTGTACCCGCGGGGAGATCGAGGAGTTCTGTAACGGCAACGGGATAGAATACGTTACGGATCTGTCCAATTTTCAGTGTGATTATTCCCGTAACAGGATAAGGCTTAACGTTATACCGGAGCTGAAAAAAATAAACCCGTCCTTTGAGGCGGCGATCCTGCGCTGTACAGGGAGCCTTGCGGCGGATGACAGTTACCTTTCGTCCGTTGCCCGGGAGCTTACGGAAAAAGCGAAAACCGACGGCGGATACAATGCGGCTGCTCTTTCAGGCGCCCATGAGGCGATACGTAAAAGAGCCCTGGCTGAGCTTATGAACAAAGCGTCAGGGGCTGTGCCCACAGGCAGGCAGATAGAGCTTGTGGACGGTCTGCTTGATTCCGGCGGCGGAGTCCAGCTTGAGGGCGGCGTTACCGCGTCGGTGAAAAACGGCGTTCTGTTTTTTAAAGACAAGCCCGAAAAACATGAACCCGTATGCTGGAACGAAAGGTTCGTCGATAATTGTGCAAATCTGCCTTTTGGCAGAGTGGAGCTTAAAATCGTTCATAGAACCGATAGGGAACGTAAACAGAAAATTAACAAAAAGCTGTTGGAATGCTGTTTTGACTATGGTAAAATATGCGGTAGTATTTACTGCAGAAATAAATCGGACGGCGACGCTGTCAGGCTCGGAAAAAGGAACTGCACAAAGTCCCTGAAAAAGCTTTTTAACGAAAAAAAGCTCCCTTTGGAGGAGCGGAGCAGGGTGGTCGTCATATGCGATGACCGGGGTATCGTATGGGTGGAAAATTTCGGTTGTGCCCAACGGTGCCTTGTGGATGAAAACACAACGGATATCGCCGAAATACAAATAAAGAAGGATGAAGGGTGCAATTATGTTAAATGACATTGAAAAGGTCTTACTGACCGAGGAACAAATAGCGGAAATAGTTAAGGACCTCGGAAAACGAATAACCGAGGACTATAAGGATAAAAATTTACTTATGGTTGGAATACTCAAGGGTTCCATGATGTTCATGGCTGATCTTATCCGTGAGGTCAAGCTCCCGTGCAGAATAGACTTTATGGCGGTGTCAAGCTATGGCAGCGGTACCGAATCCACCGGCGCCGTAAAAATAATCAAGGATCTTGACATAAACCTTGAGGGCTACGATCTGCTTATCGTTGAGGATATCCTTGACAGCGGAAAAACTCTTGACTATATAACAGGCATACTGAAGACCCGCAGACTTAACAGTGTACGCATCTGTACGTTTCTCGATAAGCCGGAGCGCAGGAAGGTGAACCTCACTGTTGACTACAGCGGCACCACCGTACCTGATGAATTTGTTGTGGGCTACGGTCTTGACTATGATGAAAAATACAGGAATCTGCCGTTTTTGGGAGTGCTTAAACCGGAAATATACAGCGACCCTGACGACACGAGCAAGTGATCTGTACAGTTGTGAATTGGAGTGACGTTTTAATTGAAGCAGAATAACAAACCCGAATTAAAAAACAGGAAGGCGATGACCCTCCTGATATATATTCTTATCCCTGTCATGCTCATAGCATCCATGTATTTCTTTGTAAATTCCCAGAAAAAGGAAAAGACGGAATATTATGAGATAGTGGGCTATTTCAACAGCGGTAAGGTGACGGAATACTCCCTGAATATCAGCAGCGGTGAGATGCGCTACAAGCTGGAGGGAGAAAATGACGTAAAAGTATATTCAGTACCCAATGTAAGCATTTTCCTTGAGGATGTCCATGAGCAGGTCATGGAGTATAACAAAGCCAATCCCGATAAGCCCATTAAAGTGGAGCTTATCAAGGGTGAGAGCGGCTCATGGATAGTCAGCATTTTGCCGACTGTACTGATGTTTGTGCTTCTGGGCGGACTGTTCTTCGTGGTCATGAAGAAGATGAACCAGACCATGGCAAGCGAAAACAACCGCACCATGAGCTTCGGCAAAGCCCGTGTCAAGAGGGCAAAGGACGATAAGAACAAAAAGACCTTTGCGGACGTTGCCGGCGCCGACGAAGAAAAAGAAGAGCTCAAGGAGATCGTTCAGTTTCTGAAGGATCCCACAAAGTTCAGTGAGCTGGGAGCGAGAATACCCAAGGGCGTTCTCCTTGTTGGCCCTCCCGGTACAGGTAAGACCCTGCTTGCAAAGGCTGTGGCAGGTGAGGCAAGCGTGCCGTTTTTCTCAATATCGGGCTCTGATTTTGTTGAGATGTATGTGGGCGTGGGCGCAGCCCGTGTCCGTGACTTGTTTGACGAGGCAAAGAAAAATTCACCTTCTATCATATTCATTGATGAAATCGACGCGGTAGGCCGTCACCGCGGCGCAGGTATGGGCGGCGGTCACGATGAGCGCGAACAGACCCTTAACCAGCTGCTGGTGGAGATGGACGGTTTCGGAGTAAACGAGGGCGTTATTATAATAGCCGCCACCAACCGCCCGGATATCCTTGACCCGGCGCTTCTCAGACCGGGACGTTTTGACAGACAGGTCACCGTAGGTTACCCGGACATAAAGGGCAGGGAGGAGATACTCAAGGTCCATGCCAAGGGCAAGCCTTTGGCTCCGGACGTTGACCTTTCCAAGATCGCGGGCTTTACAGTTGGCTTCACAGGCGCGGATCTGGAGAATCTTCTTAATGAAGCGGCTCTGCTTGCCGCGAGAAACGACAAAAAGGCCATTACAAGTGCTGAAATAGAAGAAGCTACTATAAAAGTGGTCGTTGGCACAGAGAAAAAGTCCCACAAGATGACGGATAAAGAAAAAAGGCTTACGGCGTACCATGAGGCGGGTCATGCCGTCGCCACCTATTGCCTTGAGGGTCAGGATCCTGTTCAGCAGATATCCATTATACCCAGAGGTCTGGCAGGCGGTTACACCATGTCCATCCCAACGGAGGATAAGAAATATTCCTCAAGGAACCATATGCTTGACGATATCGTTGTTCTTCTCGGCGGACGTGTTGCGGAGGCTATCGTTATAGGCGACATTTCCACCGGAGCTTCCAACGATATTGAGAGAGCTACGGAGATAGCCCGCAAAATGGTCGCGAAGTACGGTATGAGCAATCTGGGCCCCATCGCCTTCAGCTCGGATAACGATGAGGTCTTCCTCGGAAAGAGCTTCAGCCATACACGCAGTTACTCCGAAAGCACCGCTTCAAAGATAGACGAAGAAGTAAGCAACATCATAAACTCCGCTTACGAACGTACCACCGGTATTCTGTCCTCAAATATGGATAAGCTACACAGCGTTGCAAAACGCCTGTTTGAGGTCGAGAAGATCGGCGGAGAAGAGTTTGAAAGGATAATGAAGGGCGAGGATACAAACGAACCTTCAGATACCGCGGAGGAATAATCCGTATTCAATAAAGACATTTCTCAGTTAAGGATGGTTTTTATGGCGACAAAATCAAACTACGGGAATGACAGTATAAAATTATTAAAGGGCGCTGACCGTGTGCGGAAGCGCCCCGCTGTTATATTCGGATCGGACGGAATAGAGGGCTGTCAGCATTCGATTTTTGAAATTATATCCAATTCAATAGACGAGGCGAGGGAAGGCTACGGCGATAAAATAGTCGTGACCAGGTACCTTGACCATTCTGTTGAGGTGCAGGATTTCGGCAGAGGAATCCCGGTGGATTACAACGAAAAGGAGAAGCGATACAACTGGGAGCTCGTATTCTGCGAGCTTTACGCCGGCGGCAAGTATGAGACAAATTCCGGCGGCAGCTACGAATATTCCCTGGGTCTCAACGGACTGGGTCTGTGCGCCACACAGTATTCCTCGGAATACATGGAGGCGGAGATACACACAGGGGGCTTTAAATACACCATCAACTTCTCAAAGGGCAAGGTAAAAGGCACGCTTAACAAGGAACCATACAACAAGAGAGATACGGGCTCCAGAATAAAATGGAGACCAGATCTTGAGGTGTTCACCGACATAGACGTGCCACTTGAATATTTCCAGAGTACCCTAAAGAGACAGTCGGTCGTTAACGCCGGCATCAAATTCATACTTAAGGATCAGACCGGTACCAACACCTTTGAAACATACGAGTACTTATACGAAAACGGTATTTCCGACTATGTGAATGAGATAGCTGACGGCAAGGCCATCACCGGCGTGCAGTTCTGGAACACCGAAAAGGTTGGACGGGACAGGGAAGATCAGGACGATTATCGCGTCAAGATAAACGTGGCGCTGTGCTTCTCAAACAAGAATCAGCGCAAGGAGTATTATCACAATTCCAGTTGGCTTGAGTACGGCGGAGCGCCTGAAAAGGCGACGAGAAACGCATTCGTCTATCAGATCGACGCCTATCTGAAGCAGACCGGAAAATATCTCAAGAGCGACAGCAAGATATCTTTTCAGGATATTGAAGACTGTCTGATACTTGTCATTTCGTCGTTCTCCACTCAGACTTCTTACGAAAATCAGACCAAAAAAGCTATAAACAACAAGTTCATTCAGGAGGCTATGACGGCGTTCCTGAAGCATCAGCTGGAGATATATTTTATAGAAAACAAGCTTGAGGCCGAGAAGGTAGCAAATCAGATCCTCATAAATATGCGCAGCAGGGTCAGGGCGGAAGCGGCAAGGCAGAACATCAAAAAGAACCTGCAGGGCTCCATGGATCTTACCAACCGTGTCCAGAAATTCGTTGACTGCCGCAGCAAGGACGTGTCGGAGCGGGAGCTCTTTATAGTGGAGGGCGATTCGGCTCTGGGCGCCTGTAAGCAGGCGAGAAATTCCGAGTTTCAGGCGATCATTCCCGTAAGGGGCAAGATATTGAACTGTCTGAAATCGGAGTACGACAAGATATTCAAAAACGATATTATAACCGATCTTATCAAGGTCATGGGCTGCGGTGTGGAGGTCAATACAAAGGCGAACAAAGACCTGTCTTCATTCAACCTTGATATGCTCAGGTGGAGCAAGGTCATAATCTGCACCGATGCCGACGTGGACGGATTCCAGATAAGGACCCTTATCCTCACAATGATATACAGGCTTATGCCCACCCTTATAGAGGCGGGCAAGGTGTTCATTGCGGAATCGCCTCTATACGAGATAACAAGCAAGGGGCAGACATGGTTTGCCTACACCGAAAAGGAAAAGGCGGAGGCGCTGGAAGAAATAGGCGACGCCCAATATACGATACAGCGTTCAAAAGGTCTGGGTGAAAATGACGCGGACATGATGTGGCTCACCACCATGAACCCGAAGACCCGCAGGCTTATTAAAATAGAAACCGATACGGCGGAAAGAATGGAATATCAGTTTGAGCTCCTTGAGGGCAACAACCTTGAGGGCAGAAAACAGCACATAGCGGACTGCGGTCATCTCTACATTGACCTGACGGACGTAAGCTGAGAAAGGGGGAAAAGCTTTTGGCAAAGAAGAAAAATACAGCAAAGGAAATAAAAGAGGAAGAGAACATAAACGCCCACATTTCCGGCGCGGGGGAAGTTGTGAATCAGCTTGTTACGGAGACCCTGGAAGTGAACTTCATGCCCTACGCCATGAGCGTTATCATGTCCAGAGCCATCCCCGAGATCGACGGATTCAAGCCGGCTCACCGCAAGATCCTCTACTCAATGTACAAAATGGGACTGCTAACAGGTCCGCGCTCAAAATCGGCGAACATAGTGGGTCGCACCATGCAGCTCAACCCCCACGGCGACGCGTCCATATATGAGACCATGGTACGTCTTTCAAGGGGCTATGAGGCGCTGCTTGTTCCTTACGTTGACTCTAAGGGCAACTTCGGCAAGGCATATTCCAGAGATATGGTATGGGCGGCTTCCCGTTATACGGAGGCCAAGCTTGAGAGTGTCTGCAACGAGCTTTTTAACGATATAGATAAAGATACCGTTGACTTTGTGGATAACTACGACAGCACCATGAAGGAACCCACTTTGCTGCCGGTATCCTTCCCGTCGATCCTTGTCAACGCCAATACGGGTATAGCTGTAGGCATGGCAAGCTCCATTTGCTCCTTTAACCTCAAAGAGGTCTGCGACACCACCATTGAGCTTATCAGAAACAGTGACCACAATGTGGCGGATACACTTAAGGCTCCCGATTTTATAGGCGGAGCAAAGATATTATATGACCGTGAGTCAATAGAGAACATATACAAAACCGGCAAGGGCGGTATCAGAGTCAGGGCAAACTATGAGTATGACAAGTCAAACAACTGTATAGATATTACGCAGATACCTCCCACCACCACCGCGGAGGCAATAATAGACAAGATAATTGAAAAGGTCAAAGCCGGTTCGATCAAAGATATCAGCGATGTCAGGGATGAAACAGACAAGCAGGGATTAAAGATAACCATAGACCTGAAAAGGGGAGTCGATCCCGACAAGCTCATGCAGAAGCTTTTTAAAATGACCACACTTGAGGATACGTTTTCATGCAATTTCAATGTGCTTATCGGCGGCGTACCCAGGGTAATGGGAGTTGCGGAGCTTCTGGAGGAGTGGATAGCCTTCCGCACCGACTGCGTGCGCAGACGGGTATATTTTGAGCTGACGAAGGCAAAGGAAAAGCTGCATCTGTTAAAAGGTCTTGAAAAAATAATCCTTGATATAGACGAGGCTATCCGTATTATCAGAAAGACCGAGGAGGAGAGCGAGGTCGTCCCGAACCTCATGATAAACTTCGGTATAGACAAACTGCAGGCGGAGTATGTAGCCGAAATAAAGCTGAGACACCTTAACAAAGAATATATCCTTAAACGCACTCAGGACATCGAAAAGCTTGAAAAAGACGTTGAGGATATGGAGAACATACTTGCCTCAAAATCCAGAGTAAAGACCATAATTATAAATGAGCTCAAGAACGTTGCAGCAAAATACGGCAGCGAGCGCCGCAGTGAGATAATATACACCTCCGAAATAGAGGACTACGATGAGGAAGAGTCTGTTCCCGATTATCCGGTGACTGTTTTCCTTACCAAAGAGGGGTATTTCAAAAAGATCACACCCCTGTCTCTGAGGATGAGCGGCGAGCACAAGCTCAAGGAAAACGACGAAATAGTCCAGAGCGTAGAGACCACAAACAACACGGAGCTTTTGTTCTTTACAGACAAATGTCAGGTGTACAAGTCCAGAGCCAGCGACTTTGACGACAGCAAGACCAGCCTTTTGGGTGATTATGTTCCGTCAAAATGCGGTATGGACGAAGGGGAGAGCGTGCTGTATATGACCGTTACCACGGATTACAGCGGCTATATGCTTTTCTTCTTTGAAAACGGTAAGGTGGCAAAGGTGGAGCTGAGCTCTTATAAGACCGTCACCAACAGAAAAAAACTCATCAAGGCTTATTCCGATAAGGCTAAGATAGCCGCCATCAGGCACATAAAAGAAGATTGCGATCTGGTGATGCAGTCCTCCGCGGGCAGATTGCTTATCCTCAGCACAGGAGCCATTGCGCCCAAGGCAACAAAGGATACGGTTGGCGTGGCTGTAATGACGCTGAAGAAAAATCAATGGGTGGCCGGCGTGAGGGATTACGTACCGGGTGAGTTTGCCAAACCCCACAGATACAAAACAAGGAATCTGCCGGCTGCAGGCGCGCTCCTCAGCGCGGAGGATTCAGGAGAGCAGATAAAGATGGATCTTTAAGGCAAAAAAATAACCGCCCATACCGATTTGGCATGAACGGCTGTGACGATATTATGCAAACGCAAGTTTTTAATGATCGTCACTAACAATATTATTATGTAAATAATCCTATAAATACATGGCAGTTATTTCTTAAAGATATTTATATAAATTTCAAAGGAGGGGAAACAATGCTTGTACTTGATTCCGAACAAACAAGACTTGTGGAAAAAAGAGCGGTGGACTGCGGTCTGAGTTATCTCAGACTTATGGAAAATGCCGGTTCCGCCTGCGCAAAAATCATGGTAAAGTCCTTATCTTTGGATAGGGGAAATACTGTGGCGATCCTTTGCGGCAAGGGCAAAAACGGCGGAGACGGCTTTGTTATAGCCAGAAAGCTTTGCGAGGCGGGCTGTAAAGTCACTGTGATTTTAGTCGGTCATCCTACCGTACCGGATGAAGTGTCGGAAGAAATGCTGGACAGGATCACAAATTTGCCCATAAGCATTCTTCGCTACAGTGCGGACAGGGATGAGGCGTTATCGGTCATAGCTTCTTCTCAGACCATAGTGGACGCAATATTCGGCATCGGTTTTCACGGCAAGCTTTCGGGGGATGTGCTTGAGGCTATCGCCGCAGCCAACGAATCAAGAGCTTATAAGGTAGCGGTGGATATACCAAGCGGACTTGAATGCGACTACGGCGACGAAGCATTCTGCTTTGAAGCAAGTATGACAATAACCATGTCCACACTTAAACCCGTCCATGTTTTATATCCCGCCAGAGTGCTTTGCGGTGAGATAAAGGTAGCCGAAATAGGCATACCGGAAAGCTGCTATGAGGGCGTTAGAGACGAAGGATTCTATATTCTGCACTATTCGGAGATACGCAGCAGACTGCCGAAACGCAGGCATGTTTCTCACAAGGGAACTTACGGGAAACTCCTCTGCGTCTGCGGAAGCAGAATGTATCAGGGGGCGGCTGCAATGGCTGCAAAGGCGGCGGTGAACAGCGGCGCAGGCGTTGTGAGCATGGCGATCCCGGATTGCATTTACATACCTATCGCCTCAAAAATGTGGGAGACCCCAATAATATCCCTGCCGTCAAACGAACAGGGTATGCTTTCGGAGCTTGCTGTTGATGAATTGCTTGAATATGCTCAAAAGTCCACTACTCTGCTCATAGGCTGCGGATTGGGAGTATCGTCAGATACAAAGAAGTTAGTCAAAGAATTATTGCTTTCGGCGGAATGTCCCATTGTACTGGACGCGGACGGACTGACTTGCATTTCCGACTGCCTTGAGATCCTGAAACAGGTAAAAGCTCCCGTTATCGTAACGCCCCATCCCGGTGAAATGGCAAGACTTACCGGAAGGACTGTTGGTGAAGTTAATGAAAACAGGGTGAGTATAGCCAAAGAATTTGCTGCAAAATACGGCGTTGCCGTTGTGCTTAAAGGCTCAAACACCGTTGTGGCTTATCCGGGCTCACTGCCCTATGTAAACAGGACAGGCAACGCGGGACTTGCCACAGGGGGCAGCGGTGATGTCTTGTCCGGCATGATAGCCTCTTTTGTAGCTCAGGGCATGAGCATTGAAGATGCCGCGGTCTGCGGAGTATATCTCCACGGCAGGGCGGGAAACAAGGTTTCCGAAAGAACCTCAATGATGGGCACCACACCGACAGAATGTATAAAAGAGATACCAAATATCCTTATCTGAATTTTAAACAAAACGGCTGCATATAATCAAGTATCATATTTTTTAGGGAGTGTAAACCGTGAAAAAGCTTATGATACCTGTTATTGCGGCCGTATTATTATTCTGTTCCTGCTCAAGAGGCGGGGGAAATCCCGGCAAGCCTCCGGTTTTGCCTGTGGGCTTTTCAACAAATCTGGATGTGGTCTATAATGACTACAGGCTCGGAGCCCTGTGGACATTGGATAAAAGCGGCGAAAGCAAGATCACAGTAAATTCTCCGGAATCCGTGGCGGGTCTGGAGATGACCTTCGGGGATTCGGGCTGCGGATTCAAATATAAAGGTATAGGCATCGAGCTGGATGCGGATAAATTTCCTCAGTCCTCATTTGCCTCAGCCCTTACAAATGCTTTTGAATACATTTCAAGATCTGTTTCGGAAGAGCCGGAATACAGGGACGGACTCTGGTTTTATGAAGGCGAGCTGACGGTGGGCAGTTTTACATTGGCGCAGAACGCCGATGACGGAACGCTGAAATATTTCTCCGTTCCATCTGTCGGTTTAACTGTCAATTTTTCAAATTTCAAAACAGTGGGATAAATTTGCGCGTATTTTGATATTCATGTTTAATTCAACCGTTGTCAGGCAAAAATAATATTGCCAACAAAACAACGGAGAGTGATAATAAAATGACTGTCAGACGTGGAGATATTTATTATGCAGACCTCAGTCCTGTTGTGGGTTCGGAGCAGGGCGGGATGCGTCCGGTGTTGATAGTTCAAAACGATGTAGGCAACAAATTCAGTCCCACGGTAATAGCTGCCGCCATTACCAGCCAGAGATACAAAACCGATCTGCCCACCCACATAAAGGTCAATGCTGACGGCTGCGGGTTGGCAAAGGATTCTATTGTTCTGCTTGAACAGGTACGTACTCTTGATAAGCGAAGGCTCAGGGAGCGGATGGGAAACCTTGACGATATAGACATGATAAGGGTCAACAAAGCTCTGTCTGTCAGCCTTGGAATAGTCTCTGCCGCGGCAGAACCGATACAGCAAATAGTATGATTTTCAAAAAAATAAAATAAATTCAAAAAAACACTTGTATTTTCTTTTACGTTGTGTTAAAATCCTTTTGTTATTGTAACAGGTGAAAGAGGTGACAGCAATGAAAGAAGGAATTCATCCTAAGTACGAGGAGACCGAGATCCGCTGTGCTTGCGGTGAGGTTATCAAGACCCGCTCCACAAAGAAGGATATTCGTGTAGACATTTGTTCAAAGTGCCATCCGTTCTTTACAGGCAAGCAGAAGCTGGTCGATACAGGCGGACGTGTTGATCGTTTCAAGAAGCGTTACAATCTTACTTCAGATAACGGTTGATCTTATTCCTGGACATTCTTCTATAAAAATGGGAGAGCGACGCTTATTACGTCGCTCTTTTCGTGTTACTTAAAATTCTCAAAACAGGCATGGCGAGGTGAGGTCTCATGGACGAATACAAGACGATAGAAAAGCGGGCGAGTGACGAATTTACCGTTAAGCGTTCCCGCTTTATCGGTCATATATGCCCGGTCACTACCCAGGAGCAGGCGGTGGATTTTATCAACGAAATAAAATCAAAGTATTGGGACGCCACCCACAACGTCTACGCCTATGTACTGCGTGAAGGTCAATCAAGCAGATATTCCGACGACGGCGAGCCTCAGGGAACGGCGGGCATGCCGACCCTCAATGTGCTTATAAAGGAAGGACTTACCGACTGCGCTGTGGTGGTCACACGCTATTTCGGAGGAATAATGCTTGGAGCGGGAGGTCTTGTCCGGGCTTACTCTCAGGGCTCTAAGATCGCTGTTGACGCAGGCGGAATAATAACGATGGCAAAATGCGCAATACTTACCGTGGACTGCGACTATAACTTCTACGGCAGACTTTCTTCCCTTATCCCGGAGAGCGGCGGAATAATACTTGACACTGCGTTTTCCGATGGAGTTGCGGTGAAGATGAGGATCCCTCTCGATCTGAGGGGTCAGTTTGACGCTAAACTTGTTGATCTGAGCCTTGGCAAATTCAGCTCTGAGCTTATCAATGAAGAATTTGCGCCAATAAACCGCTGATATCCTGTATTTTAAAAAAATATAAAGGATTTTTGACATAAACTGCGTATATACTCATTGAGGTCTATTTTTTCGAAGGGTGGTGTAATGATGAGCAATTCCATTGCTGAGGAGAGCTGTCGCCTGGAACATCTTATTCTTTCAGAGCGGGCGGCTTTTTCAGACAAAAGTCTCGGCAGACTTTATGCTGAAAAAGAGTGTCCCGTGCGCACTGTGTTTCAGCGGGACAGAGACAGAATAATCCATTCCACATCCTTCCGCAGACTCAAGCATAAGACCCAGGTGTTCTTGTCACCTATGGGGGATTATTACAGAACAAGGCTCACACACACACTTGAGGTCTCTCAGATAGCCCGGGTCATTGCAAGAGGACTCCGGCTCAATGAGGACCTTACCGAGGCGATAGCCCTGGGGCACGATCTCGGGCATACGCCCTTCGGTCATGCCGGTGAAAGAGCTTTGGACAGCGTGTGCAGCTTCGGCTTTAAACATTACAGCCACAGCCTGAGGGTGGTGGACCATCTTGAAAACGACGGCAGAGGGCTTAATCTTACCTTTGAAGTGAGGAACGGAATTGAGCGGCACACAAGCGGCGAGCCCGCAAAGACCCTTGAGGGTCAGATAGTCAGACTGGCTGACCGTATAGCGTATATAAACCATGACATTGACGACGCTCAGCACGCGGGGATATTAACGTCAGACGATATCCCGGAGGACATATGTCAGGTGCTGGGACACAGAAAGTCCGAGAGGATCAACACCCTTGTATGTTCCGCGGTGGAGAACAGCGGAGACAGCATAATCCTTTCTCAGGACGTTGACGAGGCATTCGGAAAGCTTCATACTTTTATGTTCGACAACGTGTACACCAACCCTGTCTGCAAAAGCGAGGAGAGCAAGGCTGTTGAGATGATACAGATGCTGTTCCGCTACTTTGTTTCCAACCCGGACAAGCTTCCGGATGAATATAAAAAGATCTATTTGGATCAGGGGGAAGAACGGGCTTCCTGCGACTATATCGCCGGTATGACCGACCGGTTCGCGGTGGCTACGTTCAATGAATTGTTCGTTCCCAAATCATGGCTCAACTGATATTGTGAGGTGATACGGTGGCTATAAGTGATGAATATATACAGCGGCTGTTGAACACTGTTGATATTGAATCCGTTGTGTCCCCGTATGTTAATCTCAGACGGAGGGGCAGAGTGTTTACGGGTCTGTGCCCGTTCCACAACGAAAAAACGCCTTCCTTTACCGTTTATCCGGAGACGAATTCCTTTTACTGCTTCGGATGCGGCGCGGCGGGCAGTACCATAAATTTTGTTCAGAAAATAGAAAATCTCGATTATGTAGAAGCTATAAAGTCGCTTTCTCAAAGAGCGGGAATGCAAATGCCGGAGGACGGTTATGACGACAGCCTTTCAAAGCGCAGGATGCGTATCCTGTCGGCAAACCGTGAGGCGGCAAAGTTTTATAACAGCATACTTTCGGAACCCCGGGGCGAGAAGGTACTGCAATACCTTCTGGGCAGGGGACTTACGTTAAAAACAATAACTCATTTCGGCATGGGCTGCGCTCCCGATTCCTGGGACGATTTAAAAAAACATCTTAATTCCATGGGCTTTTCCAACGAGGAACTGTACGAGGCAAATCTTGTGAGCAGGAGCGAAAAAAACGGCAAGATATTATATTTCGACAGATTCAGGAACAGAGCCATGACCCCGATAATCGATCTTCGAGGCAATGTGGTAGCCTTCGGCGGCAGGGTGCTGGACGACTCAAAACCGAAATATATCAACACTTCCGATACACTTGTTTATAAAAAGGGCAGGGATATTTTCGCCCTTAACTTTGCAAAAAACACAGGCAGTACACAGCTTATCCTTACAGAAGGCTACATGGACGCCATAGCTCTGTATCAGTACGGATTCAAAAACGCCGTGGCAGGTCTGGGCACCGCACTGACAAGGGAGCAGGCTCAGTTGCTTTCACGCTACGCTGATGAAGTTGTGTTGGCTTACGACGCCGACGAGGCGGGAATAAAGGCGAAAAACCGGGCGATAGAGATATTATCAAGCACAGGGATCAAAATACGGGTGCTCAACCTTACCGGCGGAAAGGACCCTGACGAGATCCTTCGCAAGTACGGCAGAGAGCGTTTTCTTTCTTTACTGGAGGGCGCGTCGAATGATATCGAATACAAGCTTCTTGCCCAGCGGGAAAAGTTTGATCTTTCCACACCAAACGGAAAGCTTGAATTTCTCCGTGAGGCGGTCAAGGTGTTGGCGGATCTTGACGGAGCAATAGAAAGAGATATTTATATCTCAAAGCTCTCGGAGGAGATGAACGTAAGCAAAGACGCCATACAGCAACAGGTCAATGAACTGCGGTCAAAGAGGAAAAGGTATAAAGAACGGGAACGGGTCAGAGAACTGAAAAGAGAAAGCTCCGGCGAGGGGGACAGACTCAATCCCGCAAGGAACGTCAATCTGAGAGCCGCCAAGGCGGAGGAAAGACTTATAACCATTCTGCTCAACAGTCCGGAATTTTTTGGAAAGATCAGCCAAAGCATCCGCCCCGAGGACTTTGTGACAGACTTTAACCGGCACATTTTTACAGTCATTTATAACAGGCTCTCGGAGCAAAGATCCGTTGATCTGCCGCTGCTTACAGGGGATTTTTCGGACGACGAGATGAGCAGGGCGACAAAGCTTTCCCTTCAGGGCAGGGGCACAGCTTATACCGTTGCGGAGTGCAATGACTGCATAAATGTCATAAAACAGGAGAGCGATAAAAAGACAGGTGTAAAACTGTCGGAGCTCAGCAACGAGGAATTTCTTAATTTGTTCAAAAAAGGCAATACTTAAAATAAAGCGGATGAGGGAGAAAGAAATGGAAAACACAGAAAAGAAATCACCCATCAAGGCGTTGCTTGAAAGAGGCAAGGCTACAGGAAAGCTTACCACTCAGGAGATCGATTCGGTCATAGTTGATATGGATACCGATATTGAAGAGCTGGATAAGCTTTACGAGACCATTGAAAATCAGAACATTGAGATCATCGATGATCTGGAAAACCTTGATCTTGACGCGCTGACCTTCAACATGGATATGCCCAAGGCGGCGGAGCTGGGCGTGGTAACCGACGACAAGAATCTCATTGTTGACGACCCTGTCAAGGTTTACCTTAAGGAGATCGGCAAGGTAGCTCTGCTTTCTCCCGAAGAGGAGATCGAGCTCGCCATACGCATAAAGGACGACGACGCCCAGGCAAAGAAGCGTCTTGCGGAGGCGAACCTTCGTCTTGTTGTCAGCATAGCCAAGCGCTACGTCGGCAGGGGAATGCAGTTCCTCGACCTTATCCAGGAGGGCAACCTTGGACTTATCAAGGCTGTCGATAAGTTTGACTACACTAAGGGCTTTAAGTTTTCAACTTATGCCACATGGTGGATAAGACAGGCCATCACAAGAGCTATTGCCGATCAGGCAAGAACTATCCGTATACCTGTACACATGGTTGAAACCATCAATAAAGTTAAAAAGACGAACAGTCTTCTGCTCCATGAAAACGGCCGCGATCCCACCGCCGAGGAGATAGCGGAGCGGCTCGATATGCCCGTTGATAAGGTACGTGAGATCCTCCGCGTGGCGCAGGAACCCGTCTCCCTTGAAACGCCTATAGGCGAGGAAGAGGACAGTCTTCTGGGCGACTTCATTCCCGACGACGACGCGCCCGCCCCGGCTGATTCGGCTTCCATGCTCCTGCTTAAGGAACAGCTCAGCGACGTACTCAAGACCCTGACCCCCCGTGAGGAAAAGGTGCTTGAGCTGAGATTCGGACTTCAGGACGGACATCCCCACACCCTTGAGGAAGTGGGCAAGGAATTCAACGTCACCCGTGAGCGTATCCGTCAGATAGAAGCGAAGGCTCTGCGTAAGCTTCGTCATCCCAGCAGAAGCAAAAAGCTCAAGGATTTCCTTGACGACTGATTTTGAAAACAATTAGGAGGATTATTATAAAATGGCAAAAGAACTCGCAAAGCAGTATGATCCCAAGGATGTGGAGGACAGAATATATAAATTCTGGCTGGACGGCAAATATTTCCACGCGGAGATACATCAGGACAAAAAGCCATACACCATCGTGATCCCGCCTCCCAACATCACCGGTCAGTTACATATGGGTCATGCTCTTGACAATACTTTACAGGATATACTTATCCGTTGGCGCAGGATGCAGGGCTATGACGCCCTCTGGCTTCCCGGAACGGATCACGCCTCAATAGCAACCGAGGCAAAGATAGTTGAGGCTATGAAGGCCGAAGGTATCACAAAGGAAGAGATCGGCAGAGACAAATTCCTTGAACGTGCGTGGAAATGGCGCGAAAAGTACGGCGGCCGTATAGTTGAACAGCTCAAGAAAATGGGCTCATCCTGCGACTGGGACAGAGAACGTTTTACCCTTGACGAGGGCTGCAGCAAGGCAGTTAAAGAGGTATTTGTAAATCTTTACAACAAGGGTCTTATATACAGAGGCGAAAGAATAATCAACTGGTGTACCCATTGCATGACTTCTATTTCCGACGCCGAGGTGGAGCACGAGGAAAAGGAAGGCTCCTTCTGGCACATAAGGTATCCACTTGCGGACGGCAGCGGTTACGTTGAGCTTGCCACCACAAGACCGGAGACCATGTTGGGCGATACGGCAATAGCCGTTCATCCCGATGATGAGAGATATAAAGATATCGTGGGCAAGAACGTTATATTGCCCATTGTCAACAAAGAGATCCCTGTTGTGGCGGATAAATACGTTGAGATGGATTTCGGTACGGGCGTTGTTAAAATAACACCTGCCCATGACCCCAACGACTTTGAGGTGGGCGTCCGTCACAATCTGCCCGTTATCAACGTGATGACGGACGACGGACATATGAACGCCAATGCCGGCAAGTATGAGGGTATGACTGCCGCCGAATGCAGAAAGGCTATCGTCAAGGAGCTTGAAGAGGGCGGTTACCTTATTAAGATCGAACCCATCAAACACAACGTAGGCTCATGCTATCGCTGTCATACGGTGGTTGAGCCCCGTATTTCAAAGCAGTGGTTCGTTAAGATGGAGCCCCTTGCGAAGCCCGCGATAGATATAGTCCGCAACGGTACGGTAAAGTTTGTTCCCGAGCGTTTCGATAAGATATATTTCAACTGGATGGAAAACATCAAGGACTGGTGTATCTCCCGTCAGCTGTGGTGGGGTCACCGTATTCCTGCATGGTACTGCGACGACTGCGGAGAGATAGTGGTCAGCAAGGAAGAACCCACGGTATGTCCCAAGTGCGGCGGCAAGCTCCGCCAGGATCCCGACACCCTTGATACGTGGTTCTCCTCAGCACTGTGGCCCTTCTCGACCTTAGGCTGGCCGGAAAAGACCCCGGAGCTTGAACATTTCTATCCCACAAGCACGCTGGTCACCGGCTACGACATAATATTCTTCTGGGTCGCCCGCATGATATTCTCAGCCTGCGAGCACACCGGAAAACAGCCATTTGACACTGTGTTTATCCACGGTATCGTCAGGGATTCTCTGGGCAGAAAGATGTCAAAATCTCTGGGCAACGGCATTGATCCCCTTGAGGTTATCGATAAATACGGAGCGGACGCTCTGAGGTTTACCCTTGCCACAGGCAACAGCCCCGGAAACGATATGCGCTTCATGAACGAAAAGGTGGAGGCAAGCCGCAACTTTGCCAACAAGCTGTGGAACGCCGCCAGATTCATTTTAATGAATACCGACGGTACGGAGACTGAGCCGAAGCTTCCCGACGAGCTTTCCCTTGAGGACAAGTGGGTGCTCAGTCTGTTCAACCGCCTGACGGTGGATATAACTGAAAATCTTGAAAAGTTTGAACTCGGCATAGCTGTTCAGAAGCTCTATGATTTCATATGGGACGTTTTCTGCGACTGGTATATAGAGCTTGCAAAGATTCGTCTGCAGCAGGGCGGAGCGGCAAGAGAACAGGCAAAGTCGGTGCTTATCTACGTTATGTCCAACACTCTTAAGCTCCTTCATCCCTTCATGCCCTTCATTACGGAAGAGATCTGGCAGACCCTGCCTCACAGCGGTGAGACCATAATGACTTCCGAATGGTGCAAATACGATGAAAGTCTCAACTTTGCCGCCGAGGAAGCGGAGATGGAGCGCATTATGGCAGCGGTCAAAGCGGTCCGTAACCGCCGCGCGGAGATGAATGTCCCCCCCTCAAAGAAGGCGAAGCTCTACATCGAGACACAGTATAAAGATACGTTTGAAGCATCTGCCGTTATCATGCAGAAGCTTGCAAGCGCATCGGAGGTCGAGGTGGGCGACAGCTTCCACATTGAGGGAGCGGTATCAATAGTTACAAGCGACGCCAAGATATTTATTCCCATGGGCGAACTGGTGGATTTTGAGGCTGAACGCAAGAGGCTCCACAAAGAACTTGAGAATGTTCAGAAGCAGCTGGCTCAGGTCAACGGCAAGCTGAGCAATCCCGGGTTCCTTGCCAAGGCGCCGGAAGCGGTGGTGAACGCGCAGAAGGAGACCGCCGCCAAGCTCAACGACAAGATCGCAATGCTCAACGAAAGCTTGTCAAAGCTTAAATAATAGCAACAGGGCTGTATAGTCTTTATACAGCCCATTTATTTTACGGATCGGAGAGACCGCTATGAATTGCAGTCAGGCTGTAGAATATATACATTCCCTGCAGGTTTTCGGTATGAATCCCGGACTTGAGCGTATCGAAGGGCTTTGCAGTATGTTGGGAGACCCGCAGGACTCTCTTGAGTTTGTACACGTCGCCGGAACTAACGGCAAAGGCTCAACAAGCACAATGCTTGCGGGAATATTGACAGCTGCCGGGTACAGGACGGGTCTATATACCTCGCCGTATGTTATAGATTTCCGTGAACGCATACAGGTGGACGGAAAAATGATAAGCGAAAAGGATCTGGCTGATGTTATTTCCCGGGTAAAACCCATGGCGGAGGAAATGAACCGTCAGGGACTTCAGCCTACGGAGTTTGAGGTCATAACCGCCGCCGCTTTCCTGTATTTCAAAAACTGCGGCTGTGACCGGGTGGTGCTTGAGGTGGGACTTGGCGGCAGGTTTGACGCGACCAATATAATCAAAAATCCTCTTGCAAGCGTTATCACATCCATTTCCCTTGACCACACCGCCGTACTTGGCGACACTGTTGAAAAAATAGCCTTTGAAAAATGCGGCATAATCAAAGACAGCGGGATAGCCGTATCATATCCGGAGCAGCCGGAGGGCGCAATGGAAGTGATAAAGAAAACGGCTGAAGATCACGGGAAAAAGCTCATAGTGCCGGATCTGACCAAGCTGGAAATTATTTCCGAGGGAATAAGGGGTACCGACGTAAGGTACAGAGATCTGCAATTTACCGTTCCGTTTATCGGCAGACATATGGTTATGAACGCCGTTACAGCCGCCGAGACCGCTTTGAATATGGGGATAGACAAGAGCTTTATTCCCGCGGGAATATCCGGTTCGGTCATGCCCGCAAGGATGGAGCTTGTATCAGAATATCCCGCTGTGCTCATCGACGGAGGACACAACGAGGGCTGTGCCGAGGCGCTGAAAAATACTCTGCAAAAATTTTACAAAGGCAAAAAGATACTTGCCGTTATCGGTATGATGAAAGATAAAGACACGGACAAATATCTGTCGCAGACCGCGCCCCTTTTCAGCAGGATAATAACTACACGTCCGGACAATCCACGGTCAGAGCAGGCGGAGGAGCTGAAAAATACAGCGCTTAAATATTGCGGTAACTGCACAGCAGAGGATGATCCCCGCAAGGCTGTGGACATGGCTTGCAGTGAGACCAGTGACTACGATCTGCTCGTTATCTGCGGTTCGTTTTATCTTGCCGGAGACGTAAGAAAATATATTATTGAAAAATTCAGATAACTTACCCGGTTTGACAAATTTTTCACACATTATCCTTTACCATATGGTAGAGGATTTTTTTATGTCCAAAAATAAGGAGGAAGCAAAAATGCCAGTACAAATAACATCCACACCGAAGAAGATCACCGCCTTGCTTACGGGGGAGATAGACCACCACAATTCCGCGGTGATAAGGGAGATCATAGATCAGGCGGTGCGAAAACAACAGCCTCAGCTGTTGATAATGGATTTCGGAGGGGTCACATTCATGGACAGCTCCGGGGTAGGGCTGGTCATGGGCAGGTACAGAACGGTACAGAATTACGGAGGTAAGATCGAGGTCGCAAACTTATCAAAGCAATATTACAGAGTTATGAGATTGTCGGGCATAGAACGTCTTGCAAAAATATCCGTAAGGGAGGCAGTTGATAAATGAAGACAACAAACAAAATGAAGCTGGTCATAGAAAGCCGTTCGGTCAATGAGGGGTTCGCAAGGGCCGCTGTCGCGGCGTTTGCCGCTCAGCTTGATCCCACAGTGGAGGAACTGGCGGATATCAAAACAGCGGTGAGCGAGGCGGTCACAAACTGTATTGTCCACGCTTACCCATCAACGGTGGGGCTGATCTACATAACGGCGGAGCTGACGGACAGCGGAACAGTAAAGATAAAAATACGGGACAGGGGCTGTGGTATAGCTGACGTCAGGCAGGCCATGGAACCGCTTTTTACCACCCTCGGTGGTGAGCGCTCTGGTCTGGGCTTCGCGGTAATGGAAAGCTTTATGGATAAGGTGAAGGTCACATCGACGGTGAACAAAGGGACCTGCGTTACCATGACGAAAAATATAGCTTCAAGATGAAGAACGACGCTCAGAAAAGAAACGACATAGTTGAGAGCAATCTCGGTCTTGTACACTCCTGCGCCAACAAATTCAGGGGCAGGGGTGTGGAATACGACGATCTTTTTCAGGCGGGCTGTGTGGGTCTTATAAAGGCGGTGGACGGCTTTGACGAGAGCAAAGGTTTTTCCTTTTCCACCTATGCGGTCCCCGCTATTTTAGGTGAGATAAAAAGGATATTCCGTGACGGTGGGTCCGTCAAGGTAGGCAGAGCGCTCAAGGAAAAAGCGAGGCTTGTTATGCAGGAGAAGGAGCGGCTGACGGCGGAACTGGGAGAGGAGCCAACCGTCAGAGAGCTTGCCGAAAAACTGGAAATGGATATTTCCGAAACAGCCGAACTGCTTATCGCGGCAATGCCTACGGTGTCCCTGACCTCGGGTGACGAATCCGGAAACACTCAAATGGATATTCCCACACCGCCGCCGGAGGATAAGATATCCACGGAAATAGCTCTGAATGAGGTGGTTTCAGCTTTGGATGAACGGGACAGAAAAATAATCGAGATGAGGTATTACCGGGGCAAAACTCAGACCGTTGTGGCGCAGAGTCTTGGCATGACCCAGGTACAGGTGTCAAGACGGGAAAAGGTCATCCTCACCAAACTGCGCACGGAACTGCTCGGCTGAAAGCTGTCCTCGTCTATTCAAAATATTCCGCTTGCCGCATATAATGTAACGTACAGCTGTCATGCGGGGCGGTGTTTTTTTGAGAAGAAGGATAAGAAGATATTATCCGAACCGGGTGAAATATTTATATCTTTTCACCGTTATAGTTATCGTTATATCAATTCTCTGCGTCACGGCAAACATCCGGCTTCGTCCCTTCATTAAAATCGTGGCGGAGGATTCGGCTGTGAATCTTGCCATGTCCTCCATAAATTCCGCCGTTATAGACGTTATAACGGCCGAAAAAGTCACCTACGATATGCTGGCAATAGTGGACAAGGATGAAAACGGCAGGGTGACATCCGTCAAGACCGACGCCCTTAAAATAAATCTGCTCAAGAGCAAAGTGGGCAACGAAATAAAGAACAGGATAGACAGCGTACAGGAACGCAGGATATATGTCCCCGCGGGAGCTTTGCTGGGCAGTGATCTATGGTCAGGCATGGGACCGAAGATCAGCTCTAAGATATCACTTTGCGGCAGTGTGGTTACAGATATAACCAGCGAATTCGATTCCTCCGGGATAAACCAGACCATACACAGGATGGTCGTAAAAATAAACGCTGATATTTCGGTGATGCTTCCCTCCTTTACAACAAATATCAAGGTAAACACAAGCATGTGCATCGCTGAAACGGTAATAGTGGGAATAGTCCCCAACACGTCGGCTCAGATAGTCAACGGCTGAGTAATATATGAGACTTCCGCGGCATATTATGGAACAATAATACTGTTCCGGGAGGGTCTGCTTTGAAGGGAATCGTTGAAGAAAGAGCCGTGGAGTTGGGAAAATATATAGCGGAAAACAAGGCTACGGTCCGTTCCGCGGCAAAAAAATTCGGTATATCTAAATCAACTGTGCACATAGATGTTTCACAGCGCCTGAGAAAATTGAATCCTCAGCTGTACAACGCCGTGCGCGAGGTGATAGAGGTCAACAAGGCTCAGCGTCATATAAGGGGAGGCATGGCAACAAAGGAAAAGTATCTTCAGCAGGAAAACATTTTACATAGCGACGGTTGAAAAATATCTGCTTTCGGCGTGTTCACATAGGATTGATGTTCCGTGTGTGAACACGTCCTTTGCATATCAGGGACATGGTGTGCATATAAATTCGATAAAGAATTGAATTTGAGGAGAGCGACTATGGAATTTAATTTATGTACCCGGGAATTGAATACCCCGCAGACCGTTTTTGAGGGAAGAACAGAGCAGGCGGTGGACAGCGATATATCCCTGCCGGACTATTGTCCCGACGTGACCAGAATACTCAAATGCGATATTGTTCCTGCTGTTACGGGAACGCAGGTGGTAGGCGGCAGGTTGACATTTGAAGGCATTGCGGCGGTGAGGATGATCTATGTGAGCGATGACAACAAAGTGCATTGCTATGAGCAGGAATATCCCTTTTCAAAATATATCGAGTCCGACGAGATTTCGGACAGCTCCGCCGTCTGTATAAAGGCTAAAACCGACTATGTCAACTGCCGCGCAGTCAGTCAGCGCCGGACGGATACCCACGGCATGATGACCTTCATTGTAAAGGCATACGAAAAGAAGGGGGAGGAAATGATCGAGTCCGCGGAGGGGGCGGGAATACAGCTTAAATGCGAAGAAATAAAATGCGCCGATTTTGTTTCCGTGTCCTCAAAAACTTTTACAATGGACGAGGTCATTGAAACGGACAATAAACCGCCGGTGTTGAATATAGTCAGGGCGACAGCCTTTGCTCTTGCGGATGACGTCAAGGCTATCAGCAACAAGCTGCTTGTCAAGGGGGAACTCGGCGTAACTGTCCTTTACTCCGCGGACGACGGTGACAGCAGTCTTGTGCGTATCGAACACACGATGCCAATAAGTCAGATAATAGAGGCGGAGGGCATAACCGATAAAAGCGAAAATTCAGTCTCCCTCAATGTCAGCGCGCTGAAGGTCACACCAAAGACGGACAGCGACGGGAAACCCACACTGCTTGATATATCAGCCTTTATCTGCGCCGGAATAACCGCGTATGATACTGAGGAGCTGACCTTTGTGACCGACGCATATTCCACCTGCTGTGAGATATCCGCCGAATACAAACGCACGGAATTTCTTTCTCCGGAGCTTAGGATAAACGACAGAAATGTTGTTTCCGATAATCTTGATCTGAACGGGTCGGGGGTAAATGAGGTAACCGATATATGGTGTACGGACGTGACTTCAAATGTGAGTCTCAAGGGCAGTGACCTTGTTATCGGCGGTTCCATGACCGCGAATATTCTCTTTACGGACGGTGAGAATAAACCGGGTTTCGCCCAAAAACAGCTTGATTACGAATACCGCAGACCCATGGGAGAGCCGGTATCAAATATCAAATGCGATCCCGATATAACGGTGACCGGCTGCACGGCTTCGGTGAATTCAGATAAGCGCATAGACGTCAGGGCAGAGATGCTTATAAACGCGGTGGTGTTTTCATCATCAAATAAAAAAGTGCTGACCGGGATAGAGCCGGATATGTCAAGATCAAAGTGCGGACAAAGATCTGCCGTTACGATCTATTTTCCCGAAAGCGGGGAGGCAGTCTGGGATATCGCAAGGAGATACAATACCACAACAGAGGCTATAATGCAGGAAAACGATCTCATCGGCGATGAAATACCGGAAAGCCGTATGCTGATAATTCCCGGAGTTTAATAAGGAGGCTGCTATGGAAGAACGCAATATTTATAAAGACATTGAACAGAGGACGCAGGGAGATATATACATAGGCGTCGTAGGTCCCGTAAGAACCGGAAAATCCACATTTATAAAACGGTTCATGGACACTCTTGTTATCCCGAATATCGACGATGAGGTCAAAAGAGGAAGGGCAACGGATGAGCTGCCCCAGTCCGCCACCGGACGCACTATAATGACCACAGAGCCCAAATTCATCCCGGAGGACGCCGCGGAAATACAGCTGCCTGACAACGCCCGACTAAAGGTCAGGATGATAGACTGCGTGGGATATATCGTACCCAGCTCTCTCGGATATATTGAAAACAACCAGCCGAGAATGGTAAAAACACCCTGGTATGATAATGAAATACCCTTCAACATGGCGGCGGAGATAGGAACCAAAAAGGTCATAAGCGAGCATTCAACAATAGGACTTGTGATAACCACAGACGGCTCCATAAGCGAGATCCCACGAGAGGAATATGAGGAGGCGGAGGAACGGGTCATCACCGAGCTCAAGGAGCTCAACAAGCCGTTCATAGTTTTGCTTAACAGCACGCTTCCCAATGACCCGGATACGATCAGCACAGCCGACTTGCTTTCCGAAAAATACGGTGTTCCGGTACTGCCGGTCAACTGCATGGAATTGACCGAGGAAGAGATAAAGCTGATACTTTCAAAGATACTTTTTGAGTTTCCCGTAAAAGAGGTCTCCGTTGATCTTCCGGACTGGATAGTTACGCTTGACCGTGATCATTGGTTGAGGAAATCTATATATTCCGCCATTCATTCCTCAGCAGAAAAGCTCAACCGTGTGAGAGACGTGTATGGATTTGCACAGCTTCTCGGGGACAGCGAATATATCGAATCAGCGGGAGTAACGGATATGAACCTTGCCGACGGAGGGGCAAGGGTGGAGGCGTCTGTGGATCACGACCTATTCTACAAGATCCTTGCGGAACGTACAGGTCTGGAGATCGAGGGTGAGCAGGGACTTCTTTACAGGCTGACCGAGCTTGCTCAGGCGAAAAAAGCATACGACAGACTGCGCAATGCCCTTGATGAGGTGGAGGCCACAGGCTACGGCATAGTTATGCCAACCATTGATGAACTGAGTCTTGAGGAGCCTGAAATAATGAGGCAGGGGGGAAGATACGGAGTGCGCCTGAGAGCCTCAGCACCCTCGCTCCACATAATGAAAGCGGATATCACCACAGAGGTGGCGCCTATAGTAGGCTCGGAGTCTCAGTCTGAGGAGCTGGTAACATATCTGCTCAAGGAATTTGAAGAAAATCCGTCAAAGATATGGGATTCAAATATCTTTGGAAAATCGCTGAACGAGCTGGTAAACGAGGGGCTAAGAAATAAGCTTTACAGAATGCCGGGAGGGGCAAGACTCAAGCTTCAGGAGACTCTCGAAAAAGTGATAAACGAGGGGTGCAGCGGACTTATCTGCATTATTCTGTAGCTTAATGACAGATAATATTTTCAGTAATTTGTAAATTTTAATAAAATTTTGCTATAATTCTAAAAAAGAACAATATAACGTATGATTTGTGATAAAGTGTGTAGGCAACCCCAATTTGCAGATAAAAGCCGAGCAGGCTCAAAATATAAGGTAAGTGAATTAAAAATGTCAGGGATTGACAAGCGCGCACATCGCAGGCGCAAATTTGAAAGACAAAAGAAATTATATATTTTTTCGGCGATTTTTGTGGCGGTATTTTTGGTGTCGGGCGTTTCCGCAAAACTTTTAACAAAAACGAGCAGACCCAAAAGTATCAATACGGTCACATCCGTCTCAAAAGGTTCGTCCGTTATGGAAATAGCGGTGGAAAAGACCACTGTCGATGCAACAGAGGAGCCACAAACAGAAGCAACGGGGGAAACCGCAGTACAGACAACGGCTGAAACGACTGCTGCGGAGCCGGAAACAACACAAGCCCGGATCTCAGGTTCAGCCGATCTGACAACTGCCGGCGCCGCGCCTTCCGCGCCTGTTACGGAGACCGGCACAGAACCTTTGACTACAGATGTTCCGACAACGGATATTCCGGCAACGGATGCGCCTACTACTGCTGCACCGACGACAGCCGCTCCAACCACTGAAGCTCCGACGGATGCGCCTGCCCCTGTTAAGAGCATCAGCACAGTAAAGGGCTTCCACAAATCCCTTGTCAGGGAAAGCAGAGCGGTCGATAAGAGCTATTTTAACGATGCCGTATTTTTGGGCGATTCCCGTCAGCGTGACTGTGTGATATATAACGGTCTGCCTTCAAGTGTGAACTATTCCTATGTAAGTCTTTCCGTCAGTACGGTAAGGACCAGAAAGGTCGCTACATATAATGGGCAGAAAATGTCTCCCTTTGACGCGCTCAAAAAGAACAAGAACTTCAAAAAGGTCTATCTTATGTTCGGCACAAACGAATGCGGATGGCCTTCGCCGGAGGGCTTTATAAAACTGTACAGCGCATTGATCGATGATATCAGAGCCATGAATCCCAAGGCTGTGATCTATGTACAGTCCATTCCTCCCGTAACAAAGAAAGTTTCACAGAATTCCAAAAACGGCACTACCAAGGCGAACATAGACCGTCTGAACGGTTATATTCTCAAAATGGCGGATGAAAAGGGTGTCAATTATCTGGATGTGGCATCGGTAATGACGAATTCAGAAGGATATTTACCCAATGATGCCGCCGCAGACGGGATCCATCCCAACAGAAAATACAGTCAGATCTGGTTCCATTATCTGGAGACCCATACTTCAAAGAAATAATTGCTTGAGGTGTCATTATGAAGAAAATCATATCTGTCGTTTTATTGATCTTAGTTTGCCTTTCCGTCTTTTCCTGCTGCGGCAAGGAGACAAAGGATGACGATGAGATCCTTGATCTGACGGTTTTAGCGGAAAGTCTCAGAACGGAGATCGAGTACACATATCCCATGGAATCCGTTGAAAAAGAAGTTGCGCTTGACAGCTATTTTGTTGATGCAAATGATGTTGCATCTGTAGTGATGTACAGCTCCGGATCAGCCTCAGCGGAGGAAGTAGCCGCGTTTACGGCAACCTCTGCAGAAGCGGCTGAAAGGATCTGTGATGCGGCAAAGCAGAGAATAGCGGATCAGATAGAGCTCTATACGGATTATGTCCCGGAAGAGATCCCAAAGTTAAACAATGCCATTGTATATCAAAAGGGTCTTTACGTTGTGGTCAGCGTCAGCCCGGATAATACGAAGGCGGACGACATAATAAAAGAGTTTTTTAAATAATAAAACTTAAATATTGAACGACGGCATCGAAGGGTGCTGTCGTTTTTTTATTTAGAATTTGTTTATATCGGACATTGACTGCAAATAATATGTTATACAGTAATAAATTGGAGTGTAGCATATGAGGGCGGTAATAATGGCGGGAGGCGAGGGAAGCAGGCTCAGACCCCTGACCTGCGATATCCCCAAGCCCATGGCAAGACTTTGCGGCAGACCGGTGATCGAATATATTTTTGACCTGCTCATAAAAAACGGGGTTGAAGATGTTGATGTTTCACTGGGCTATTTACCGGAGGTCATCTATGAAAAATACAGCGAGGGAAAATACAGAAGTCTGAATCTTAACTTTGTTACAGAGGAGACCCCCATGGGTACGGCGGGGGGAGTGAGATTTGCCTTAAGCGGCAGTACCTCAGAGCCGTTTATAGTTATAAGCGGCGACGCAATGTGCGACTTTGATCTGGCTGGGGCAGTGAGGTTCCACAACAGGAACGGCGCGGCGGCAACGCTTATCGGAACAAGGGTAGAGGACCCCAGAGAATACGGCCTTATCCATACCGACGCTTCAGGCAGGATAACGGGCTTTACCGAAAAACCTCCATGGGGACAGGCGACGGTGAATCTTGCAAATACGGGAATATATATAATCGGACCCGAATGTCTTGAAATGATCCCGAAGGATAAAAAATATGATTTTTCAAAGGATCTTTTCCCGAAAATGCTGGAACGAAAAATGCCGTTGTTCTGCTGTGAATCAGATGGTTATTGGTGCGACATAGGCGATATTGAGGCGTATCTCAAGTGTCAGCGGGATATGCTTGACGGCAGGATAAAGTGCGGTTTAAGATCAGTCTCCGGAAATATTTTCTGCAAGGATAAGCTCCCCGCCGGCAATTATAAAATAGAGCCTCCGGTATATTTGGGGGAGCAGGTGGAAATAGGGAACGACGCTGTTCTTGGTCCCTATGCAGTCATAGACGACGGCTGTTTTGTCGGGGACGTAGCAAAGATACGTTCATCGGTAATGCTGCCCAATTCCTATGCGGCGGGGAACGTTTCCGCCACCGGAGCTATCATGTGTTCCGGTTCAACGTCAAAGAGGGGAGCGTCACTGTTCGAGGGCAGTGTGCTTGGAGCGGGTTCAACTCTCGGAGCCGGTTCCTCGGTAAAGCCCGGTAAGCTTATCTGGCCGGAAAAGAATATCGAAAGCTTTATGACCGTAAACGAGAATGTAAAGTACGGTCATAACGGCGGCGATATATTCGGCGATCACGGTATAGGTGGGGACGGAGGCGTGGAGCTGACCCCGGAGATCTGCGCTGAAATAGGGGAGGCGGTCGGCAGCATAAAATCCTGCAGAAGAGCGGGGATAGGCTGCGACGGGACCATCGTTTCAAAGATGATAATGTACTCCATAATATCAGGAATAATGGCGGCGGGGGGGCACATATGGAGCTTCGGCGAATGTTTTGAGACACAGCTGTCGTTTCTGACCTCATTCTGCGGGCTTGAAACCGGGATATTCATAAAGGGAACAGGTACTCCTGAGATCAAGGTATGCAGCGAGGGCGGTCTGACTATCCCGAGAAATCTTGAGCGCGAAATTGAAAAGAGGCTCGTAAAAAAAGAATTTAACCGCTGTTCACAGGAGAACCTGAGGGACGTTGCCGATATGAGCGGGATAAAGATGATGTACTGCAGGGAGCTGATGAGACAGGCGCCCTATGAGCTGAGAAACGTTTCTGCGGATATTCAATGCTCCAATGAATTTATAAAGTCGATCCTTAAGGACGCCATGCTCAAGCTGTACTGCGGTAAAAGTGACAGACCTTGCTTTAAGATAAACGAATCGGGCACTGACGCGGCGGCGTTTGATGAGGATGGCACTCTGATACCCTTTGAAAAACTGCTTGCAGTATGCTGTTGTCACGAGATGAAAAACGGCAACGATATAGCTCTGCCCTTTGATGCCCCATACGTTATGGAATCCCTTGCGTCCGCTTTTGGAAGAAAGGTCTTCCGGTACTTGAGCAGCCCTGCGGATAATTCCGATTCCGCCGCCAGAAGACTTGCGGCAAAGCAGCTTTGGGTGCGGGACGGTCTGTTTCTGACCGTGAGGACGCTGTCGATAATGAACGAGGAAAGAAAAACGTTAAAGGAATTGCTCAGAGAAATACCGGATTTCTATGTGGAAAAGAAAAGCTATATCCTGAACGTCCTGCCCTCACAGCTGTCCGAGATAATAGGCGACAGGGCGGAAAGTCCGGAAAAAATAGCGCAAGGGCTACTTTTGAAAAAAGAGAACGGGCGCTTGCTGATAACTCCGTCAAGGAGCGGAAAGCTTGTAAACGTCATTGCGGAGGCTGATAAACAGGAAATTGCCGGGGAGCTTTGTGCCGATATAGAAAATATTCTTGACAAGAGCATAGTGAAGTAACGTGCCGCCGTATATAATGCAGAAACTTAAATTTTTATGCATTATATACGGCGAACTTTTGCCTGTTTCACCGGAAATATACGGATATAATTGTTTTTAATGAAAATAACTCTTGATATTTCCGCGCCGTTACTATACAATTATAAGTGTATATTTTTGTAGTGGGAGGAATTATTTTATGGCAAAGAAAACTGTGTTTCTAACCGGCGCTTCAGGCAATATGGGCTGGGCGGGTTTTAAAGAGCTTTATGCGAGAAAAGAAAAATTTAACATAGTACTGCTTTTGAGAGGCAGCGAAAAAAACAAAGCAAAATTTGCCGAGTTCGCCAACGATCCCTGTGTAAAGATAGTCTGGGGCGATCTGACAAATTACGACGATGTGCTTAAGGGCGTCACCGGCGCGGACTATGTCCTGCATGTGGGAGGCATGGTTTCTCCCGCTGCGGACTATTTTCCAATAAAGACCATAAAGACCAACACCACGGCGGCGAAGAATATCGTCAATGCGGTAAAGGCTCAGCCGAATCCGGACGATATTTCCGTGGTATACATAGGTACTGTGGCACAGACCGGGGACAGGAACGCTCCCATACACTGGGCAAGGACAGGAGACCCCATAAAGATCAGCGTGTACGATCATTACGCTATCAGCAAAACAATAGCCGAGCATTACTTTGCCGAGTCGGGACTAAAACGCTGGGTGTCTCTCCGTCAGTCGGGGATATTATATCCCGCTATCCTGAAAAATTATGATCCGATCATGTACCATGTTCCGATAAACGGCGTTCTGGAATGGGCGACCATAGAGGATTCCGGCAGACTGCTTGCCAATGTCTGCGAGGACGATGTGCCGGAGGAGTTCTGGCGCAGGTTCTATAACATCGGCAGCGGTAAAGAGTACAGGATAACTAACTTTGAGTTTGAAGAGCTGCTGCTCAATGCTATAGGAATAGGTAATGTTAAGAAAATCTTCAACTGCAACTGGTTTACTCTGCAAAATTTCCACGGTCAGTGGTATGCGGATTCCGACCTGTTGGAGGAGTATCTGCATTTCAGAGCGAATGTTCCGATCAAAGAATATTTTGACAGGATGTCCAAGACCGTGCCGAAATATTATAAGCTTGCTAAATTTGCCCCCGGTACGTTGATAAAGATCCTCGGAATGAAGCGTCTTACCATGATGGAGACCTTCGGTACCATGAACTGGATCAAAACTAATGACCAAAAGAGGATATCCGCTTATTACGGCACTAAAGAGGACTGGGAAAATATCGGTACGTGGGATTCCTTCAAAATAGAAAGACCTACCGATGAGATCAAACTTCTTGACCACGGTTATGACGAAAACAAGCCCATCGAGGAGCTTGATCTTGAGGATATGAAAAAAGCCGCGGCGTTCAGGGGCGGTGAATGTCTGTCTGACAGCATGGTGAAGGGCGATCTGTATACGCCTCTCAAGTGGCGTTCCGCAAGGGGCAATGAGTTTATGATGACTCCGAACCTTGTGCTCAGAGGAGGACACTGGTGCCCCAAAGAGCTTCCCTGGCCCTGGGACTATGACGAGGAGGCAAAGATCAATCCCTTCTTTGCCCAGGTATGGTATCCTCATCACAAAAAGGATGAGCATAATTATTACGGTCACGATATATTCAACGGATTCAAGGAAACCGTCAAAGAGGATATACTTGAAAAGTTGAAAATAGAATTATAAGTGTTCAGTTCCCTTAACGATTTTACTAATAATCGTGCGGCTTATATGGGTAAATCGACGAAATTAAGTTATTTTATATATATATATTGACTTTATTATGTGAATTAGTATAATGTTATTGAAGAAAGTATGGCGGGGTGTATGTATTTCTTAAGCACCGATCGTTATATTTTCGTAAAATTGTGTACTGCGGTCTATTCATGACGGCAGTACAAGTAAACACAGGTTTTATTATTTTGGAGGTGTTTATCATGAAAAAGCAGACAAGGATAATCAGCATTCTGATGGCTTTTGTCATGCTGGTCTCAGGCCTGTCTGTGGGCGTCAATGCGGCTTATACCGCATATAATAAGCCCGGAGGGTATGATACTCTCGGCAGACCTTTCCTTACTTTGGATCAGTGTGGTTCAGCGGTTCTGGATAAGATCGACGCTATGCTGGCCGAGAAAAATCTTACTTATGATATCAATTACTTAGGCGGACTTATTGATCTTGATTTGGATTTGACGAGTATCGACAATGCGATGGATTCAATCGTTGACGTGCTCGACAGCAACGTTGTTAGCCTCGCAACTGATGTTTTCAATTGCGGCGACGTGGAGAAATTGGACGATTACTGGCTCAAAAATTCTCCCAGAAGGACGACTAACGGCAGAACTGACCTTGAGGTTTTCTACGGTCTGCTTAAGTTCCTTGCGGCCAACAAAACTCTGGTCGGTAAGGCTATAGACGGTACGTTTGATCTTGGTACATTCCAGAGATGGATAAAGCTCAGTGATCTCACAGGCGATATCCCCGCGAAGATCAAAGAAGCCGTTTACGGAGCTTTGTTCGACAAGGATAAATACGGCGAGATGCCTGCGGGTATGACCGTGGATCAGATGCTGAACAAGAAGCTTCAGTATCTCCTGGTGTATGATGACGTTGACCAACTCAGCGGTCTTCTTCCCAGCATGGCGGGCAAGACAGACGTCAACAACAACACGGCCTATGAGTTCCTGAGGAACGCCATCAATGCGGCTCTCACGGATATCGTTATCCCGAGCCTGAGAGATACTCTTATCGAGAAGTTCGGTATAGTCGTAAACGAACAGCACCCGAACGGATATTACGATGGCTTGAGTGATCTCGACATAGTCTGGAACATCCTGTTCAAAAAGCCCGAATCCGAGCAGCCTGCTGAGCCCAGCGGCGAATCAGGCGATGAGTCCGGAAATGAGTCCGGCGGCGCTCTTGAATCATTATTGAAGGGTCTTGTTGAAGTGCCCGACAATATTCAGGGTCAGGCTATCCCCATGATCGAATATGCTCTTAATTATCTTATCATGGGACCGTTCCTTGACACATATATCACAAGATCAGAGAACGGCTTGAGCCTTGCGGGTACCTTTGATGAGTCTATCGGTGAACTGCTTACGATAGCATGTAACCTTATGCCCCTGCTCAACCTGAACGGCGTTACCCTCAAGACGAACGAAGAGGTCGATGCTATGACGACCTCTGAGAAGTTCTCATACATCGGCAAGATGGTTTCAATAGGTCTGCTTGACTTTACCGTTATTCCGGACAGCGTCCAGAGCCTGAGAGAAGTTGCGACATATGTTCTCATCAGCTACTGCGCAAACATCATCCCGGATATTGAGTATCTCAGCAAGATCAATTACAATGTTCAGGTCAGCACTTCTAACGCTATCAATCCCAGCACAGACGGTGCGCTGATACCTCTTGCTGCTCTTCTCACATATTATCTCAACGCTAATACAGAGATGAATATTCCGGAAGGCCTTTCATTTGACGGATTGGTTGAGCATATTGTCAACTGGGCGCTCAACAAGTTCGGAGGCGCTTTGTATACCGGTGGTCTACAACAATCGGAGTCTGCATGGAGCAAGCTTGACAAGCTCCTGTTCGGAGAGTCTCCCTTACTTAACGGTATTTTCCAGAAAAACTGGCTGCCTACAGCTATCAATACCAACAATCCGGCAAACAGCCTTACCTATGACATCATAATCAATAGAATAGTCTTTGCTATCCTTGACTTCGATTTTGATTCACTGCTTGAAATATTCCAGAAGAATCCCAACGGTGAGCTTAACAAGCCCGTGCTGAACGTTATCCTCAACTTTGTGGCGCGTATCGTCAACGGTATGTTCGGCAATGAAAAGGTTATTCCTCTTAACCTGCCCAACGCTGAGGCTATCTTTGAAGCTTCCACCTTAAGAGGAGTTGCTGAAAGACTTCTTGGAAAGCTTCCCGATTATATCGAGGCTATTTGTACTGTTGTTCTTCCCATCGTTGTTCCCAAGATGGACATCGTCAACATGAAGCAGTTTGATATTACTGCTCCCGAAGGAACCGTTGCAGTAACAGCTGAGCAGCTCAGATGGTATCTTGATCAGCAGGTTCCCAAGTCACAAACTCAGGAATATGATGAAGATGGTTATGTATTCTTTGGTATAGAAGACTTCAAACCCGCTTACAGGTACTATGACTATATGGATGCAAGAAGAGAGGCTGAGTCCATACTCAAGAAGTATGCGGAGAATCCCGATGCGATATCACTCCGTGACATTACAAATGCTTCCTACAGATTGAATTACTACTATGATGAGCTGATAAGAAGAACAGCTCTCAATGCCTCAAAGTTGAACGAGATCCTTAATATCTACGATATATCTGATTTCGATCAGAGCCAGTATTCCGTAAGATCCTGGAACGAATTTGCTAGAGCATATGCCTTCGCAAATGACTTGTATGAGGATATCCTTTTTGGTATTGGTAATTTCCAGAATGTTACTCAGTCAATGATATCCGAAGCCCGTTCACAAGTTATTTCCGCTGTAAAGGGACTTAAACCCTGGGCGCCGCTTGCGGACTATGAAGCATTTGATGATATCCTTGCTACAGCAAAGTTCAAGACCTCGGATAAGGAACGCACACGTTACTTTGAGGACGGTATGACTGATTTGCTCAGTGTTCTGGATAAGGCTATTCAGCTGCCGAAGGATTATGATCGCAATGAGCAGAGCACAATAGACAAGTTCGTTGAAGCTCTTCAGGAAGCTCTTGAAGCACTTGTTTATAAGCCTGCTATCGTAAGCGTTGAAACAACGAACGCGATCATAGACAGCACAAGAAAGCTTGCTTACGGTCTTGAAGAAGGACTTATGACAGTTCTTTCACACATCACAAAGGTTGGCGCCGGTACTGTCGAGGTATTTGATAACGGCAGAGGCTTCCAGGCTATGGGAACAGGCACTGTTGTAAAGCTTGTTCTTAACGATGAAGTTATAGATACCTACACAGTGGTTATCTTCGGCGACGTTGACGGCGACGGCTATGCAGACGGTAACGACGCGGTCATAGTCAGCCAGCTTGCAAACGGCAGGATCGAGTCCAGTGATTTGGGCGAAACTTACGCTTTGGCGGCTGACGCAGACGGCGACAACGGAGTAGATGATCTTGACGTTATGGCGCTTATCGATTCCGGTATGTTCAAGACCACAATTAACCAGAATCACGAGATCGTCTGAGTTTGAACCCGAACAGCGGAGCTGTTCAATATGATCTGTAAAATTTAACATTCTCCAAAACACATAAATTACACCCACAGTTTTCGGAATTATCCGCAGACTGTGGGTGTTTTTTTGATTTTTTGTGAATTGAAAAAAGCAATACTTATCTCTTTAGCGACAAAATTCCGCCTCCCTCAAAACAAGGGAGGCGTTAAGCTTGTTTATTCTGTTTTGTTTCCGTACATAAATATTTTCCCGGCGTCGCTCTTTATATAGTCCTCAGTCCTGCCGAAGAAAAGCGGTTTGTTATGCAGATGAAGGATGTGGGAGGCATAAGATACGGCGCTTTCCAGGTCGTGGGAGACCATTATAATTGTGATGCCTTCATCGTTGAGGCGCTTGAATATCTGATAGAGCTCCTGGGTAACGATGGGGTCAAGACCGGCAACAGGTTCATCCAAAAGCAGAAGCTTGTGGGTGGCGCACAGGGCGCGGGCAAGCAGTACGCGCTGCTGCTGACCGCCGGAAAGCTCGCTGAAAAAGCGATTTTTACACTCTGCTATCCCCAGCTTTTCAAGGTTATTTAAGGCGCGGGTCTTGTCGCTTTTCGTATAAAACGGATTTACTCTGTGAGAATTAAGACAGCCGGAAATGACCACTTCCCAGACGTTGGCGGGAAAGTCTTTTTGTACGCTGGAATGCTGTGGCAAATAGCCTATTTCGTTTTGCTTCAACCCGTCGCCGAAGGTTATTTTGCCTCCGGAAAGACCCTTGAGAGAAAGCAACGCTTTTATAAGTGTGCTTTTTCCGGAGCCGTTTTCTCCCACAATGCAGAGATAATCACCGGAGTTTACCTCAAATGACAGATCGGTCAGTACTATATTATTTTCATAAGATAATGAGATATTGTCGCATTTGATCATGGACATGGGCTTGACGTTCCTTTCAGGGGAAGCTCGCTTATTCTATGCACAAGATGGTGCTTGCCAGTAATACCTGAGCGGCAAAATAAGTCGCTATGTTTACGACCTTGAGCTTGAATGTGTTCCTCTTTTCATCGCAGGTTATTACAGCAAGTGTGGCGTCTGATATCACAAACAGCGCGGCTCCGCAGATCAGCAATACAGCTACGGCTGTTCCGTTCTTTATTGCGGGATCAACGCGCAGTATACCGATACCCAGGAACACGGCTTTTATAAACATCGCGCTGAGTACTACAGCGTAGATGGAAATAGGAGCCGTGAGCATACCGGGTCTTAACTTAAGCGCGCCAAACAGGATCAAAGCTACTATCAAAAGAAATACCGCAACGGTTATTATTTCCGACTTTGAAAACAGAGGAGAGCTGCCCAAAAGACTGTTCTGTGCATGGTGGTAGGCTGTTATGTAGAAAATGTGCCCAACAAGGAAACTGAAGGCGCCTATGATAAAAAACTTTGCCGAATCGTCAATGTGCAGGAACAGGTCTCCGAACCATGAGAAAATAAGGGCTATCATAATAAATTTTGCAAAAGCGCCGCTGTGACCGGATATCTGCATGGACGCCAGTCCCGTGCAGATAAATGCCGATGAACAAATCATTTTGTACATCCTCGATTTCGAGCTTATGCCAGGTCTGGCTTCTTTCAAAAATTTAGGGACGAATATAAACTGGATAACAAGCGCAACAGCGTAAAGTATATATGCTACAGCTGTCATTATAAAAACCTCGCGATCATTTTTATTTGATAGTTCCGAAGTGAGTGGGTTCGATGATAAGATAGAGCTTGCTCATTGCAAAGGCGGAGGCTTTGATGAGTATGGGATTTGTGAACCATTCGTCTGTACCGCTTGCAAAGTGATTTGAAATACTGGTCATATCAGGGGAGGAACGGGGATACATCTTGACCTTGTTGCCATTTATAACAAATCTCATTCTGCGCTGACAGATGGATTCAAGGGGTCTGATCCACACGTCCAGGGTGTTTTCGTTTTCCCATGCCGCACTGCAGGTGACGGTGAAGTCGATCCCGCCCAGCCTGATCTTGCACTTGCGTGCCTTGCCGTCCATACCGCAGAGCACAGTGTTTCTTTCATCGCCCTCGCTCCAGCTGAACTTACAGGTTTTGTCGCCGAACCTGAATCTTATGAAATCTATATTGCCCGCCTTGTCCGCCGACATATAGAAAACTGGGAGGGGAATGACGCTCACGGGGAAGCCTACGTCGTCCAGAATGGGCGGCTTTTTCATCTTTATGATGCGATCCTCAAGCTTTCTCTCCGTGAATACGCTTCTGGGTTTTGCGGGAAGCTCCTTGAAAGGTTCAAAGCCAAGGTGTCTTTCAACAAACTCCTTGTCGGGGTAGGGCTCGGAGTTTTCCTCAATAAAGATATCCGGGAAGTGGCGCCAGATGCAGTCACGAACCTTCTGCTCTGCTATCTCGCTGCAGTTTATGGCAAGTACCGCGTCATAGTCCTCAAAAACCATACCGAACTGTGAGAACATACCGTCGGCTCTGTAGGAGTTTTCAAGATGATTTCTCCAGAAGCAATAGCCGTAACCGCAGGTGTTGTCTATCTCGGAATACTGGTCGTTGACTACCTGAGCCTTTACGGCTTCGACAGCCCAGTTTTCAGGAATGATCTGCTTGCCGTTATATTTGCCCTTGTTGAGGTAGCACATCATGAATTTTGCAAGGGTCTCCGTAGTCATGAATATGCCCCAGCCGCCTGCCTCGATGCCGTTGCCGTCTGTTTCCCAGAAGGGCTGTTCCGTCAGTCCCAGGGGCTCAAACAATCTGGGCATAAGGTATTCCCTGACAGACATACCGGTAACGCGGTGGATTATGGCGCAGAGGATGTACATATTTTCGCTTATGTATCTCCACTGTACGCCGGGCTCAGCGTAAGGCTTGGCTTCAAAGAAATCCTTTATCCACTGATTCTTGGTTTTGTCGGATACAAGTGGAACGTCCTTGCCTGCGGTCATCGTGAGCAGATGGAATATATTGATCTTGTTAAGATGCTCATCCGGTACTTCGGGACAGAATTCCGGGAAGATATCCACAAGCTTGGTGTCCAATGTGAGCAGACCTTCATCAATGGCAAAGCCTATGGCGGTGGAGGTTATGGACTTACTAACGGAATACATGGTGTGGGGGATCTCCGGAGCATAGGGCTTATGCCATACCTCAAATGCGACTTTGTTGTGACGGATTATCATTATGCTGTGGACTTCAATGTCGCTGATTTTTAAATCATCAATAAACCAGCCTATCTGTTTGGAGGAAACACCCACGTCTTCCGGATGGGCGGCGCGTTCAATATTGTTGCCGGATTTTACTGTTAGCATAGATCATTACCCCTTATTATTTCAAATGAAATTATGTTATCTAATATAATACCACAAAATTACAGTTTAGTGTTACTATTTTTGAAAAAATTTTAAAAATATAGTAAATATTTGATCCAGGGGAAATTTTTCATATTGAGCAGCAGCTGATGACCGGCAGATCAGACATATTCTTAATATATGTCAATACTTACAAAATTTACAGGCGCAAAGATGCGCAAATCAAAGTACAAAAGGTCAAAATCAGTATAAATTTGCTTTTTAACTTAATAAAATCAGTATATAACGCACTTTTGAACTTGAATATTCAGATTATTATTTTTTACTTGTTAAGTTGAAATATATTTGTTATAATGAAAGAAGTTAATCGGGATAGTTTGAACTTTTGTAATATTATACCGGCAGACAGAGAGGTGATGCTGCAAATGGATTCCGATATCATAAGTGTCGGTATTGACATAGGCACATCGACCACTCAGGTAATTTTCAGCAAGCTGACAATGGCGAACTCCACCGGGTATTTCGCTATCCCGAGGATATCCATATCCAAGAAGGAAGTTATTTATAAAAGCGATATTTATATAACTCCGCTTATCGACAGCACCATGATCGACGGCGACGCCATCAAAAAGATCGTCAGCGATGAATTCGCAAAAGCGGGTATGGCTGTCGGTTCCACGGATACGGGAGCCGTTATCATAACCGGTGAAAGCGCCCGCAAGGAAAACGCCGCCATGGTGCTGGAAAAGCTAAGCGGATTTTCCGGGGACTTTGTCGTTGCCACGGCGGGACCCGACCTTGAGTCGGTCATTGCCGGCAAGGGTAGCGGCGCCCAGCAGTATTCCGAGGAAAACGCCACCACCGTTATCAATTTTGACATAGGCGGCGGTACTACAAATATCGTTGTGTTCGATTGCGGCGAAGTTATTGCAAAGGGCTGCTACGACATAGGCGGCAGGCAGATCCGTGTTTCTGATGATTACAGGATCGAATACGTAAGCCCCAGCGCGGAGAAGATCGCCGCAAGTCTGGGGATCGAGATCCGTCAGGGTATGCGTTCCAACAAGGATGACATCAAAGCTGTCTGCGATAAAATGGCGGAGCTTTTGGGACAGGCCGCCGGTTTAGCAGAGCCGGAGAGCCTTCTTGAAAGCGTAAAAACCGCTGGCAGTACAGATCTTAAGCTCAAGAAACCCGTCCGCTGTGTCTGCTTTTCCGGCGGAGTGGCGGATTGCGTATATAAAACAAATTATGATCCCTTTGAGTTTGGCGATATCGGCGTTATTCTCGGCGGCGCTATCCGCAGCAGTTCCCTGATGTCCCGGCTTAAAGTCGTTCATTCACAAGAGACCATAAGAGCTACCGTCGTGGGAGCCGGAACTTATACCACAACAATTTCCGGCAGCACGATAGCCTATACCAACGGCATATTTCCTATTAAGAACGTTCCGGTATTCAAGCTGAGCGAGGATGAGGAAGAACGGTGCTTTGCGGGAGACAGCGGATTTTTGGAGGAACGGGCGCGCTGGTTCATGAAGCAGAACGATACCGGGCGTTTTGTCCTTGCTGTCAAAGGAAAACCCAACCCGGATTATGAGCAGGTCAAGCTTCTTTCTCAATGCATATCAAAAGCCCTGTGTTCCGTATTGTCCACAAGCGAGCCGCTTATTGTTCTTGTGGAGTACGATATGGCAAAGGCTCTCGGGCAGCTTATCAAGCCACAGATCGGGGACCGGAGCCTGATATCAATAGACAGCGTTAAAGTTGAGCCCACGGATTATCTTGATCTCGGTAAGCCTATGATGGATGGGCTCGTTATTCCGGTTGTAGTAAAAACATTGATTTTCGGATGAGTTTGGAGGAGTTTTTTTGGCACTGAAAAGTACTATTCTCGGACATACATACACTTTCAACTCAATAAAAGAAGTCCTTGCAAAGGCGAACGAGGAAAAGTCCGGCGATATCCTTGCCGGTGTCGCGGCGACTTCAGGTACAGAACGTATAGCGGCAAAAGAGGTCTTGT